>JAWKWD010000011.1:0-190350 GCA_041397805.1 Hyphomicrobiaceae bacterium
CGCCACGATGGTGAAAAGTCCGAAGGCATTGATGTAGGCAATGAGCGAGGCCTGCCGCGTGATCTCGCGGCCGATGCGCGCCAAGCCCTGTGGCGAGCCGGCATCCCAGGCCCCCATGACCCATGGCAAGCCGAGCGCCGGATTGAACGGGTTTATGGCCTCGACCAGACGGGAATAGTTGGCGCCGGTCGAGGCGACGATCTCGGCGATGGTGATCGAGATGAACAGGCTCGAAGCGATGTTGCGCAAAAGATGGAAGATGCCCAGTGCCTCAGGCCTCAGCTTCGGGTCGAGGTCCGAAAACGTGATGATGGACAAAGGCACGAAGACGATGCCGATGCACATGCCTTGCACGATGCCGTTGAGGGCCAGTTCAAGGGGCGTCACGTCGAGGTTGATGTAGGTCAGCCAGAAGCCGCAGACGGCGAGAAGCAAGAAGCCCGTCGCCATCGAGACCCTCGGATCGATGCGCTCGATCCACATGGCCGCGAAGAATCCGATCAGCCCGCCGATGCCGCGACTACCGATAACCCAACCAACCAGTGCGTCGGGGTAGCCCGCGTGCTGACGCAAAAGGGTCGGCAGAACAACCATTGGCGTGAAGGCCAGCATGCCGAAGACCGACACGACGACATAGCCAAGAACGAGATTGCGATTGAGCAGGAGACGCAGATCGAGGAAGGGCTTCTCGCGGGCAGTGAGGCTATGCGTAAGGAAGATCCAAAACGCCAGCACGCCAACACAAGCCGCAACAACCAGTTCTTGGGATTCGAACCAGTCGAGGCGCGGCCCCCGCGACAGGACATACTGAAGGCAACCGATGGCGGTCGAGAGCGAGAGGAAGCCGATCCAGTCCAACCGCGCCCCTGCCGTCTGACGGTCCCGGGGCAACAACAGGAAAAGTCCAGTGAAGGAGACGAGGCTCACCGGCACGAGCATGAAGAACGCCCAGCGCCAGCCCAGATCCTCGGCGAGCTGACCCGCGAGCGCGGGGCCGATGATGGGCCCCAGGATGGTGCCCATGCCGTTGATCCCCATGACGAAGCGGTGACGCTCTTTGGGATAGATGTCGAGGAGGATCGACTGGGCCAGCGGGACGGTAGGCGCGCCAATGGCGCCCTGGACGATGCGCCAGAAGATCAGGCTGTCGAGGGACGGCGAGAGCCCGCACATCAGCGTCGAGAAGACGAAGCCCGCCACGCACGAGCACATGGTGTTGCGTCGTCCGAAGCGGGCGACGAGCCAGCCGGTCATCGGCGTCGCGATGGCGATGGCAAGGATATTGAAGGTGACGATCCACGAGACCTCGTCGGGCGTTGCCGACATGGCGCCCTGGATCTGGGGCAAGACGGTCGAGACGACCAGGATGGTGGTGAAATAGAGCGTCACCGTGAACATGTTCGACACCAGGATCGCCCCCCGTCGAAAGGGGGTGAGCTCAGGGTTTTCGGCGGGGCTCGTCATTCGGTCGACTGAGTATCCTGCGGTGTCGAGTTGACATGCTTGCACCGCCAAGGCGCTTTGACCAGCCGTCTGGACGCAGGGCCCGGCACGGCAAGGGCGCTCCCTCTTGGCGAGACCGATACGAAAGCGCATCATCGCCTCGAAAGCCGCCGGGCGGGTATCCCACCACCTAAGCGCCCAATCAGAGCTATCGGAGGAGGTCCAAATGTCGGTCATCCTGGGGACGGGCGAGCATCGCTACCGCGTCGTCGAGAACTGGGCGAAGCTGCCCGACGGCTGGGAGTTCATGGATTGCGCGGCGGTCGGGGTCGATTCCAAGGACCGTGTCTACGTGTTCAATCGCGGCGAGCACCCGATGATCGTGTTCGACCGCGAAGGGAATTTCCTCAGGAGCTGGGGCGAGGGCGTCTTCAAACGGCCGCACGGGCTTCACATCGACGAGGACGACATCCTCTATTGCACGGATGACGGCGATCACAGCGTGCGCAAGTGCACGACGGAAGGCAAAGTGCTCCTGACGATGGGTGTGCCAGGACGCCCGGCGCCCTTCATGTCGAACGAGCCGTTCCACCGGTGCACGCACACGGCCCTGTCGCCGAAGGGCGAAATCTACGTCTCGGACGGGTACGGAAACTCGTGCGTGCACAAGTTCTCGCCGGACGGGAAGCTGATCAAGACGTGGGGCCAGACCGGCACTGGGCCGGGCGAGTTCAATCTGGTGCACAACATCGTCACCGACAAGGACGGGTGGGTCTACGTCGCCGACCGCGAAAACCATCGCGTGCAGGTGTTCGACGGCGAGGGCCGCTACGAGACGGAGTGGAAAAATCTTCACCGGCCGAGCGCGCTCTACTGCTCGTGCGGGAAAGGCACGACGAAGCCCACGTTCTTCGTCGGAGAGCTCGGCCCCGGCATGCCGGTGAACCTGAAGTACCGGAATCTCGGTCCACGCCTCTCGATCGTGGACAACGAGGGCCAGCTGATCTCGCGTCTGGGTGGCACGGAAGGACCGGGCACGGCCGTTGGGCAATTCATGTCGCCGCACGGTCTCGCAATCGACTCGCGCGGCGACATCTACGTCGGCGAGGTGGCCTATACCAACTGGCCGACGAGCTTCCCGGGCCAGGAGATGCCGCGGCCGCTGCGCTCCCTGCAAAAGCTCGAGCGCGTGCGGTAGGGGGCGACATGCCGATCGGGGCAGGCTCGCGCGGCTTCGCGCCACCACCGCCAAAGTGCCGGTGACGTGAGGCGACCATGCCGTCAGCCCTCATCGACGAGACCAAGCAGAACGTGGCCGACCTGTTGCGCGACCACCTGCCGGCGGGATGGGGCTTTCGGCTCACGATCAACCCGCGGGCGGAGCATCTCGCCAGCGAGGAGATCACTCCCAATGATCTGAGCTGGCTGATCTGGAGGCCAGAGGATGTCGGCAACCGGACGCGCTACTACCGGCTCGAGCTGGTCGGCACGAGCGGGCACGAGTTCGTCATCACGCATGGCAACTCGGACCGGGGCTCGGGGCCCGCACCCGAGACGGCCACCGTGTTCACCACCTGGACGGCCGACCTGGTGCTGGCTCAGATCGTCGACGGGAAAGGCATCTACGAACCGAACCAGTTCGGGAAGGGCTGAGGTCGGCCACACCGCCGACCTCGGCCTCAACCCTCGGATCGTCAATAGCCTTCCTTCAAGAGAGGGAACGCCGGAAACGGGCCCGGCCGCATGATCGGCGTCGCCTTGGCAAGGTAAGTACGATCGAGCTCGGCGAAGCTCGTCACGCCAAGCAGGCCCAGAACGCTGATGATCTCGGTCTCCAGGATTTCGAGCATGCGCACGACGCCCGCTTGGCCGCCCGCCGCGAGTGCCAAGCCCTGCAAGCGGCCAAGGCCTACGGCGTCGGCGCCGAGGATCAAGGCCTTGACGATATCCGTGCCACGATAGAAGCCGCCGTCTACAACGACCTTGGCCGAGCCCTTCAGGGCGTCGACGACCTCGGGCAGCACCTCTATGCCGCCGAGGCCATGGTCAAGCTGGCGCCCACCATGGTTCGAGACGTAGACGACCTCGATGCCATGATCGACGGCGATGCGGGCATCCTCGGCCGTGGCGATGCCCTTCAGGAACAGCGGCAGCTTGGTGTTCTTGCGGATGCGCTTGATGTCGTCCCAGGAGAACGCGGCCTGGAAAGGATCTCCGTGACCGGAGCCTCCGGAGGCTCGCCGCGCGGTCGGCTTGTAGCGCTTTGCTAGGTCGCGCTCGCGGCGGCCGTAATAGTCGAGGTCTACGGTGAGCGCGATGCCGGCATAGCCGCACTGGACTGCGGTGGCAATTCGCTCATCAACCCACCCGGCGTCGCCGCGCACGTAGAGCTGGAAGAGCTTCGGGTAGTCCGGAACCTCTTTCGCCACGTCCTCGAGACCGGGCTTGGCAACCGAGCTCAGCATGTGGAGAACACCGAACTCACGCGCGGCGCGGCTCGGTCCAAGCACGCCATCCTTGTGCAAATCCTGCAGGGAGCCGACCGGGGCCAGAATAACCGGCAGGCGCAGATCGTGGCCGAGGAAGCTCGTGCGGGCCGAGACGTTCGCCACGTTGCGCAGGACGCGAGGGCGAAACGCGAGGCTGTCGATTGCGAGCCGGTTCCTGTCGAAGGTCGTCTCGGTTTCGCCGGCGCCCATCAGGTAGTCCCAAGTCTCCTTCGTCAGCGCCGCCTTGGCGGGCGCGACGAGCTCGTGCAGGACCTCGAAGTCAGGCTTTTCCATGGGGTTCCCTCGGGCTTGAGCGTGAGTTGTGCCGGCGCGCTCGATAGCCCCAGGGGCAGGGGAAGGCAAGGATTTCGGAAGAGCCGACCCGGCGAGGATCGCCGGCTGTCCAGCCGACGCCAGATAACATCGCTCTCGGCCGCTGGCTGCTTCCAAGCGGCTCGACTTGTGGGCATGGGCGCCTTGTGCCGCAGATCACTGACGAAAACAGGTCCTTCCGGCACTTTGCTGCCATGAGCCCGACGGGGCCGTCATGACACCAGGAACAGGAAACCATCCGATGTCAGATCTCAGCAAGGCCGCTTTGAATCTCGCCCTCGGCGGACACTCCAACGCAGTCCTCAATTTCGGTCTGCAAGACACATACGACGCTAACGACGTGTCAGGAGGTTTCATCGGAGAACACAACGCAACACGCATCTCCAACGACTACATAACCGGCGACGCGGCGGCCAACCGGCTGGTCGGCGGCCGCGGCAACGACGTCCTCGCCGGCGGCGGTGGAGGCGATGATCTCGAGGGCGGCGGTGGATTCGACTACGCCTCCTATCATACGGCAAAATCGGGGGTCACCGCGGATCTCGGCGCTCCGTCGAACAACACGGGTGACGCCGCACAGGACTCCTACAGCAGCATCGAGGGCCTGCTCGGCTCCAGGTTCGATGACACGTTGCGGGGTAACCATCGCGCCAACATCCTGTCCGGCGGCTTCGGCAACGACAGTCTTTCGGGCGGTGGCGGTAACGACACCCTCTTCGGCGGCGACGGTGAGGACACCCTGGAGGGGGGTGTGGGCGTGGACAAGCTGGACGGCGGCAAAGGCAACGACATCATCTTCGGCCAGCAGTCGTTCGCGATTGGCGAAAGCACGCTCGGGATGGAAACGTTGAGCGGCGGCGAAGGCCTCGACCAGATTTTCGCGGGCATCCGTGCCGAACAGATCGACGGAGGCAGCAACATCGGCGGCATCGACGTGGTGAGCTACTTTAGCTCCAACGCGGGTGTAACGGTCAACCTGTCGACCGGTATCGGGTCAGGCGGCTTCGCAGCCGGCGACCGCTACACAGGCATCGAAGGGGTCTCTGGCAGCAACTTCGCGGACACACTCATTGGCAGCAGCTTTGCCGATACTCTCGAGGGCGGTGCCGGAAATGACACGTTGCGCGGCAACGGTGGGCCCGACACATTCTGGTACGACATGCAAACGGGCGAGTTCATGGCGGACTTCGGAAACGATGTCATCCTTGACTTTGGCCCGACCGACAGCCTGGTCTTCTACACCCTGGATACCCAAACGTACGCAGCCCACGTGCACACTGCCGTGATCGGCGGCGACACCGTGATCACGAGCGATCTCTTCATCGGCTCGATCACGTTGCAAAACTTCACTGGCGAGCTGACTTTCTGAATAGCCACTCGCCAATCGCCCGGAAGCAAACTCGTCCCGACCGGCCTACCGCCATGGTCGGGACGTCGGCACCTTCCCTCGCCGTTGTCAGCTCACCCCTTCAGCGCCTCGAGCATGGTCTTGCCAAGACCGGCGGGCGAATAGGAGATATGAATGCCGGCGGACTTCATGGCCTCGAACTTGTCCTCCGCCTTGCCTTTACCGCCAGAGATGATGGCGCCGGCGTGACCCATGCGGCGGCCGGGAGGGGCGGCAGCGCCCGCGATGAACCCGACCATGGGCTTCGATCGGCCGCGAGCGCGCTCGCGCTTCAAGAATTCACAGGCGTCCTCCTCGGCCGAGCCGCCGATCTCGCCGATCATAACGATGGCGTCGGTGTCGGGATCGGCGAGGAACATGTCGAGGACGTCAATGAACTCGGTGCCCTTCACCGGGTCGCCACCGATGCCGACGGCGGAGGACTGGCCGAGGCCGACGTCCGAAGTCTGCTTGACGGCCTCGTAGGTGAGCGTGCCCGACCGGGACAGAATACCGATGCGGCCGGGCTTGAAGATGTTGCCAGGCATGATGCCGATCTTGCAGGCCCCCGTAGTGAGCACACCCGGGCAGTTCGGGCCGATGAGGCGGGACCATGAGCCGGTGAGAGCCCGCTTCACCTTGATCATATCCATGACCGGGATGCCCTCGGTGATGCACACGATAAGGGGGATCTCGGCGTCGATGGCCTCGAGGATGGCGTCGGCGGCATAGGCCGGCGGCACGTAGATCGACGTTGCCGTGCAGCCCGTCTTGGCCTTGGCCTCGGCCACGCTGTTGAAGATCGGAAGGCCTGCGAGCGCAGGATCGGAGTGCCTCGTTCCGCCCTTGCCGGGTGTGACACCGCCGACGACCTGGGTGCCGTAGGCGAGTGCGGCGGACGTGTGATAGGTGCCCTGAGAGCCGGTGATGCCCTGGCAGATGACCTTGGTGCTCTTGTCGACGAGAATTGCCATGATCAGGCTGCCTTCTTCACTTCGGCGGTGATCTTCTGAGCGGCGTCCTCGAGGTCGTCGGCGGCGACGATCTTGAGGCCCGAGGCGGCCATGATCTCCTTGCCGAGCTCGACGTTGGTGCCTTCGAGGCGCACGACCAGCGGCACCTTCACACCAAGCTCCCGCGCCGCAGCGACCACGCCCTCCGCAATGATATCGCAGCGCATGATGCCGCCGAAGATGTTCACCAGAATGCCGTTCACATTGGGGTCGTTCAGGATGATCTTGAACGCCGCGGTCACCTTCTCTTTCGAGGCAGAGCCGCCGACATCGAGGAAGTTCGCCGGCTCGAGGCCATAGAGCTTGATGATGTCCATGGTCGACATGGCGAGACCGGCGCCGTTGACGAGGCAGCCGATGGTGCCGTCGAGCTTGACGTAGGCGAGATCGTACTTCGAAGCTTCGATCTCGGCCGGGTCCTCCTCGGTCAGGTCGCGCAGGTCGACGATCTCCTTGTGGCGGAAGAGAGCGTTCGAGTCGAAGTTCATCTTGCCGTCGAGGGCGACAAGCTTCGCGTCTTTCGTGACGACCAGAGGATTGATCTCGAGGAGGCTCATGTCCTTTTCGACGAACAGGCGATAGAGGTTCGCCGCCATCCGCACCATCTGGTTCGCGAGATCGCCTTCGAGACCCAGCGCAAGCGCCAGCTTGCGACCGTAAAACGGCGAGTAGCCAGTGGCGGGATCGATCGAGAAGGTCAGGATCTTGTCAGGCGTATCGTGAGCGACCTCCTCGATGTTCATGCCGCCCTCGGTCGAGGCGATGAAGGCGACGCGCCCGGTGGCGCGATCAACAAGCATGGAGAGGTAGAGCTCGCGATCGATGGCGGAGCCGTTCTCGATGTAGAGCCGGTTCACCTGCTTGCCGGCGGCACCCGTCTGAAGGGTGACAAGCGTGTTGCCGAGCATCTGACTGGCGAAGGCCTTGACCTCGTCGATCGATTTGGCGAGGCGCACGCCACCGCCCTTGCCTGCCTCGGCCTCGTTGAACTTCCCCTTGCCGCGACCGCCGGCATGGATCTGCGCCTTGACCACCCAGACGGGGCCTGGGAGCTTCTTTGCAGCCTCCACCGCCTCGACGACGGTGAAAGCCGGGAAGCCCTCTCCGGTGGCGATGCCGTACTGGCGATAGAGGTCCTTCGCCTGGTACTCGTGGATGTTCATGGGTCACCGCCACTTTGCTGATTTCGTGATGGGCGTGCTGAGGGCGCTTGTGCGTCATCTGCTGATGGAGATCAAGCCGCCGCGCGGTAGAGCACCGCTCAATTTCATGATATGCGGCGCGGTTTAACCGATATTGACGCCCAGGCGACGAGTTGCCGTGCAAACCAACCCGGCCATACTGGTCCTTCTACCGGCTTCTTGCGGGCGAACGGAAGCCGCCAACGAGATTTCAACCGTTCTTGCCTAAGCTCTCGACGGTCCTCCGTTCAGTATTGCGTGGCGATCATGCGCTGGTTCCTCGTTGCCCTCGTTCTATTGGCCCCTGTCGTCGTCGCCAACCCCATCTTCTGGTGGCTCGTCCAGTCTGCCTTCTCGGCCGCGCCGGCCACCTATGTCGAGGCCGACGGCCGGGTGCAGCACGCCCTGCTGGGGCCAAAATCTCATTGGCCGGACTGGGCGCTGACCCCGGACGGGGCCAAGCTCACTGTCGAGGCGTGGTTCGCCGCCACTCCGCCGGCGCCCGAAACGGGCTTCGGCACGCTCAACTTCAAGGGCGAGGCGACGACAGCGGTCCGCGACTTCGTGGGCAAGCTGGAGGCCGCAGGCTGGAAAGTCGAAACGAGCCGCAGCGACACGGTCGATCCGACGCTGCCACCGAGAGCTTTCCAGATGTGCCAACTCAGGGCGAGCCGGGCCGATGGCTCCCCGCGCATCATGACCGTCAGCATTCCGATCGGCTATTCGGGCAGAAGCGCGCGCCAGCAGTGGTGGAGCTCGCCACCGCCTCAGTACTCCCATTGGCCGGCGCTTTCAGGCCCCGCCTGCTGACGAAAAATGGGCCGCATCCCGGATGCGGCCCATTCGAATGAACGCTCGCCTCGACGCGAGGAGGCCTCACGCACCCAGGTGCGGCGCAATGTTGTTGCAGGCGTCGATCAGGCCTTTCACGCTCTCGACCGACTTCATGAACATCTGCCGCTCGGCCGAGTTGAGGTCGATCTCGACGATGCGCTCGACGCCGTTGGCGCCGATGACCACGGGAACGCCGACATACATCCCCTTCACGCCGTATTCGCCATTGAGGTAGGCGGCGCAGGGCAGGATGCGGCGCTTGTCCTTCAGGTAGCTTTCCGCCATCTGGATCGCCGAAGACGCCGGTGCATAGAAGGCCGAGCCCGTCTTCAGGAGGCTCACGATCTCGCCGCCGCCCTTCCTGGTGCGGTCGACGATCTGGTCGAGCTTGTCCTGCGAGATCCACTTCATCTTGACGAGGTCAGGGAGCGGCACGCCGCCGACCGACGAGTAGCGCGCCAGCGGCACCATATCGTCGCCGTGACCGCCCAAGACGAACGCCGACACGTCCTCGACCGAGACCTTCATTTCCTCGGCCAGGAAGTAACGGAAGCGGCCAGTGTCGAGCACGCCGGCCATGCCGATGACCTTGTTCTTCGGCAGGCCGCAGGCCTTCTGAAGGGCCCATACCATGGCGTCGAGCGGGTTGGTGATGCAGATGACGAAGGCATCGGGGGCGTACTTCTTGATGCCCGCGCCGACCTGCTCCATCACCTTGAGGTTGATCCCCAGAAGATCGTCGCGGCTCATGCCCGGCTTGCGCGGGACGCCAGCGGTCACGATCACGACGTCTGCGCCCTCGATGTCGGCGTAGGCGCTGGTACCCTTCATGGCCGAATCGAAGCCTTCGACCGCGCCGCCCTGCATGATGTCGAGCGCCTTACCGGCCGGCACGCCTTCGGCGATGTCGAACAGCACCACGTCGCCGAGCTCCTTCAGGCCCACGAGGTGGGCGAGCGTGCCGCCGATCATACCGGCGCCCACTAGGGCGATCTTGGTGCGTGCCATGAGGGTCTTCTCCGTCGGATGCGCAGGATCTCTGAACAGGCGCCGCTCGGAAGGGATCGTCAGGGGGGCGGCGCTTTGCCGAGCGTCGGCTTATCGCGAATTGCTGGTGCCGGCAAGCTGGCGGCACGTTTCCTCGCGGCACGGAGTGAAAGGCCTTGGCGCGGCGGGCGGGCGGCGGGTGCACTGCGCCTTCGGTTGCCCCGCTCCGTCTCGCCCAGCTCGTGCTCCAGACTCGAGGTAGCATCGAGAACGAGCTTGAACTCGAAGGAATAGATCTTGGAAAGCTTGAGATCGACCTCGGCGTTCAACGCCTGGCGCCTGCGGCGCCTCCCCCTACTTCCCAGCCTTGGTCCCGGCTCGCCTTTGCCCGAGAAGCCCAGCACATAGCGTCGCAATGCGGCCAGCCGCCTTCCCGTCGCCGTAGGGCGAAACTCCGCGCGCCATGCGTCCGTAGGAGGCCTCGTCCAGATAGATGCCAGAGACGGTCTCCACGATATGATCCGTCTGGGTGCCGACCAATTGAGCCACGCCGGCAGCAATGGCCTCGGGCCGTTCCGTCTCCTCGCGGAGCACGAGGACTGGCTTGCCGAGAGCCGGCGCCTCCTCCTGTATGCCGCCCGAGTCCGTCAATACGATGTAGGCAGACTTCAACAGCCCGGCCATCGCCTCATAGTCAACCGGATCGATCAGGTGAAAGCGCTCGAGTCCCGACAAGGCCGGCTCCACCGTCTTGCGGACGTTCGGATTGGGATGCACCGGGTAGACAAACTCGGCATCGGGAAGGCGATCATGCAGTCGTCGCAGCGCTTCACAGATACGCTGCATAGGTGCACCGAAATTCTCGCGACGGTGCGCGGTGACGAGAACGAGCTTGCGCCCCTTTGTCCGCGGGTAATCGCAAACGAGATTGCGCGACGTGACATCGAGCAGCGCATCGATGACCGTATTGCCGGTGACGTGGATGATCGCGTCCGGAATTTTTTCATCCAGCAGGTTCTGCCGAGCTTGCGCGGTCGGAGCGAAGTGCAGATCCGCGACGCGGCCAGCGATGACGCGATTAAGTTCCTCAGGGAACGGGTTTCGCAAGCTATGGGTGCGCAGTCCGGCCTCGACGTGACCGAAAGGAATAGCGCGATAGAAGCTGGCCAGGGCTGCGACCATGACCGACGTGGTATCGCCCTGGGCCAGCACCAGCCGCGGTCTCTCGCGCTCGAGCACCGGATCGAGGCGCTCGAAGATGCGGGCCGTCAGGCCGGCAAGCGACTGGTCGGGGCGCATCACCTCGAGGTCGATGTCCAGCTCAATGCCGAAAATCGAAAGAGTCTGCCGGGTCAACTCGCGATGCTGCCCGGTTCCGACAACACGCACTTCCATGTCGCCGCGGGCCCGCAGGGCGGAAATCACGGGGGCCATCTTGACGCATTCGGGACGGGTGCCGACCAGGCAGACGACGACGTTGGTCATGAGATGCTCGTGCCTTCAAGCTGGCCGTTCGTCGTCGCGTGGAAGTCGAACCAGGTATCGAGCGTCATGTCGGGCTCCGCAAGCTGCAGCGCGGTAAAATGCGCATCCAGAGGGATGCGGCCTCGTGGACCGAGCCCCATCTCTCCATCGGCAGATCGAAGCCGCAAGGGCCGCTGGCTTGGCCGCCGAGAGCCAAGGTCTTCGGCTCGTCCTCGATCTCGTACTCGGGCCGCGGCCACATTCCGCGGCGCATCTTGGACTGATTGAACATCTGGAACTTGTCGTAACCGGCGACGGCCAGTGCGCCAAGCCATTCGATCGCGTTTCCCTCAACCGAAACCAAAGCAGTGCGCTGTTTCGGGTCGAGCTTCACAAGCTGCTCGACGACTTCGTGATCGGCCCCACCGCACTTGATGTAAGAGGGGCACCGTCGTGCTCGAGCAAGTAGGGCAGGTCGACGGTGCGTGCCTCAACGGGACGCGTTTCGCATCCGCCCTCGCCCCCCAGGAACCGAGGCTGCTGAATTCGTTGTGCACAGAGGATGCGAGCACCCATGGCGCGGCCCTGGCCCACGTCCCGCGGGCAGCTCCCGATCCCAGTCGACCATATTCGTTAACGAAGGCGGCGGGCCTGCATCGACGCGCATTTCGCCCTGCGCACAACCCAAAATCTGGTGCGGCGCAACCGTCGAGGGGCCAGGCGGCCAAGCCGATTGACCGTCATTCAGACGGCGCCGAATCGAATGGTGCCCAGGGGCGGAATCGAACCACCGACACTGCGATTTTCAGTCGCATGCTCTACCAACTGAGCTACCTGGGCGTCGGCCGGTCGGCAAGACCGACAGGCGAAGCGGGCGTGGTTATAGGTGCCCCGTTCCGGACTGTCCAGCGACAATACGAAGGCGCGCGCGATCCGCGGCGATGCAGGCAGGCGCCGCGACGCAAGGTAACGCGAAATGAAATCAGACGCATTTGGGGGGCCGCGCCTGCGCGCCGATCGACAGCCTCCGGGTCTGCTTGCCCGGCCAGCAAATATAGCTATAAACGTGAGAAAAGGGCTCTGGCCTCGTGCCGGGGCCCTTTTCGCGTTCGGCCGGGGAGCCCGGCCGAACCAGCAGCCGACGGCAAGGTGAGCGGCGGCGCGCCCGGCAAGCGAGGATCCGATGGCGAACGTGGTGGTGGTCGGCGCCCAATGGGGCGACGAAGGCAAGGGCAAGATCGTCGACTGGCTTTCGGAGCGTGCGGACATCGTCGTCCGCTTCCAGGGCGGGCACAATGCCGGCCACACTCTGGTCATCGACGGGGTGACCTATAAGCTCGCGCTCTTGCCCTCGGGCATCGTGAGAGGCGGCAAGCTTTCCATTATCGGGAACGGCGTGGTGGTCGATCCCTGGCATCTGGCGAGCGAAATCGATGCGATCCGCGAGCAGGGCGTCGAGGTGACGCCTGACAATCTCAAGCTCGCCGAGAATGCCACTCTGATCCTGCCGCTTCACCGCGAACTCGACCAGTTGCGCGAAGCCTCGGCTGGCGGGCAGAAGATCGGCACGACCGGCCGTGGTATCGGGCCTGCCTACGAGGACAAGGTCGGCCGGCGCGCTATCCGGGCGCAAGACTTGCGCAAACCGGAGAACCTCGGGCCAAAGGTGGATCGCCTGCTCGTGCATCACAACGTCCTTCGCAGCGGCCTCGGCCAGCCTCTCATCTCGAAGGATGCACTGATAGCGGACCTGACGGCGATCGCGTCCAAGATCGCCCCCTACATCGACTGCACGTGGGAGCTGCTCGACCAGGCGCGGCGGGCAGGGAAGCGCATCCTTTTCGAGGGGGCCCAGGGCGCTCTGCTCGACGTCGATCACGGCACATATCCATTCGTGACATCGTCGAACACGGTCGCGGCACAAGCCGCTGCCGGGTCGGGCATCGGTCCTCGCGCGATCGGCACAATTCTCGGCCTCGCAAAGGCCTACACGACGCGGGTCGGATCGGGGCCATTTCCGACCGAGTTGCTCGACGAGCAGGGACAGCCCGACGCGACCGCGCGCCTCCTCGGCGAGCGTGGCCGCGAATTCGGGACGAACACGGGGCGCGCGCGGCGCTGCGGCTGGTTCGACGCCGTGCTCGTCAGGCAAGTCGTGAAAGTATCGGGGATCGATGGTATCGCGCTGACCAAGCTCGACATCCTGGATCCGCTCCCGGAGATCAAGATCTGCGTCGCCTACGACCTCGACGGTGAGCGCATCGAGAGACTGCCCGCCGGCATGAACCAGCAGGCACGCGTCAAACCGATCTACGAGACGCTCGAGGGGTGGAATGCCTCGACGGCGGGCAAGCGCAGCTGGGCCGACCTCCCGGCACAGGCCATAAAGTACGTGAAGCGGATCGAGGAACTGATCGAGTGCCCGGTAACGCTGCTCTCGACCAGTCCCGAGCGGAACGACACGATCCTGATGCGCGACCCGTTCGCCGACTGAGCGAGCGCAATCGCCGCCAGATCACTCGACGCGGGTCTTCTCGCCGGTCTGCGGCTGGTCGTGCTTCACCGGCAGGACGATGGTGAACGTCGCTCCCTCGCCCGGAACGCCGCTCGCATCGATCGTGCCCAGGTGGCGCTCGACGATCTTGCGACAGGTGGCCAACCCGACGCCGGTGCCTTCATACTCGAGGCGCCCGTGGAGGCGCTGGAAGATCTTGAAGATCTGCTCCTTGTAGGTGTTGTCAAAGCCGATGCCATTGTCGGCAATCGTGAGCACGATCGAGGGAACGATACGCGTCCCGATCGAGACCGGCTCGCCCTCTGTCGTCGCGATACGGATCACGGGCTTCACGTCGGCCTTGCGGAACTTGAGCGCATTGGCGAGGAGGTTCTGCAAGAGCTGCCGCATGAGAGTCGGGTCGGCATCGATGGTGCCGAGCTTGTCCGAGACGATCTCGCCTTCAGTTTCGTCTATGCGAACCTGGAGATCGGACAGCACCTCGGCAAGCACCTTGTCGAGGTCGACCGGGACCAGGGGACGGCTCTTCGACGAGACGCGAGAATAGCTCAACAGATCATTGATCAGGCGGCGCATGCGGCCAGCGGCGTCCTGCATGCGCTCGATGAACATTTTGCCCTCGTCGGGCAGCAGCTCCGCATAGCGCCGATTCAGACGGTCACCAAAGGCCTCGATCTTGCGCAGGGGCTCCTGAAGATCATGGCTCGCAACATAGGCGAATTCCTGGAGCTCGCTGTTCGACCGCTCGAGCTTCAAGGTGTACTCGCGCATGCGGCGCTGGCTGATCTCAAGCTCGGTGATGTCCTGATAGGTCGCGATCGAGCCTCCCTCGGGAAGCGGCTCATTCATCACGGCGATGACACGTCCGTCACGCAGGTGCTGCTTGATTGTCGTCCGCTTGTTGAGCCGGTTGGGATCGGGCCGCTCGGCGAGGGCGCGCTGCCCCTCCTCCTCGGTGTAGTTCCCGAGACTGACCGAGTACTTCATGATGTCGCGAAGCAGGATTCCCGGCTTCACGATGTCTGGCGAAAAGCCGTACATGTCGAGATAGCGCCGATTGCAGACGATCAGCCGCTGATCCTTGTCGAACATGCACAGGCCCTGGATCATGTTGTTCAGGGCCGCGTCGAAGTGACGGTTCTTGGCGTGAAGTTGCTGCGAGATGCGCAGAAGATCGAACTCGCGATGCTTCATCTCGGTGATGTCGGACCGGATGCCGACCGTTCCTCCGTCGGCAGTGCGCTTCTCGTTGACGAGGATCCAGCGCCCGTCGGAAAGCTGCGTCTCGTAAGGTCCGGTCGGATTGCGACGCTGGCGAAAACGGAGCGCGATGTAGGCCTCGGGAGACATGCCGTTCAGCACGTACATTCCGCGACGCACGCCCTCGGTCATCATCTCCTGGAACGAGGCGCCTGGCACGATCAGGTCCGCAATCAGCGGCTTCATGTCGACGTACTTGCGATTATAGACGAGCAGGCGATCCTGGGCGTCGTAAAGGGCGAAGCCGTCGGCCATGACATCGAGGGCGTGCATCATGCGCGTGCGCGCGGCCTCGGCGATCTGGGCGAACTGCGTGTTGAGGTCTGTCTGGGCCACGGCCTCGACCTTACGCACGGTCTCGACCACGGTGCCGCTTTCGAGGCGCTGGCGCCGCACCTCGACGGTGTTGCCCGAGGGAGCGGAGTATCGAAAGGTGACCCCCGAACCGGGCGTCAAGCGCTGGATTGCACTTTCAATCGTGCGGTCGATGGCTGCGTGGCTCGAGCCCTGCCGCTCGAGCGTCAAGCGCATCAAATGCCGCAAATTGGCGCCGGAAACAGCTTCACCCGGTTGATAGCCGCACAACGCCTGATATAGGGAATTGCAGGCCAGCAACTCGAGGTCCGAGCTGAAAAGGGCCAGACCGACGTCGGCGCCGGCAAAAAGGGCCGCGAGGTCCGGACTGGCGATGCGCATCGAGGCATCGCCCTGCTGCCCCGTCCCGCCCGCGTCGAACAACGTGACGATGTTTTGCGCAACCGTTTCCATACTGGACTTCCCCCCGACTCAAGGCGCGCGCATTATGGTCCATGCATCTCTAATGCATCGTGAAGAGTAATACCCACCTCTCAAATCATTAATGCTCTGATTTTCTCTGTTCAGGCAGATTTAGGAAAGTTCTGCCATGGTCAGTCTCGCAAGGGGCGCCATGTCGACTTCTGTTGCGCGTATCTTGACGGGGGCGAGTGTGAAGTTCGTTAGTGTTTTTCGTGAGGAGAGAACGCTGGCCGTTCTCGTCCTGGCAAGTGGGATTTTCGTGGGCCTCGGCATACCGGCGGTCGCGGATTTCCTCAGGCCCTGGGCCCTGCCCGCGCTCTTTCTGGTAATCGTATTCTCGCTGGTCCCGTTCGCGCGACTTCGATTGCCCCAACTCATTTCTATCCAATACGATGTCATCAGGATCGTCGCGTGGCAGCAGGTGGTCCTGCCATGCATCGTGATTGCGGCCGGTATAGTGGCCCGTTTTCCGGACTCGATTATTCTTCTGTTAATCGTGACGGCGTGCTCGGGATCGCTCTTCTCCTCGCCGGCGCTCGCCGAGATCCTTGGTCTCGACCGGGAGAAGGCCCTGCAGGCGATGGTGCTCTCCACGCTCTTCATGCCCGTGTCGCTGTTCCTGTTCCTTTCGATCTTCATCGGAGGCCAGGCCCAACTCGACTTGCAGGCCTACGCTCACAGGACTCTCGTGTTCCTCGCAGTACCGTTCGCGCTGCTTGCGGTGTATCGACCGTTCGCAAGGTCGCTGAGCGACACGACGACACGAAAAGTCAGCTTCTTCGCTCGTTGGGCAACCATCCTCGCGCTGCTCATCTTCGGCACCGGCCTGATGAGCGCAGTATCAGACAAGATGGACGCAAACCCCACGCGCGTGGCCGTTCTACTCGCACTGGCGACCATGCTCTGCTTCCTGATGATGGCATTGACGACCGTCGTCATGCATCGGTTCGGGCACCGCGAGGCTCTCACGGCCTCGATCGTCGCCGGCTTCAGGAATATCGGGCTCGGTTTCGCGCTGGTTGGTGAAATGATCGGACCGGATCTTGCGGTCTATGCGGGCATCTCGCTGATCCCTGTCTTCATTGCACCGCTCGTCCTGCGTTTCTCGATGCCACCGGTTGCCACCAATGGCAGGGCATCGAGCGATGCGCAACCCACTCCGGAGGCGACCGTTCTCGGTGGGTAACGCATTCCTAATCATGAAATGTTTTCGCCGAAGTCGGTTGGATTTTCGGTGTCGTCGTGGGCGGGGATTAACTCAAGCTCGACCATAAAGGGGCCAACGATCCCGGCACGGACCGGGGCATCGGAAGCAAGGGCGGGGAAGACGTGGATCAGGCAGCGGACACTATCGAACGTCCGACAAGGAGCGACTACGGACACGCCGGGCGCAAGGCATCTTCGGGCGCGCGCCGCTCGTCGCTTTATCTTGCCTGCTCGTTCGCGATCTCGTTGGCGACCGTGGGCGCCATCATCGAGGCGAACCGGAGATACGCGCCGGAGATGTACCGATCCGACTACATGGAGACGGTCGCCGAGGCGTTCGAAAGCGGCCAGCACTACGCAGTGTTCGACCTCAATATCAACATCAGGAAGCTGCGCGAAGAGCAATGGAAGCGCTTGGAAGGCAAGCCGGATGTCGTCGTTCTGGGCGCGAGCCAGTGGCAGGAGGCGAGCGCGAACCTCATGCCGAACAGGCATTACCTGAACGGACACGTGCATCGTGACTACTACGAGGACGTGCTCGGAATGGTCGAGCTTCTGGTCCGCTACGACAAGCTTCCGAAAGACCTGGTCATCACGATCCGCGATCGTCTGTTCACGCCGGTCTCACAGCGCACGGACTTCCTTTGGCTTCCCACGATTCCCTACTTCCAAGCCATGGCCAAGCGATTGTCGCTGCCGCAGCACCGGCTTGCCGATACCTATCCACTGCAGAGACCACGGGAACTCCTGTCTCTCCCGATGCTGCTCAACAATGCGGCCCGGTGGCACAACGCAAAGGATCGCCCGTTTCCGACCTCGCGCCACAGCCACGCCGAACTCGACGTGCTGCACCCCGACGGCTCAATCACGTGGTCCGACAAGCATCACGCGCTATTCACGCAGGAGCGCGCGCGCAAGCTCGCCATCGCTCATGCCGACGCCAACAAGAACAAGCCGGTGATGATCGATCCTCGCGGCGTAGAGGCCGTGGATCGCCTGCTGTCCTATCTGGCGGTCAGAGGCGTAAGGGTTCATCTGGCCCACCCGCCCTTCAATCCCATCTTCTACGACCGGATACGGGATACGCCATTCATGGCCGGTCTCAGGCAGGTGGAAGCCGTGACACGCGAGCTTGCGGCGAAGCACAAGCTCGGCCTTGCCGGCAGCTTCGATCCGGAAGCGCTCGGCTGCTCGGCGGACATGTTCATCGACGCGGAGCATTCAAATGCTCGCTGCCTCAAAAACCTGCTTGCCGATGTTGCGAACAGTATAGATCTGCCGATGGTACCCATCGCTGCCGACGCTCCCGTCGCGACCGCGAGCGCGGCCTACCATTCAAGACAAGTCCTGGTCGCCAGCGGCTGGATGGCAAATGAAAGCCCGACACCCGGCGAGACGGTGGACCGTGCCGAGGCGCCCCTTTCCGCAGTCACGGTGAATGCCGCGGCTGTCGCCAACACGGGCGATGAGCCGGCGTTGCCCAGGCAGGAGAGAGCGGATTCCCTCGACGTCGAGGTCGCGACGCGTGCTGCCGAAACGGAAGACGAGACCAATGGCGCATTGCCAAACAAAGCGTCAGACGACGACGACACGCTGAGCGCGGCAGATAGTGCGAATGTGGCGGACGAAGGCCTCCCGAATTCCTCTATGGCATCCGCCTCTTCGACAAAGTCACGCGAGGCCGTGACGTCGCATCGCGCTGAGCAACGGAAGGCTTCGGCCACTGCGAGGCGGCATGCTCGTCATCGCTCAGGCAAACCGCATCGTGTCCAGCCGCGTGCGGCATCTGCGACGGGCCAGATCTGGCCCGGCGATTCCGCACCTCGGCGCCGGTAGCTCAGCGAGAAAGAGACGCAGCCATGGTCTTCCACTCGTTCCAATTCATCCTCGTCTTCCTGCCGCTGACGTACGCAGGGTATCTGGTCGCGCGTTCCATGGCCGGACGCAAGGGGGCGTTCCGGTTCCTCGTTGCGGCCTCTCTGTTGTTCTACGCGCAGTGGAGCGCCGCTTTCGCGACAATCCTGATGTTGTCGGTCCTCGGAAACTATCGGCTCGGCAATCTCATCCTCGAGCAAGGCGAAAAGCGCGAGCGAGCGCGCATGCTGCTTCTGGGCGGCATCGGCCTCAACGTGCTGGCACTCGGCTACTTCAAGTATTCGAACTTCCTCATCGACATCGCGAACGGCCTGACGAGCGCCGGGATCTCGCACATCCATCTGCTGCTGCCTGTCGGCATCTCCTTCTACACGTTCGTGCAAATCGGCTATCTGGTCGAGGCCTACAACGGCAGCGTGGTGAAGCCGGCCTTCGAGAAGTACGCACTCTTTGCGGCCTTTTTCCCGTGCGTGACCGCGGGCCCTCTGGTTCTGCAGCGAGAGATGCTCGAGCAGATGGACGAGGAGCGCCAATCCGCGAGCGACGCACAGAGCCTGGCCGTAGGCCTGACGATGTTCGGCATCGGTCTCTTCAAGAAGGTCGTTCTCGCCGACTCGATCGGCCCCTACGCCGACGCCGTTTTCAACGGTGCCGGCGCCGGCGCCGGTCTCAATGCGGTGACAGCCTGGCTCGGGGCAGTGTCTTACGCGTTGCAACTCTACTTCGACTTCTCCGGCTACTCGGACATGGCGCTCGGCCTCGGTCTGATGTTCGGCTTGAAGCTGCCGCTCAACTTCGACAGCCCGTTCAAGGCAACCAGCATCTCCGATTTCTGGCGGCGCTGGCACATGACGATGACGCGTTTCTTCACGACCTACATCTACACGCCGCTCGCGATGCGGGGCATGAGGTCTGCAGGCGCGCGCAATGCCGGGCGGATCGAGCGCTTCATCCTGACCGGCGGCATTCCGGCGCTCGTCACCTTCATCGTGGCAGGCATCTGGCACGGCGCAGGATGGAGCTTCGTCGTCTACGGTCTGATCCATGGCACAGCGATTGCGGCCAATCTCGCCTGGCGCGAGGCCCGACTGCCCGCGCTGCCTCCTGCGCTCGGGTGGCTGCTCACGATGGCGGTGGTCGTCAGCGGTCTCGTCGTGTTCCGCGCTCCGACGCTCGAGCTGTCGGGTTCGATCCTGGCCCACATGTGGCTGCCATTCCTGAATTTCGCGTCGGCTTCTTCGGCAATCGTCGCACTCGATGAGCGGATGGCACTCGCCACAATCGTTCTGCTCGGCACGATCGTTCTGCTGATGCCGAACAGCCAGCAGATCCTGCACCGCCACTGGGTGAGCTCGGACGCTATGCCAGAGAGCGCGCGCGTCGCCGCCGGTCTTGTCTCGTGGAGACCGAGCCTGGCTCTTTCCGTCGGCTTCGCAGCGGCCTTTTCATTCGCCCTCGCTTCGATCGGCGCTGGCACCACCTTCGTCTACTACCAGTTCTGAGGACACTCACATGAACATGCACGCCAAGCCTGCCAACGAAGTGCTCCTCGAGTTGCCACGCGAGGTCGATACGGAGATTGCAGGCGACATCGAAAAGGAGTCGGTGTTCGTCTCGCCCTTCATCGAGCGGATCAGGATCGAACCTGACATGAAGACGGCGCGCATGCTGCTCAAGCCGGGCGCGTCGACAGAGGACGCCGCGGCAAAGGCAAAGCGCTTTCTCGAGGTGATGGTGCGACAGGTCTCGGGCTTCGAGATCAAGGTGTTCGTCGAGACACAGCGGCGTGACCAAGGCCCCTACCAGACGGGGGTGAACGAAGGTCTCATCGAGCGCGGCTGGATGCACGACTACGGCAAGGGCCAGGTCGCCTACTCAGGCCCGGTGCTCAAGCTGGCACGCCTCATAAACGACAAGGCGGGCGAGCTCTACGCGCAGGTGTTCGGAGCGAAGGACGCGCACTTTCCAGCGCTCGTCGACGCAGAAACCCTGCACAAATGCGGCTACTTCGACTCGCACCCCAATGCGGTGACTTTCGTCGGGAACATGGTCGAGGATTTCGACGCGATCGAGGAATTCCGCCGCGCAAACTCCTGCTCCGAGGGCGCGATCATGCCGCCCCACGATCATATCCATATCGACGGCATGTGCCTCAACCCGGCCGCCTGCTTCCCGTGCTACCCTACGCTCACGGGCATGACCTTCAACGAGGGACGCGCATTCTCCTGGCAGGGTCGGGTATTCCGCTACGAGTCCCGCAACATCTCGGGGCTCGACAGGCTTTACGAGTTCAACGTGCGCGAGCTGGTCTTCGTCGGCAACGACGCGTACGTCCGGGATTGCCGTCGACGCGCACTGAAAGTGGTCGAGTCGCTCGCGACCTATTTCGACATCGACTGCCGCGTGCAAACGGCGACCGATCCGTTCTTCGCCACGGTGTCGGCCGCAAAGAAATTCTGGCAGGCCGCGCAGGAAGTGAAGAACGAGATCAAGATCCCGGCTCTCGACGCAGACGGAGGCGTGAAACAGCTCGCCTGCGGCTCAATCAACCTGCACGGAAACTTCTTCGGCCGCCGTTTCGACATCAAGGACGAGGCCGGTGAAGCCGTGCAGACGGGCTGCGTCGGACTCGGCATCGAACGTTGGGTGCTCGCAACTTTCACTCAGCACGGATTCGATCCGGAGCGCTGGCCGGAAGCCGTACGCCGCGTGATCTTCGCATAAGTCAATTCAATCACAGGAGAGGGGAAAGCCATGAAGTTCTATGAGATCGTCGGAAACATCCTGGGTGTCGAGCCGTCGAGCCTGAACGAGGGATCCAATGCCTCGAACGTCCCGCAGTGGGATTCGCTCAGGCATATCGAGGTGATCTTCGCCGTCGAGAGCGCCTACCAGGTGCGCTTCACGATGCCCGAAATCGCGGGCCTGCGAAACCTCGGAGACATGCGCGAACTGTTGATCAGCAAGAACGTGGCGCTGTCCGAAGTCAACGCCGAGCGCAAAATCGCCTGAGACTCATTGGGGCTGTGGGAGCCCTGCGGACCAAGAGGCAGGAAAGTGCGATGAGAGACAAGACCTCCATTTCGATCCTGATCGCCGACGACGACGCCGACGACAGGATGCTGATCGAGGACGCGTTCCGCGAGAGCCGTCTCTCCAACCCTCTCGCTTTCGTCGAGAACGGGGAGGAGCTGCTGCACTATCTCAGAGGCGAGGGGAAATTCGCGAGCCGGCGCGACGAGCGCATGCCGCGGCTCATCCTATTGGATCTCAACATGCCAAAGATGGACGGGCGTACAGCGCTCAAGCATCTGAAGGCCGATCCGGAGCTTCGGCGAATCCCGGTCGTCGTCCTTACTACGTCGAAGGCCGAGGAAGACATTCTTCGGACCTATGACCTGGGCGTGAGTTCGTTCATCACAAAGCCGGTGACCTTCCAGGGTCTGGTGGACGTCGTGAGAGCACTGAACAGCTACTGGATCGAGATCGTCGAGCTGCCGTCGTAAGAGCCAGGTCGACGCGGAAATGACGTTGGAGTGAATCGCGTGCGTAAGACGGATCAATCGAAGGATGTCTACGTCCTCCTCGTGGAGGACGACCGGGACGACTTCTTCCTCTCGCAGGATTTGCTCCAGCGCATCGAGCGCGAGCGCTATTGGGTGGTTTGGGCCGGCTCCTACGACCGGGCCAAGCTGGAGTTGCACGAGCGGGCTTTCGACGTCGCGCTCGTAGACTACAGGATCGGCGAAAAGACGGGTCTCGACTTCATCTCGGAGGTCGGTCCTCTCTATCCACACTGCCCGATGATCCTGCTCACCGGGCTCCAAGACCCCGATATCGACTTCGCCGCCGAGCGTGCCGGCGCGGCCGACTATCTGGTGAAAGACAGCCTGACGGAGGGACTGCTCGACCGCTCCATTCGATACGCTCGACAAAGCGCACAGAAGCGCGCGCTTCTCGATGGCGTGCTGAGCAACGCGGCAACCGGCATGATCGGTCTCGATGCCGCAGGTACGCCCATCATCTGGAACGCGAAGGCCCTGGAAGCGCTCGAGCTCGACCAGATCCGGTCGGCAGAGCTGTCCCCCGCAATGATCGTCGACGCTCTCGGCCGGATCAGCAGAGGCCACAAAGGACCCGCCGAGCTGACACGGCCGGACGGGCGCTCCTTCGAGGTCCGTTTCAGCCGCATGAAGGACGGCGGCGCGGTCGCCGTGCTGCACGACATCACCATGCGCGTGCAAGCCGAACAGCACCTCAGGCGTGCTGTCGAGGAGGCGGAAAGGGCGAACAAGGCAAAATCCAGCTTTCTCGCAACGATGAGCCATGAGCTCAGGACCCCTCTCAACGGCATCCTGGGCATGACGCGCGTGATCGAGGGTACGCCCCTGAATGAGGTGCAGCGCGAGGGCGTCGACGTGATCCGTACGTCGGGAACAACGCTGCTCAATATCATCAACGACGTGCTCGATCTGTCGAAAATCGAGGCAGGCCGGATGGAACTCGAGGATCTGGAAGTCTCGATCAGCGGCCTAGTCGACGAGGTGGTTCGTCTGCTGGCGCCTACAGCACACGAGAAGGGCGTCGAGATGTCGGCGTTCGTCGACCCTCTGATTGCAGACACCATGCGAGGCGATCCGCTGCGCCTCAGGCAAGTGCTCACCAATCTCGTCGGCAATGCGGTGAAGTTCACCAGCACAGGATCAGTGCAGATCACGGTCGAGCAGACCGGCACCGCAGCGGAGCCACGCGTGTGCTTCAGTGTGATCGACACGGGGATCGGCATTCCAGAAGCAAAGCTCAATACGCTGTTCGTGAAATTCTCGCAGGTAGACGCGTCGACGACGCGTGAGTTCGGCGGCACCGGTCTGGGCCTTGCGCTCTGCAAGGAGTTGATCGGATTGATGGGCGGCGAGATCTCCTGCTCCTCGCTTCCGGATCACGGCTCCACGTTCCGCTTCCATCTCGCGCTGCCCAGCGAACATCCGGCGCTCGCGCAGGCACGACGCGTCAATCAGCAGTGCCCGGGAGCGCGGCTGCTGTTGGCAAGCCCGAGCACCGGAATGGTGAACACCGTCAGTGCCTACGCACGCGCCATCGGTGCGACCATCACGAACGTGTCCTCACGGGATGCGCTGCGGCGGGCCACGGAAGGAGCACGATTCGATGCCGTTCTCCTGGACGGCTCCTTCGGCAACGGTGAGACGCTCGAGAAAATTCGCGCCTTGACCGACAGCGCCGTTGCGGCGAAGCGACTGTTCTTGATCGACGGAACACCCGGACAAGGCCGCGAGCTCGGGCTCGCGGAAGAGCAAATCCTTGCGCGCCCGATGATCCGCAGCACGTTCGAGCGCGTTCTGAAGCAACTCAAGGATTGCGGCGACGGCGGTGCTACGAATGCTGCGCCCGAGCCCGTCGAAACGGCGGGGCGGCTCTTGCGCATACTCATGGCGGAGGACAATCCGGCCAACCAGCGTGTGGCCACGGCACTGTTGAAGGCGGCCGGATTTCGAATCGAGATCGCCAACAATGGCCGCGCGGCACTGGAACGCGCGACTGCAGCGAAGTACGACATCATTCTCATGGACGTGCAGATGCCCGTGATGGACGGACTGACGGCCACGCGGAAGCTCAGGGACATGGAAGCACTGCGGAGCATTCCGATCATCGGGCTGACTGCCGGCGCCATGCACGAGGACCGGGTCAAGTGCCTCGAAGCCGGCATGACCGACTACATGTCGAAGCCGATCGACTGGGATAAGCTTCTCGCATTGCTGGACAGGGTCGAGCGCGAAATCCACGGTAGCGCGGCCAAGACCGGCACGGTCGCTGCCTGAGGCGGCTTCCGGGAGCGGCTCAAGAAGACGGGCGCCGCGTTTTCCGCGTCGCCCGTTCTTCGTCACGATGATTGCATGCTGCGATCACTGCCGCACGCGACGGGTCGCCTGGCGGGCACGTTGCTGACTAGACCTAGTATTCGCAGAACGTGAGGACTGGCTCACAGAACGCGGCGCAGCCACGGCGTCATCGCCCTTGAGCAGGCCCTGCTTGCCCATCCACGCTTCGACGCGCGCGGCAATGAGGTCGGAGTTGGTATCCATCATCGGCGCATGGGTGTTGCCCGTGATGCCCTGCGAAGGAAGATCCATCCAGGTGGAGGAGATGCCTTTTGCAGTGAGCGCTTGATGATAAGGCTTCACCCCCTTCACGTGCTCTACCCAGGTGGGGTTGGTGTCCAGGTAGTCGCCCCAGACCCAAAGGTGAGGTGTGTCCTTGAGCCGGCTGATCTCGGGATGGTCGGGCGTCGGCGCGAAAGCGGGCTCGATCGCGATCAGCGCCTTGACCTTCTCGGGCTGGGTCAATGCGGCGCGGAAGGCGAAGAGACCTGCTTGCCCATGCGCAAGGATCACGCACGGACATACGCGCTGGACGAGGGCGTTGTAGGCAGCCTGCGTTGCATCGCCTGTGACGGCCCATCGAGCGGCCATCTGCATCTGGAACGTGTCGAACGCATTGATCGGGAATTTAACCTGCGGGTTCTCGGTTCGCTCCATCGGATTGGTGCGATAGGATCCCGGCGGCCCAATGCGGAATATCTCCCAGCTGTCGCGCTTGTCTCGGAAGATGCCCTCGCTCTTGTAGATTTCCGGCCGCGAGAACGTGGCGCGACCGCGCTCGACGGCGTCGGAAACGTAGACGCTGTGACCGCGGCGAAGGAAGTACTGCATCCATCCGGGGTTGCCGTCGGGTTTCGTCTCCCAGGAGGCGCCCGTGATGCCTCCGGTGTGCCACATGAGCAATGGGTACTTGGCCCTAGGGTGCGCCAGCCTGACGAACTGAACGTACATCTGCCCGGTGTGATAGTCGCCGTTGGGGTCGATCTTGATGGGCGTCCCGCCGGGGACCTTGATCTCCTGAGGTGGAAGGCCTGACAGTGTGACCGGATGACCGCCGATATGGAAAGATCCGATCTCCTCGACGTCGTAAGCACGGGCGGCGCCCGTGCCGGCGGCGAAGGCCGCCATCGCCAGAAGAGCCTTCATCCTGGACATGCCGCGCATCGTCGAACCCCCGTATCCGATGCCTGAAAGTTACGGGAACGCTAATGCGTGAATGGTAAGCGAACTCTTAAGCCGATCTCTGAAGGCTGCCCATCAGGCGCTTTTCATCATGCGCGGCGGCCGCGCCAGACTGCCGGTACGCGTTCGGCGACCAATCGGTGGTTGGTGAGTCGCCTAACGAGACGGCCTTCAACGAGGAAGAGCAGCAGGCCAGCGAGAGAAACGGGGAGGGGCCAAACCGTGGCTCCGACGAGTGCGAAGACGGTCGTGATCGCCCACAGAATGGCGAAGAGATGTTCGCCAAGCCCAATGAGCTTCGATTGGGAATGGCGCCGCAGCATGCCGCGCCGATTGCCCGGCATCGGATGCCAGAGATTGAGCAAAGCCGTCGAAACGCTGGCGCATGCCGCACACAAGAGTGTGACGAGACCCGCGTAGGGGGAAGCGAGAGCGAGCCCGGCGGCGGGAATACCGGCCACGGCAACGACAGGAAGGGCTATCGCCGAAAGCTTGGCTGCGTCGACCGCGCCGGGCGGTACGGGCGCAGATGCGATGAGCTCAGGCGCGTCCTCGCCGGAAACGGCAATCCAGGCAAGCGATGCCGTCACCTGCGCAGCGATAACGACGATAGCGGGAGCCAGCGCCATGCTCGTCGACATGGTTCCAGAGCGGACCAGGACCACGGCAAGTGGCACGGTGTAGACGATCTGCAGGCCGAGTTGCGCAAACAGGCTCGGATCGCGAACAAGGAGGCGCCACTCCTTGCGACGCAGGGCAGCGCCGGGACTGCCCGCGAAGCGAAGCGGGCGTCCAGAGGTGGCAGCCACATCCGCCGAGGGTGACCCGCTCGCCACGAGGCTTGCCTCAGCGAACCGGCCACCGAGCGCGGCGACAGCGAGTGCGAAGGCAACGATACCGGCCAGGAGAAGGCCGCACATTGCCGCCGGATCGGCGAGGACTGCATCGACCGGCAACCAGACCAATCGGCTCGCAAGACCGGGCGAAGGGCCAGCTGGCGGCGCCAGGGCAGATGTCACAGACTCACGCACACCATCCGGCAACATGGCAACGATTTGCGCCCCGAGCACGAATGCACCGCCGATCAGGGCGCCGGCCAGGTGGGCGTAGCGACGGGCAAGCCGCGGGCCGAATGCGCGGAACAGAGCTATGGTCGCGCCCAAAGCCAGAGCGGTGGCGAGGAGGGCCAGCCCGGCGAGCGCCGGGTAAACGGCTAGCCAGTGCGTACCGAGCCGCAAAGCGCCCACATTGGCGACCGGCAAGGCCAGCAAAGCGACCGAGCCGAGCGAGGAGAGGGCGACAGAAATGGCTTTAGCGGCGAGGATCCGCCGGGGAGCGAGGGGAGAGCCGTAAAGCAGGTCCAGATCGCCGCGATCGTAGAGGGTCCGGGTGGACGTAAAGAGTCCCTGGGCGATCATCCAGCTCGCGATGCACACGAGCAAACCTCCGATGGCGAGGCGGCTCTCGGGGGTCGTATCGGCTCCGTTCACGTATTCCGCGATGCGAGGAGCCATGGGCCAAGCAACAGCGTGCACCAAAACTGCGCCGCAACACAGGACAAGAAAGGCACGGGATGCGATCGCGCCGCCGAAGACATCGACGAAGCGACGCCAATTGAGACGCACGTCGTGGGCGACGAGCCAGCGGAAGGTACCGGGCGGGCACAGCGTCTCGATCATGCCGCCTCGGAGCTCCGCATGGTCAGTGATAGGAATACGTCCTCGAGCGTCGTGTGATCGCGGCCCGCAGCGGCTTTAAGCTCCGTGAAGGTTCCTTCGGCGACGAGCTTCCCGCCAGCGACGATGCCGATGCGGTCGGCCATGCGCTCGGCGACCTCCAGAATGTGCGTGGTCAGCACAATCGTGGCGCCAGACCGCACGCGCTCGTTCAGCAGTTCCTTCACCTGGCGGGCTATGGCAGCGTCGATGCCGGTCAGCGGCTCGTCGAGCATGATCAGATGCGGATCGTGGATCAGCGCGCCGGCGAGGGCGACCTTCTGCTTCATACCGCGCGAGAAGCCTTCGCAGCGGACATGGGCGTGGGGCCCGAGGTCGAGCACCTCGATCAGCTCTGCAGCACGCCGAGCGGCCAGATGGCGATCCACGCCCCAAAGGCCTGCTATGAACTCGAGGTACTCGGCCGGAGTCAGCTTGTCGTAGAGCATCGGCTCGTCGGGAAGCCAAGCCGTGATACGGCGTGCGGCAATGGGGTCGCGCAAAGCGTCGATGCCGAAAATCGAAATCGCTCCACGGTCGGGCTTCAGAAGCCCGGCGATCATGCGCAGCGTCGTCGTCTTGCCGGCCCCGTTCGGGCCGAGTAGCGCGTAGAGCTCGCCGCGCCTCAGCTCCAGGTCCATTCCGGATACCGCCAGCTTCGGCCCGAATGCCTTGGCGACCCCCGCGAGGCGGAGAGCCGGGCCCTCGGCGACAACCGGAACTTTCGAAATCAGTTGCATGGGACGCGTCCGAACTGGCCCGCGGCCCAGCAAGGCCCCGGGCATGACCCCTTTAGGGACAGCCTAGCGCCCAGCGATTGAACCCCGGTTAAGACGGCTCCGCGACATGTATCCAGGCTTGGGCGAGTGTCGTCACATCGCCTGTGCGAGGCGGCCCGTCTCCCAACCAATCAAGGCACGCTTACGGGTCAGCCCCCAATGATAGCCGCCAAGCTGGCCGTCTCCTCGCAGCACGCGATGGCAGGGCACGACGAACGAGATCGGGTTGCGCCCCACCGCTGATCCGACGGCGCGCGAAGCGGTCGGTTTGCCCAGATGACGGGCGATGTCCTGGTAGGTGACCGCCCTCCCCATGGGGATGCGCAGCAATGCCTGCCAGACGCGAATCTCGAAATCCGTGCCGATGAGGACGAGGCGGACCGGCTGCTCCGCCGACCATCGGGCCGGATCGAAGATGCGGGCTGCATGTTGGGCGGTTTGCTCCGGAGTCTCGCGGAACCGTGCTCGTGGCCAACGCGACGTCATGTCGGCAAGGGCGTCCTGTCGCGACTGACCCTTGTCCTCGTCGATGAAAGCCAAGCCGGCAACGCCGCGCTCGGTGGCGAGCACGAGGGCGTCGCCAAACGGCGTTTCATGGAAGCCATATGCCATCTCAAGACCTTCGCCACGGCGCTTGAACTCGCCGGGCGTCATGGCCTCATGATCAACGAACAGGTCGTGAAGGCGCCCGCCTCCGGACAGACCCACCTCGTAGGCAGCGTCGAGGACACTTGCAGAGCCGGCCAGAAGGTTGCGAGCGTGATCGATGGTAACGGCCTGCACGAACTCCTTGGGTGACAGGCCACACCAGCTCTTGAAAAGTCGCTGCGTGTGGGCCGGCGACAAACCGAGGTGATCCGCCAGCCGCTCAAGAGTGGGCTGTTCCTCCCACTTGACAGAAAGAAACGCAATGGCACGGCGAACCAAGTCATAATCGCGCGTGGCAGCGCCAAATGCACCTGCTATCGGCTGATTGACATCGAGCATGGCAGACCTCGTGAATCGATCCCGGCCGCAAACCTAGGCCGCGCAGCGTCGCTGCACGACCCGATTCCTGACGTCACGGTTGGCGCGGATCAGATGCGAAAGCTCCGCCGGGCGTCAGCGAGGGCGCCATTGAGTGTGCCGGCCAGGTCCCGCCGCTCCTCATCGGTGAGAAAACGGCCGAACGAGACGACACTGTCATGCAAGCGGAGCTTGAGGTCGGTGCGACCGTCGCGGCCTTCGGTCAACTCCACGCGGACCCAATAGGGATTGAACGTGAACTGCTCACGGCGACCGGAGGGATGAAAGCGCGTTACGGTGAGCATATCGGGGAGCAGCTCGACCGTCTCGCGCAAGCGGCCGGAGCGGTAATTCAGGCGGAAGGCAACATAGACAAGGAGGACATCGAGCCCGAAGAACCCCACAACCGGCCATGCGCCGATCAGATAGAAGCACAGCCCGGCGACGAAACTTACGCTGCCGACGCCGATCATCAAGGCAAGAAACCCCACCGGCGCCAATGAGCGATGGGGCGCCAAAACCGCCCGGAAGTTGCCGGGCTCTTGCACATCGATCGTATTCTCGTCCATGAGATGGGGTCCTGACCGAGCCTCCCCAACCTGAAATCTATCCACGGAAAATGACGCGCGCCAAGTCCGCCAAAAAGCCCGCCGCGACAAAAGGGGCGGGAGCAAGCTTCAAATCGCCGCGGCGGCAGATCTCTGCTGCCCGGTCCCCCGAGGCTCCACCGAAACGCAAGACGTCATCTTCGCGTTCCCGCAGGGCCCGCATGCCGCCTGAAGCGGTGAAAGAGTTGTTCCGCCGCTTCGCCACGGCCGATCCGTCTCCAAAGGGCGAGCTCGAGCACGTCAATGCTTTCACACTCCTGGTTGCTGTCGTTCTCTCGGCACAAGCGACGGACGCGGGCGTGAACAAGGCGACACGAGCCCTCTTTGCCGCGGCAGACACGCCCGAGAAGATGGTAGCGCTCGGCGAGGAGCGTGTTCGCGAAATGATCAAGACAATCGGGCTTTTTCGCAACAAGGCGAAGAACGTCGTCGCACTGAGCGAGGCCCTCATCGCACACCACGGGGGCGAGGTGCCCCGTGATCGCGAGGCGTTGGAGGCGCTTCCGGGCGTTGGACGCAAGACGGCCAACGTGGTGTTGAACACGGCGTTCGGAGAGCCAACGATCGCGGTCGACACGCATCTCTTCCGGCTCGCCAATCGCCTGTCGCTGGCGCCAGGCAAGACGCCGCTCGAGGTGGAGAAGACTCTCATGAAGGTGGTTCCGAGCGAGTACCTGCTCAATGCGCACCACTGGCTGATCCTGCATGGACGCTACATCTGCAAGGCGCAACGGCCGCGCTGCGAAGTGTGCCCCATCCAGGACCTGTGCACTGCTCCGGACAAGGCCGTGACGTGAGCACACGCGCGGCTGCAGACCCCGCCCGGCTGATGGTCGAATGCCTCGATGCGCTCAATAACCCGCGGCGACCGCTGCTCGTGGGTGAGACCGGGGCGGCTCTCGCCACTGCTCTCCGCAAGTCCGGCTCGGAGCCCTGCACCTGGCTTCGCGAGGCGACTGCATCCTCCCAAATCGAGCCCTCCGCGTGGCCCGAAGGAGAAGGCTTCGATGCAGTGCTAATTCGACTGCCAAAGGCCAAGGATGCGCTCCTGCTCGCGCTCCATGCGGCCGCCAGCAAAACGCTCGCCGGGAGCCGAATTGCCGTCTTCGGAGCCAACGCAGAAGGCATCCGATCGGTTGGGCGACAGCTCGAGCCGTTCGTGGACGACTTGGCGACGCTCGGCGCCCGTTATCACGCACGGGTGCTGGCGGGGCTCCGCAAGCCGGTCATCGCAGGTCTCAAGGGGCGCCTTGCGGATTGGCGGACCTGCAAAGAGATCGACATCGGCGGGACGAAGCAGGTCTGGGTCAGCTATCCTGGCACGTTTGCAAAGGGTGGTCTCGATCAAGGGACGGCCTTTCTCGTTGCGCATCTTCCGGGCCTCGCCCATGGGGCGCGCGTCCTCGATTTTGCGGCCGGAACGGGGGTGGTGGCGGCGGCGCTCGCAGCTTCGGGCCAAAAGCTCCAGATCGACATGATCGAGCCGGATCAAATCGCACTCGCGGCGGCCCGGGAGAATGTGCCCGGCGCGAGCGCCTTCTCGGGGACCGATCTCTCAGCGGCTGGCGAGCGCCTCTACGACCTGATCATATCCAATCCACCGATCCACGACGGACTGGCGGAAAGCCGTCATGTCGTCGAGCGATTGATCGCCGAGGCGCATCGATATCTGCGGCCCGGGGGCAGGCTCATGCTCGTGGTGCAGCGGCGGGTTGCCGTGCTGCCATTGCTAAGCCGAACTCTCTCAAACGCGCGCATCGTGGCCGACGACGGCCGCTTCACTGTTGCGATGGCAGAGCGCGACGTGCACGGGCGTTGAATGCCTCCCGGGTCGGTCGCCGGTGCACCGCGGGCGGATTCGGCACGGACGCCGTCGCCGGGCCCCTGAACCGATAGTGGCCGGTGATCTTGTCGACGAACAGAGCGTCCTCGAGTTGGGGGCCCCATCCGCGGTTGTGAACGATCATGGGACGTCCCGAGGGCGCGATCTGGTCGGTCACTATGGCGATGTGTGCGGTGGATGCGCGATTCTGAGGACGATAGTACGTAACGATATCACCCGGCTGATAATCCTCGGCGAATTCGGTGACCGGCAACGCGGCGCCTTGCCTGGTGAGGTATCGGCGTATCACCTCGACGCGACGATGATCGATATTGCGGTCACCGGATCCGGCCCTCGCCTGGTGGACGAGCGCTTGCAGATCGATACCAAGCGCCCGATAGGCGCGGACAACGACGTCCGTGCAGACGCCGAACATCGCAGGGACGTCACCCATCGGGTAGGAAATCGCAAAGTACTTAGGGTTGTAGATCACAACCTGTCCGAGCTGGGCGCGCGCCGCGTCGGACAAGGCGCGGCCAAAGGCCGGCGCCAGGGACGGCGCCAAACTCTTCGGCGCTGCGCTTTGGCGAAGAAGACCAGCGCCAGCGGTGCAAACTCGCGGGCGTGGCGGCAGGCCCAGAAGCGCCAGAGACGGTAATGCCGGAGGCGGAGGCTCGAGCAGAAGCGCCAGAGATGGCAGCACCGGAGGCCGGGGCTCGAGCAGAAGCGCCAGAGACGGCAGCACCGGAGGCCGGGGCTCGAGCAGAAGCGCCAGAGACGGCAGCACCGGAGGCCGGGGCTCGCGCAGAAGCGCCAGAGACGGCAGCACCGGAGGCGGAGGCTCGAGCAGAAGCGCCAGAGACGGCAACACTGGAGGCGGCAACGCCTGAGGCGGAGATTTCTTGTGCGCCGGGACGGGCGTCGCCACGATCCCCTGCGGGACCGCCTTCTGCAAAGCCGCCGGAGCAGGTGACGTGATTGGCGGCGGCACCGCCGGCGCGCGCCATGGACGAGATGCAGCGAAGAGTTGCGGGGCGCTTGCGATCAGCTGGTGTGCAGCACGCTCCGCTCCGAGCGAAAGGGCCACAATGAGGAAGGGAGCAAGGAGAAGCGCGAACGAGAGCCGATCATCGTGTCCGGTAGACATCGCTGAACGAGATGCTCTTTGGACGGCTGCGCGCCTTGCGGCACCTGCGAAGGCCGAGATGGCGACCGTACCGGGGACTGCTCGCGGCCGACCCACAACGTTCCGCCGGGACGGAGAACGCTTCTTGGACTTCGGCGGCCTGACCTTCCCCGGCTTCTTCACCTCGACCGTCCCCCGTGCGCCGCTCGACCTCGCTGTGTCGCCCCACACCGCCAGTCCGCTTGCATGCGCAATAGTGAAATAATTTTATATCTTATTTGTCGATGGTTATGCTTACAAGCAAGTAAACGAGCTGAGCCCCTTATCCACATCGAGGCCTACCAAACGGTGGATTTCGGAGAGCGTGGCACCGCGAGCACGCAGGGCCGCGAGGCTCGTGTCGCCCGCCCGCTTGGAAAGCTTGCGCCCCCCGGCCTCCACGATGAGACGGTGATGATGATAGTACGGCTCCGGCAACCCGAGCAGCACCTGCAAGAGGCGGTGAATATCGGTTGCCGCCTGGAGGTCTGCCCCACGGACGACGTGCGTCATACCCTGACGTGCATCATCGACCACCACCGCTAGATGATAGCTCGCGGACGTCTCCTTGCGTTGAATGACGACATCGCCCCAGCGGGCGGGGTTGGTGTGGACACGGCGGGGAGCCAGCCCCTCGTCAAGCTCGGTGTAGGCGAAGGCTGCCTCTCCAGCCAATTGCAGGCCGACCTCGATGGCGCGCGCCATGTCCAACCGGAGGGCAAACGGCTGTCCGGCTGCCTTGCGATCTTCCACCTCATGCGGGTCGAGATGCCGGTGAAGGGCCGGATAGAGGGGAGCGCCGTCGGGGTCGACCCGGCCCGGAACTGCTGCCGCCTGAATCTCCTGACGCGTGGCAAAGCAGGGGTAGAGGAGGCCCAACTCGTCCAGCCTGGACGCCGCGTTCCGGTAGACGCCGAGATGCTCGGACTGACGCAGGATCGGTCCGTCGGACCGGATTCCGAGCCAGGCGAGATCGTCCAGAATGGCCTGCACAAATTTCGGACGGCAGCGCGCAAGATCCGTGTCCTCGATCCGAATCAACATGCGGCCACCGAGGCGGCGGGCCATATCGCGATTCAGAAGCGCCGAGAGCGCGTGCCCGAGGTGCAGGCGCCCGGTCGGGCTCGGAGCGAAACGCAGCATGGGGATCCCGGTCGCGGGCCCAGCTACGGCAGATCGAGCGGTGATCATTTCAATGGCTGCTCGCCCTCATTAAGATGACCCCACATTGGAAAGGGGCGACAAGCCCTATCACTCGGACCGTTCATGACCAGCCGACGCATCCAACCACCCCGCCTCATAGAGACCGAGGCCGATCTCAAAGATGGCATCCGGGCGCTTCGCCGCAAGTGCGCCATAGCCCGCCTCATGCACGATGCCGCGGGACAGCCACCCCTTCGCCGGCGCCCAGTTGGTCTGGAAGGCCTCGCGCGCATCGTTGTCGGCCAGCAGCTTTCGGTTGCAAGCGCCGCAGCGATCTGGGCGCGGACTGCGGCGCTCGTGGCCCCGTTCGAGGCGGCGACGCTGATCGCAACCCCGGACGACAAACTCAGGGCGGCCGGTCTCTCGACCGGGAAGATTCGGACGCTGAGAGCAGCAAGTACCGCCGTTCTAGGGGGGCTCGACCTCGAGGGCATGTCGGACCATTCGGAAGCAGAAGTGCACGAGGCACTGACCGCGGTCAGCGGGATCGGTCCATGGACGGCAGACATCTATATCATGTTCTGCCTGGGCCGGGCCGACGGGTTCGCACCCGGCGACCTCGCTTTGCAGGTGGCGCTACAGATGGCTGCCGGGCTCGAGACGCGTCCATCCGCCAATGAGCTTGCCCAATTCGCGGAGCGCTGGCGTCCGTGGCGTTCAGTTGCTGCGCATCTTCTTTGGGCCTACTATAAAGTACGTAAGGAGACGGGTTCGGCCATTCCCGTCTGAACATCCGCGAGATCGCCGACCGCGTCACGGGCCTGTCAAGAGGAACGGTTGACGCCATGGAACGTGTTCGCTAAAAGGGGGCGCTTTCGCTAACGGCCTCGGATCGCGACCGCACCCAGCGACGTTGTTGGGCGCGTGTCGTCATCGGCATTTGCGCTGTCGCATCCGACGCCGGACATGCACGACGACATCTCTGCCCCTGGGGACAGGGCATGGGCGTGTGGGAGGACGGCTTTCGGCCCCCGGCGCCCGCGATGGTCTCGGCCAGAGATGGTGTCGTGTCGCTCAATTCTAGGCAAGGCGGGACCTCCCCGAGCGGGGAGATACGAGGAGAAGAACGTGGCCCGTATCGCAGGCGTGAACATTCCGACGCAGAAGCGCGTCGTCATCGGCCTCCAGTACATTCACGGTATCGGCCCCAAGTTCGCGCAGGAGATCTGCGAGCGGGTCGGCATCCCTTCGGCACGGCTGGTCAACGAGCTTTCGGATCTCGAGGTATCGCAGATCCGCGAGGCGATCGACCGCGACTACACGGTTGAGGGCGACCTGCGGCGTGAAGTGGCGATGAACATCAAACGGCTGATGGACCTCGGCTGCTATCGCGGACTGAGGCACCGGAAGGGCCTGCCCGTGCGTGGCCAGCGGACCCACACGAATGCGCGCACGCGCAAGGGCCCTGCCAAGCCGATCGCCGGCAAGAAGCAGCCGTCGAGATAATCGCGAAGCGCCGTGCTTGCGGGTGGACCCCGCAGCGGCGCTTTTTCACGTCTTTCGAGGCCGCATCTGCACGCGCGGCCCGACCTCATCCCACCCCCTCCTTTGGGAGCCCGAGAATGGCCAAAGACCAAGCGCAAGGCCGCGGCAAAGTCCGTCGTCGTGAAAAAAAGAACATCGCCTCGGGCGTCGCGCACGTGAACGCGTCGTTCAACAACACGATGATCACCATCACGGATGCGCAGGGCAACACGATCTCGTGGTCGTCGGCCGGGACGATGGGCTTCAAGGGCTCTCGGAAGTCGACCCCCTATGCTGCCCAGGTCGCAGCGGAGGATGCCGGCCGGAAGGCTGCCGAGCACGGCATGAAGACCCTCGAGGTGGAAGTCTGCGGTCCGGGCTCTGGGCGCGAATCGGCGCTGAGGGCGCTGTCCGCGGCCGGCTTCCAGATCACGTCGATCCGAGACGTGACGCCGATCCCGCACAACGGCTGCCGCCCGCGCAAGCGGCGTCGCGTCTAAACGAGACAGGGGCTTTTCCCGCGAAGGCGCGCGGGAACCATGTTCCAAGCCCCATTGCACGAGGCTTCCGGCGGTCGCGATATGCGGCCGTCACTCCCTTATAGGGGCCTCGCATCCGCCGCCCGCCGCGCCATGCACGGCGCGAGCCTCAACATATGGGTGTCCGAATGTTGCAGAAGAACTGGCAGGATTTGATCAAGCCGTCGAAGCTCCACGTCGAGACTGGGCGTCAGCGCGACCGTGTCGCGACGGTCGTGGCCGAGCCTCTCGAGCGCGGCTTCGGCATGACACTCGGCAATGCCCTCCGGCGCGTGCTGCTCTCGTCGCTGCAGGGCGCGGCAATAACCTCGGTCCACATCGACGGCGTGCTTCACGAGTTCTCATCGATTGCCGGCGTGCGCGAGGACGTGACGGACATCATTCTCAACATCAAAGACATCGCGCTGCGCGTCCATTCCGAGGGCGTGAAGCGGATGGTGCTGAAGAAGGAAGGCCCGGGGCCGGCCCTGGCCGGGGATATCGAGACCAGCTCCGAGGTCGAGGTTCTCAACCCGGATCACGTGATCTGCAATCTTGATCAGGGCGCCTCGATCCGCATGGAATTCACTGCGTCGACCGGCAAGGGCTATGTGCCGGCCGAACGCAACCGACCGGAGGACGCGCAGATCGGCCTGATCCCGGTGGACAGTCTCTACAGCCCGGTCAAGAAGGTGTCCTACAAGGTCGAGAACACCCGCGAGGGACAGATCCTCGACTATGACAAGCTGACAATGACGGTGGAGACCGACGGGTCGGTACGGGCTGAGGACGCGATCGCGCTCGCCGCCCGCATCCTGCAGGATCAACTCTCGATCTTCATCAACTTCGAGGAGCCGAAAAAGGCGGTCGAGGAGCGGGTGCACCCCGAGCTTGCTTTCAACGCCGCGCTGCTCAAGAAGGTGGACGAACTCGAGCTGTCGGTGCGCTCCGCCAACTGTCTGAAGAACGACAACATCGTCTACATCGGCGACCTCATCCAGAAGACCGAGGCCGAGATGCTGCGGACGCCGAACTTCGGGCGCAAGTCTCTGAACGAGATCAAAGAGGTGCTGGCCTCCATGGGCCTGCATCTCGGCATGGAAGTACCGAACTGGCCGCCTGACAATATCGAGGACCTGGCCAAGCGGTTCGAGGACCAGTATTGAGGTGAGTTGGCAATAGGCAGTCGCAATGACTGCCTGCTCACAAGTCAACGAGGCGAGGCCATAGAACCTCCCCGTCGAAACAACGCAAGGGTGAAGACACATGCGACACAGAATGCTGGGCCGGCGGTTCAACCGTGACAGCGGCCACAGGCAGGCGATGCTTTCCAACATGGCGGCATCGCTGATCAAGCACGAGCAGATCGTCACTACGCTGCCGAAGGCGAAAGACCTCCGGCGTGTCGTCGACAAGTACATCACGCTTGCCAAGCGCGGCGACCTCAACTCGCGCCGTCTCGCGGCCTCGCGCCTGCGCGACGAGGCAATGGTCAAGAAGCTGTTCGAGGTGTTGGCCCCTCGGTACAAGGACCGGGCCGGCGGCTATACGCGCGTCCTGAAGGCCGGTTTTCGCTACGGCGACAGCGCACCGCGCGCTGTGATCGAGCTCGTCGACCGCGACGTCGCCGTGAAAGGCAAAGAGGATCGCGAGCGGCACGAAGCTATGCTGCAGGAGCAGGGCGACGGCGCTACCGCCGCGTGACGCTGTTTTGCGGGTTCACGACGCGCTCCCGTTGTTTCTCGACCAATACCACGGCGCGGCCCTCCCAGGCTGCGCCGTAATGCTGTTGGTGACCCCGGTGCCCACGGTTGCTTCGAGACTCAACCGCCAGCCGCGACCTTCGGGCACTTCTCGTGCAGGAATTTGTTGATCGACTTGACCAGCGGGCGATGGAAGATGCCGAGCTTGTCCTCGAGCTTTGCCGCGGTGTAGGCGAGCCCCTTGATGGCTCCGGGCCCTTCCACTTTCTTCAGATTGACCCACACCTTCTTGACGCGACCGCCTTCGAGCTCGGCTTTCGGGGCGAGGGTCGCCGAGACGTTGGACGGGCCCTTGTCCCGTTCGATGACGCAGCTCACCGCGTGCTCCGGAAAATGAAGCGTTGCCTTGCTGTCGTTCAGCGCGGAGACGATGTCGGCGCGCGCGAGCTTCAAGTCGACCGAGCAGCGCGCATCTCCAAAGCCCCAGCTGATCTTGCCTGCCGAAGACCCCTCCTTCAACTCGGCCTTCGCCCAGGTCTTGGACAAGCCACATGTGAAGTCACCCTTCGACGGCCCCTTGCGAACGACCAAGTCGCAGAACCTTCGCTCGCAGGCCTTGAGCGCCTCTTTCTCGCCCTTAGGCTCCTCGAGCGCCAAGGCTGACGTGGAGCACACGGTCAGATACGCGCAGGCCAGCCGAAGGCCGCTCCATGTGATCGCCATGACATTTCCCCCCAAAGCGAATTTGACGAGCCACGGACAGTCTCGTGCGCGGCAAATGCGGCTTCAGCATGTTGTCGCGACGATGACATGGGATACCGCTCGGGTCTGCGGCAGCGGCAAGGCAGGCTTTCGTAAGCGCGTCGCGGGCCAAACGTGAACACGTCCTCACGACAAAACCAACACAGAGGGCTTGCGCAGAGCTTGGCGGCGGGTCCACCATGACTTGGCCGCGTCCTTCATCTCAGGCGCGGGGCGCGGCGTCGTGTCCGGCTGCCTGAGAGACAAAGGAGCGAAGCCATGGGTAATGCCGATGGCGGGGCGGGCCGTAGTGCCCGCTGCATCGCACTCGTCGGACCCTACATGTCCGGCAAAACGACCCTTCTCGAAGCCATTCTGCACCGCACCGGCGCGATCACCCGGCAGGGGACGATCAGCGACGGCAATACCGTCGGCGATGGGGCCCCGGAGGCTCGCGCGCATGGAATGAGCACTGAGCTCAACGCCGCCGACGTCGAATTTCTCGGCGATCATTTCACTTTCATCGACTGCCCGGGATCGGTGGAACTGCAATCAGAGGCCGACGCCGTGCTCGCGGCAGCGGACGCAGCGGTCGTGGTCACGGAACCAGATCCCAAGCGCGTTCCGGCGCTGCAAGTCATCCTGAAGCAGCTCGAAGACCGCGGCGTTCCTCATTTCCTGTTTCTGAACAAGATTGACAGCTTCGATACGCCCGTCCGCGAAATCCTGCCGATGCTGCAGCCTGCGAGCACGAAGCCGCTGGTGCTGCGCCAAGTGCCCATCTGGGAGAACGGGATCGCCACAGGCTTTGTCGACCTGGCGCTGGAGCGCGCCTTCGTCTATCGCGAGCATGCGGCTTCCGAGGTGGTCGACATGCCGACCGCCGTGGCCGATCGCGAGAAGTCCGCTCGTTTCGAAATGCTCGAGAAGCTCGCAGACTACGACGACGAGCTCATGGAGCAACTGCTTTCGGATATCACTCCGCCGCGCGATCGGATCTTCGACGATCTCGCGCGTGAGCTCAAGGAAGGGCTGATCTGCCCGGTGCTCGTCGGCTCGGCGACCCATGGAAACGGAATTCTACGCCTGCTGAAGGCCTTGCGGCACGAGGCGCCATTCGTGGGCGAAACGGCCGCGCGCGCCGGCGTCGACGCGCAAGGCTCGATCGGCCACGTGATCAAGACGATCTACACGCCGCACGGCGGCAAACTCTCGCTCACTCGGGTGTTCAAGGGCACTCTCGAGGAAGGCGACACAGTGCGCGGCGAAAGCGACGAGGAACGCATCGCCGGCGTTCTATCGCTGACGGGACAGGACGCACGCAAGCGCGGGCCCGCCAAAGCGGGCGACACCGTAGCCCTGGCCCGGCTCGAGAAGATCAAGACCGGCGAGACGATCACGACCGACAACACGCCTGTTGCCCAGATCGGCACAATCCAGCCGCCACGCCCGGTGCTCGGTGTCGCCATCTCGCTCAAGGACCGAAAGGACGAGGTGAAGCTGACATCGGCATTGGCAAAGGCGATGGAGGAGGATGTATCGCTGAAGCTAGACCACGTGCAGGATACGCATCAGATGGTCCTGTGGGGGCAGGGCGAGATGCACTTGCGGGTAACCCTGGAGCGCCTGAAGCGCAAATCCGGCATCGAGGCAATCACTCAGCCCCGCCAGATCCCCTACCGCGAGACCATCCGCAAAGGCACCACCATTCGGGGCCGTCACAAGAAGCAATCGGGTGGCCACGGGCAGTTCGGCGACGTTGTTCTCGAGATTTCGCCGCTGGCGCGTGGCGAAGGCTTCAAGTTCGACGAAAAGATCCACGGCGGCGTTGTGCCCCGACAGTTTATCCCTTCAGTGGAGATCGGCGTAAGGGATTACCTACAGACCGGTCCCCTGGGCTTTCCGGTCGTCGATGTGGCCGTGACGCTGACAGACGGCTCCTATCATACGGTCGACTCTTCCGACATGGCGTTTCGGCAAGCCGGGCGTCTCGCCATGGCGGAGGGCATGCCGAAGTGCGGGCCGGTGCTGCTCGAGCCCGTGATGCACGTCAAGATCGCGGTGCCGACCGACGCGACCAGCCGGATCAATGCGATGATTTCCCAGCGGCGTGGGCAAATCCTCGGGTTCGACGCACGGGAAGGCTGGCCGGGCTGGGATGTGGTCGAGGCGAAGCTTCCTGAAGCAGAGATCCAGGACCTGATCGTCGAGCTTCGATCTGCAACGGCGGGCGTCGGCACTTTCACGGCAGACTTCGACCATCTCGCAGAGTTGACGGGCCGATTGGCTGATCAAGTGCTGGCGGCGCAGAAACAAGCGGCCGAGTAGCGTCGAGGGAGTGTCCGACGTAGTGGTTGCCCGGCCACTACGCATCGGCTGGCGAACGAGCCAGAAGCAGATGGGGGAAGACCTTCCGGCAGCAATAATGCCCGCTTCCGGAAGGGGGTTCACGCGGACATTCAGCGGCAATCGAAGCAGCAGGCGAGGTTCTCGCGCGCCTCAATCCTTGCCGGTCAGCTTCTCGAGACGGGCCTGCATCGTGGCGAGCTGTGATTTCAGCTCGTCCAGCTCGCTCGGCGCTTGTTTTGCAGTTTGGCCCTCAGACTTGCCCGACGCGGAGACACGCTCCTTTTGACCGGTCGATGGCGTCGGCGGCCCGCTCCGCTGCGGCTCAGATTGCGTAGTGCCGCTTTTGGAGGCAGAGAAAGGTGCGAACATGCCGATTGCCTGCTCGAACATCGCCAAGTTCTTGCGGGCCTGCTCCTGATAGGCCTCGAATGCGCCCTGCGGCGTAAAGGCAGTCGCGAATTGCTTGCGGAAGCGCTCTTGCTCCTTGGCCAGCGTCTCGAGACTGACCTGCAGGTAGCTCGGGACCATACGCTCCATGGTATCACCATAGAAACGGATGAGCTGACGGAGGAATGGGACAGGCAGAAGCGTCTGGCTACCCGCTCGGCTTTCCTGCTCGACGATGATCTGAGTGAGGACCGAATGTGTAAGGTCTTCGCCCGACTTCGCGTCGAAAACCACAAAATCACGCTCAGCACGCACCATGGCGGCGAGATCATCCAGCGTGACGTAAGTGCTGGTCTCTGTGTTGTAGAGACGGCGGTTCGCGTACTTCTTGACAACCACCGGCTCCTTAACGTCTCCGGAGGATTCAGTCTTGTTCAGCATGGTCACGACCGCGCGTATTTACTGCACCTGCGAAACAATACCACATGGACGACGGCTGGGAAAGCAATCGTCAACGGTCCTCGAACATGCGTGCCGCTCTGCATGTCAGGACGCCGGCCCTGGCAAGGAGTCCGGCCAAAGTCGGGTTCCAGAGCGCTCGCGGATTGCGGCCGATCAAGGAACACATTATCGATAAGTCTATGGTCCAGATCCGACCGGAAGGCCACGCGTGCTGGCCAATGGCCGGCTTTGGAAACGGCCCAATCTCGTTTCGCGCATAGTGTTCTCAAACACGTTCCGATTCCGACCAGGTAGGAGCAAGTCCCATGAACCCCGAGACAACGATCGTCATCGCCAGCGCAGCCCGCACGCCGGTCGGGTCCTTCAACGGTTCGCTGTCCACACTACCGGCGCACGAGCTCGGGAAAGTCGCCATTCAGGCGGCGCTCGAGCGTGCCAACGTCGAACCCGGCGACGTGAAAGAAGTCATCATGGGACAAATCCTGACCGCTGCGGCAGGACAAAACCCTGCCCGGCAGGCCTCGATTGCCGCCGGCATCCCTGTCGATGCTCCGGCCTGGGGCATGAACCAGCTCTGCGGTTCGGGACTCAGGGCGGTGGCGCTCGGCGCCCAGCAAGTGCTCGACGGGGCAAAGGTCGTGGTCGCCGGCGGCCAGGAAAGCATGAGCCAGGCGCCGCACGCGATGCATCTTCGCGAGTCGCACAAGATGGGCGACACGGCCATGATCGACACGATGATCAAGGACGGCCTTTGGGACGCCTTCAATGGCTATCACATGGGCACGACCGCCGAGAACGTCGCGCGGCAGTACCAGATCACGCGCGAAGAGCAGGACAAGTTCGCCGTTGCCTCTCAGAACAAGGCCGAGGCCGCCAAGAAATCCGGCCGCTTCAAGGACGAGATTGCTCCGGTGACGATCAAGACCCGCAAGGGCGAAACGGTCGTTGCCGAGGACGAATACATCAAGGAAGGCGTGACGGTCGACGGCATCGCAAAGCTCCGCCCCGCGTTCGACCCGAAGGGCGGGTCAGTAACGGCAGCGAATGCATCCGGCATCAACGACGGCGCCGCCGCCGTCGTTCTCATGACGCAGGCGGAAGCACAAAAGCGGGGCATCAAGCCGCTCGCGCGGATCGTCTCGTGGGCAAGCGTCGGTGTGGATCCCTCGATCATGGGTACGGGACCGATTCCGGCCTCGAAAATGGCGCTCGAGAAGGCCGGCTGGACGGTGTCGGATCTCGATTTGATCGAGGCCAACGAGGCTTTTGCCGCACAAGCATGCGCCGTCAACAAGGGGCTCGGGTGGGACACCTCCAAGGTCAACGTCAACGGCGGCGCCATCGCCATCGGCCACCCCATCGGCGCATCCGGTGCGCGTGTGCTCACGACTCTCCTCTACGAGATGCAGCGGCGTGACGCGAAGAAGGGCCTCGCCACGCTCTGCATCGGTGGCGGCATGGGCATCGCCATGTGCCTGCAACGCGACTAAGGGCCGACGGCTCGTTTCTGGCCCACGATGGGCGTTCACCTTAATCGCAGGAAATCCGGGGCGGAGTGCACTGCCCCGGGGCGTCCCTCGGTTCGTGCCTGACTCTGCAAGTCATCGCGATCTATTCTTTCTCTCACGAGCCCCAGTTCCATAGAGCCGTCCCCCAGGGAGGATTTGTCATGGCCCGCGTCGCTGTCGTTACCGGAGGAACCCGCGGCATCGGCGAGGCGATCTCGATCGCCCTCGCACGCAAAGGGTACCGGGTTGCCGCGACTTATCACGGCAACGACGAGGCGGCCCAGCGCTTCTCCGCCGCGCACGGGATTCCGGTCTTCAAGTTCGACGTCGGCGACTACGCTTCGTGCGAGGCCGGCGTTTCCCAGATTTCACACGCCGTCGGGCCGGTCGATGTCCTCGTCAACAACGCCGGCATCACGCGCGACGCGCCGCTCCACCGGATGACGCAAGCCTACTGGGCTGACGTGATCCGCACAAACCTCGACAGCGCGTTCAACATGACGCGGCTCGTTATCGAGAGCATGCGCTCGCGCAATTTCGGGCGCATCGTCAACATCTCGTCGATCAACGGGCGGAAAGGCCAATTCGGACAAGCCAACTATGCCGCCGCCAAGGCGGGGCTACTCGGCTTCACCAAGGCCGTCGCACTCGAAGGGGCCGCCAAGAACATCACGTGCAACGTGGTGGCTCCGGGCTACATCAACACCGAGATGGTGGCCGCCGTACCCAAGGAGGTACTCGAGACGAAGATTCTTCCCTTTATTCCTGTCGGTCGTCTCGGCTCGCCGGAAGAGATCGCCCGCTGCATCGTATTTCTGGCAGCCGATGATGCGGGCTTCATCACAGGCGCTTGCCTCGACGCCAATGGCGGCCAGTATATCGCGAGCTGACGTGGACTCGCCTTCCAGCAGTCGTTGCTGCACCATGGGTTTCGCCGTGGCGAGACCTCCTGTGCGGGGGGACTGGCGCTAGGACGTGAAAGGGCAGGCGATGCAAATTGGCGTCATCGGGCTCGGCCGCATGGGCTCGAACATCGCCCGGCGTCTCGGACGTGGCGGCCACCAAGCGGTGGTCTTCGACCGTGATCCTGCCCCCATCCGGGCTCTGGAGGACGAGGGCGCCATCGGCGCCGACAGCATCGCGGCGCTGGCCTCCAAGCTCGCACCGCCGCGCTCAGTCTGGGTCATGCTACCTTCTGGAGAGACGACAGAATCGGCCGTCAACGAGTTGTCGCGGCTGCTTTCCCCCGGCGACACGATAATCGATGGCGGAAATACGTTCTGGAAGGACGACGTCAGGCGCGCCAAAGCACTGCGCGAGAAGGGCATCGCGTATCTCGATGTCGGGACATCGGGGGGCGTGTGGGGGCTCGAGCGAGGATATTGTTTGATGATCGGCGGCGAGCGGTCCGCATTCGAGCGGCACGATCCGATCTTCAGGACGCTGGCGCCCGGCCGTGGGGCGATTCCGGCGACAGCGGGACGCGACGGTCGCGACCCGCGCGTGGAGGACGGCTATCTTCACGCTGGTCCGAGCGGCGCAGGCCATTTCGTCAAGATGGTCCACAACGGCATCGAGTACGGCATGATGCAAGCGATTGCCGAGGGACTCGACATCCTGAAAAATGCGGGCTCGGATCATGTGACTCCGGAACTTCGCCTCGATCTCGACGTTGCCGACGTGACAGAGGTTTGGCGTCGGGGCAGCGTTATCACGTCATGGCTTCTCGATCTGACAGCGGCAGCACTAGCGGACGACCCGGCCCTCGCCGGCTACTCGGGTCATGTGCAGGATTCAGGAGAAGGCCGGTGGACGGTGCAAGCCGCCATCGAAGAGGCCGTACCGGCCGAGGTGCTGACGGCGGCGCTCTACGCCCGCTTCCGCTCCCGACAGGAACACACCTTCGCGGAGAAGGTGCTGTCGGCGATGCGCAAAGGCTTCGGCGGGCACGTCGAGCCAGCGACCAAGCCCTGAGATTCAAGCCAGTGCCTCCCGCGCCACGTCCAACTCTGCCGTTGCGCACCGGGCCACCTCATGTGGTGGTCATCATGGGCGTATCGGGGGCCGGCAAGACCACAACCGGAAAGCGTCTCGCCGGCGTGCTGGGATGGCCATTCCGAGATGCGGACGAGTTCCATCCTGCCGTGAACATCGCCAAGATGGCGAGCGGTCAGCCGCTCACCGACGCCGACCGCGCGCCGTGGCTGGCCGCAATTGCCGCCTGGATCGATGCGCGCCGGGAATTGGGCGAAGGCGGGATCGTAAGCTGCTCGGCCCTCAAACGAGCGTACCGCGACGTCCTGATTGGCCACAGGGCGGATGTGGGCCTCGTCTACCTCAAAGGCAGCCGATCCCTGATCGGGGAGCGCTTGTCGCGAAGGCGAGGCCACTTCATGCCGCCCTCTCTGCTCGCCAGCCAATTCGAAACGCTCGAGGAACCCGGTCCAGACGAGGGCGCCGTGGTCGTCTCGATGCGGCTGCCACCCAAGAGGGTGGTCGAGCGCATCGTCGCCCTGCTCGGACTAGAACCCGAGCGACGGATCGGTCCGGTGTGACAGGGTACGCTCGGACGTGCGATAACTTCATTGCCATGCAAGATAAAACAGACAGATCCGGCCTGCCTGCTTCCGACACGGGTAAGCTCAGGCGGGCGCGCCTTGTCGTGAGGCGCGCAGAGCTTTTCGATATCGCAGACATCGAGGCTTTGAGCAGGCGAATATATCATCCGCAGCCGGCGCTGACGGCGGCAATGGTGCGCGGCCAGCTGAACAACTTTCCAGATGGCCAGTTCGTTGCCGAGTACGAAGGCAAGGTCGTCGGCTATTGCGCCACATTTACCATAGACGAGGCCAGCGCACTGGGCCCACACACTTGGTCCGGTATCACGGGCGGCGGCTTTGCGGCACGCCACGATCCGCGCGGCGACTGGCTTTACGGCATGGACGTATCAGTCGATCCGGCCCACCGGCGGCTCCGGATCGGGCAGCGCCTCTACAATGCTCGCAAGGCACTTGCGAAGCGCCTCGGTCTCAAAGGCATCGTCTTCGGCGGTCGCATGCCGGGACTGGCGCGCCGGCAACGTGATGTCGGCTCACCCACCGCTTATCTGGAAGCAGTCAAAGAGCGGAAATTCACCGATCCTGTCGTGAACTTCCACTTCGCACAGGGATTCGCGGCCCACGGCGTGCTCGAAGGCTACGATCCGAGCGATCGGCAGTCGCTCGGCTATGCCAGCCTGATGGTGTGGCGCAATCCCGAGTATGTCGAAGGTCGCAATCAAACCGCCTCGACGCTGGCGCGACCCACGAAGGTGCGTGTGGCGGCCGTTCAGTACCAGATGCGGGGGATTACCGACCGCGACGACTTCAAGCGGCAGGTGGCCTACTTCGTCGACGTGGCTGCAGACTACAAGGCCGATTTCGTCGTATTGCCGGAGCTCTTCACGTTGCAGCTCCTCTCCCTCGAAGAGAAGCCGTTGCCGCCACTCGACGGCATCGAGCGCATCACCACGTACACCGAATGGTTCATCGGCTTCATGCGTGAGCTGGCGGTGGAGCACAACATCAACATCATCGGCGGCACGCAGCCGACGCGACATGACAACGGAACCATCCGAAATGTCGCCTACGTCTTTCTGCGTGACGGGGCCGTTTACGGCCAGGACAAGATCCACCCGACGCCTTCCGAGGCCTACTGGTGGAACATCAAAGGCGGCGATGCGGTCAACGTGATCGACACGGACTGCGGGCCGATCGGTGTACTCGTGTGCTACGATGCCGAGTTCCCGGAGCTTGCCCGTCATATCGCCGACCAAGGGGCAATGCTCTTGTTCGTGCCGTTCTGCACGGACGACCGGCGTGGCTTTCTGCGCGTGCGCTACTGCTGTCACGCACGTGCCATCGAGAACCAGATGTACGTCGTGATGGCGGGCGTGTGCGGAAACCTGCCGAACGTCGAAAACATGGACGTTCACTACGCCGAGAGCGCAATTCTGACACCCTGCGACATCCCGTTTGCGCGCGACGGCGTGGCCGCGGACACAGCCGCCAATACCGAGACGATCGCAATCGCCGATTTGAATCTCACCGATCTCGAGGTGGCGCGCCGCGAGGGCAGCGTGCGCAACTTCCTGGACCGGCGCTTCGACCTCTATCGAGTTGCCTGGGCCGGTGAGCCTCCCGCATCAGCTCCGGTCGGCGCTCACAAGGCGACGAGCCAGCCCGGCCCTCCGAAAGGCGGCTGATCCGCGATCGGACGCACAAAAGCCGTGCACAGGCGGGCACGACTACGGATTGACTCGCCGCCGGGCCGCCTTATCCTGAGTGCTCGGCCGTTACAGGCCGGCGGAAGAGACCGGACGAGTGAGGCGTAGCCTCGTCTCGCTCCGGCGCCGAAGGAGCAACCGCCCCGGAACCTCTCAGGCAAAAGGACCGCCGGCCGATGGCACTCTGGAAAGCAGCGGCATCCGTCGTTCGCCGCTCACCGAAGGGGTAAAGTGGAGTTTCGATGGGCGCTCAGGTTGCTCACGCTGCAACCGCGCTGTGAAAGCCCCACCTGCCGGGGCTAGCTCACAGGCAAAGCGCTAACCGGGACTTCGCTCAAATCTCTCAGGTTCCGTGACAGAGGGGGCTTCCGCTCGCGCGCAATCGGGCTCGCGATCGTGGAGCCGTCACGGGACGCGAGCATGGCCGAGCCGAACGCCGTCACGCCACAAGCGCCGAAGCGCACTCCGCTTTACGATCTGCACGTCGCCGCGGGCGCCAAGATGGTGGCGTTCGCGGGCTACGAGATGCCGGTTCAGTACCCGATGGGCGTGCTAAAGGAGCATCTCTGGACACGCGAGAAAGCAGGGCTCTTCGATGTTGCGCATATGGGGATCTGCTTCCTGCAGGGACCGGACCACGCGACGACGGCACAGGCGCTCGAAGCCCTGGTGCCGGCCGACATCGCCGCGCTAGCCCCAGGGCAACAGCGCTATTCTCAGCTTCTCGCCGATGACGGCGGCATTCTCGACGATCTGATGGTGACGCGATCGCCCGGCCCGGTGGAGGACGGCAATCTCGTGCTGGTGGTGAATGCGGCGTGCAAGGAGGCGGACTACGCGCACATCCGCGCACGATTGCCGGATGCGATCAAGCTGTTCGTCGCCGACCAGCGGGCTCTGCTTGCGCTGCAGGGTCCGGCTGCGGCTGCGGTTCTCGCCAGGCACATTCCCGGCATCGACGAGCTCGCGTTCATGAGCGGCACGTTCGCGCCGTTGCTGGGGCAGACCGTGTTCGTCACGCGGTCGGGCTACACGGGCGAGGACGGGTACGAAATCGCCGTGCCCGATGCCTCTGCAGCCGCCATCTGGCAGTTGCTCGTCGGCGAGTCCGAGGTCGCGCCGATTGGTCTCGGCGCGCGGGATTCGCTCCGGCTAGAGGCGGGGCTCTGTCTCTACGGCCATGACATCGATACGACGACGTCGCCCATCGAGGCCAACCTGCAATGGTCGATCCAGAAGCGCCGGCGCGCAGAGGGCGGATTTCCTGGCGCGGCGCGCATCCAGCGCGAGCTCGCAAGAGGGCCTTCGCGCAAGCGTGTAGGCATCAAGCCGGAGGGCCGGGCGCCGGCACGGGAGGGCACCGAAATCCTTGCAGCGGACGGCGAACCGATCGGGACAGTGACATCCGGCGGTTTCGGGCCGAGCGTAAACGGGCCGGTCGCAATGGGGTACGTGACGGCGGGCCAAGCGGCGCCCGGCACCAAAGTGCAGCTCGTCGTGCGCGGGAAGCCGATGCCGGCCGAGGTCGTGGCGCTGCCATTCGTGGCGCACCGGTACTTCAGGAAGAGCCAATCCTGAGGGGCGCGTCCCGCCTCTCATCCCCCTCCCGATCGCATAGAGGATTACACATGGCGACCATCAAGTTCACGAAAGAGCACGAGTGGATCAGCGTCGAGGGAGATATCGCGACCATCGGCATCACGGCACATGCCGCGGAGCAGCTCGGCGATGTCGTCTTCGTGGAGGTTCCGGAGGTCGGACGGACCGTGACGGCGGGCGAGGCGTGCGCGGTCGTCGAGAGCGTCAAAGCGGCGAGCGACGTCTTTGCGCCAATCTCCGGCGAGGTCGTCGAGGCCAACGGGGAGCTGGCGGGCCGGCCGGCTGCCGTCAACGAGGCGGCGGAAGGCGAGGGCTGGTTCTTCAAGCTGAAGCTTTCGAATGCCAGCGAGCTTGACGAGTTGATGGACCGCGCCGCTTACGACCAGTTCGTCAAGGACAACGCGTGATGCGCTACCTCCCCCTAACGGACGCCGACCGACGCGAGATGCTGGCGAAGATCGGGGTGTCAGGCATCGACGATCTCTTCGTCTCGGTGCCTCGCGACAAACTGATGAGCGACTTGCTGCAGTTGCCGCGCGCGATGTCAGAACTGGAAGTCGAGCGCGAGATGGCGAAGCTCGCGAGCCTCAACACGCCGGCCGGAGCGGTTCCGTTCTTCATCGGAGCTGGCGCCTACCGCCATCATGTGCCCGCGACGGTCGACCACCTGATCCAGCGCTCAGAGTTCCTGACAAGCTACACGCCCTACCAGCCCGAGATCACGCAAGGCACGCTGCAATCGCTCTTCGAGTTCCAGACGCAGGTCGCCAACCTGACCGGCATGGATGTGGCCAACGCCTCCATGTACGACGGATCCACGGCGACGGCCGAAGCCGTGCTCATGGCACATCGCCTGACGCGGCGGAAAAAGGCCGTTCTTTCCGGCGGACTACATCCGCAATACGCCGACGTGATCCGAACCCTCGCGCATTTCGGCGGCGCGTCGGTTGACGCTCTGACGCCGGATCCGATGGGCACAGAGGACCTGACGGCCCGGATCGACGACCAGACGAGCTGTGTCGTGGTGCAGTATCCGAGCTTTTTCGGCTCGGTGCGCGATCTGGAGCCGATCGCGGAGGCGGCACATGCCAAGGGCGCGTTGTTGATCGTCGCCGTGTCGGAGATCGTGTCGCTCGGCCTGATCAAGTCGCCCGGCGAGATGGGCGCGGATATCGTCGCGGCGGAAGGACAATCGATCGGGAACGGCCTCAATTTCGGCGGGCCGTATGTCGGCCTCTTCGCCACCCGTGACAAGTATGTGCGTCAGATGCCCGGCAGGCTGGCCGGGGAAACGGTAGATGCCGAGGGACGCCGGGGGTACGTGCTTACGCTGTCGACGCGCGAACAGCACATCCGCCGCGAAAAAGCGACGAGCAACATCTGCACCAACTCGGGGCTCTGCGCACTCGCTTTCACCATTCACATGACCCTTCTCGGAGAGGCAGGCCTACGTCGGCTTGCACAAATCAACCATGCCAATGCCGTGGACCTTGCCGAACGTCTGACCACCCTTTCGGGGGTCGAAGTGGTGACGCCGGCCTTCTTCAACGAGTTCACGATCCGTGTCGCCGATGACGCCGCAGATGTGGTGGAGGCGCTAGCGAACAACGGGATCCTGGCAGGCGTTCCCGTCTCGAGGCTGCTCCCGGGCAACGCGGACCTTGCGAACCTCATCGTCGTCGCTTCGACCGAGATCAATACGGACGACGACCGCGCACGGCTCACGGCTGCATTGGCGGAGGCGGTCCGTGCATGATGTGGATGCGAGGGACGCGATCTTCGGGCGTTCCAGGATGTGGAGAATGAGCACCGACAAGAGCGAGCATGAGCTGCTTGCGGAAGCGCTGGGGCGCCTTGGAACCCGGCTCTCCGCCTGTTGCGCCGACGCAGGCCGTGAAATGAGCAGTGCCGATGCAATGGCATCGGCGCTCAGCCGGCACATAACCGGTCTCAAGCCGAACGAGCTGCCGACTGCAGCGCGCACGATCTGGGCCGACCGAGTGGCCCGACCGCTCAAAGCGAGCGCACACAAGCCCTTGTCGCAGCGCTCGATCGCGATGGTCCGATCCTGGCCGTCCGCACGTGTTGAGCAACTCGCGGCCGCCCTCGCCGCGATCGCGGAAGCCGTGGAGGAAGCAGAGATCGACGCGCGCAACGAGATCGTCCGCGCGGCAATCTCGCGCGAGTATTCCTGAGGTCATGGACACGAGACGAGGCTCGCCTTGACAGAGCAGCGCGGCAAACGTCCCGGCACACGCGGTCTTGCGGCGGTGCGGGAATTTCTGGTGGCGGTCGAAGCCAATGATGCGGCAGGCGATGCTGCCGCCAATGCCTTCGCGGTTCACCTGGCCGGGCTCGACGCTTCAGTGCTTCCGCCTGCTGCGGATGCGACCTGGCGGAAGATCGCGCATCTCGTGCGGGCTCCGGCCGAGAAGCCGTTCTCCGAGAAGGCCACGAGTGCGATCCGGTCGTGGCCCAAGGCCCGCGTCGGCGATCTTGTCGGCCTCGTGCGCGAACTCAATGCCATCCTCGAGAAGGTCGAGAACGACCGGCTGGAGGACGAGATCCGCGACGACATCCGTCGCCATTACCTTTGAAAGAGATGGAAGCCTCACATGGCAATGAACACGCAAGGCCGCCCCACCAGCCCCGGTAGTCCGGCGATCAGCGACGCCAAAACCTTCACGGGAAACCGAGGGCTCGATCACGAAGAAGCGCTGATCTTCGAGATCGGACGACCCGAAAATATGGGCGTGGATCTGCCGGAACCCAAGGCAGTGAAGAACCGGCTCGCGGGCCTCGAGCGGAAACGGCCGATCGGCCTGCCAGGCCTTAAGGAGCCCGAAGCGATGCGCCACTATGTGCGCCTTTCGCGAAAGAACTACGCAATTGACTCTGGGCTCTATCCGCTGGGCTCGTGCACGATGAAGCACAATCCGCGGCTCAACGAAAAGATGGCGCGCCTCGCCGGTTTCGGGGACGTGCATCCGCTGGCGCCGCCGAGCACGGTTCAGGGCGCGCTGGCGCTGATGGAAGCACTGGCGGGCTATCTGCTCGAGCTGACGGGGACGAAAGCCGTCGCGCTTTCGCCCAAGGCCGGCGCGCACGGCGAGCTGTGCGGCATGCTTGCCATCAAGGCTGCGCTCGAGGCGCGCGGCTCGAAGCGAAACGTCGTCCTGGTGCCGGACTCCGCGCACGGCACCAATCCGGCGACGGCGGCTTTCATGGGCTATCACGTGAAGTCGGTTCCGGCACGCGGTGACGGGACTGTGGCGGCGGAGGCGGTGAAGGCGGCGCTCACTCCGGATGTCGCCGCAATCATGCTGACGAACCCCAACACCTGCGGGTTGTTCGAGCCGGAGGTGGCAGAGATTGCCCGCGTCGTGCACGAAGCGGGCGCCTACTTCTACTGCGACGGAGCGAATTTCAACGCGATCGTCGGCAAGGTGCGTCCCGGCGACCTTGGCATCGATGCAATGCACATCAACCTGCACAAGACGTTCTCCACCCCACATGGTGGCGGCGGGCCAGGGTCGGGCCCCGTGGTTCTTTCAGAGGCCCTCGCGCCCTTTGCTCCTGTGCCATTCGTCGTCCGCGACGGCGAGACCTTCAAGCTGGTCGAGCACGAGGCCGATACGCGGGACGGTATGCGGCCTCTTGGACGGCTGACGGCCTTCCATGGCCAGATGGGCATGTTCGTCCGGGCACTCGCCTACATGCTCAGCCACGGCTCCGACGGGATGCGCCAGGCTTCGGAGGATGCGGTGCTCGCAGCGAACTACGTGCGCGTCGGCCTCCGCGACGTGATGAGCCAGCCGTTTGGCGACCAGCCGTGCATGCACGAGGTCTTGTTCGACGATACCTGGCTCAAGAACAGCGGAGTGACGACGCTCGATTTCGCCAAGGCGATGATCGACGAGGGCTATCATCCGATGACTATGTATTTCCCGCTGGTCGTGCATGGCGCGATGCTGATCGAGCCGACGGAATCGGAATCGAAGCAATCTCTCGACCTGTTCATCGCCACACTGCGTGACCTCGCACACGATGCCATGACGGGCAACGATAAGAGCCGCTTCAAGGAAGCCCCTCGGCTCGCGCCGCGCCGACGGCTGGACGAGACCAAGGCAGCACGCGAGCCGAGGCTGCGGTGGCGGCCGATGGCTGCGGAATGAGCGACGCTAAGCAACGTGGGTCGATTTGACGTGGAGCGGTCTGTCACCGTGCCGACGCCCTTGGTCTCACTGAATAGATTACTGGCCTTTTTCCACACCCCATCCCCATCGACGATCAATTCGCGATGATTTGACCCTTGGCACGCCATGCAGGTTGCCTATCAAACGGCGCATGGCTGACGACGGCACCGAGATACGCATCCTGATCGACTTGGATCGGGCCGAGCGCGAAGCCCGCCGCGTTGCCGACCTCTTGGCGGCGCTGCGCAAGCGGCATGATCTGACCCGGTACGAGTTCACGAAGCTGGTGCGGATCCAGCCGGCAGGGGCTACGCACAGTCATCCGATCCTGACGCTCGGCACTCGCTTCGCCGAAACGGAAGACCTGCTGCTCTCGACCTATCTGCACGAGCAGATGCACTGGTACCTATGGCGACTGGGAGGCCCGGACCACGACCCCGTGGCACCGTTCTTCGACGAGCTCGTCAGGCGGTATCCGAGAGCACCCACGAAGCTGCCCGAGGGCGGGCGCAACTACGAGCAGACCTATCTACACATTGTCGTTTGCTGGCTCGAGCTCGCGGCCGCAACCGAGCTCATCGGACGGGAGCGGGCGGCAGCGATCGCTCACGCGCCCTGGGGCTACCGGTGGATCTATCGGACAGTGCTCGAGGACTGGGACGCGCTCGGTGCCTTGCTCGAGAGGAACGGCATTCTGCCGATGCGCACCCCGGAAGAACTCGACCAGGAGGAGAAGCGCGGTCGACGTCAAAGCATCAACGGCGATCGGAAAAAAAAGATACCAGCAAAGCGGCAGCCTCGGCCGCGCAGATCCCCCCGTAAAGCTCCGGCACGTGGTGGCAGGTCGGGTGGTTGAAAATGCGCGGACCGTGCTCGACGCCACCCCCTTTTGGGTCGTCCGCGCCCCAATAGAGACGCCGGACACGCGCCAAGGATATTGCCGCGGCGCACATCGGGCACGGCTCGAGCGTAACGTAGAGGCTCGAACCGACGAGACGCTGCTCGCCGAGCCGTCGGCACGCCGAGCGGATCACGAGTATTTCGGCGTGGGCGGTCGGGTCCGCCTGCTCCCGGGTCCGATTGCCATCGGACGCCAGAAGCGAGCCATCGGCGGCTACGAGTGCCGCGCCAACCGGCACCTCGCCCCGATCGGCAGCCGCGCGTGCCTCGACGAGGGCGCGCTGCATGGGCGTCTCTGCAGGTCGCAATGGTGGTGGCGGCGACGGCGATATCTGGCTCACAGCAGGTTCCTGCGACTCGTTCGAGCCATTATATAGCTCAGGCGGATGATATCGAGGTCTGCGGGGGCCCGCCGTCGCACCGATCGTCGTTCGACCTCGCGGCGGAGGCACCTGATGCAAGATCTAACGAAGGCGAGCCCAGCGGCGGGGCGGACGAGGCGCCTACGCTCGCGACTGCGCCGTCTTTATTTCAGCGCCGAACCTTCCGCTCGCTTGTTCCGCATGGCCTTGCTCGCGATCGACGTTGCACTGCTGGTCTATTTCGTGGTGGCGTCGTTTCATTATAAGGCCGGCTGGCACTCCACCACGGATATCGTAGTCGCTTCTGTCCTGATCTTCGAGTGGCTGGTGCGGTTGTGGATCTACGACTTGCGGATGACATTATTCCGCCAAGTATCGACGTGGACGGACGTGCTCGTCATCCTCTCGCTTCTTGCTCCGATCCTGAACGAGAGCCTGCTGTTCCTGCGGGTGCTCCGGTTCATGCGCTTGTTCCATTCCTACCATGTGCTGCGGGATCTTCGCGAAGTATCGTCCTTCTTCCGGAAAAACGAGGAAGTGATCGACGCAACGATCAATCTCGCCGTGTTCGTGTTCATCATGTCGGCTATCGTCTACGTGTTCCAAGTGCGCACCAACTCGGGGATCAACCACTACGTCGATGCGCTCTACTTCACTGTGACGACACTGACGACCACGGGATACGGCGACATCGTGATGAAAGACGAGGCCGGTCGCCTGCTGGCCGTGGCGATCATGATCTTCGGCCTCGGGCTGTTCCTGCGTCTCATCCAGGCAATTTTCCGGCCTGCAACGGTCCGCAAGGAATGCCCCGACTGCGGTCTGGTTCGTCACGACGCCGATGCCGTCCACTGCAAGCATTGCGGGCGGGTCATCAATATCCGCAACGAAGGTGGCGAGTAACGTCGAGTATCCCTTGCCATTGGAAACGGAAGGCCCTGGCGATGACGGCAGGGCCTCCAAACCAAAACACACACCTATAACTGTCCCGGCGGTCACCAATGGCGGTGACGATGATGATGGCGGTGCCGGTAGTAGGGGCGGTGCCTGTAATAATGGCGATGCCGGTAATGACGATGCCCGTAATAGCGTGGGGCGTAATAACCACTGTAACCGTAGTAAGGATATCCGCCGTAGTAGTAATGCCGCCGATCGTGCCGGTGGCCGGCACGCGCAAGGGCGCCAAACAACAGGCCGCCGATTATTCCGGCAGCTATGGCACCGCCATGGTGGTGGCCTCTGCGGCCGGCTTCTGCCTTCGGAGCAGCGACCGAGCTCGCAACAGCGATCACAGCGGCGGCGAAAAGGGATGTCACACGGTTCATCATCTCGCGGATCTCCTCCTGTCCGACGGCGTAACGGCATGACCTTCCAACGAGTTCCCTTGCTTTTGCAAGACGATCGAAGTGCTCAATTCTGGAAGAATGCCATGGCCTCGTTCGGTCTGGGAGAGCTGATCCTGGGGAACCTGCCAGGGTCCGGTCTTTCTCGTCCCATGCTAGACCCAGAGATGCCGGAGCATTCTGCCCCCTGCGGTATTTCGAAACGCGTAATTCCCTCTTGTCGCGTCTGGCTGCTTCGTGGTTCACCTCACTATCGAGAGGTTCTCCGCCCGCCCGGGGCCTTCGCGACAACCGCTGGCTAGTGGCTGGCATAACCGCCTCTACCATTCACACCGATCCTCCAAAGCTGCCGACTGCGGCCGCCATAGTGAAGCCAGGACCCATGAGCAGCGATGACAAGTCCCGACGCGGCCGAGACGTCGGCAAGACGCGGGAGAGCCACCCGTCTGTCGCGCGTAGTCCCGGGCGTGCAGGCCCCCTCACCGGACAAACCGCACGGCGTTCGGCATCGCCTTCGGGTGACCGAGCAGGACAGGCGAACCCATCGAAGTCGCGTAGACCGCCCGCGCGGCAGGCCAGGAATCGGACATCCGAGACAGAACCGCGGCCGGCCAGCCTCGCCGAGCAGATGCGCATTGCCAAGGCGATGGCGCGGGCGGGACTTTGCTCACGTCGAGATGCGGAGCGCTGGATTGCGGACGGACGCGTTGCTGTCAACGGGCGCGTCATTCGCTCGCCGGCACTCGACGTCGGACCTTCGGACGCCATTCTGGTCGACGGCAAGCCGCTGCGCGGCGCCGAGCCGGCGCAGCTCTGGCGTTACCACAAGCCGCGAGGTCTGGTGACGACGCACCGGGATCCGGAAGGCCGGGAGACCGTGTTCGACAAACTGCCACCGGACCTCGGCCGGGTGATCTCCGTCGGGAGGCTCGATGTCACGTCCGAAGGTCTTCTCCTCCTAACAAACGACGGGTCCCTCGCCCGCCATCTGGAGCTTCCGGCGACAGGCTGGCTCAGGCGCTATAGAGTCCGCGCACATGGGCGCATCACGGCGGCCGCTCTGGCCAAGCTGAAGGACGGGATCGAGGTCGAAGGCGTAAAATACGGCCCCATCGATGCGACGCTCGACAAGGAGCAGGGCGCGAATGTCTGGCTGACGGTCGGTCTCAGGGAGGGCAAGAACAGGGAGGTGCGCAAAGTCCTCAGTGCACTCGGCCTCGACGTCAATCGACTGATCAGGGTTTCCTATGGCCCCTTCCAGCTACTCGATCTGGCGCCGGGCGAAGTGGAGGTGGTGCGACGGCGCGTCCTGATCGAGCAGCTCGGGCCGCGCCTGGCTCGGGAACTCGGGTTGACCGATGCGGCTGAAGCGGAGCGCGAGCGGAGAACCTCCGCGAGGGACCGGGCTCGAGAGGCCAAATCTGCGGGCCCGAAGGATGACCAAGCGTGAGAATTGTCGCTGGTAGATTTCGCGGTCGGGCGATCGCCACTCCTGAGGGAATTTCTGTGCGTCCCACTTCCGACCGTGTGCGGGAAGCCTTGTTCAACATCCTCGCCCACGGGATCGACGGATTCGCCCTCGAAGGCTTGCGCGTCCTCGACCTTTTCGCCGGAACGGGGGCGCTCGGCCTTGAATCGCTCTCCCGCGGCGCAGCGTTCTGCCTCTTTGTCGAGGACGATGCCACGGCGCGCGGTCTCGTCCGTCGCAATATCGAGACGTTCGGGCTGACGGGCCAAACGCGCATCTACAGGCGCGATGCGACGAGCCTCGGACCGGCACTTCCGCGTGAGAGGTTCGGGCTCGTCTTCGCCGACCCGCCCTATGGGAAAGGCCTTGGCGTGCAGGCGATGGCGGCGGCAGCCGAGGGCGGGTGGCTCGAGCCGGGTGCGATCGCCGTCCTGGAAGAGCGAGCCGAAGTCGCTGTGGCGTGGCCCGACGGTTTCGAGACGCTCGACGATCGCACATGGGGCGACACGACCGTGCATTTCGCACGATGGTCGAAGGGCACCTCGAATGGTGCCACAGCATGAACGACTGGACGAGGGACGAGGCACGACCGGCGAGCGCGCGGGCCACAGGTCTCAGCGGTTGGGTCGAGGCTGCGCTCTTTTCGCTGGCGCTCGCCGTGCTCAACGTCTCCTACGGCTTCGGACAACAGCATGGCGTCCACCCGATCGCGCTCCTGTTCTGGGCGATGCCGGTCGGCGCGATCTCGCTGCTGCTGGCGAGTGGTCTCGGACATGACTGGCGGGCGGTGCTAGCGCATCCGCTGAGCCTGGTCGTCGGCGGCGGCATCATCGCCATGGAGGCGGTCTACTATGTCCTGCTCGGCTTCGTAACTCCGACAGACGGCAGCGTTCTGGTCAGGCTCGGCGTGCCAATTGCGATCGCTCTCGGCTATCTGCTCGCGGGCCGCAGACCGAGCCGTCTTGGCCTCGTCGGCGGTCTCGTCATTCTGGGCACCATCCTATGGTATGTGCCGCGCATGGAGACGACGGCGCCGATCCTGGCATTGGCACTTGGCGCCGGGTGCGGCTTCATCATGAGCTCGCGATCGTTCGCCGCCGAGCAGCACCCGTGGAACCGGGCGGCGCAGACGATTCTCGAGAAGATGCGTGTCACCGGCCTCGTCCTGGCGCTCGCTTGTGTGGTCGGGATGGTCCTGCTCTTCGCCGCCATGGGCGCTGCGGCCCAGGGCCTCTTTGCAGCACCGAATTGGTTTCCGCAGACGCGGCACCTCATCGAGCCATCTGCCATAGCGGTGGGACTTTTCGTCGGAGCGCTGGTCCTCACGGCAATGCAATATCTCGGCTTCTCGGTGGTCGTGAAGCTCGGGGCGGAGAATTTCGTCGCGACGACGGCGCTCATTCCGCTGACGACACTCGCCGTTCAGCAACTGGCCGTCGCTGCCGGCCTTCTTGCACCGATCGCCGTGGACTGGCGAGTGACGCCGGCCATGGCCGGCGTGATCATCGGTGTGGCGCTGGTGATCTTCGGCGGACGGCGGCGCTGATGCGATGCGGGCCCAGCGGGCCGGGCGCCGCATCGCGAGTGAGCGCGATTGACAGGGAGACGGGTGGCAGGCCGATCATAGGGCACAACGGAAAAACGGAGGACGCCCCATGACCGGCATCGCGAAGACGATTCCCCTTCCCGCACCTCTCAGCCTCGTCGGCAAGCGCATCGTCGTGACGGGCGCCGCAAACGGCATAGGCCGGGCCACCGCGAAGGCCGCGGCCCAGCTCGGCGCCACGCTGCTGCTCACGGACCGCGCGCCACTCGCCGAGGTCAAGGCCGAGGTCGAGGCCCTGGGCGCCACTGTCGACACGCTCGAGGGCGACCTCACCGAGGACGGCTTCGCCGATAAGCTCATTGCGCGCGGGCCGGTCGATGGGTTGGCACACTGCGCCGGCATCCTCGGGCGCACGCCGCTGCTCAAGGCCGAGAACCCGCGCCAGCGCTTCATGCAGACGATGGACGTCAACGTGATGGTGCCCATTCTGCTCGGCTCGGCGATGATCGAGCACATGGCGGCGCGCGGCGGCGGCCGGATCGTGATGATCGGCTCGGTGGCCGGGCGGACGGGCGGCACGTCGCTCTCGACGCCGCTCGACTATTCGGCCTCCAAGGGCGCGGTGCACGTCGTGGTGCGGTGGCTGTCGCGCAATGCGGTCGGGCGCGGCGTTCTGGTGAATGGCGTGGCACCAGGGCCGGTGCAGACGGCGATGACGGCAGGCAACACGACCGACTACTCGAAGCTACCACGCGGGCATATCGGCCAGCCCGAGGAGATCGCCTGGATGATCATGATGCTGCTGACGCCTGCGGCGTCCTACGTGTCGGGCGCGATCCTCGACTGCAACGGCGGGAGCTACGTCGGGTAGATTCCTTACCCGCCCAACTCCAACCTTGCCGTTTCAGAATGGAGCTCACCCGCGGCCTCAGCCGACAGGCCGCGGGAAAGCCGGCCAGAGCGCGAGCCGGGGGCAGAGGCCGCGTAAGACGGAGCTAATGCAAACGCTCCGACGAGCGATCCCGGCACTACGTTCGCTCCTTCCAGGCAGAGCTCGCACGGACGTGGATGCACGGCGTTGGCCGAGCACGCCCCCCCGACGAGGCCTTCTCACCGCAGCGGATCAGCGCCGGGCAGGCCCATAAGGAACTGGCCGTGGTTCTCGTAGGCGATGGTACTCATCATCAGGTGCTGGGCGCCGACATTGACGTCACGGAGATAGCGCTGCAACGGTTGTGGGTCGTACGCGGCTTCGCCGCCGCCGAAGCGAAAGGCCTCCGACGTGACTTCCACCGCGACCTCGGTGGCGTAGGCGCAGGCGCTGCGGATGGCGGCCTGCACGCGGGGCGGAGGAACCTCTCCGGCCGACGCGATCTCCCAGGCCTCCGAATAGATCTCGAGAACGAGCGTCCGGGCGGCGCGCAGACGCAGATCGGCCAGGCCGACGAAGCGCTGAAAGACCGCACGGGCCTCGATCGATGACGGCTCGGGCGCAAAGCTTCGCCGCTTCTCGCGGGCAAGGCGGATGACGGCATCGAGTGCCCCGCGCGCAGTGCCGATGGCGAAAGCCGCGTGCTCGTTGGCAACGAAGCCCGGATGGCCCATGCGATAGAGCGCGCCGCCGCGCCGTGGGGGCGATTTCAGACGATCCCAGGTGAACGCCTCAGGCACGAACCGATCCATCAGCGAAACGTCACAACTTCCCGTGCCTTTCAGCCCCATCACGTGCCAGTTGTCATGAAGCGTGACGGCTTCGGCTGGAACAACGAAGAGACGAGGCTGGGGCGGTGCGCCGTCCGAAGTCATGACGCGGGCGCCGACGGTCACCCATTCGGCGTGAGGCACGCCGCTGACGAACGACCAGCGGCCGGTGACGCGGTAGCCACCTTCGACCGGGACCGCCTCTCCTGCCGGCACGGCCATGATGGCTCCGGTGGGCGCGCGGTCGCTCGCGAACATCCTTGCGATTGCCTCGTCGGGAAGGAATGCGCCCGGAAGACCGATGCCGGTGCCGCCGATCATCAAGCACCAGCCCGCAGAGGGGTCGATCGCTGACAGTTTCTCGATAACCTCGAACTGAAGGGCCGGATCGGCCTCGGCGCCGCCCAGCGCCTCGGGCGCCTTCAGGGTGAGCAGCCCCGTGTCCCGGAGTGCCGCCACCGACGCCGGTGCCAGGGTGCACAGGCGCTCGCTCTCGGCAGCATTGTCGAGAATGGTATCTCGGATGCCGTCGACCGCGGCGAGCAGCGCGGCACGCTTCTCGCCGCGGGATGCCGGAAATCTCGAATAGGTGCCGTCGTTGGCCAACTGGAGGGCTCCCGATGCCATCAGGGACGAATGGTAATGGCGGCCCGACGCTGGCGCGCGCCGCCGTTCCCGTTCAGAGCACGACCTGGATCAGATTCGGACCGCCGCTGTTCAGGCCGGCGTCGAGAGCTTTCGCCAGGCTGGCACAATCGTCCACCCGGCGCGCAGGCACGCCATGCCCTTTGGCGATCGACACCCAGTCGATATCGGGCCGGCCTAGAGTCAGCATGTCCACGGCGCGGGGGCCGGGATTCTGCACGCCGACGTTCGTCAGCTCACCGCGCAGAATGTTGTAGGAGCCGTTGGCGAAGATCACGACAGTGATGTCCAAGCTCTCGCGCGCCATCGTCCAAAGAGACTGCACGGTATACATGGCGCTGCCGTCGCCGATCATGGCAAGAACCTTGCGATCCGGGCAGGCGATGGCAGCACCGATGGCGACGGGCATGCCGTACCCGATGGAGCCGCCACGGTTGTTGATCCAGTCGTGAGGCGGGGCGCCTGCCGTCTCGCCGAAGAATTCTCGGCCTGTGGTGACGCTCTCGTCGACGACGATGGTACCTTCCGGGATCATGGCGCCGAGGATCGGCGCGATCGTTGCGGGATTGAGACCGCCCGACGGAATGTCGGGGCGGCGCGGCTGGGCGAGATGCGCGGGAGGCGTCGATTTCGCGCCAAGCTCGTCGCACAGCGCCTCGAGCGCCGCTTCCATGTCGTCCTCGAGCCCTGCGAGCTTCGTCGAGCGCGATGTGCGTGGCATCAGGAGGCTCGGCTTGTCAGGGTAGGCAAAGAATGCAACCGGCTCACGCGCGCCGACAAGGACGAGATCGCCGGCCGCTTTCATGACGCCAAGCGCACGATCGACCACGTACGGGATACGCTCGACCTGGACACGGCCGGCGCCCCTCTCGAGGCGCGTGTTGGCGCCTTCGGTCAAGATACCGCAACCGGTCTTTGCGGCGATGCGCCCGGCGAGTTCCAGCGCGCGATGGCGAAGCGCTGCGCCGCCCATCAGAAGCGTAGCGCGCTTACCGGAGCTCAGCATGGCGGCGGCCGACTTCACGGCATCGTCGGAGACCTTGGGGCGCCGCGTCGGGAGCGTCGTCTCGGCGATACCCGTCGCCGGCCCCCACGCCGTGTCGGCAGGGAGAACGAGGGTTGCGATCTGGGCCTTGCGGGCCGCCTCGATGGCGCGCGCACCATCGGCGGCGATGTGGCGGCTATCCGGAGACGTTCTGACCCAGTGCGACATGGGCCGGGCGACGCCCTCGATGTCAGAGGTGAGCGGTGCATCGTAGGTGATGTGGTACGTGGCGTGCTCTCCGACGATGTTGACGATGCCGGAGTTGGCCTTCTTTGCATTGTGCAAGTTTGCGAGGCCGTTGGCGAGGCCGGGGCCCAGATGCAGCAGTGTGGAGGCGGGCTTATCGAGCATGCGATAGTAGCCGTCAGCCGCGCCGGTGACGACGCCCTCGAACAGTCCCAGGACGCAGCGCATGCCCGGCACCTTGTCGAGCGCGGCAACAAAGTGCATCTCCGACGTACCGGGATTGGTGAAGCAGACGTTCACGCCGCCTGCGATCAGGGTGCGGACGAGGCTTTCGGCGCCGTTCATCTCTTCGGCCATCGGCGTCACTTGCTCCTTGCTCAGGTGGGCCGGTCACAGGGATTGCGCGCCGGCTCGCATCGGAGAATGCTGCCACGACTGCGGCTGGCGCGTCCATGCGAAGATGCTTTAGGCTGACGCTTCCAGGTTCGCCCGAGGCCTAGCTGACCGTCAGAGACGCGATGACACCAACGGAGAGACGCCGATGTCCGACATGAAGCTTGCCGTTATGGGAGCCGCCGGGGCCATGGGGCGCGAACTCGTGCGCACCGTCCACGCTATGCCGGGGTGCGTCGTGGCGGGCGCAACGGAGCCTGCCGGGTCTAACGCCATCGGCCAAGACGTCGGTGTTCTGGCTGGGATCGGCGAGCTTGGCGTGCCGGTGACCGCGGATGCGCTGGAGATCGTCGCCAAGGTGGATGGCATCCTCGATTTCACCACGCCAAAGGCGAGTGTCGAGTTCGCGGGCCTCGCCGCCAATGCCCGCATCGTACACGTGCTCGGCACGACGGGCTGCAATGAAGCGGATGAAGCCGCCATCAAGGCCGCCGCCCGCCATGCGACGATCGTCAAGGCCGGGAACATGAGCCTCGGCGTCAACCTGCTCGTCGCGGTGACGCGGAAGGTGGCGCAAGCTCTCGATGCGGACTTCGACATCGAGGTGCTCGAGATGCATCACCGGCGGAAGGTCGACGCGCCGTCCGGCACCGCATTGATGCTGGGCCAGGCAGCAGCCGACGGGCGGGGAATCCCGTTAAAGGACAACAGCGTGATGAGCCGAGAAGGGCACACTGGAGCACGCAAGCGCGGCGACATCGGCTTCGCGACACTTAGAGGCGGAAACGTTGTCGGCGAACATTCGGTCGTCTTCGCGGCAGACGGGGAGCGCGTCGTGCTTACACACATCGCGACAGACCGCGGCATCTTCGCCCGCGGGGCAGTGAAGGCTGCGCTTTGGGGCCGCGGCAAGGGACCCGGGCTTTTCTCGATGTCGGACGTTCTCGGCATCTGAAATGCCAGCCGGCGCTATTTTGGAAGCTGCCGGCCGGAACCAACATCACTTGGCCGCGACGAGATCCTCCGTGCGGCTCAGTTCGCGGATCGCCTCATCGATCTCGCGCAGAAGCCGGGGTAGGCGACCGCTGCGGGGCTCGGTCCGCATGCCTTCGCCGGTAGCACTCATCTCTTGCAAGACATCCTGCCGCCAGCGCTCCAGGGCGCCGAGCTTCTCGCCACGCGTCAACATCACCTCGGCAACGAGAGCTGCCGGGTGTGCAAAGGTTTGACCAGGATTTGCTTTTGCAGCAGACCGCGACAAGCGGGCAATCTCAGCCATGGCTCACGTCCTCGTGTTGAACCGCAGAGCACAACGCGACCACGTGAAAGCCGGTTCCCGCTTTTTCCGGCATTCGGGCGCGGTGACGCATCGACGCGTGCTCCGTCAGACGATTGCGAGGGCTGCAACACTTCGCCCTCGGTCGCACTGGGGACCACCCACCGTAACTCACCCGCTACAAAACACCTTCAGTCACGGCAGATTGATCTGACATTTTGTTCATAATTGGATCGACGGCCTTGACTCTCAATTTTGCAGGTCAAATGACGCCATGGTCCAGCGATCGGAGCTGCCGGGCGAATTATCCGGGCGGGGGCACGATGACGTCCTCGTACTTGTGGCGACGCGTGATCTGCTTGTTGTACATAAATATGTCGTTCGTCGCCTCCCAGGCCTCACGCGTTATCTCGACGTGCGGAGTCCAGTTCCCAAGCGACTGGTAAGTGGCAATGGTGCGGCTCAGCGCCTCGTGTGCGATCCCCGGGAAGAAGCTCGCTTCCGTCTTGGCGATCTCGTCGGCTGGCGCTTCGCGGACCCAGGCGCGTGCCTTCCTGTAGGCGTTCATGAACCGCCTCGCCTGATCGGTCGCGAGCCAGTCGGGACGGGCCGCAAGACTCGAGAACGCGCATGGACCGATAGCCTTGCCGACCGAGGCTACGACGCGGCCCACATTGTCGTGCTCGAGTTGCTGAGGAGCAGGGCCCTGCATGGAGATGTAATCGCCTTCCCCACGGCGGAATGCCTGGTCCATCTCGGCTGCGCCTAGGTTAACCGGGATGATGTCCGCGTAGTCGAGACCACTCTTGTGAAGCGCATATTTGAACATGAAGAGCGGCTGGCCGCCGACGTCGAGGACGACGCGCTTACCCTTCAAGCCCGACCACTGAAAATCGGGCTCGGGTCGACGGCCGACGAGGAAAAAGCCGTCCATCTCGTTGATCTGCGCAAAATGCAAAGCTGGAGGCTTCTGCCCCTTCTCCAGCGGACCGAAGCCCTGACTCGGAGCCGACTGAGCTACGTGGACCGTTCCAGCGACCAGCCCTTCTATCGCCGACTTGCCCGGCGCGGACACCGCGTACGTCGGGGCGAAGCCCTCAGCCTTCAAGAAGCCACCGGCGATGGTCGCGATCAGGGGGCTATAGAAGGCGGAAAAACGGGTGAACTCGATATGGATGGGCTCGGCCACGGGGTGGCTCCTCCTGGTGTCCGACGCGAAGCAAGAGGCGCTGTGGCGGCTCTCGGTGACGCCCTAAAGATAAGGCGATGTGGTGCAATGGCAACCACAGCTATCGGTTTCTCGTGACTTTCGAGCCGGACAGTCTAGTATAGCACCGGCTTTCATTGAAGCAGGCTGAAAAGCGACCGGGGAGACCCCGCCGAGGTTTCGTGAGTATCTTCCCGCTTCGGATACTGCAGCTCGCGTTGCTGCTGCACTCGGCCCACCCTCTTCCCACGGGAAAAGGCGGGTGGGGCCCGGTCAGGCGAAGGTCAACGAGCCCAGCAGAGGATGCGGTTCAGCGGAACAGCGATCTCGGACGACGGATGGATGCGCAGCAGGCTTGAAACGCACATGGGCGAACTCGACATGATGGAGGTACGCGCGGCAGCCTGTTCCGGCGAGATCGCGACCGGCAGCAAAGTTGTGACGCCCGGCGTTCAGCTTCATCTTTCGCGCGGTCGACGGCGATCGCTGACCGTCACCCAGAGGCAGTGAGACATACGATGACCGACCGTGAACGGACGCGAACGCTCAATATCCCGGGGGAAGAGGCCCCGCGGCAGGGCGCCAATATGGATAACCTGCCGACGCAGGTCATCACCGACGATTCCAATCTGAAGGTGGCTTTGCTGAAGGTCGTTGACGGTCCGGGTAAGGGCCAGGAGAGGCCAGTTTTCAGCGGGACCAACCAAGTCGGCCGCAGCGGTGACAACCGCATTCCGCTGGATTTCGGCGACAACACGATCTCGCGCCAGCAACATGCCGTGATCAGCTACGATGTCACGAGCGACGAGTTCCGGATTTTCGACGGCGGCAAACAGAACCCCGTTCACGTCAACGGCGAGCGACTTTCCGGCGATCGGTCGTTGTTCGACGGAGACATCATCAAGATCGGACTGACGACGCTTCGCTTTGCGCTGATGTAATGCTGTGAAGCTGCCCGCCAGCCGCACCGGCCACGACCGACCGCATTTGTCTGCCCCCAACAGGGCTGGGCGGCGACGAACAAGTGGTCTAATCGCGAGAAAAGCACTTCAGCGCAGTCAGCGCTGGCTCGTCGCCGAGCGCAACACGTAGCCCGCCGCGCCGAAGTGGTGTGACGCGGCACCACGAGCACAGGAATGCCATGTCTACCTTCTCCCCTCGAGAGATCGTGTCCGAACTCGACCGTTTCATCGTTGGGCAAGCACCAGCGAAGCGAGCGGTCGCGATCGCCTTGCGCAATCGGTGGCGGAGACAGCAGTTGGTCGACGATCTCAAGGAGGAGGTGCTCCCCAAGAACATCCTGATGATCGGGCCGACAGGGTGCGGCAAGACCGAAATCTCCCGACGCCTGGCGAAGCTTGCCGGCGCACCGTTTCTGAAGGTCGAAGCGACAAAGTTCACCGAGGTCGGCTACGTCGGCCGTGACGTCGATTCCATCATTCGCGACCTCGTGGAAGTTGGCATCAGCTTGATCCGGGACGTAAAACGTCGCGAAGTCAGGGCGATGGCCGAGAAGAACGCCGAAGAGCGCATCATTGATGCGCTGGTCGGTCCGAACGCCCGACCCGAGACGCGCGAAAGCTTTCGGCGTCAGCTGCGGGCGAACGAGCTCAACGACAAACAGATCGACATCCAGGTCCCGGAGGCCGGCTCTCCGTTCCCGACCTTCGACGTGCCGGGCGGCCAAGTCGGCATGATCAATGTCGGCGAAATGCTTGGGAAGGCATTCGGCCAGCGCACCAAGACGCGGCGCACGACAGTCGGGCAGAGCTACGATCTCCTCATGGCGCAGGAAAGCGACAAGCTGCTCGACCAGGACCAGATCACGACCGAAGCCATCAAGGCGGTCGAGAACGACGGCATCGTGTTTCTCGACGAAATCGACAAGGTATGCTCGCGTAGCGACTCCGTGCGCGGCGGCGCCGACGTCAGCAGGGAAGGCGTTCAGCGCGATCTGCTTCCGCTGATCGAGGGTACGACGGTCTCGACGAAGTACGGGCCCGTCAAGACGGACCATGTGCTTTTCATCGCGTCGGGGGCCTTTCATCTCGCGAAACCGTCCGACCTGTTGCCCGAGCTACAGGGTCGTTTGCCGATCCGCGTCGAACTCTCGCCCCTTACGAAAGAGGACTTCCGACGGATCCTGACCGAGCCCGAGGCAAGCCTCATCAAGCAGTACGTGGCTCTGCTGGCGACGGAGGGCGTGAACCTCGAGTTCACCGAGGACGGGGTCGACGCGCTTGCCGACATTGCCGTGTCGGTGAACTCGACGGTCGAGAACATCGGAGCCAGGCGCCTTCAGACGGTGATGGAGCGCGTGCTCGACGAGATTTCCTTCGAAGCATCCGACCGCGGAGGGCAGACCGTGACCGTGGACGGAGCCTACGTTCGCCAGCGCATCGGGGACCTGGCCAAGAACGTGGATTTGTCGAAGTACATCCTCTGACCGGCCGGCAACGGCAGCACCGCGACCCTTGACCAACCGATCAAGGCGCGCGCGGTGTCCCAGCCGGACGGGTTACGGGCCGCTCAGGCTCGATCAGAGGAGGATCGGACGCCGACGGTGCCGTCCTCTCCGGAGCGTTCGCCTTCACCTGATCTGTTTGTGGACTTTCGGTTGTGCCCCCAGGAGGTGAATCGGAAACCGCATCCGGGAGGGGAGGCGCGGCAGTCCTATCGGGGCCCGGTGTATCGGGGGCCTCTCGTAGCGGTCTGGTCGCGGGGACGGGCGGCTTCACCAGCGCCGGCGCGGATGCCGCATTCGGGGTCGCCTGGGGCGCTGCGCCGGGCGCAGAGGTCGACGTGGCACCATTGCCAAAGCCCGGCACGACGCCACTCAGCCAATGGGGCCTCAGTGCGGCGATAGCAACGCCGCTCACAATCAGGACAAGAAGAACGAGCGCAAGCACACTCCGCACGAGCGCCGACGACCTTCGGCGCGCGCTAAAGGGACGCCGTTTGGCGAGCCCTGCAGCCGACGCGGGGGCGGGCGGAGCGCCCTCGCTCGGATCCGCATGGCCAACATAGCCGTTCGTGCGCGCCAGTTTATCCGCGGCGGCAATGCCGCTGGACAGCGCGGGCGGGGTATTCGCCGCGATTACAGGCGAGGCACCGCCCGATGCGACCGCCCGACGGCCGCCCCCCGGTCCACTCTCGCTTCGCGCATCATCTACTTCAGATCGAATCACCGGTGCTGCAGGCGGGGTCTCCACCGGGTGCGCTTGCCGACGACCGGTCGCGACCGTCTGATTTGCGTCTTCCTGAGGGCCAGTGGTCGCTGCTCTCCCAGGCAGTGGCTCGGCAAGAACCGGCCGCGCCTCGTCGTCCGTCTCGACCGGAGAACTCAATGGTGTCGTTATCGGCCGGGTGACCGCCTCCGATCTCTGTAGCTGTGGGATCGGCTCGACGATGCGCTCGGTTCGCGCCTCGCTCGCGTCATCGATCACGTCGGATGAAGGGCGGCCCGGTCGCTCCGCCGGTGCCGGGACGGCCTCGTGGCGAACCGGCTCCAGAATGCGTGCGATGGCAACCGTCGTATTGTCCTGGCGTTCCACGCGACGGCTGCGGACGCTCTCGAGGAGGGTGGTCGACAACCTGATCGCACCGTGCTCGTGCATCTCCTCGACGATCCTCTCGATTTCGGCGTCCGAGAGGGTATTTAGCCCGTCGCTGGCCAGCATCAGAACATCGCCGGGCTCCAACCTGAACGTCGACGGCGGAAGATCAACGATCTCGAGCTTGCGTCCTGTCAGTGCGGATACGAGAACCGACTTGACTGCCTTCACCTCTGGGTCGTCGGGCTGGTATTGGCCGGACCGAACCATCAGCCCTGCCTGCGAGTGGTCCTCGTTCAGCTTGTGCAGGCGGCCATCCCGCCAGACATAAAGGTGACTATCGCCAACACTGACCCAGCGGAGTTCGCCTTCTGCCACGACGGCGGCGACAACCGTGCTCGCCATGCCTCGGTGGCCGTGCGCGGGGTCCACCCCATCGGCGATACGAGCATTGGCGCGCTCCAGCGCGGTCCGAAGAGCCTGGCGGCGCGTTGCGGGATCGTCGAAGAGCCCATCAGCCCCTGCCGCCTTGAACGTTTCCACAACGATGCGAGAGGCTTCAGCGCCGCTCTCGTGCCCACCGAGGCCGTCAGCCAGCACAAGCATGGCACCGGTCGACATTGGAAGTGCTGCGGCATGATCCTGCTGCTGGGCGCGGGCGCCAATATACTCGGCGGTGGCGAGATCGAGCTGCATCATGCGAAGCTTTCAGATGAACCACGGCGATGGAATTGCAACGTCCCCGAAGTATTCCAAATACTGCGTGACGTTTCACGCCGCAGCCGCAATGGAGCGCCAGGAACCAGCGGTTGGACAAGCTTGATCATGCAGCCTCCCAGCGGCGTCGGATATGAATGGCGGAGACCGTCACGAGCCCCGCGAGGATGGCCAGGCTAATCCCCATCAGTGGGAGAAAGAGCGGATCTTTCTGAACGGATCGCGTCGAGAGAACGATGAGAAGTGCCGCGGCGGCCAGATGAAGCACCGCAAGGCCGAGCAGCGTGATGGGCACCCAGGTGCCGAAGCGCAGCACGGCGAAGAGAGCCGCAATGGCCGCCAAAAGCAGTGAGAATTGCCAGAAAAAGAACGGCAGCCAGTAGATGGCCATCGCGAGAGTTGACATCACGGCCAAGCCAACGGCCACGCGCGCGACATCCATGCGGCCGACGCGCGCAATCGCGAGCATCCGCTCGAGCCCCATCGTGATGATGCCGGCGCAGACCAGCATGGCTGCCGCAAGTCCTCCAGGATGCGAGATACCTCCAATCCACAAGAACGCCGCGGCAGATACCGCTGCGACGGCCAACGCGGTGACGGCGGCTACCATTCCGGGACGTTCGGGATATGTGCCTGAGGTCGCGGCTGGTGCATCGCCTACCTTCCGGCCGGCGGCGATATCCAAGCCAGGTCCCGACACGGAACCGGGATCAGCGCCCGCCTCGGCGGGAGCTGGGGCCACGCCGGTGCCGGCCCCGCGTCGCGTTGCGGTGGCGAGGGACCGGCGCTCGTCGAGCCGACCAGCTTCGGGAACGGCAGCTCCGACGCCAGCCAACTCCGGAACAGCGGCGCCGCCGGCCCCGACTTCGCCGTGCAGTATGGAGCGGAAAGCCGAGATGGTCTGGGGCCGATCCTTCGGCTTCAACTGCAGTCCGGCATTGAGTGCGGCGTACAAAGACGACCTGTAACGCTCGCGCTGATGTGGCTCGAGGCGATGCTCAACAGGCAGGACCGTATCGTTAAGCTGCCGGCGCGACGCCTCATCAGGAGGTGCCCCCATCATGGCCGCATAAATGGTCGCCGATAGCGCGTAGATATCGCTCCAGGCACCCTGCAGCTTGGTGTCGAGCGTATACTGCTCGGGCGGAGAGAAGCCGTGCTTCACGATGGCGCCGATCGTGTGACTGTGTTCACGCACGAAATGCCGTGCCGCGCCGAAGTCTATCAGGACGGGTTTCCCGTTCGGCCGAATGATGACGTTGTCGGGTGCGATATCGCGATGGAACATCCCCTTTGCGTGCACGACCTCCAGGGCAGCCAGAAGCGGCTCGAAGAGGTTGTCGAGCTCGGCTTGCGTCGCCGGACGATCAAGAGATCGCAACCAACCCTTCAGGCTTTGCCCTTCCTCGAATTCGAGCACCATGTAGGCGGTATTGAATTGCTCGAAGAGGTTAAGCACCCGCACGATGTGCTCGTGGCGGAATTTTGCGAGTGTGCGCGCCTCGTCAAGAAAGTGACGCTTGCCTTGCTCGAAGTAGTCCTGGTTGCTACCCCGGGTCGAAGACCGAATGGTTGTCGTTCCCTCCCGATACGCAAACTCGGCAGGAAAATATTCCTTGATGGCAACGTCGCGATCGAAGCGCAGGTCGCGGGCAAGATACGTGACGCCGAAACCGCCAGGACCGAGCACGGTATCGATCCTGTATTGATCGCTACCGTTGCCAAGAATAGTATCGGTCGGCAGTGGTTGGCGACCCACGCTCAAGCTCCGTCAGTCATGTCGGCGTCTCGCGAGAAAGTATAGTTCGCGGACCCCGATTGGCAATCTGCAAACATCGTTCACTTATTCGCGAGATTGCCTTTCGCCCGGACTGGCGGGTTCCTTTATCGTAGTCGGTGGAACAATATGTTCGGGCGATTTGCTAGCCGACGAAGGTCACTCGATGCCCCCGGCCGGGGTTCTGAAGAGGGCTTTCGGCGGCGACGACTGCGCTACCAACTGATCCTGGCTATTGGACGAGACAATGAAGCACCCCACACGCAATCCATCCGACGGCATCAATCGTCGTGACGCTGCCGACGAGGCGACGATCATCATCGGTGCCGAGGAGAGCGGTCAAGAGACCACGCTCGCGCCGCAAACAACGCCGGATCCGGCCCCTACCGCCAAGTCCATCCCGGCCGATCCAGGTCACACGCGGATTCTTCGCCCCGTGGGGCTCGAGCCGGACGTGCGCAGCGATCCGGTCGTTGGATGGCTGGTCGTTCTCAGCGGGCCCGGCAAAGGCAATTTCCGCCCGATCTACAGCGGATCGAACACGATCGGCCGGTCTCCCGGTCAGCGCATCCCGATCGACTTCGGGGATGACGCCATCTCGGGCGAGAAGCAGGCATTCCTGGTCTACGACGGCCGCAAGCGCCAGTACCAGCTCGTGCCCAATCTCGAGCGTCCCAACCTCGTGCACCTCAACGACTCGGCGCTGCTCGCGAACGGCGAGCTCAAGCCGCACGACAAGATCACCATGGGGCGCACGACGCTTCTCTTCGTGCCCTTGTGCGGGGCCGATTTCGATTGGGGCGACCTGAAATAAGCCGAAGGCCAGGATCGCAGCTCAGGGTGCTACGCAACGAGCGTATCGCCCGCAGCGGTGCGCCTGCCCTGGCCGCGGGCGCTGCCGACGCAGTTGCGTCGTTTCAGCGAGACGAAGTGGGAGTGAGATGCTGCGTCCATTCGGGACCGGGTTGGCGACGCTTTCGCCAGCGCGCGGTCTCGATGATCCTCTGTCGACTGCGAGACCGCCCAAATGTACGCCGAGCTCATCCACCTGCTGGAAGGCCTCAAGCCCGCCAACATGCTTCTCGTGCAGGCGTGTATTGTCATTCTCATCCCCTACGTGCTCTGGCGGCCGTTGAAGCTCGGAAATTGGTTTCCACTCGGCGTGATCCAGATCTTCTGCGGCGTGCTCCTCGGTCCAGCCATCTTCGGCGCGCTCGCGCCGGATCTGTTCAAGGCGCTCTTCGGCACGCTGCAAAAGGCCGGGCAGACGCTCAACCGTGCCGACGGCATTGCGGCGCTGGCCACCATTGCTGTGTGCCTGTTCGGCTTTCTTGCCGGCGCCGACGCCGATAAGGAACTCGTCAAGAAATCCGGTCGCACGGTGTTCCTGATCGGCGTGCCGGGCATGCTGATCGGCTGGGGAATCGGCATCGTTGCGGGATTCGGCATCTACCATGCCATTCCGGCTGCCCACAATTACAAGCCGCCGATCTACTCGTTCGCGCTCGCCTACGGGCTCGTGATCGCAGTCTCGGCGCTGCCGATCCTCGCTTTGATCCTGCGCGAATTGAAGATGACACAGAAACGGATCGGGGCGGTCGCGTTGGCCAGCTCGGGTCTCGCCGACACCATGATGTGGATGGGCCTCGCGCTCGTCTCGGCGCTGGCCGGGATCGGGGGCACCGTCTCGGGGGCGATGCTGCACGCCGTGCTCGGCGGCGTTCTCAGCATCGCGTTCATCCTGCTCATCGCCTCTCCGATCCTGAACCGGATGCTCGCGAAGGAGGCGCCCGAAAGCGCGGTGATGACGCTGGCGGCGCTCTCGATCTTCGTCGCCTCGGCCATCACCTCGATCACGGAGCTGCACCCGGTGCTCGGCGCCTTCGTCGCGGGCGTGTTCCTGCCCGACAAGGTGCGTGAGCTGGCGGCTCACAGTCTCGACCGGCCGACGAGCCTTGTGCTGATGCCCTTCTTCTTCCTGATCACGGGCTTGCGGACGGATTTCGCGTTCGGTGACCCAACCGTCTGGATTTTGTTCGGGATCTCGACGTTCCTGTGCGTTTTCGGAAAGATCATAGGGCACGGCCTTGCGGCGCGAATGGCCGGCGAGAACTGGCCGTTCGCCATTGGCATCGGCATGCTGCTGCAAACGAAAGGGCTGATGGGCATCATCGTCATCACCGTCTTCCGCGACAAGGAGATCGTGTCGCCGCTGATGTTCTCGACGGCGGTGCTCATGTGCATGTTCTCGACGGGCTTGCCGACCGTCGCCATGCGGATGCTGGAAAAGCGCTTCGGAGCATTGCTGACCGAGGGTGCTGCCGCAACGGCGCCGCCCATCATCGCGACGGCCGAGCCCACCGTGGCGCAAGCGCCGGTGCCCGGCAAAGCGCCGGCACTCGCCACGCTCGAGTTCAGCGAAGGCCTCGGCACGTTCGCGGTGACCGGACCGACCGCGCAAATCGGACGACACACCGACGACGACATCCGGATCAGCGACATCCGCGTCTCGCGCCATCATGCGCGGCTGGCGCAGAACCAGGACGGTCTGTTCGAGATCCACAACCAGACGGCGGACCGGGCGAATGCCAACCCGATCACCATCAACGGCGTGGAGCACGAGCACGCCGTGCTTGCCGACGGCGACAAGGTCGTGCTCGGCGGCGCGCCGGCGTTCGTGTTCCGCTACGCGCCCGATGGCGGTGCCAGCAAGACTGGATAAGCGGGCGATCCGCGATCGGACGCTTCTGCGAGCCGCCCATAGCTCTTCTCGCTGGCGCCCTAGCATTCACAGCAAAGACCACGAAGGGAACCATTCGTGGTCCGTGAAAGGGCTTTGCGTCGACAAGTCACGAACCTCGATGGTGATTTTCGAGCCTGAATCCGACGTTATCGGCAGGTTGGTTTCACGAGGGCACCCACCTCGCCCAAGAAGCAGGAAAGGCCCGCTGGTTCGAGCGGGCCTTTCTGCATGAGCCGAGCGTTGGCGCGATGGCTAGGACGCTATGCGAGCGTGAAGACGGGTAGCACCAGATCCTTCGTCGCCGCTTCGAAGGCGACCTGCACCGGCAAGTCCAGTTTAAGTGCGCTTGCATCCGCTCCCTTGAGCTGGGCCTGCATGCGCACGCCTTCGTCGAGATCGACTGTGACGAGGATATAGGGCAGCTCCGGCTTGAAACCCGGGTGAAAGGCGTGATGCGAGATGGTCCAGGAATGCACCTTGCCCGTGCCCTTCACCTCCTTCCAGCGATAGTCCATCGAATAGCAGTGCGGGCAGACAGGCCGGGGGTAGTGGCGGACCTTGCCGCATTCGGAGCAGCACTGGAGAAGGAGCTTGCCTTCTTTCAGGCCTTCCCAGAAAGGGGCCGTGTCCGGCGTCGGGTCTGGCGTGGGTTTCAGATAGTCTGGCGTTTCCATCGGGGCCCTCTGCTCAAGCGCGTGCCATGATGGCGATGGATCCGTCACCCATATCGCCATAGCCGGTGACGAGACCGACGCGGGCGTCCTTCACCTGCGCGTTGCCGGCCTCGCCACGAAGCTGACGCGCCAGCTCGACGACGTGATTGAAGCCTGCCATGTGGGCCTGGGACAGCAGGCCGCCGTGGGTGTTGATCGGCAGTTTTCCTCCGAGCCTGATAGCACCGGACGCCACGAACGGGCCACCCTCGCCCTTCTTGCAGAAGCCCATGTCCTCGAGTTGGCACATGACGATGTAGGTGAAGCAGTCGTAGACCTCGGCGACATCGATGTCGTCGTGCTTGACGCCTGCCATGGCAAAGGCCTTGGGCGCCGCCTTGGCCAGACCCAGGCGGGTCATGTCTGGGCGCTGCGTGATCGCGGAGGGCGAGTCGGGATGGCCCTCGGCCACGCCGAGCACCTCGATAACGGGCTTGGCGCAGTCCCTGGCTCGCTCGGCGGAGGAGACGATGAAGGCGCAACCGCCGTCGCTTTCGAGCGAACAGTCGAAGAGGCGCAGGGGATCGGAGATCATGCGCGAGGCCTGATGGTCCTCGACCGTCAGCGGCTTCGTCATCATGGCGTTGCCGTTGAGGATGGCGTTGTGGCGCGTCGAAACCGCGATCTCTGCCAGCTGCCTGCTGGTGGTGCCGTAAAGTTCCATGTGACGGCGGGCCATGGGCGCATAGAGCTGGGCCGGGGCGATGGCGCCGAGCGGCATCTCGAACTCGCCTACCAAGCGGAACTGCGGCATCTCGCGAACGCGAGCGCCGATGCGGCCGCCGACACCGGACGAGCCGTTGCGGCTGATCGGGACAAGCACATGATTGCAGATGCCGGCCGCAACTGCTGCGGCCGCGCACTGGATGGACGCGACGGCGCTCGCTCCGCCGAGTGGCGTCACGGCCGAGAATCGCAAATCGGGGATGCCGAAGCTCGTAACGAAGTCTTCGGCAACCACCGCCATGCTGCCGTAGGCAATGATCCCGTCGATGTCCTTGGGGTCGAGGCCCGCATCGCGAACGGCTGCAAGCGAGGCCTCCATCTGCAGCGTGGCGACACTCTTGCCGGACTGACGGGAGTAGCGCGTGTCGCCTACCCCCGTGATCGCGGCCTTCCCATTGAGCGACATGTTGCTCGTCCCTCCTTGATCGATCTCTCGATGCAAGGGTGACGCAACAAGCAGGGCGCGGCAACAGCCTCGTCAGCGACGGCCCATCGCCGAGGCGGACGGGAGCAGACGGCGCGCTCTCGCCTCAGGTCTCGTCCTCGTCCTCGCTGCCACCGCCGATGATACCCGACACGTCGCCGCCCGCGTCCTCCTCTTCCTCGAGGAAGGTATCGTCCTCGGCGTCGGCCATGGCCTCGTCACCGCCCTCGACGTCGACGAGCGCGTCCTCCGCCTCGGCCTCCACCTCGGCGTCCGGTCCGATCGCAGGCACGACCTCGGGTTTACGGGCGGGGCGGCGCTCCTCGCGCTCCGGCTCGGCCGGACCGTGGGCGATGACGTAGTTGGAGCCGCAAATGGGGCAAACGATGGGATCGCGCCCGAGATCGTAAAAGCGGGAACCGCAGGACCCGTTCTGGCAGGTCCGTTTGGTGCCGCGCGCCGTCTTGTCGGCCATGGCAAACCTCAAGGAGGTTGGATGAAAAGTGCGGTGCTATCGCATGCGCGCGTCGGCCGTGTCAAAGGCAGACGCCGCCCGCGGGTGACCCGGCGATCAGAAGCAACGCTCGCCCGCGTTGACAGCCCGTTCGGAGGCCGTGTCTATGGCATTCCCTGCTCAAGTCAAGCGCCCCAGAGAGCACCGAGGCAAAACGTGAGCCAAAGCCACCCGAAACCGATCGCCGCCCACCGCTCCGGCCCCCTTTCCGGGCGGGTTCGTGTGCCAGGCGACAAGTCGATCTCGCACCGCGCCCTGATGCTCGGGGCGCTTGCGACAGGCACGACTCGCGTCGCGGGGCTGCTCGAGGCAGAGGACGTGCTCAACACGGCAAGGGTTGTCGAGGCTCTCGGTGCGATCGTGAAGCGCGACGAGGACGGAATCTATGAAGTGCGAGGGCGCGGGGTCGGCGGGCTATCGCAGCCAGCAGGCCCGCTCGACTTCGGCAACTCGGGAACCGGCTGCCGGCTGATGATGGGCGTGATCGCCGGACACGACATCGAGGCGCGGCTCGTCGGCGACGCGTCGCTGTCGCGCCGGCCGATGCGACGGGTGCTCACACCGCTCCGGCAGATGGGGCTCAGCGTCGCCGAGGATCGTGAGACGCTACCTCTGACGATACGCGGAACGTCGAGTCTTCTTCCGATCGAATACCTGACGCCCGTACCGTCGGCGCAGGTCAAGTCCGCGATTCTCTTTGCAGGCCTGAGCGCGACGGGCGAGACGACGGTCATCGAGCGCGAGGCGACGCGAGACCATACCGAGAGAATGCTCCGGTATTTCGGGGCACAAGTCCTGACCGGCGAGCGCGATGGCCGGCATGCGATCACGGTCGTGGGCGACGCCGAGTTGGAGGGGCGGCCGGTCACGGTGCCGGCGGATCCATCTTCAGCCGCGTTCCTCGCCGCGGCGGCGGCCATCGTGCCGGGGTCGGAGGTGACCATCGACGGAGTGCTCGTCAACGAGACCAGGACGGGATTCTACAAGACGCTCAAAGAGATGGGTGGGGACGTGGAGTTCATGAACCTCCGCGAGGAGAACGGTGAGCCGATCGCCGATATCCGCGTGCGCCATGCATCGCTGAAGGGTGTCGTGGTGCCCGCAGCGCGAGCGCCCTCGATGATCGATGAGTACCCGGTTCTGGCTGCCGTGGCGGCTTTCGCCGACGGCGAGACCAGGATGGAGGGGCTCGCCGAGCTGAAGGTCAAGGAGAGCGACAGGCTGCAGGCGACGGCGGACGGCCTCCTGGCAAACGGTGTCGGGGCGCGGGTCCTGGGTGATACACTGACTGTAGAGGGGCAGCGCGCAGCCCGTGGCGGCGGCACCGTCGTCACCCACATGGACCATCGTATCGCCATGGCGTTCCTGATCCTCGGGCTTGGCGCGGACCGGCCGGTCGCCGTGGACGATATTTCCTTCGTCGCGACGAGCTTTCCGGCCTTCACCGGGTTGATGGCCAATATCGGCGCGAAGCTCGAGGATAAGTAACTACCGCCGCTCGGGGAGGCGGAGACAAGGCGTCCCCGGGCTCAACGACGTGCCGCCCGAAGGCGCGCGAGAGCGGCTTTTGGATCGAGACGGCCATCGTAGAGCGCGCGCCCAGTGATAGCGCCTTCGAGCCGTGCATTCTCGGGGCGCAGCAGCGCCTCGACGTCGTCCATCGAGGCGAGGCCTCCCGAGGCGATGACGGGAATGGACGTTTCGGCCGCAAGCGCCGCGGTGGCAGGCAGGTTCAAGCCCTTCAGCACGCCGTCGCGCTCGATGTCGGTATAGATGATAGCTGCGACGCCAGCGTCCTCGAAGCGGCGTGCCAGCTCGGCGGCGGAAAGCTCGGAGGTTTCCGCCCAGCCCTCGACGGCAACCTTGCCGCCCTTGGCGTCGATGCCGACCGCTACCCTGCCTGGAAAGGCCTTGGCCGCCACCTTCACAAGCGACGGATCGCGAACCGCCACGGTGCCGAGGATCACGCGGCGCACGCCCTTGGCGAGCCAGGCTTCGACCGTCTCCAAGTCACGGATCCCGCCGCCGAGTTGCACGGGCATGCGCACGGCCCGGAGGATCGCCTCGACGGCAGCGGCGTTTACCGGCTTGCCGGCGAAAGCGCCATTGAGATCGACGATATGCAGGTACTCGAAGCCCTGGTCCTCGAACGACTTCGCCTGCGCTGCAGGATCGTCGTTGAACACTGTTGCCTCGCTCATCTCGCCGAGCTTCAGACGCACGCACTTACCGTCCTTGAGGTCGATCGCCGGAAAAAGAATCATCGAGGCTCCTGCTGCTGCCTGCCGACGTGATCAGTCGTTTTGCCGGCTCGGCCACGAGATTGCTGCATTCTCCGGCCATCAATGGAACGAAAGGGGAATAGAGGTCAAGCGTGCTCGACGGAATCGAGAATTTCGCAGCTGCCCGCGAGCCCAGCGAGCGCCCGCGGACCCTGACGGATGCCGATGCCGTCGAGATCTGGATCGCCCGCTGGCTCCGCGTGCGGCCCAAGAGCCTCGTGCACCGCTACGGGTGCGATCCGCGTCGTCTCTACGAGATCTGGTGGGGCGAGCGCTTTCCGGGCTCGCGGGCCAAGGCAGAGAAAGTCTTCCGGCAGCGGTATCCCGGGATCGTGGAGCGCACGAGCTTCGGCTACCGGAGGATTCCTGCCGCTGCCCCCAAGGCCGAAGAGCGACGCCAGCTCAAGCTCTTCGACTGACCCGGTCGGCCCCCACACGGGGGGCGAAGATGCGTAGGTCTACGCGACGGCCGAGATCGGCGCGCCCGGAGCCTGAAGGAAGTGGCATCAGCGTGGCCTTCGGCGCTGCTCTGGCCCTATGATCTTTGAGATATTGTCGCTCTGGAGATCATCATGCGCTACGGCTTCTATCTTCCGACACGCGGGCCGCTGGCCAACCGGCACGATCTATCGGCCATTCTGCAAGCGGCGGAGCGGCTCGGCTTCCACTCGGCGATGGTGGCAGATCACATCATCCTGCCGACAAAGATCGAGTCCCAGTACCCCTACACCGTAAAGGGCAATTTCGTCAGCCAAAGCGAGTGCTTCGAGCAGTTATCGCTCATGGCCTTCGTGGCGGGGCGCACCGAGAAGCTCCGGATCGTCTCGAGCGTGATGATCGTGCCGCACAGGAATCCGGTCTTCAACGCCAAGGCACTTGCCACGATCGATGTGCTGTCCGGAGGCCGCCTGACCGTTGGCGTTGGCGTCGGCTGGCTAGAAGAGGAATTCAAGGCGCTGCAGGCGGCCGACTTCAAGCATCGCGGAGCGGTCACCGACGAATACATCGACATCTTCCGGAAACTTTGGACGGGCAAACCTGTTGCCTACGAGGGCCGCTTCTACAGCTTTGACGAAGTCGTGTGCGATCCGAAACCTATTCAGGCCAACGGTCCGCCGATCTGGATCGGCGGACACTCGGGACCGGCACTCAGGCGGGTGGCGCGGCTTGGTGACGGCTGGCATCCGGTAGGCGCCACCGCCGCGTCTCCCCTACCGCCGGAGGAAATGCGTCAGAAGCTCGGGGAGATCGAGCGCATGATGACCGCAGCCGGACGGGACTTCAGCCAGCTCGAGGTCAGCTACAAGGCCCCCATCTACGACGGCGGCGTGCCACCACCCGGAGAGGCCAGACGCCTCTTCACAGGGGGCCCGAGCGCCGCGCTCGAGGACATCGCCAAATTCGAGAATCTCGGCGTCGACGAGTTGGTGTTCGATTTCCGCGGCGCATCGCTGAACGAATGCGTGGAACGGATGCAGGAGTTCAGTGAGAACATCATCGGCCGCAGCCAAACAGCTCCGGCGTGACGTCGAGGCATGGCTGGAATCGCAAGACTTGTGACCAATCAGCGCCCACGCAGCAGAGCACCGGCCACGAGGCGCCCTGCTCCGGCAGCCTGAGAAAGGACACGTCGCCAATCCATTCCGCGTTTGGCGCTCGCTATGCGCCGGAGAAGCTGAGCGCTCTTTGCGGCAGGCAGCGCCTCGACGAGCTCTGCCCATACGAGATCGATGTTGTAGAGGCCGCGCTCGGGCGACAGGCAAACGGGGACCACACGGTCCACAGGCCGCGCGAGATGCTCACCGGCGGCATCGACGGCGTCGCGGATCGAGCGCGCCTTCGGGCCTGCCGGGTCGGCGATGTCGTACGGCGGACTCCATTCCTGGAATGGGCGCAAGCGGTCGACATGCGTCAGTACGACGACGACCGGAGGCGCAGGCCGATCCAGTCGCTCGGAGAAATGAACACGCACGGCCTCAAGGGCCGATCGGTCGAGGTCCCGATCCGGCCGATCGGCGGCCGCCACCCACACGATCAGGTCGCACTCAGCGGCCTTCTCGGCCAGCGGAGGGATCATCTCTGCGCGCGTGAGCCCCGGCGTGTCGACCAGCAGGACCGGCGGCATACCTTCGTTCTGGACCTCGTAGGCCGTGAAAGTTCTTGTTTGCGGGAGTGCATCGGTCGCCGCCTGGACCTCGTCGGCAAGGGCGTTGACGAGGCTCGACTTGCCGCTGCCTGCCCGACCCGCCAAAAGGAGACGCAGGGGTGCGGTGCCATCCACGGTCTCGGCGGTCGCTACGCCTCGAACGCCGGTCTCGGCGGTCGGAACGGCCAGGCGGCCACTGTAGAGGTCGATCGCGGCGCGGCCGACCTCACGCACGTACGCAGCCGCGAGGCGTTTGGCCAATTCCTCGCGCAGTCCTTCGTACATGGTCTTGCTAAGCCGCTCCCGGATCTCCTGGGTCGCTGCGGCGAGGGGGTTCATCAAGCGAATGATGCGCCAGATGTCGTAGGCCGTGTTGGCTACGTCGATGAGGCCGCGCCACTGGTAGAGTTGCATGACTTGGCCCACCGTCAGCCGATCTCCGAGCGGCACGTTCTCGACGACGAGCGGGCGAAGTCGCTGGCTGACGCGCTCGAGCAACGTCAATGCCTCGGGTACCGTGAACGACCAGACGGCATGCTCGACGTTCGGGTGCATGTGGCGGGCGACGGCCTCGATCGTCTCGAGGCCTAGAGCTGTCAGGGCTTCACGATCGGTGATGCGCTTCGGATCGACGTCCCGTGCCAGCCGATCGACCGTCGCACGGGCCGCGCTTTCGCGCGGCGAGCCCGCAAGGTCCGCTGCGGCTGCCTGCAAGTCGGCTGCTTCCATCTCCTTGCGCAAGCGGCGCAGCAACCACGCCCGCATCGCGAAGGCCCCGAGCGATACGGCGAGGGCGGCAGCGAACCAATGCAGGACATAGCCGTGCTGCCACAGCCACAGCCACCCGAACGGCACCAGGACGAGCAGGGGCAAACCTGCGCCCAGCACGATGGCTGCCACGCCGACGTAGGAGGACAGGCTATCGCGCCGCATCGGGAGACGCTCCAGCGGTGGGGCTGCGTTCCGGCTCGGCGGCTGGATCGTCGAGATCGCGCTCGCGCGCCAGGCCGAAGGCCTTCTCCAGCGCGTCGCGATAAGCCTTCGCCACCGCCTCCGGGTCTTGCTCGCCCCGCTCGCGACGAGCCAGAAAGACCAACGCCGCCTGCCCCAGCGCGTAGGTGGTCGCGAAACTCGTTGCGGCAGCGGCGGCCGAGCCGACGGTCTGGCCGTAGACGGGCACCAGCTTGGCGAGTTGGCGAATGCCGAAGCCGGCCGCGAGACGGGTCAGCACCGAGGCGCCGAGGCATCCACCGAATTCCGTCAGCGCCCGGCGGTCCCAGGCGACGCCGCGCTGCGTCGCCAAGGCGTGCAGCAGCCGCGCCTGGATCCCGGGAACAGCAACCGCTCCTGCAATTGGCACAACATCAGCGGCCGCTGCCGCGGCCGCGTGTCCGAGAATGAGTGGATTTGCGCTTCGTGCGGCTCGTTCGCGGCTCGAGGAGCGCATCTCCCTTATCATGCAGCCGATGCTGTGCGGGGCGGCTTCTACAATAGCCATCAGCAGCGCATCAAGGCCGTAGAGACGCGGCTCAAAACCGTCGTCGGAACGGGTGAAGTCGATCGGCACGAACAGAATGGGGCCCGTGCCTCCGATCGCTGCGAAAACGCGGCGCTGATGGGCCAGGCTGCGGGCCAATGTCTCGGGGACTTCGGAGGGCAGGCTGCCGACATTGGCAAACGGGTATGGCGTCACATGGCCTCGGCCGGGCGAATACGTCTCGTGCAGGCACGTCTGCGCAATGACGACCGGCCATTCGGGGTGGCGGCGGCGGGCGGCTGATACCGCTTCCACGACGGCGTCCTGCTGATGATCCGTAGCCCGCGCAACCACGAGAAGAAGATGCGCCTTGCTCTCAGAAACCTGGAGATCCTCGCGCGGGTCGTAGCCGACCTCACCCAGGCCTCGCGTGTCGAGGAACCGAATGACCGGCGCCTCGGCCGGGTAGTCGAAAACGCGGGCCGTTCGCGTGCACGGCCTGAAACCGGAGCCGATCTCCGCCTCTGTGGCTCCGGTGATGCCCTGCACAATAGAACTCTTGCCGGACTGAACCTTGCCAATCAGCCAAATCACCGGTGCCTCGGCCGCTGCCTTCTCAGCGATCGTCTCCGGCGCGACATCATCCTCGCGCCTTTCGACGAATCGCGCCCAGACCTCGGCCAACCGCCCAGAAAGAACGCGTGGATCCAGGCGTGTGGTAAGAGCCATTCGAGACGTCCGTGCTTGCCATGCCCAAGGGCGGGCACAGGTGCCGCTACGCGCGGCGTTGAATCTTCTGCAGAGCCGTTACCGTCACCCGCATATGGGGTGGCCCGCGCCTTGCCGCAAATCGCTGGAGGATCGGGTTGTCACCGACCGCCCGCTGCACGGCGCGCAAAACATCGATAGAACAAACGGGAACATTTATTGAACCCAAGAACGAATCGAGGCATGTTCCTTCTATGTTCACGGCGTTCCTTGAAGGGATGCGGTGGACGAACCTCCCTCTCGCCGCCCACGAGACATGCCATGCCACGCACGCTCCTCATTGCCTACGACCTCGCCCAAGAGACAGACGCTCGCTCCGCGATCGCCGACATGCTGATGAGCATCGGCGAGGCGTGGGCGCGGCCTTTGGACACCGTTTGGATGGTGCGCACGAGTCTGTCTACGGAGGCTTTGGAGGCTCGGCTCGCGCCGCTTCTCGGCAGCGACGACGGCCTCATGATCCAGGAGGCCCGCGGCGAAGGAGCTTTTGCGAACACGGGGTTGCGTTGGTTCCGCCCGCGGCGCCAGGCGGCGCTTGCGGCGCTCGATCTGGCCGCCGTGGTCGCCTTGCGAGACGTCCATCCCGCCTCTGCCGCGGATCTACAGAAGGCAGCTTGAGTTTCCGTTTGCGTTCCTCCCTCGTTGCCCAGCCGACGCCCGGTCGCCCCACGGCCGGGCGTCGGTGTATCTGGGCAAGCGACGACCATGCGGCCTGAACGTCACTTTGCCAGCTTGGCGAGGTTCGACCGAAGGCTCGCCAGGCGGGGGGCTCGACAAGGTGGGCCAGACATGATTTGAGCAACTGTCCCAGCCCTGCTGGCGTCGGAATGCTTGCGCCGGTCAATGCTCGAAGAATTCAGACCAGACAGAGACCTCGCCGGCGCTTCGCGGGATCGTTCCGGCGGAGCGCTGATGCTGACTGTCGAGGGGATCGACAGGGCCGCGTTTGATCGTCGTCCCAGTCCCACGAGCGCCTTCGCTGCCCTGGCTCTTACGCTGGTGTTGCATGGAGCGGTCTTCGGCGCGCTTCTGGCTGGCGCGTGGGCGCCCTTCGGGGCGGGCGGGACCGATCTCGATGCCATCAGCGTGGAAGTCGAAATCGTTCCGGCAAAGGCGATCGAGAGCCGCGTCGCAAAGACAGCTGAGACGACGTCGAGAGCCGCCGCAGTCGATCAGACTGACGTTGTCGCGCGGCCATCGGAGGTCGTCCCAACGCAACCGGCACCACCCAAGCCTGCCCCCGCAGCGGACACTGTGCAGGGCGGATCACGCAAGGGAGCCCCGGTGACGGCCGAATTGGCTCCGCACCGAGACGATCCTGCACTCTACCCGCTGCCCGAACTCTCTCTTGCCAGGCCCGACCTGGCGCCGCCCGACCCCGATGCCGTCGAGCTACCCGTTCGAACGAACAACGTCCATGCGCGCTCCGGCGAGCCTGCGGAGTCCCACGCGACGCAAGATCGCTCCGCCAGCATCCCGACAGGGCCAAGCGATGCGCCGTCACGAGGCAAGGACGCACTCGAACGGCCTGCGCGAGCGGTCGCCGCGGCATCGCCTGGCAGCATGCGCGCCTTCACCAAAGGTGTGGTCGACGCTCTGGGCAAGACACGCCCGAAGCGCCTCACAATTCGCGCGAGAGGCACTTCCAAGGTTGCGTTTGCGATCGCCGAAAGCGGAGAGCTGGCGTTCGTGCGGGTGGCGCAGTCGAGCGGTCATCGGGTACTGGACGAAGCTGCCGTCGATGCCGTTCGGCGCGCTGAATTCCCGGTGCCGCCGGCGGGCATGACACTGGCCCAGCGCACTTACGAGGTGCCCTATCATTTCCGCTGAGTGCGGCTCGAGCCGATCAAGGTTTCCACGACAGGAAATTGGCGATCAGGCCGAGACCGAGCCGCTGGCTTTTCTCCGGATGGAACTGCGTGCCGGCAACATTGTCCTTCGCGACCATTGCCGTGACCGGCCCGCCGTAATCGGTCTCAGCCACGACGACGTCACGACTGGCCGGGACGAGATGATAGGAGTGCACGAAATAGGCATGGAGCCCCGCCGGGCCTGTCGGAAGGCCCTGCAGCAAAGGATGGGGCCGGATCACGTTCAGCGTGTTCCAGCCCATATGTGGTATCTTCAGTGTCGGATCTTTGGGCTCCAGAACGCGGACCTCGCCCGCGATCCAATCCAGCCCTTCGGTCACCACATGCTCGAGGCCGCGCGTGGCAAGCAGCTGCTGGCCGACGCAGATGCCAAGGAAGGGGCGTGCCTTTCGGCGGACCGCCACTTCGAGTGCCTCGTGCATGCCAGGAACGGCATCCAATCCGCGTTTGCAGTCGGCGAAGGCGCCGACGCCCGGCAGGACGATACGGTCGGCGGCGAGGACCGCTTCCGCGCTCGAACTCACCTCAATGGTGGCGTTGCTCCCGGATTCGCGAGCGGCGCGCTCGAACGCTTTCGCCGCAGAGTGCAGGTTGCCGGAACCGTAGTCGATGATGATGACGCGTTGCATCGGCTCATATCCTGCCTGGCCGCAAGGCCATGACGCTCAACCGGCCGCCGGTCCCGGGTCCCATGACGCCCGGTGGTGGAGGTAGGTTCGCTCTCGAGGCATACGGCTGATCTTTCAACCAGGCCTCGAAGAAGCGACGCTCACATTCCTCACGATTGCGCCCTGAGACGCTTCCCACCACGGTCCAGCCACGGCGACCGAGCGTCCAGCGACGGATCGCATCGGCCTCGAAGCCGACAAGCAGGTGAAGCGCGACCATGGCCCATCCGGCCGCATTCTGGCCAACGCCGGCCGCCCAGAAGATCAGCTCCAGGCCGATGACGGCGACAAAATACGCGACGAGCGCCAGCCACAGCCCGTGCGCAATCATCCAGAACGGCGTGAAGATGGCCGCAAGGAACGAAAATCCCTCACGGACGAAAACCAGCTCCTCGCCGCGCTCCAGACGGTCCCGCGGCCCGTCGGCCGGCTCGTGAACGGTGTAGGTCTGCATCGCCGTCGGCTTCCTGACCCTCGCGTGCGCGGCATCCGTCAGCCGCTCAAACTGCCCTTGGTCGAGGGAACACGTCCCGCCTGCCGTGGATCGGGAGCCACAGCGGCCCGCAAGGCGCGGGCGAGCCCCTTGTAGCATGTCTCGGCGATGTGATGGTTGTTCTCGCCGTACACGTTCTCGACATGGAGCGTGATACCGGCGTTTTGAGCGAAAGCCTGGAACCATTCACGGAACAGCTCGGTATCCATCTCACCGAGCTTCGGCCGGGAAAAGTCAACCCGCCAAACGAGATAGGGGCGACCCGATACATCGATCGCGACGCGCGTCAACGTCTCGTCCATAGGCAGGTCCACCGATGCGTAGCGTGTGATCCCGGCCTTGTCGCCCAGGGCTTTGGCTATCGCTTGACCGAGCACGATCCCGCAGTCCTCGACGGTGTGGTGGAAGTCGATGTGCAGATCACCCTTGGCTTCCAGCTCGATGTCGATCAATCCGTGGCGCGCCAGTTGCTCGAGCATATGGTCCAAGAAGCCGATGCCGCTGGAGATGCGGTAGGCTCCCGTACCGTCCAGGTTGACGGTTGCCTTGATAGCGGTCTCTTTCGTTCTTCGCTCAATGGTAGCGGTGCGGGTCACGATATCACCGGTTTGTTCGTCGCCACGGGCGATAGCCAGAGGCGTGCCAGACCAAGGAACTCATGCTAAGGGGCGTGCATGACACGAGCAGAGTCAATTGCCAAGATTAACGCGGACTTGCCGCACGGGGAGTGCTGCAAATGAGCTTCGAAGCCAACCCTACCGTGACGAGTTGGCACGGCACGACCATCCTCACCGTACGCAAGGCGGGGCGCGTCGTGATTGCCGGCGACGGCCAGGTTTCGCTCGGCGCGACGGTCATCAAATCAAACGCCCGCAAAGTGCGCACTCTCGGCAAAGGTGACGTGATAGGCGGTTTTGCCGGTTCCACGGCAGATGCCTTTACTCTTTTCGAGCGCCTCGAAGGCAAACTGGAGCAATATCCGGGGCAGCTTACAAGAGCCTGCGTCGAACTCGCAAAGGACTGGCGGACCGACAGGTTTCTGCGTCGCCTCGAGGCCATGATGCTGGTCGCCGATCGGGAACGCAGCCTCGTACTGACCGGCACGGGCGACGTGCTCGAGCCGGAGAACGACGTGATGGGTATCGGCTCGGGCGGCAATTATGCACTCGCGGCGGCGCGGGCGCTCCTCGACACCGAGCTGCCCGCCGAGGCCATTGCCCGCAAAGCGATGGCGATCGCTGCCGAAATCTGCGTTTACACGAACACGTCGCTCGTGATCGAGAGCCTGGAGTCGACCCGCTAGACGAGCAGCCCCGAGACGTGCGGACCTGCAGGCCGCGGGGCGCCGAGATCCGAACCCTCAGGCAGCCGGCAGACTGACGAAGCGCGCCCAGAAATCGTTGAGCGAGGCTACGAGTTCGAGCAGCCCCTTGTGTGAGCCGGGCTTCGAGACATAAGCCGTCACGCCGAGGTCATAGGTCCGCTGGATGTCATCCTCTGCGCTCGACGTCGTGAGCACGATCACGGGAATGCGCTTGAAGGTCGAATCCGTCTTCAGATGCATCAACGCGGTGCGCCCATCCATCTTCGGCATGTTCAGGTCGAGCAGGATCAGCCCCGGGTAGGGACGGCCCTCGAAGGGGGGCTCGCCGCGAACGTACTGCAGAAGCTCGACGCCGTTCTCGACGAAAGCAATCGGGTGGGTGAAACGGCTCTCAGAGAAGGCGTCCCGCATCAACAGGCGATCGTCTGGGTCGTCCTCAGCGATCAGGATCGGGATGGGGCCATAGTGGCCACCAGCCGACTTGGGCCTGATAATCTGCGCGCTTGCCGGGCGAGACGCCTCTGGTTCGGCCGACGCAGGCTCCGTGACCAAAGGAGCCACGGGTGCGACTGGAGACGCTTGAGGGGTCGATCGGGTCGGCGGGGCGGAGGGCAACGGAGCGGCACGGCGCAAGGTCGCGCGGGCGACGGGACCGGTCTGGTTCACCACCTGGGCCCGTTTCGGAGCCGTGCGTCGAAGCTCCCCGACGAAACCGACGCCTACCTCTTGGAGTTTGCGCCAGACGACCAGGCAGGAAACCTCCAGGCCATCGAGCTCCACGATCAGCTCGAACGTGTCGGGAACGGCTGAGCTTTGCGCCACCTGCAGGCGGGCGCCGCCTTCCGATATGTCGCGCACGACGCACGGGATCGTCGCGTGGCGGCCACTGAAGGCAATCATGCCGCCCTTAAGCATGCGGCTGCGCGCGCCAGCCCGCTTGTCGGTAGTACGCTGTTGCATACTCGCTCGTCCCGTCCGATAGATGTCCCGGGCCTGATAATAGGTCGGAATCGCTAACGAACGGCTATCTCGCGCAGATCTCACCCCGGCACGCGGGATAAGGGATGCTTCATCCGTCCGATGCCGGATCCGGAAACGCGCCAGAGACCGATTCATAAGCCGGCCGCACACAAGCACGAGGATCGCGACACCCCATGGCAAAGATCCAATCCGTCGGAGTCGTGGGTGCGGGTGCATGGGGCACCGCGCTCGCTCAGACTGCTCGTCTTGCAGGACGCGATGTCGCCCTGTGGGCGCGCGAGGCAGAAGTTGCAGACGAAATCAACAGCGCACACCGAAACTCGATCTTCCTGCCAGGCGTTGCTCTCGATGCCGGCCTGGTCGCCACGAGCGATCTTGCCGAAATCGCCGAGCGCGATGCGATTCTGCTCGTCCCGCCGGCACAGCACGTACGTGCCACGGCGATGGCGCTCGCGCCGCTCCTGGTGCCAGGGACCCCGGTCGTCATTTGCGCAAAAGGCCTCGAGCAGGCGAGTGGAAAGCTCATGGGGGAGGTCCTTTCGGAGACCCTCTCCGATGCCGTTCCAGCCGCGCTGTCAGGGCCTAGTTTCGCAGCCGATGTCGCCCGCGGCCTGCCGGCGGCCCTGACGCTCGCAACAGAGGACGCAGAGCTCGGCCAACACCTTGCAGAGGCGCTCGGCTACCGCAATTTCAGGCTCTACTGGTCCGACGATGTGACCGGCGTGCAGCTCGGTGGCGCATTGAAGAACGTGCTCGCCATCGCGGCCGGCATCGTCGACGGCAAGGGGCTCGGTGCCAGCGCGCACGCTGCATTGGTGACTCGCGGCTTCGCCGAAATGCGCCGGTTGGGGCAGGTGCTCGGAGCACGACCGGAAACGCTTTCGGGTCTCTCTGGGCTAGGTGACCTCGTGCTCACCTGCGGCAGCGTGCAATCTCGCAACATGAGTCTCGGGCGCGCGCTCGGGCAGGGACAGAAGCTCGACGATGTTCTCGGTCAGCGGCGAAGTGTTGCCGAAGGCGTCTACACGGCCGCTGCAGTGGTTCATTTGGCCGGCGAGCATGGTGTCGAAATGCCCATTGCGTCCGCCGTTCATGCCATCGTGACGGGCGCCCTCGACGTAGACACGGCCATCGAAGCGCTGCTGTCGCGTCCGTTTCGGGCGGAAGGTATCTGACGATCGCCATCAGACCGTGACGGCAACTCCGAACGAGGGGGAATTCGCTGCTGCGGCGGTCTGCATCGCCTCGATCAGTCGGTCCAGCACATCGAGCGTGGCTCCCGCCCCCACAGCATTCTGGGACAGGTAGCGGCGGAAGGCACGTGCGCGCGGCTGGCCGTGATAGAGGCCCAGAATATGGCGCGAAATGTTATTCAGGCGACCGTCCTGTGCCAGGTGACGCGCGGCGTAGGGTCTTAGCGCCTCGAGCACGGCGAGACGGCTCGCTGCCGTCACTGGCGGTTCAGATCTGAAGATCTCGTGGTCGACCGCGGCCAGTATCCACGGATTTTGATAGGCTGCGCGGCCGAGCATGACGCCGTCCACGTGCTGTAGATGAGTGGCGGCTTGCGCGAGGGTGGTGATGCCGCCGTTGATGACGATGGTCAGGTCGGGATGAGCGGCCTTGAGGCGCCAGACGCGCGGATAGTCGAGCGGAGGTATCTCGCGATTCTCTTTCGGTGACAGCCCCTGTAGCCATGCCTTCCTGGCGTGCACGATGAACGTGCCACACCCGGCATCGGCCACGGCCGAGATGAACCGCTCGAGATCGGCCTCGCTGTCCTGGTCATCGATGCCGATGCGGCACTTGATGGTGACGGGCACCCGCACCGAGCCGAGCATCGCGTGCACGCAGCGCGCCACCAACAGCGGGTCTGCCATCAGGCAAGCGCCGAAGTTGCCTCCCTGCACGCGGTCGGACGGACAGCCGACGTTGAGATTGATCTCGTCGTAGCCCCAGGCTTCGCCAATGATAGCCGCTTCGGCCAGCTTCGCTGGCTCGCAGCCGCCCAGTTGCAAGGCTACGGGATGCTCCTCTGGCGAGAAATCGAGGAGGTGAGCGCGCTTGCCGTTCAGAACCGCATCCGCCGTGACCATTTCCGTGTAAAGCAGCGCGCGACGCGTCAGCAAACGATGAAAGAACCGACAATGCCGATCCGTCCAATCCATCATAGGCGCAACGCAGAACTTATGCATTTGATGTTTCGATATCTTGCATCCGCGGTCCTGAGAAGGTGGGCTGGATTTATCGCTTCCTCCAGGCAAATGCTCGGCTCTGTCAACCCTCTTGCGAATTTTCGAGAGCAGGAAGCCAAAGGAAACGAGCCCGGACTTGCGCTACGCCCTGAGCTAATGAATGACCTTTTCAGCTTCTTCGAGTTCCCCGCCCATTGCTCGGCTGGATGCCAGCCACGATCGAAGAGGCGAGAAAGTTCTGTTGCCCAGCCCGAACTCATCGTGAAAATGCCTCTGCTCCGGTCGCACGGCCGGCTTCTCAGGCGAGGACGAGATGACGACAAGACCAGACCCCACGATGACCGCGGTCGAGGCCGTGGCCGGCCGGCGTTCCGTGCGCTGCTTCCTGCCGACGCCGATTTCCGATTCGGCCGTTCGCGATATCCTGGCCGTCGCCTCCCGCGCGCCATCGGGCACCAACTCGCAGCCCTGGTTCGTACACACCGTAACCGGAGCTGCGCGTGATCGGGTCTCGAAAGCCGTGATCGCTGCAGCAAAGGCTGGCGACCGGAAGGAGGAATACGCATATACGCCAAATCGCTGGTGGGAGCCCTATGTGTCGCGAAGGCGCAAGGTCGGCTTCGATCTCTATGCGCTCTACGGGATCGAAAGAAACGACATGGACGGCCGGATGCGGGCGGGCTTGCGTAATTTCGAGTTTTTCGGTGCGCCGGTCGGTCTGTTCTTCACCATGGAGCGGGCTCTTCTCTACGGATCCTGGCTCGATCTCGGCATGTTCATGCAGAACGTCATGACGATCGCGCGGACCCGCGGCCTAGAGACGTGCCCGCAGCAGGCATGGTGCGACTTCTCACATATCCTCCATCGGGAGCTCGGCATCGACGAGAGGCATGTCATCGTCTCGGGCATGTCGCTCGGCTACGAGGACAAATCCGCGAAGGAAAATACGCTCGTGACAGAGCGCGTCCCGGTCGACGCGTTCACCACGTTCCACACCAGTTGACGCCGGCCGCACCCGAGCCAGACTGCAACAAATCGGCCCGGCGCGTTTCTCCGAGTGCGCGCGTCCCTCACGCAATTCGGAGCAGGATCCACCAGCCGAGACGCAGAGACCTGGAGAAGGTGCTAGTCCTCATTTTCTCCACACTGTATGTGCATAGTAGTAGGAAGGGGGAATGGTGTGCGGCGCACTAGCGCCTAGCACTCGAGGGGGAGCATCTATGGAAGACCCTTCCAGGCTGGAGGCGGGAAGGTCGCTACGTACGAGGCGTAGCGCACGTCATTGCATTGTGACAATTCTGATCGCGCTTCTTTCCATCTCGGTCGATCCGATCGGGGCTCGCCTTCTGAGTTTCGTCGGGGTCGGAGAGCCCGGCGCTGCGGAAGCGCGCGGGCGGCGACGCTCGAGGGAGCATCGCGAATCGTCATCACAGGACAACGAGAAATCGTCCTCGTTCTCGAAGCCGAACGAGGGATCGGGCTCGGACAATGGCCATACCGGCGGATTTTCGAGCAGCCCGCCTGCGAGCGCCTTCCACGGGGGCGGTGGCTTCGGGGGCGGGAAGAAGGGCTATGGCGACAGTGACGACAAACCCTCGCTGGATAAGCCGGGGAAATTCGGCGACGACAAGAGAGAGAAGGAAGAAGACCACAAAGCGTTTTCCGGGCCGAGCGAGAAGTCTACCTCAACCGGGGGCGGCCTATCATCCGGCAGCACCTCCGCAGAAAGAGAAAGCGCACCCTCGGCGCCGCCCCGAACAGTAGAGGAGCTCTTCAAGCAAATCGCGCAACCGACTGCGACAGCGCAGCCTACCGCCACCGCGCAGCCGGCGTCATCACGCGGCGCTCCAGTCCGCCTCGAACGGGGCTTCATCGGCGGAGGGGAGGCGAGCAACGAATTGCTTGCCGTCGATGCTGGCCAAGGCCTCGCTCAGCGAGCGCAGCAGCTCGGCTTCACAGTCACACCGAACTCGACCTTCAAGGGGCTGGGCTTCACGGTCATGAAGCTCATCGCCCCGCCCGGCCTCGATCTGACCCAAGCGCGGGGACTGCTCGAGTCCGCGGGCTCGTCCAGGCTGTCACACAATCATCTTTACCGGCCGTATCGTCCCGCCGAGAGCCAGCGCGACTGGCTCGATCCATCGCCGGCAACTCGAGACGGGCAAAAGGAATGCTCGGTGACCGTCTGCTATGGGCCACGGCTGATCGAATGGCACCCCAAGCTGCAGCACTGCGGCGAGGGTGTCAGAATCGGATTCATCGATACCGCCATCGACCGTCGGCACCCTGCGCTGCGCGACCGCGATATTCACGCGAGACGATTCTCGGAACGCAAAGCCCCGAAGATCACGACGCATCACGGCACCTCGACGCTCGCGATACTGGCGGGGGCGCCGTCCAGCGCGACGCCTGGCTTACTGCCGAGCGCGACCTACCTGGCTGCAGACATCTTCTATGGCGACGAAGCCGGCGAGCCGGTAGCCGATACTGTGGCGCTCCTCAGCGCACTCAACTGGATGAGCGAGGAGCACGTCAAACTCGTCAACATGAGCCTTGCCGGCCCGCACGATCCGCTGTTGCAACGCGCCGTCGACAAGATGAGTGCGAAAGGCATGGTGTTCGTTGCAGCAGCCGGAAATGATGGTCCGGATGGCCCTGCTCTCTATCCAGCCGCCTACAGTCAGGTCATAGCCGTTACAGCAGTAACGAGAGATCAGCGAAGCTATAGAAAGGCTAACCGCGGACGCTACGTCGATATGGCTGCGCCAGGCGTCGACATCTGGACGGCAACCGGCACGGGCAGTGGAATGATGACGGGCACGTCGTTCGCCGTGCCGTTTGCAACGGCGGTGATCGCAGCAACCGACGACGCACAGAGGGCTCGGGGCAAACGCGCCATATTGGCAAGGCTCAAGTTCAAAGATTTAGGGACGCGCGGACCGGACGAGATCTACGGCCACGGCCTGATCCAAGCGCCGCGCTCATGCACGCGACGCGTGCGCCCGCCTGTGACCGCTTCGCGGCCAACGGAAAGAGCGGCCCCTTCACAGTGGCGCACATCCGTTTCCGCCCCCCCTGTGGAAGCCGGGCCTCTCCGTGCTGCCGGGGTCGGGCTCGGCCGGTAGGTTCGAGCCCCCCGCTCGTCTCCACGGAGAAAGGCGACTGCGTCACGCGCGAGCCATGTGGAAAATGCTCGACGCTGTGGACATTCGTCTTGAGGGCATCACTTGCGTCCGCCGCCGGCCCAGCCCCGCTTCAAAAGCTCTGCTTCCTCTCCTGGGTCTAAAAGACCGCCATCGATCAGAGAGTCGACGGTTTCATCTATCGGCGAAGTCGCGTTGGCCGCCGCCGGCCTTATGCCGGACGCGGGCTTTGCGACGACGGCTACGCGCGCCTGATTTTCGATGACCCATCCGAGGCCATCCTGCCGGCACGCCACGCCTGCAAGATGCTGGCCTTCACCGATTGCTACCTTGTACTCGCGGCAGAAGCGCCCATCCCGAGCCTTGAACGTGCCTCTCACGTTCGCCGTGAGGTGAGTTGGCTGACCACTGTCTGCCTTTTTCAAGACACCACTCGGCGCCGCCTCGAGAACTGCTTCAAGGAACGAGGCGAGCCGAAGGGACATTTCCGAATTGCCTTGCCGAGCTGACGGCGCTTCGCCGGGGTTGCTAGAAGGCCGGGCCAGATATCCCGTCGAGCAGCCGAGCGCGAACAGGAGCACGCTGGCAGCCACACGATGCGGCCGGTATGCTGGGCGCGGCCCCGGCCTCGGAAGAGGCATGTCGGCCGTGGGCTTTCGCGCTACGAACGGCAGCACTCGTGCGTCGTCTCTTCGGCGCTCAATCGCCGAGGACGCATGGCCACGGACAAGCTCGACGAGATGGTCCGGCACCGGCTCGCGCAGAACGGTTTCGAACGCCACTGCAACCCTCTGGCGAGGTGCACTGAAGCGCTGAAGACGACCGCGCAAGGCGGCGTCCTCGCGAAGGGCGTGTTCAATATCGACCGCGAGCGGTCCGTCAAGTTCGCCATCCGCGTAGGCCATCAGCTGCTCGTCGGAGACTTCAATCACGACGCAACCCCTTATTCGTTGAGGCACTGGCCCCGTCCAGGAAGCGGTGCAGCTCCAGTCGCGCCCTGCTCAAGCGGCTCATGACGGTACCCATCGGGAGACCAAGAATGTCTGCGACCTCTCTGTAAGCCAGGCCCTCTATGCACACGAGCGAGATGATCACCTGATGGTCCGGTTTCAGCCGAGCCATCGCTGCCATGACAGCCGTGAGCTCCAATCGCGATTCCGCCACGGCACGTCCGTCATCCCCGCCGAGGTTCACGATCTCCTCTACGCCCACCTGACTGCCGTTGCGTCTGCCGGCGCGAACCCGGTCGAGCCACACGTTCTGCATCATCCGAAACAACCAACTGTCCAACCTCGATCCCGGCTGCCAGAGTTCGAATTTTGCGAGGGCACGGGTAACGGTCTCCTGCACAAGGTCGTCAGCGTGATCGCGATTCTTCGCAAGCGAGAGTGCAAACCGGCGCAACCTCGGGAGAAGCTCCAAGAGCTCATCCCTGAATTCCGGCGGAGGCCCGACGAGCTGACCCTCTCCCTCACAACGCGAAGCGACGCCATTCATTCCCGTGGCGCTATCCGCACTTTCCGGCTCGCTCGGCCCGAAACGAGGCCCTTTGCCCGTCATTTTCTGCGAACTCTCACGTTTAATGTCGGTCTCGTGTGGCTTGAAACGCACAGCGGACACAACGCAGGATGGCACCCGTAACCCTTCCGAGCAGCCGCGGGATGTCGCTCGCCTCGGACTGCGCATCGCGCGATTCCATAGGTGACTCCCCTCCTTCCTTCGTTTGCATCGAGAGAGCCACCGCCAGCGCAAGCTGTGCGGCACCAGCGATTTCCAGGCTCTATCCTGTCGTCCCGTTACCGTCGACGCACCCAAAACCGTGGTGAAACCGAACCCTCGATCGGCTCTGCAGTTGCACAAGCCCGCCGCCAACTTGCAACGAGAGCCGGCGCGCGTACAGTTCGCCTTCGTGGCAGCGAGAGCATGTTCCCTGCGCACCCTCAAGAAGAAAGTGCATCTCGGACTTATGCTCGAAATGGGTGTCTTGCGATTGCACAGGCCGCTTCTCCGCGGCCTGGTTTTTTTTCGAAACTGACGCCGAAGGTCGGAATAACATGCGAAGTTCCGCGTTTTCCGGTCGGGACTGTGACGAACCAAACCGTTTGTGCGAAGGGATGTCTGCGTCCGGCGAACGCGCCCCGTTCGCCGGACGCTCTCGCAAACAGACGATCACTTCGCCAGTGTCGAGTCAGGCAAGGAACCCCGCACCTTGCCCGTCCCGAGCGTCCTCGCCGGGGCCATCGCCCGGCCCTGGCGAGGACAGTCTCCCCGCGACCGCCCCACGCCAGCCGCCGGTTGCGCGAAGGCTTGGGAACCAGCCAGATCTCCCATGCATTTCCTCCGCGAACCGTCGCGAGCGAGGATATCGAACATGGAAATCAAGCGTAGCGCGAGTGCCCGCTGGTCAGGCGGCTTGAAGGACGGTCGAGGCTCGATCTCCACCCAAAGTGGCGTTCTCCGCGATCAACCCTACGGATATGCCACGCGGTTCGAGAATGACCCTGGGACGAACCCTGAGGAGCTGATCGGGGCCGCACATGCCGGATGCTTCACGATGGCGCTTTCGCTCATTCTTGCTCAAAGCGGTCACGCGCCGGAGCGGCTCGAGACAAATGCGCTCGTGACGCTCAAGCAGACAGGCCAGAGCTTCGAGATCTCCGCAGTGCATCTCGTGCTCGAAGGCGAAGTTCCGAACATCGACGCCGGGGCCTTTCGACAAGCCGCCGAGACAGCCAAGTCGAATTGCCCAGTCTCGAAGTTGCTCAATGCGGAGATTACGTTGGACGCCAAGCTGACGAAATAAGTCGTTTGCTCACTGAGCGCCGCGGCCGGAGATCACGCTGGGACCAATCCGAGCGCGAGCTGGACGGGCCGGAACGAGCGCCTGTGGACAGGCGTGGCACCGAAGCGGGTCAGCGCGGATTTATGCTCGGGCGTTCCGTAGCCCTTGTGGCGCTCGAATCCATAATCGGGCCATGACTTCGCCAGCTGCACCATGAGCCGGTCGCGGGTCACCTTGGCGACGATCGACGCCGCCGCAATCGACAGACACAGAGCATCTCCCTTGACGATGGTTCGCGTCTCGCATGGCAGCCGCGGCGCCCGGTTCCCGTCGATCAGGGCCAAGCGGGGTTCATGCTCCAGAGCTGCCACAGCCTTGGACATGGCCCACATCGTGGCGTTCAGGATGTTGTCGCGGTCGATGCGATCCACGTCTGCGATTCCCACTCCCACGACCGAGGTTGCAAGAATTCGGCCGTAGATGGCCTCCCGCGTTTCGTGATCGAGAGCTTTCGAGTCGGCAACTCCGTCGGGAATCGCGCATGCGTCAAGGATCACTGCTGCTGCGACCAGCGGACCGGCCCAAGGCCCGCGTCCCGCCTCGTCAATTCCCGCGATCGGGGCACGGCCGAGCTTCATTTCGCTCGCTTCCAGGTCAAACGTCGCCCTAAGTGCCATATCCGCTTCCCCCCGGCCGGACGGTCCGGGGATTCGGCGGGGCAGTCAACTGGGTGCGCCGACGCCTCCTCCACCTCGAGAGCCGCCGGCGCACAGATCCTACTTCTTGCCCTTTCCAGCGCCCTTACCGGGTCCGGTGGTGTCCAGCGCGGTCTTACACGCGGCTGCGACCTTGGCCTTATTGGCCTCGAGGCAGCTGCGCACCTCACCGTTGTGCTTCTTTCCTGCACACAGCTTTGCGATGTCGTCCTTGCAGGCGGTGGCCACAGGACCAGACTGTGCCAAAGCAACCGTCCCCGAGACGGCGAGCGCCAAGGCAGCGCCGAGAAGTGCTAGTTTCGCCATGATGGTCTCCTTGATGGACATTGTCGCAATGTGTCCGCCGATGCTTCAGACGTCTCAGCGCACGGGCCCGGTCAATACATTCGTTTTTTTGAATATGTGCTTGCGCCAGATCAATTCGCGGCAAGCCCACGCTGATCCCCCCTAGCGCCGTGGGCGGCGCCTCGCCTTGCCACTTGCCGCCGGCGCCGGCTTGCCGCACACCTGTTGCGCGCCGATCCGGCGGCAGGCGCTGGCGCAACACCACACGAGGAACTTGCCCACGGCATGAAAAACGAGACCGAGAAGAACGGCCCGCTCGCGGGACTGAAGGTGATCGACTGCTCGACCGTGCTCGCCGGGCCGATTTCGGCCATGGTGCTCGCGGATTTCGGTGCCGACGTCGTCAAGATCGAGCATCCGCAAGGCGACGCCCTACGCAAGATGGGGCATGCGAAAGATGGCCACGGCGTTTGGTGGAAGGTCACCAACCGCAATAAGCGCGCCATCACGCTCGATCTCCACGACGACGACGGCAAGGCCGCCTTCCTCGCGCTCGTCGATGACGCTGACGTCTTGGTCGAGAATTTCCGGACGGGAACGCTCGAGAAATGGGGGCTCGGATGGGAGGTCCTTTCCAAGCGCAATCCGCGCCTCGTGATGCTCCGCGTTACAGGCTTCGGGCAGACCGGTCCCTATCGATTCCGGCCGGGCTATGGCACCGTGGCCGAGGCGTTCTCCGGTTTCGCCCACATCACCGGCGAGAGCGACGGCCCGCCGACGTTGCCGCCATTCGGCCTGGCTGATGGAATTGCCGCCTACCACGGCGTGTTCGCCATCATGTTCGCCATCTATGAGCGTGACGTGCAGGGCTCGGGGAAGGGCCAGTATATCGACCTCGCACTCTACGAGCCGCTCTTCTCGTGCCTCGGCGCGCAAATTTCGACGTACGACCAGCTTGGCCTCATCCAGAACCGCCGCGGCAACCGCTCCGACAACAATGTCCCGCGCAACGCGTACGAAACAAAGGACGGGCGATGGGTGGCGTTATCGACCGCTTCTCCGTCCATTGCGAAACGCGTCATGAACCTCGTCGGTGGCGAAGGGACGGGAGACGATCCCCGTTACGCGACCAACGTGGAGCGTGTGAAACGGGCCGACGAGGTCGACGGCATGGTGGCCGACTGGATCGGAGAGCGCACGCTCAGCGAGGTCCTCGACGCGTTCGAGAAGGTCGAGGCCGCCATCGGGCCGATCTATGACGCCGCGCAGATCCTTGAAGATCCGCAATATATTGCGCGAGAGAGCGTGACGACCGTCGAGGACGCAGACCTCGGGCGGCTGAAGATGCAGAATGTTTTCCCGGTGATGTCGCGGACGCCCGGCAGGATTAAGCACGCGGGGCCCCGTATCGCGCAACATCAGGACGAGGTGCTGCGCGAGTTGGAGGCATCGGGTAAACTCTCCGCCGAGGCTGCAGGCCGGCTCAAGGCCATGGCCGAAAGGATCCGCGGGAAGGGCGAGTGAGCTTCGCCGTGTCGGTTGCACCTGCCTGTCCGGCCCCAAGCGTAGCGGCACGATCGGAGCCGAACCGTACCGGGCTCGGAGCCGGCCCGGTGTCCGTGACCTTACGTGTCACGGGCCGAACGATGACGCAGGCAGGGGGCGATGAAGGGAACGATTGCGTGATTGGGAGTGAACCATGGTGCATCTGACAGTCATCCTGACAGTCAAATCCGAGACGGACGTGCCCTTCGTGCGTGAGAAAATGACCGAGCTCGGCAGGCTCGCGCATCAGGACCGCGGCTGCGTGCGCTTCGAGGTGTACCACTCGCAGGCCGACAGGCGCGTCTTATTCCTGAACGAGATCTGGGAGGACCAGTCCGCTCTCGACGAACACCGCGCCATGCCGGCCTTCACCGAGACCTACATGAAGACGGTTGTGCCGAAGCTCGAGCGCGCCCCCCATCCGTGCGACCGGCTCGTCTAGCCCCAACGACTGCGAGAGCGAGCCCTCACAGAACCAAGCGGACGTGGTGGAACCGGTAGACACACAGGACTTAAAATCCTGAGATGGCAACATCGTGCGGGTTCGAGTCCCGCCGTCCGCACCAAATAAATTCAAAGACTTGTGCAATTGGCCAAATGTGGATTTGGGTAGCAAAACCGCTTTGGGTAGCGCATGGGTAGCAGATTTCTCGAGGTTGGCCGTTAGTACGGTCAGGCCGCTCACGAAACGACCGACGTACGCTCCGAATCCGAATGGGAAGAAAGACCTCACATCTCCCGCCCGTAATCCCGGCCCGGATTGCGCTTCCGCCAAGCCTCCATGTCCCGCTTGATCTGCTCTGATCGCGAGAGCTGCGGAGCGGCCGGCGGCTGCAAGGGTTCAGGAGCCGGGGGCTCCACGGCTCGATCGAAGGCCGGGCGCGCCGGCATCGGGGCAGATGGTGCCACGGGTGCCGATGGCGCTCGCTGAGGTTCCTCCACAAACCTCGCGCGCTTCGGCACGTTACGTTCGGCATGGACTGCCATCTCCGCACGAATGCGGGCCACGTATTCGAGATCGGTTTCTCGCGCCGGAGCCGATGGTGCCTGCCGTGGCGGCACGGCTCCCTCACGCTCCATCCGGAGTTGCGTCCGCGCTTCGAGGTAGCTCACGCGCTCTTGGCTCACGGTGCGTTGCGCCGCTCGCTGCGTGGCGATCTCGTTTCGCTGAGTTGCCATGAGCGTCGTCTTCTTCCGGTCGTGCTCTGCCCAAACCCTGTCCATCAGCTGGCCGGTCACGCGCTTCTGTTCACCACTTAGAATATTGCGTTCGCGCTGATGGAGACTGGCCACCGCCTTGCCGAGCCGCGAAGGTGATCGGATCAGATTGAGCTTCTGCCGGAAGGATAGAGGCTTGCCATTGCCGAGACGCTCGCTGTTGCAGAAAACGAAGACAGCGCGCTCAAGCAGGTTGTCGCTCGCACGATCGACGCGCACGGCTTCCTCTCGTTGCGCGTTGTAGAGGTCGCGCCAACGAGGGCGAAAGCGGGTCTCCATATACTCCAACGCACCCGATGCAACTGATCGTGTGTCGCTTAGCAAGGCGCGACGCTCACGACGGTGACGGCTGTAATTCACGTCGCGTTCGACCATGTGGCGATGATCGAGCTCTGCCCGCAGACGCTTCATGCGGTTGACCACGTCCTTGCGGGCGATCGCGCGGTCGCGAGACGGAGAGCGGTCGCGCACCGGTTTCGGCGCGGGTGCCATGCCGAGCACATGCTCCGGCGTGAGCTTTTGCTTCTCGGTCTTCTGCTGCCGATTGCGCTCACGCTCGGCATTGTTCTCGATGCGCTGCTCGCACTTGATGCCGTGCTCGCGCTCATAGGCTTCCGCCCATTTCGACAGTTCGAGCTTGGAGTGTTTCAGAGCGGCGGTCCGCCCCGTCTCCGGATGCACCGTATTTACGATCAGATGCACATGCAGGTGATCTTTATCGCTGTGGGCGGCGATCAGGGCCTGGTGCTCGTCGAGCTTCAACGCTTTCAGGGCTGCGAGGGCCGTCTCGCGCATGTGCTTCTCGTCGGGCTTTTCATCGAGTGCCCAGGCCAGGGTCAGGTGTAGTACGGGGGCGGTGTTGTCACGCCCCCGCAGATCGACGCCGGCCTCACGCTTTAATCGCGTGCGGTCCTTCCATGTGTCGAGCATGGCACGCCAGGCGTCCTTGGGTTTGAGATCCCCGAGGTTTTGGGTACCGGTCCAGAGAACGCGGTCGGTCGTGTCCTTACCTTGGTCGTGAAGGACGTACCGGCACGCTTCTTTGAAGCTCGTCCCGCGTTTGTGAAGGCGCGGCACCATTAAAGTGTTTCCTCGTTCTCAGGGCCTGGAGACGTTTCTTGAATTCAGGGCCGTTGCCGAGTGCCTGCAATAGATGCTGGAAGCTTTCGACCAGCATTCGGGAGTCCGGTTGCAGCAGCCCGTTCGCGGCGTGCGCCAGCTGGTTCACGTTGTTGCCGATACGCTTTAGCTCATGGATCACTTCGGGATGATTGGGGGAGACAGGTGCTGGCTCCGGATCCGGCAGCGGCGGCAGTGCATGAGGCGTAGGCGGAGCTGAAGACCACTGCCCCTCTGCCCGTTCTGCCCTCTGGTGGCTGCGATACCCGCCACCGGAGGTCGGCGGGACCGGAGGCGCGTGGCGATCCGGGAGCGGCGCATGCTGGTTGTAGGCATCATGATTTCGCGCCGCGCGCTCGTAGCCCGAGAACTCGTCGAGTGGATAGCCGGAATACTGGCCGTAGGGGGCAGACCACTGAGGCACGGATGGTGGCAGAGTCCGATCTTGGCTGCTTGGCTGTGGCGCCTTGTTAACAGCAGCATCCGAGACAGGGCTCACGCGCGGAGCCACTGGCGGCGCGGGAAGCGTGTTTGTGCGCGCGGATACTTGGCTGTTAACAGCGGGGAGTGGGTTAGGCGCGGGCTGCGGCGGGTTGTTAACAGCGGGCTTGGTGTCGGTCGCCGGTGCATGCGAGGGCGCGCTCGATGGCTCGACCGACCGACGTCTGGCATCGATCGACTCGATCACGGTCGCAGCGATGAAGGCACTCACCGACATGCCGGATACGACGGCGGCACGTTCGATCAACTCTCGGTCTTCAGGGGGCACGCGAACGCCGAGAACGCTCGTGCGCGTCTTACCCGTTCTGGGTGCTCTTTTGGCCATGCTGGCCTCCGGTCTCAGTGCAGTTAACAACAAGCGGTTCGAGTGCTCCGGGTAAGCAGGGGTCCAGGGGAAGAGCGGAGCGGCTCCCCGGCGAGTTCGTTTTTGTTTTCGTGTAAACGTAAACAAAAACACATCTCGCTACCCCAAGCATCCACGTTAGGTGCTTCGCATTTAATCGCCCTATTCGGTGTTGGGTTATTCCCAACTTGTTATTGTTCACCGCAGCAATTAACGCAAGAGATGATACGGAAAGCAAAACGAGTAACATGGCGTAACGCGGCATGAATTGAATGCGCATCGCATAACATCGGCACCCAAAAATATTTTTTGGGAGATGACTTCCCGACGAAGGCGAGGGTGCCACTCGGTTTGCACGACGCAAGGCAGGGCTGCATCCACCCACGGATTGAGGGCTTACGACCTTGCGTTCTGACGCGCCGTCGTGGCGATGGCTGCTCGTGTGGGCGGGGCCGGAAGGATGCCGCCTTAGATGAAAGAGAAGAAACCTTGTTTACGAAAAAAATTTCACAGCCCGAGAGTGTAACCTCGCGTAACTTGGCGTTTCTCAGCAGGCATTCACGGAATATGCCGATCGGTTGACGGTAAACAGCTCCGCACGTATTTCCATTTCACGCTGCAAATCGTAGCGCACTCATTCAGTCGAAACGTCCAGCCCGATTTCAGATAATCGGGAGTAGCGGAACTTTGCCGGAGCTTCGCCCATGAGCATGCATGCACAATTCCCTCCGCGTGGTATCGACAGCGCGGCAGGACGCGGCGGCCCATCTTCGCAAGTATGGGGCCATCCGTGGCAGCTTGGCCCTAGCTGGGATTGGCGATCGGGTGGCCTGCTGATCGGCCGTTGGAAAGAACGGTTGATCGGCAGAGAAGACGATCGTCACGTCGTGTCGATCGCGGGAAGTCGGGCTGGCAAGTCGTCGACGGTGCTGATCCCGAACCTGCTGCGCTATCCAGGTTCTTCGATTGTCATCGACATCAAGGGTGAACTAGCGCGCGCCACGGCCCGTGCGAGAAAGCAGATGGGGCAGAAGGTCTTCGTGCTCGATCCGTTCAACGAGAGTGGCATCCCCTCGGCTTCGCTCAATCCGATGATCGAGCTGCTATCGGGCCGGCCGGACCAATTGGCTGCCGACATCGCCCAGCTCGCCGATGCGCTCATCATTTCGAACAACAAGGACCCACACTGTAAGCGCCGCACCGATCACACGTTGACGGCTGAGGCTGCGTTGGCTTTGGCGTAGGCCCAGGGCATCAGGTCGTCGATGCGGGAGGCGGACCAGCGGTTCACGAGCTTGGTCAGGGTGTCGGTGAGCCAGGCGTGGGGGTTCGCGCCGTTGAGTTTGCATGTCTCGATCAGCGACGCGATGGCGGCCCAGTTGGCGGCGCCTTCGTCGCTGCCAGCAAAGAGTGCGTTTTTCCTGCTGAGTGCAATTGGCCTCATCGATCGCTCGACCGTATTGGAATCGATCTCGATGCGCCCGTCGTCGAGGAAGCGGCTCAAGCCCTGCCAGTGGTTGAGGCCGTAGCGGATCTCCTTGGCGAGCGTCGAGCTCTTGGAGAGCCTTGCGAGCTGCTTCCTGAGCCAGACCTCCAGCTGGTCGACGAGCGGCTTCGTCCGCGCTTGCCGGACGGCCCGGCGCTCGTCGGCGCTCCTGCCGCGGATTTCCTCCTCGATCGCGTAGAGCGCCGCGACGCGTACGAGCACCTCGCTTGCAATCGGCGCGTTGCCGCCCTTGGCGATGTCGTAGAACAGCCGCCGGAAGTGGCTCCAACAGTTGGCGAGCCGCAGTGGGCCGCCGACGCGGCTGGGGTCGCCGAGCTTCTTGTAGGCGACGTAGCCGTCGACCTGCAGCGTGCCGGCGAATCCCGCAAAGTGACGCTCGGCATGCACCTCGCCGCGGCCCGGCGCATACATGTAGGCGACAGCCGGCGGATCGGGTCCATTCCAGGGCCGATCATCTCGCGCGATGGCCCAGAGATATCCGGTCTTGGTCTTGCCCCGCCCGGGATCGAGCACCGGACATCGTGTCTCGTCGGCGAAGAGCTTGGTCGAGGCCTTGAGGTTGGCGACGAGCCGGTCGTAGATGGGCATCAGCTCGAAGGCGGCAAAGCCCACCCAATGCGCGAGCGTCGATCGGTCGATGTGGATGCCATCCGCCACCATCATCTGCGACTGGCGGTACAGAGGCAGGTGCCACGCGTATTTCTGCACGACGACGTCGGCAACGAGCGCCTCGGTCGGCAGGCCGCCCTCGATAAGTCGCGCCGGCGCCGATGCCTGGATGACGCCGGCGGTCTCGTCGGCACCGACCTTCTCGCAGGAGCGACACGCGTACTTCGGCCGACGCGTCACGACCACCCGGTATTTGGCTGGGATCTTGTCGAGGCGCTCGGAGCGGTCCTCGCCGATCGCATGCAGATCGCCGCCGCAGCAGGGGCATGTCGTGCTCGGTGGCTCGATCACGACCTCCTCTCGCGGCAGATGCGCGGGCAGGTGACCGCGATTGACTTTGCGCTCCCGGATGCGCGACGCTTTCAGCGTCGCGTCGGCCTTCTCGGCCGCGGCCTCGCCCGAGGCGATCGCCGTCTCCAGGTCTTCGAGCCCGAGATTGAGCTGATCGTCGCCGAGCTTCTCCGATTTCCGCCCGAAGTGATTGCGCCGGAGCTGGCGCAGCATGTGGAGCAGACGGTCGTTCTGGGCCGCATATCGGTCCCTCTCGGCGACAGCAGCATCACGTTCGCCTACGATCTGCTGCTTCTCGGCGCGCTCGGCCGCGAGCAGCGCCTGCAGCCGCTCGATTTTGCCGATGAGATCGCCTGTCGAATCCGTCATGAGAGGAGGATGGCAACGGCGCCACGGATCGTCAGCGGATCATCCTGTCGCGAGTCATTTTGACTACGGATCACTGCGTCGCCTGGGGCGCGCGCACGCGGCGCATGTGGACGCGGGACCACTGCAGGCCTTCGAGCAGGGCGGAGAGTTGGGCCGGCGACAGGCGCATGACGCCGTCCTCGATCGCCGGCCAGCAGAAATTCGCCCCTTCCAGCCGCTTGGTGACGAGGCAGATGCCGGTGCCGTCCCAGAACAGCAACTTCACCTTGTCGGCGCGTTTGGCCCGGAAGACATAGATGACGCCAGAGAACGGATCGGCGAGAAGCTGCTGCTCGACATAAGCCGCGAGCCCGTCCATGCCCTTGCGGAAGTCGACGGGCTTCGTCGCGACGAGCACCCTGACGCCGGTCGGAGGCACGATCATCGCAGCGTCCTCAGCGCCTTCAGCACGGACGCGAGCGTCTTGGCGTCAACCGGTCCGGACAGGCGGATCGTCGCTCCACGCAGCTCGATCTCGATCGTCGTCGGAGATGCGCTCTCGGCAGTCTTCCCTGGCACCGGCATCATGACATGATCCGGGGCCGTTTCCGCGACAGCGATCGGGACGAAGTCTACTCCTCCGGTGGGATCTGCGCGTTCCGGACCAGGCGTGCCGAGAACCAGGTCGCGGATCTCGCGGCGCCAGCCGAAGAGCTGCTGCGGCGAGAGGCCATGCCGCTGCGCGACGTGGCTCACGATAGCGCCCTCCTCGAAGCTTTCCTTCACGATCGCGACCTTCCTGGACAACGGCCAACGCCGCCGCCGCTCAGGACCAAGGAGAACCTCGCCGCGCCGCGAAGGCACAGGCTTCGTGTCATCACAAATCACATCACGAAGGGCATCACGATCCGAGCGCATGGCGCGCCAGGATCAAGGATCACGGTGAGCAACGGAAGGTGGGAGCAGGACCGCGCTTACAGCTTTGGGTCATTGTAATCTCCTGAATATATGGGTTGGTAAAATACCAAGTCAGCTCATCACCCTGATTAAGTCGGGGGAATAGATCACGGCGAGTTACGCACAAGCTGACATGCGGCGGCGCATCACGATGCGGGTGCCGTAGATTGCGCAAGGGATCGAAGCCGCATGGCCGAGACCCGCCCTTCCCCTTCCACGCGGGGCTCGGTTCCACGAGAGCCCGACCGCCGGCATCGCCGGCGGGTGCGCCCAACCCCTGATAGAACTTTGCGATCGTCTCTGACTTCGTCCATTGCGTCGGCAAGAATTCGTAGGCAGTGCCACTATGGTGCCGGCTTTCGCTGCTCTCTGTTCGGGTCGATCGCAACAAGCGGATTCCTGCACATGCCCCGACGTAGACCTCACCTCACCCGGCGATCTGCCATGACTCTGGCGGCTGCCGGCCTCGCATCGGCGGCACTGCCGGATTTCGGGGTCACAGCATCGGCGCGTCCTGCCAAAGTGGCCACGCGCGCTCTCACGATGAGTCCGGTGTTTGCTGAAGCCTCTACCAGGCTTCAGACCTTGAGAGCGCGATACCTCGCTGCCGTTGGCCCTTACATGGAACTCGACGAGGACTTTCGCTGGCTGCGGGCGAGCAACAACGAAGCGGAGTTGGATCGCTATTGCGCGCATCCGGCTGTCCGCGCCTTCCATGTCGCCAACCGTGAATTTGGGCCGCTTCTGTTGCGCGCGCTGTCAACCTGCCCACGCACGATTGCAGATTGCGAGATTCAGGAGTGGTGCGAGAGTCTCGCTCGCGAAGACGATCCCGACGATCCGCTATTGCAGTACTGGGAGCCTATCATGCGTTGGCAGCGCGAGTTCGTGCGCAGGAGAGCCGAGACGCAGTCGTCGCACGCGTGATTGCCCGACGTTAGGACCTTCCCGTCCTTTTCGGTGATCGCTTCGACGTCTTTTTGGCCGCTGGCTTCCGCGGTGCCTTCGATTTCGCGGACTTGGTCTTCGTTGATTTGGCTTTGGCGATTGGAGGTGCGATCCGGCCACCGATCAACGTTGTGGCCTTCTTGGTCAGGCCCGCAGCGTCAGCGTGATCGGACCATCGTGCTACAGCCGCGCGCACGTCGTCGAGGATGCGTGGGCCGTTCCTCAAATCATGCTTCTTCGCCAGGGCCTGCAGATGTGCCACGCCCGGTGCCCTTCCCTCGCCCATTATCATCATGCTCTGCTCGCCACCGGGGCCAGAGGAGAAGGTCAGATCGTAAGCCGGGGCCAGCCGCCAACTGCCGTCGGCGTCGTCGAGCAGGAACGAGACGTTCTTCGAATGGTCGTCGCGGTTATGCGCCAGCACATTGAAGCAGGCCAGGCGATAAGCCCGCTCGGCTTCGGTCGCATCCCGTGTCAGCGCGTGGGTCGCCTTCAACAGATCGTCATAGTCGAGCGTCGGTGCTCGGTGATCGGCGTGCAGGAGCCCTGAGAGCGAATGCATATGTATGCGCCGGTCGCCGTCCCTGTCGAACCGCTCAATTCCGAAATACTTTTTGCGTTTTGACGAGAAGAGATGCGTCTGCGGCATCACGATGCCGGCTGCGCGTGCCATGAGGCTGTAGGCATATTCGATCTGCCCGATATTGGCTTCGTCGTTGATCGAGGGGAATTTGATCATCCAGTGCGTGTAGCCAGTGGGAAGCATCGCCGGTCCGTGGACGATTTTCTTGCGATCAGCACTGACCTGCGCCACCACTTTCGGGCGGGCGCCCGCCGAGGCACCGTTGAGCTTCAGTAGCTTCTCGATGACCTTCCCTTCCTCACCGGCCAACACGGTTGCGGCGTCGCGAGCCAGGGCATCGAGTTCGAGCACGACCGGAATGTCCTCACCGTCGCTCAAGTCTGGCTCGTAGCTCAACGCTCCCATGCCGTGACGGCCGACATGGGCCAGCCGATCGAGCGGGGTTAGATCGCCGCGCGGAATGCCGAGGCTCTCTACCGCGCGATCGAGCAGCAGCCGTCCCCAGCCATCGGGCAGGCTGTCATTGAACACGCCTAACAGACCATCGAACACTTCTGGCCGGCCTGCCACGACACCGGGGCGCACCGACAGCTGAAATGGCGAGAGTGGCAGCGGGTCGGCCAAGAACGCGGGATCGAATTCGAAGAGGATGCGACGATCGCGCAGGGCAAGTCGCCCAACCTTGCGTCGCGCGCGGCCTTCGAGGAAGACATTGAGAAGATTGGCAGGCTGATGCTTCACTTGCGCCAGCCCTTCTTCCGGGTCCGGTCACCAGCCAAGATCTCGTCCAGTGAGCGGGCAGAGAGTGCGCGGTCGTCATCGACGGCGATCTTGTCGAAATCATCCAGACACTCTAGCACCAAGGCCAACTTCAGCAGAGAATCGAAAGCGATCAGGCCCTTGGTCTCGAATCGCTTTAGGCTGCCCAATGTCACGCCCGACCGCGTCGCGAGCCCGGATTGAGTCAGGTTCAGCGCGAGTCTACGCTGCTTCATGCGGTCACGGACCTGCAGCAGAACGTCAGATGGCGACTTGATCGTTAGAGCCAATATGTTATCCCTTGTTGGCGCGAACAGGCATTTAGAGATAATATATTATCCCTTACAGAAGTGCAAGTTCGGGCTCGACGGGCAGTCCCCAACTCCACATTTGCCTCTTTGGGTACTTGATGACCCCGCGTGTCTTACGACCGCAGCCGGCGGCCATCCTCGATCATATCGACCTCGCGAATGTCGACGCCGTGGCCTTTCAAGGCCGCCATCACGATGTGCCGGACGCTCGACTGGGCGTGGGCGGCGCGGATCTTGAGGTCGGTCCAGACGTAGTCCGGGAGCTCGAGATTGACGGTCTTCATGCGGCTTCTGGGCGTTGCGCCCGGTGCCATGGATGTGTCCTCGCGCTCGGCCTTTGCGGGCTGCACGGTTGGCTCAGCGGTTGCCGGCTTCGTCTCCCTGCCCTATTGCGGTTGGCGGTGGGCTTTACGAGCGCGCCGACGCCCTTCTCTTGCGCGAGGCGTTCGAGCTCTGAGTCGTCGATATCAGGGGTTACGGGCATGAAGGGTGCGCGTGTGGGTTTCATGTCTAGCAAGCCTTTCTCAAGTCGGCGTGTTCGGTTGCGACGATGTCGCGGATTTCTTCGATGAGACTGGTGATCTCAACACCAGCCCCCTTCCCCGGCTCGGTTACCGTCGGCGGTTGGCCGTTCAAGAACATCTCGCGATAGGCTGAGCGTTCGACGAGCGCGGTGCGGAAGAGTGGGAGACCAAGCCTGGCCAGCTCGGCATAGGCGAAGTCGGTCACGCGCGTACGCAGCGGATAGACCTTGGTCAGCAGCAAGCGATATGGGATCGGCCGTCCGGTTGTCTCGCGCACGTCGCGGACGTCGCCGGCTACGACCAATGCCTCGCGGAGATCGGGTTCGGAGGCTTGCGCCGGGATGATGACAAGATCGGAGCGGGCCAAAGCTTTGAACAGCGTGACCTCCCTGCTCCCCGGCAGGTCGATGCAGATGTGATCGTACGCGCCCGAGGTTGCTTCGTCGCGGAAGACGTTCCCGAAATCCTTCGGTTCGATCGCCTGGACGGTCAGGCCCTCGATCGGTGCCTTCTTGGACCACCGTTGCAACGTGCGATTCTGATCGAGATCGATGAGCAGGACGCGATCGCCGCCCAGTGCGAGCGCGGATGCGATGGCGGCACAGGTTGTCGATTTGCCGACGCCGCCTTTCGATGATGCGAATGTCAACATCATGCAAGACCCCAAACAATAAATTCAACAAATGTGGATTTTGGTGAAACCCCAATCGAATACATTAAGGGTAGCGTATTCGTTCAATTGGCCAAGAGAATATTGGCGCAAAATCCGATCTGCGAATTTGCACAAATGCACATTTGAGCAATCGGGCGATTGCCATCTTGTGCAATTGCTGATGCGAGCGTCACGTGAGGTGAGGGGACGACGATCTCACTTCACCTTGGCCTTGCCCGCACCGGATTTTTTGCCGCGGGCTTTTACGAGATCGTCGACCGGGATGAAGCGATCACGATCCGTCTCGTCGAGCTCGAGGAGGACGATGCGTCCGTCCATGGGCATCAGCTTCAGCACTACGGTAAGGCCGGCTCCGACCTCGTGCGGGTAAGCTTTGCCTATCTCGGTCCAGTTCGGTCGGCCGGTCTTCTTGTTGCGGCTGACGGAGTAGGCGATGAGAACGGGGTCGCTTGCCATGCACTTAAGAGACTGCATGGCAAGCTCTGAGCATAGCAACCCTCGATCAAGTTCGATCCACAGGGGTGTGTTTGGGCAAATGGGGATTTGGGTATTTGCGCCGGTCAGGCGTTCGAGAATGTCTCGCCATAGGCGTCTTCAACCGCCTTGGTCTCGGTCGCCGTGAGCTCCGCAAATTCCTTTGCTCGGGCGCGCTTGGATAGCTTGCCGCCGTTCTGTCTTAGCATCCGGAAGAGGAGATCTATGGTGCGTTCGGGCATCTCGACGATGGTCTCGACCGCAGCTCGGAAGGTGTCGTAGCGGCGAAGGTAATCCGTCTCCTCCGGAAGATCCTCCTCGACGGTCTTACGGACGCACTCATAGAGAAACTCGGCCTGCGGAGTGGCATCAAAATAACGATAGAAATCGGCTGTTTCGTTGAGGACCTCGACATTGAAGGTCGGCGTGGGGCGCCATTCGATTAGGGGCAGGACACGCGATGAGTAGGTCTCGAGGACTCGTTTGTAGTCGTCGATGCGGGCCAGGATGGTCGCCGAGACGGGGAAGACGACGCCAGGCGGATTGAAGCCGCGCGCCGCCAGTACGTGATGGATCAGATAGCGGTGTATCCGGCCGTTACCGTCTTCGAAGGGGTGCGCGAAGACAAAGCCGAAGGCGAGGACAGCCGCGGCAATTACGGAGTCGAGCGGTTCGGCTTTGTCGCGATCGAAGGCGATCATACCGTCGATCAGCCCAGGCAGATCCTGATGGCGAGCACTGATATGGTCGGGGATGGGGTTTCGTGTCAGCCTGTCGTGCTGGCCGACGAATCCACCTTCCTTCCGTAGGCCCATTTTTACGAAGCGGGCATCGCCGATGACGATTTTCTGGAGCCTGAGTAATTCGTCGAGATCGAGCGGCTTAGAGCCGGCCTGTCCTATGGCTCGGCCCCATCTCTGGATCCGGTCTTGGGGTGGGTCTTCACCTTCGATGATGTAGCTCGCACGCGAGTCTTTCAGGAGCAGGAAGGCAGCGGTTCGGGCCAGGAGATCCGCGGGCACGTCGGCCGCGATCTCCTTGGCGCGCTTACCTAGCTTCAGTGCGGCCAGGGCTTCGAGCTTTTCGGTCCGGCGGACGAGGGGACAGAAGGCAGGTGTGCCGGGAAGGTTGTCCCGGATGCGATGGCGCGGGGAGTTCTTGGGTGTTGCCGCCCATTGCTGGTCCGTATCGATGGCATCGACATAGGTACCGCGTTTGAGATCGGGAAGATCCAGCCTTTGGCCTGTCAGCCATTCGTAGAAGAACCAGATTCGTCGGGCATAGCGGCCCGTCGGCTGGGCGCGGACGAGGGCAGCGATGGGCTTGGGGCCAGTGGCTAGGAAGAGTCTTTTCAAGACGCCGAGATCGACGCCCTCGTATTTTAGGGCGAAGGTCAGGTGGCCTTCGAGTGTCGCTTCCGGCGCATAGCGCGGGGTGTAGAGTCGCCAGTTATCGGCCTCGGTGGCTTTGTGGCGCGTGGCTATGGCGGCCAGGGAGAGGGGCATCGGCACTTTGAGGTGGTAAGCGTCGATCAGTGCCGCGTACCCGGCTGGCACGGCTGGCTCTGGCAGCCTCTGCTCGTGAAAAACAGTGACCGCCCCTGAAAATTGATGATTTTTGCGCGCTACCATGAAAAACGATGACATCCTGGCATGTTGATGATCTTAGGATCAGACTACCATGAAAAATGATGATTCTCCATGAAGAATGATGACAAACGTACCACTCCCATGAATTTCAATGACCTAGCGTCTCCACAGGTCACGAACTCAACCCACTGACTCAAGTGAGAAAATGGGCGGTTTCTCACCTTTAGCGGGGAATTTGATGAAGGCCACAAAGGCCTCCACATCGCGTCTTAAGGGGAGGGGGCTCAACCACTCCGCATTACGATCAATCGCTATGAGCGATGGCCTCTGTCGCAGCTAGGGGCTATCCACGAGCGGAGGTGCTGCCGCCTGGGGCCGTGGTGATGCCATTCGCTCCCCACGCCGAGTCAATTGCGGTCTTATTATTGGTTATGACCATGGTGGTCATCTTATTGGTGCCGTTAGCCTTCATATGCGTATCCGCGTAGCGGATGCCTTGCAGCAGGTGCGGCGTAGCGAGCATCGCGAGCGAAGGGTGAGGAGTGACGAGACTCATGGCTGCGTTAGCAGCCATTCCAATTATGCTGAGCGAAGCGAAGCCTATATATCCGAATTCTTGATGACATAATGTAGTGAGGCCCCATTCTTTTTATTAAAAGATTCTAGATTCAGATTCAGGGCCGATTTTTGCGTTTAATTTCCGATGGTTGCGCGGCCAAAAGTGAGAATATGGGCGGGATAGGTGAGATAATGGGCGGAGTCGGGTGAGGAATTGGGCGGGATAGGTGAGAGAAGGGGCGGGGACAGGTGAAGAAATGGGCGGGCCGATCAGCTCTCGGGCGGGTTCTGGATGATAGGTGAGAGATTGGGCGGCATGCTTCAAGAGCATCTGCCAAGCCAGTGGAATCATGGAAAGCACGAACCCTATAAGTGAGAGATTGGGCGGCAGGTCCGAGGCGCTACGCATCACGCGTCTTCAGTGCCTGGGGATATCACCTCGACCGAGCCATTCCATCGAGCCTTGCGGCCGACGCGGCTCTTCTCGCGCTCGTCGAAGGCGCGCCGCAGGGCGCGTGGCGACTTCTTGATCCAGCTTAAGCCCAGCTTCTCGACCGTACGGCCTTTCTTGATGGCGAGTACGCTCACCTCGAAATCCGTTAGGTGATTGACCTCCTCGAGGGCGGGCTTCAGGCAGTGCTTGTTGAAATCCGCGAAGCGGTCGAGCTTGTCTTCCGGCACGCCCAGCAGCGCGCGGAACTCCTCGACGGTGAATTCCTCGTATTGCTTGACCATGCCGATCCTGCGCTCGACCATCTCGTAGAGCCGGATCGAGTATTTGGAGCGCAGCGCGTACATGATGTGCGACTTGATCGTTGCCCAGGCGCGGCTCTGACTGATTACGGCCAGGAGATCGGCGGGGAAGGTGTAGTAGAAATAACCGTCGTCGCGGTCTTCTTCCTTGTTCGTGCCCAATAAGTGAACCCGGAAGGTTGCCATCTCACCTGTCTGGGGATCGCGGGCGCGGATCTTGGCCCACGCGCCCATCAGGCGGTCGAAGGCGTCGTGGAGGCGATCATTGCTCTCATGGGTTCCGCGCAAGCTGGCTTTCAGCACCTTATGGACGGGCTTGGTCTTGATATCGTTCCAAGAGTGGGCCAGCAGCTGGTTATATAGAATCGTCTCGGAGCGATTGAGCGGCGTCAGCTCGATGATGTCGACCAGTTCGCGCGGCTTGATGATGCGGCCCATATGGGTGGGATCGAGCGGCTGACCGGTGACTTTGATATCGGTCGCGAGCAATCCGGCGGGCGTCGGCTTCTGAGGCGCGATGTCGTCTGCGGTGTTTGCACGGGCAGGGATCGTCCGTTTACTCACTAATTTACCGTGCCCATAACAGGTGAGACAGTCAATAGGTGAGTTCACATTTCCGGAATCTCACTTGTTGCGCCCAATCTCTCACTTTTCGAATCGCCGGAGGGGTCGGATTCATTGGCCCGACTCACGCCTCGCCCAATTTCTCACTTTTGGAGAAGAAGGCGGCGCAGCCCCCAAGCTGCGCCGCTCTTTTCTGGCCCCACCTACACGACCAGGCTTATGGACGAATCCATCCGCCGTCGTCCGATGGACGCCTCGGTCTCTGTGCTGGGTTTGGGGGAGGGGGATTGAGAGCCTGCTCCTTGAGCCAGGCCTCGACAGCGACTTGCTGCCAGCGAACCGAGTTGGGTCCGATACGGATGGAGGCGGGAAACGTACCAGCCCTTATTTTACGGTAGACGTGGTTCTTGGAGAATCCTGTCAGAGAGCAGACGTGCTTGATGGTCAGAAGCCTCAAGCTCGCGAAGGGATCAATTGGGCGGGGCTCGATAGGCATGTGGCGGTCTCCATGAGCACTGACGTTCGATAGCTTGGGCGGCGAGGGGGGACGTCTTACGCGTAATGCAATCTCGCCTTTGGGTTCGCGCCTGGTGCCGTCGATTCGCGTCGTTGGGCTTCATGGTAGTCACCATTTGTTAATGTGTTTGTCTTAGAAGAGGCGGAGAAGCGTCTAACCGCACTGGCCTCTGGGGCTGGTGCGGCGAGTCATTCGTAACAGAAATTGGTTAACGGACGATTAAGCGCGGCGCCACTCAGGCCGCCAAAGCCGCGGATTTTACGACGCGGTCTTGCCAGAGCGTCAGCGCGGCGCGCATCTCATCGAGATACTGAAACCGGTTGTAGACGCCAGCCACACCACCGAACGTTCCCGAGACGTGATTCAGCAACCGCTCGATCACATGCGGAGCGACGCCGAGTTGCGCCATATGCGTGGCGGCGGTGCGCCGCAGATCGTGCAGGGTCCATTCGCTCACGCCGGCTAGCGCGTCGAGCCTTGACTTGCCGCGCGAGAAATGCGCGAAGGTCGGATGCTCTCCGCGGGCCGGGAAGACGTAGTCGCTCGTCATGCGCGGCATTGACTTCAACAACGCCAATGCCACCGGTGCCAACGGCACGACATGCGGGCGTTTGTTCTTGGTCAGCTCCGAGGGCAGGGACCAGGTCGCGGCCTCGAAATCGATCTGGCTCCATTGCATTTGGGAGACTTCGTTGCGTCGCTGCGCGGTTAGGATCAGCAACTTTACGATTGGCCCGAACGGATAGCCGACGAGATCGGCGCCCTTCCAGACGGCAGCCATCTCGTCGGCATCGAGCACGCGCTCGCGCGAATTGTTGTTGGCGGGCTTCTTTATGCCCTGACAGGGGCTCGTCTCGAGCATGCCGCGCTCGACGCACCAGTTGAAGAATTTGCGGATGGCCGAGGGGCGTGATTGGCGGCACTCGGCAGACCCTGATCGACCGTGTCGTCGAGCACCTTCAGAACATCGGTGCGGGTGATCTCGCGGATGTCGCGCTTGGCCCAACGGCTTACGAACCGGTTCTTCAAGATGCGCTCGGTATCGCGCGCCGTCACCTCGCGGTTGTAGCGTTGGCAATGCAATCGCACGAAGGCCTCGACCGCCTTCTCGAAGGTATAGCTTTCGATGCGCGCGGCTTCGGCGGCCTCCGCCTCAGGATCACCAGCCGGATCGATGCCGTCGGCGAGTTCCTTCAAGGCCGCGATCGCGCGGTTGCGCGCTTCGGCGAGGGCTACGAACGGGTAGCGCCCGAGTGCCAGCCGGCGCGACTTTCCGTTGTGGCGGTAGACGAGAATGAAGACCTTGAGCCCGGTCGGTGAGACGCGCAGGCCGAAGCCCGGGATCTTCGCATCCCAGAGTTCGATGCGCTTCTTGGGGTTCGGCATCTTGCGGATGGCGAGGTCAGTCAGACCCTGCTCGGCCATGGCGAGTTCATCCCTCAAGTGATGGCTGCAAGAACGGGCGGCGACTCGTTGGGTAGCACGCACACGCTCATTTTGGGTAGCAGAATCGCGCTTTGGGTAGCAGTTGGGTAGCAGAATGATCGATGCTTGGATGTGAAGCCATGTTACGCCATGGCGCAGCAATGCATTGAATATATGCAGATAAAATCAATGCACGCGATTCGGCAGAGTTCGCCATGTGTTCAGGTGATACAGGACTTAAAATCCTGAGATGGAAACATCGTGCGGGTTCGAGTCCCGCCGTCCGCACCAGGGAATTGCTTGCGGCCATTTCCGCCTTATGCGCGCTCATCGGAGGGGAGACGGGGCCGTGTCAGATTGCTGCCTGATCGCAATAAGCGACAAGAGGGCTCGAACAAGCTCGGACCTCCCGTAACCGGGGGTTGCGCTCTCCAGCTGGCAGCCCGTAGCAACTGAAGCTATGCCAGCATTCCAATTCCGGGTGCTACAGGGCGAATACGACGCTATGCCGGGTCCGCCAATCCGAGCATCTGCCGCAGGCCGGCGAGTCGGTGCGCGTCCAAACCGATCGCGAGAGGCAGCCGGTCGCCGCTCTCGAGCGTCATCACCGCGACCTGGATACCATAACCATCCCGATCGTATGACTGCTCCAATGCAATCCGAGCGATGTCATGGAATGCGAAACTGGTCCGCCGGGCCGCGAAGGCGTTGGATTGCACGACCTCTATCGTACGACTTGCTCGGTCTACAACGAGTCCGACGATGTCACCGGGGTTGATAACGCTCCAGGCGTAAATGGCAGCAGCGACAAAGAAGGCCGGCATAAGCAGCGCGCCGGCGATGAATGTCCAGTTGCGCATCACACCGGGTGCCATGAAGGCCATCCCGAAGATCGCGGCGATGAACCCGATCAGCAAGGGAGAAGCTGCGTGGACTGCACGGCTCTCGGGATCGGCGCCCCCATCCGAGATCACGACGCGAGAAGCAGCCAAGGCATCAGCCATTCCGACACCCCAAGGGTTCAATTACAAGATGTTTCCCGCCAAATCTATCAATTCCAATTTTATATTCGATGGAACTTCTTTGCTACTTTCGGCGGGTGAAATTAACCGGCCATGAACTTCTCCGCTGCTCGTTCCGATGCTCGACTGGGCCGAGTGCTTGACATTGCGTCACACCCCACACCGATGCCCAAAGCCTGGACTGGACGTGCCGGCCTACGCATGCACCAATTCATCACCACGACCACGATACGAGGGACCGGACGCCATGGAGCAGGACGACGAGGCTCGTCAAGCCGAGGCCGCGGGCTTGGGCCGATTCTGGGAAAGTCACCCTGAAGATCTGCGTTTCGCCTTGAAAGCGGCGGCAGCGCTGAGGCGGCGGTTGTCCAATGACCTCGATCCCGCCGAAGAATGTGCGCACATCTTCCCCGCGAAGCCGCCTGGGGAGGGCCAACAATGACCGACCTAGCATGGCTTTCCATCGCGGAGGCGTCGAAGCTGATCGCGCGCCGGGAACTTTCGCCCGTCGAACTCGTCGAAGTGCAGCTCGCGCGCATCGAGCGGCTCAATCCGAAGTGGCATGCCTTCATCCGCGTGCTTTCGAACCGTGCCCTGGCCCAGGCGAAGGCGGCCGAGACCGAAATCAGCTCGGGCCGTCATCGGGGTCCGCTGCACGGCTTCCCGGTGGGTCTCAAGGACATTATCGACGTCGCCGGCGTGCCGACGACTTGTCACTCGAAGATCTATGCCGAGCACGTAGCGTCCAAGAGTGCAGCCGTGACAGAGCGGCTCGAGGCAGCAGGCGCCGTGGTGCTGGGCAAGCTCTCAACCCACGAATTTGCAATTGGCGGCCCATCGTTCGACCTACCGTGGCCACCCGCTGTGAACCCCTGGGGCGGGGCCCATTTTCCCGGCGGCTCCTCGTCCGGCTCGGGCGTAGCGCTCGCCACGGGGATGCTGCCGGCCGCGCTCGGCACCGACACGGGGGGCTCGGTGCGCAATCCCGCCTCTATGTGCTCCATCGTCGGACTGAAGCCGACCTACGGGCGCGTTTCGCGGCGCGGGGTCTACCCCCTGGCGTTCTCCCTCGATCATGTGGGACCGATGACTCGGAACGTGGCGGACAACGCTCTCCTCTTGCAGGCGCTTGCAGGACACGACCCACTCGACCCCGGCAGTGCCGACGTTGCCGTTCCCGACTATACGACCGAGTTGGACAAGGGCGTGAGGGGGCTCAGGATCGGCCTCGTCCGGCATTTCTACGACGGAGACGAGACGGCTCATCCCGAGCAGACCGAAGCAACCGACAAAGCCGCGGACTTGTTTCGCGAGCTGGGAGCGGACGTTCGGGAGATCCGCCTCGCGCCGCTCGCCGAGTACACCTTGTGCAATCGGATCATCCTGTCCTCGGAAGCGTTCTCGATTCATCGAAAACACCTATCGGAAAGGCCGAGCGATTACGGAGCACTTGGGCGCCAGAGGCTTTCGGTTGGAGCAGGACTTTCGGCGGCCGATTACGTCGATGGACTTCGGCTCCGCGCCAGGTTGATCGCCCAGACGAACGCCGCAATGGAGGGGCTGGATGCAATCCTCACCGTTTCGAGCATGGATCCACCGCCCCCCATCGAGGACGCAGAGGCATGCGCCCGGGTCTATCCCCGCCAGGCTCGCCAGCCATTCAACGTGACGGGCCAACCGGCGATCGCGATCCCAGCGGGCTTCACCAAAGAAGGGCTGCCGCTGTCGATCCAAATCGTCGGACACAACTGGCAGGAGGCCAGGGTCTTGCGCATCGCGCACGCGTATGAACAGGCCACGGGGTGGGTGAAGATGCGGCCACCGGGGCTGGATTGACCGATGCGCAGAGCACCAAAAGAAGGGGGCGCGAGGCGTGCTTCGCTGGCTCCCCTTTCGTTTGCCGAGGTTCGATGGCAAGCTCGCCGCGAAACCTGGACCGATAAGAAACGAGGAGCCGAGGAAACACCATGAAGTTCGGCATTTTCTACGAATTGCAGATCCCACGCCCGTGGGAGCGACACAGCGAGCACAAGCTCCTGAACGACGCACTGGACCAAGTCGCGCTCGCGGACCGTCTCGGCTACGATTACGCGTGGGAGGTCGAGCACCATTATCTCGAGGAATACTCGCATTCCTCTGCACCCAACGTCTTTCTCGGGGCCGCCAGCCAGCGGACCAAGAACATCCGGCTCGCGCATGGCATCTATCATCTGACCACCAACCACCCTTCGAAGGTGGCGGCACAGGCTGCAACGCTCGATCTCCTCAGTCACGGCAGGTGCGATCTCGGCCTCGGCGAGAGCGCATCTTCGACCGAGCTCGAGCCTTTCGGCGTCACCATGGAGAACAAGCGCGCAATCTGGGAAGATGCAGTGCGCTGCATGATGCCGATGTTCAAGGACGAGCCTTGCGAGTACGAGGGGCCGCACTTCAAGTTTCCGTACCGCAACGTCGTGCCAAAGCCGTTACAGCGGCCACATCCGCCGCTGTGGGTCGCCTGCTCACAACTGCCGACCATCGAGTACGCTGGCACGCGCGGCATGGGCGCCCTCGGCTTCCAGTTCGTGTCGGCCGACGCGGCGCATGCCTGGGTTCACGCCTACTACAACTCCATTACGAAGCGGCTGGACAGGCTCGGCGACTACCAGATCAATCCGAATATCGCGCTCGTCTCCTACTTCATGTGCGCGAAGACCGACGAGGAGGCGAGAAAGCGCGCGGAGGGCCTTACGTTTTTCCAGTTCGCGCTGAATTTCTACGGCCGCCAGCCGAATCGCGAGCGTCCCCGTGCCGGTACCGTGAACGTCTGGGCCGAGTTCGAGAAGTGGAAGGCGGCAAATCCGGATGCGGTCGCGAAGTCAGTTCGTTCGGGCCTGGTTGGCTCTCCCGATACCATTCGCTCAAAGCTCAGGAAATTCCAGACGTCCAACGTCGATCAGATCATCTTCCTCAATCAAGCCGGGAAGAATCCGCATGAGCACATTTGCGAGGGACTCGAACTCTTCGCGAAAGAAGTAATGCCGGAGTTCCACGCCGCTGAGCCCGAACACCAGGAGTGGAAGCGGAGGGTTCTTGCGGGCGATATTCTGCTCGAGGAAATCGATACGCAGCCCTTCCGTGATCGCTTCGGGCATCTGAAGGAGGTAGCGCCGAAGACGGCCGCGGCCGAGTAGCTCAAGTCCCGTGACGGGCGAGCCGCCGGCGGCCGTGCAAGCCTCGGCGACTCGCTCCACTCGCTTCATCTGCCAGGCGATCCTGCTTGTCACACCCCGACCGATCAATTGACCTCGGGTGGAAAATCACTGCAATTCATGCATAAGCTGATGTGAATTGTTATTTGCCAGACCTTCGTATCGACAATACGCTCGTGTTTGCATCGACCTTGCGTCGGCGCGAAGTTGTTGTGAGATGAATATTTTTCGGAGGCAGCGATGATGTACTTCCTCTTGCGTTGGCAATTCAGCTCCGACACCGCGAAGAAACTCGTTTCCAACCCGCAAGACCGCACAGGCCCCGCGCGCGAACTCATCGAAGGTTTCGGCGGCAAGCTGCAGAGCTACTATTTTGCACTCGGCGAATACGATGGGATCGGCATCGTCGAGATGCCCGATACGGTCAGCGCGACGGCAGCCTCGATGCTTGCTGCATCGACAGGGGCCTTCAGCCGGTTCGAGACCACGCAGCTCGTGACGGCGCAGGAAGCCGAGGCGGCAATGAAGAAGGCGCAAGCCAAGTCGGGCGTCTACAAGGCGCCGAACGCATGATCGAAGCGAGCACGGACCAGCGCGGCGCCGGGTAGCGGCACCGCTTCTGATCAACCAAGCTTGCGGATCACCTTGTCTCCGAACTCCGACAGGCGAGCCTCCAGCTCGGAGGCGTCGAGGCCGCCGAAGGTGTTGGCGTGCTGGGCAGTCCCCGAGGGACTGCCGGACATGAATGACGTGACGGGCAAGACGATACGCCCGACGCCGCGGGCGGCGGCGTCAGCCACCGCTTCCAGCGGGTCGTGTCCGGACCCTGGCAGCGCGCCAGGACAGCCGGTTGTGATCTCGATTGTCGACGGATCGCGCCCGTGCTCCAAGGCCGTCTTGCGCATGAATGATATTATTGGCGTTATGTCGACCTGGGATCCAGTTGCCGGAAAGAAGCCGTCACCAAGCGTCGCGGCGCGCCGGGCGGCGGCTTCCGAGTGGCCGCCGATGTGAATTGGCACACGGCCGTTCAGCGGCTTCGGATTGCAGCTCATGCCGGTGAAGTCGACGAACTTGCCGTGGAAGCTGGCGTCGTCCGTCGCCCAAAGCGCTCTCATCGCGGCGATGTACTCGTCAGCGCGGGCGCCTCGCTTCTCGAATGGAACGCCCAGCGCCTCAAACTCTTCCCTCAGCCAGCCCACACCGATGCCGAGCTCAAGACGGCCGCCACTCATGGCGTCCAGTGTCGCAAGCTCCTTGGCAAGGACGACCGGATTGCGTTGCGGAAGGATCAGAATTCCTGTCATGCAGCGGAGCTTGGAAGTGGCAGCGAGCGCGAACGCCATCCAGATAAGGGGATCCGGAAGATTCGTCTCCGGTCCGCCCGGCAGCCGGCCGGTCGAGGAATACGGATATCGCGACGTGTAGTTCGTCGGCCAGACGACGTGCTCTATGACGACGAGGCTCTCGAAGCCAGCCGCCTCGGCGGCTGTGGCGAGGCGCTTGGCGCCGGCGGCATCGGGGAAGTTCGAATTCGAGAAATGCAGCGCAAACTTCATGGCCGGGCCCCATCGCTTGGGTGAGATGCTGGACGAATTGTTGCACCAGTTCCGCCGGCCACCAAGTGTGCGGTGCGGCTTGCGAAGACCGCCCTCCGCGTTCAACATCAGCGATGGCCCAGGACCTGCCCTCGCCAGACCCTCAAAATCTCATTCCTATCGACCCAACGCCCATGACACAGCTATCACTCACGGCCGGCCTGGCACGGCGGCTGCCCTTCTACTACGGGTGGATCGTGCTCGGGTGCGTTTGCTGCGCTGCGATCGCTCGTGTCGGGCCGGCCGTCGCTACGCTTTCGATCTTCGTGACGCCGATGACCAGCGAATTCGGCTGGTCTCGGGCCGCGCTTTCCGGTGCGGTGTCACTGGGAGGCGTACTCGCGGCGCTGACATCGCCCATGGTCGGATCATTCCTCGATCGCAAGGGGCCGCGCACGATCCTGCTCGCGGCCGTGCTGACGACAGGCTCAACGATCCTGCTGCTCTCCGGCATTCAGTCGCTGCTTGGCTTCTACCTGCTCTTCTGCATCGCGCGAATGAATTTCGCTGGGCCATTCGACCTCGGCACGTACGGTGCCGTCGTGAACTGGTTCATAGTTCGACGCCCCCTGGCGATGTCGATTGCAACGCTGGCTCAGATGGCCGGTCTCACGCTCATGCCGCTGATCGGGTATTGGGCCATGGCGCACGGCGGCTGGCGGGCCGGGTGGATCGCGATCGGGATCACCGTGCTGGCCGTCGGATTTCTGCCGACGTGGGCGCTGATGGTGCGACGTCCGGAAGACCTCGGCCTGCAGCCGGATGGAGCACCAGCAGCGACCAGCACCAGCGGCGTGCATAGCCCCACCGCCCCTGCCGGCATCAGCGAACCTTCCTTCACCCGGGCCGAGGCTCTCGCGACGCCGGCCTTCTGGCTGCTCTCGCTCTACACGCTGCTCGTCTACCCCGTGCAGGCCGGCGTCAGCCTGCATCAGGCGGCACACCTGATGGAGCGCGGCGTTGGGACCGCGGCGGCCGTCTCCAGTGTCACGGCTTTCTCGGCGACCTCCGGTCTGGTCGGGCTGATGTTCGGACTGCTGCTGCGCCGGATCGGGGTTAAAGCCGGTCTCGCGATTTCCGGTCTTGGTCTATGCGCAAGCTCCATCCTGATGAGCCGGGTCGAGAGCCCCCTCGACGCTCTTATGGCGGCCATGCTGTTCGGCTTCGCTATGGGCGGCATCCATACCGCACTGCCAGTCGCCTGGGCCGACTATTTCGGCCGCAAGAGCTTCGGTGCTATTCGGGGCGTAGCGCTCGCAATCCAGGTGACGGCGCAGGCGTCGGGACCGTTGCTCTCGGGCGTACTCAGGGACTGGACCGGAAACTATTCTGCCTCTCTCACGATCTTCGCGACTCTCGGAGCCCTCGCTGCATTTGCAGCACTGCTCGTGGTCGCGCCTCAGCCTCAGGCAACCTCGGAGTCGGCTTAAGGCCTATCAGCATCGGTGCTGGCGCCCAGACCTATTGCTTCTCGGAGCGCCGCTTGCGCAAAGCCTCCCAATAGGAAAGCCGTTTGCGGATCTCCCTCTCAAAACCCCGCTCTGGAGGATCGTAGAACGTGGGGCGCTCGCTCATCTCCTCAGGGAAATAGTTCTGGCCCGAGAATGCTTCCGGTGTGTCGTGGTCGTAGGCGTAACCGCTGCCGTAGCCCTCGTCGGCCATCAGCCTGGTCGGTGCGTTCAAGATGTGCTTCGGCGGGGTGAGACTGCCATGCTCACGGGCTGCCGCCGTGGCCGCCTTTATGGCAACGTAGGCCGCATTCGATTTGGGAGCGGTCGCCAGGTAGATCGTCGCCTGCGCCAGCGCGAGCTCGCCTTCGGGACTACCGAGAAAGTCGTACGCGTCCTTGGCGGCAAGCGCCTGCCGCAGTGCCTGTGGGTCGGCGAGACCGACGTCCTCGATCGCCATGCGCACGAGCCGGCGCGCGAGGAAAAGACGGTCCTCACCACCTTCGAGCATGCGGGCGAGCCAGTACAGCGCAGCGTCCGGGTCCGAACCACGCACCGACTTGTGAAGCGCAGAAATCAAGTTGTAGTGACCGTCCCTACTCTTGTCGTAGAGCGGGGCTCGGCGCTGGACGAGCGTGGTCAGCCCCGAGCGATCGATTGGATCGGCGTTTTCGGCAACCGCCGCGAAGACCTCCTCTGCAAGGTTCAGAATGGTCCGGCCATCGCCATCAGCCATGGCGATAAGCGCTTCGCGCGCGTCTGGCTCGAGCGGCAACCGGCGACCGGCGTCCGCTTCGGCACGGGCGATGAGCTTTTCAAGTGCTTCGCGGTCGTGACGGTGCAGGACAAGTACGACTGCGCGCGACAAGAGTGCGGCGTTGAGTTCGAAAGAGGGGTTTTCGGTGGTGGCGCCAACGAGTGTGATGGTGCCGTCTTCCATTACGGGAAGGAAGCTATCCTGTTGGGCTCGATTGAAGCGGTGAATCTCATCGATAAAGAGCAACGTGCCTTTACCCGCCTCTCGACGCGCGCGGGCCCGCTCGAAAGCTTTCTTCAGATCCTGAACACCCGAGAAAATCGCCGAAAGTTGCTCCAACTCGAGGCCGACCTCTTTAGCGAGGAGGCGTGCGATCGTCGTCTTCCCGGTACCGGGAGGCCCCCAGAGAACAAGGCTCGGCATGCGACCGGACGCCAGAAGCCGAGTGAGCGTGCCATCAGGGCCGACAAGGTGGTCCTGGCCCACGACCTCCGCGAGGCGGACAGGACGCAGCCGGTCCGCGAGCGGCCTGCGGACGCCCTCGGACATGCCTGCGGCTTCGAACAGTGTGGTCATCGGCGGCACAGTAGGCCGGATCGAGGGCGTGCGCCATCAGCAGGAACGATCAACGGCGGCCGAGATTGCTCCAGATCGCGATGTCCAGGCCGAGGCTCAGCCGGGCCACGGCAGTATTGAGCGAGGCACCGATCACGAGCGAAGCGGCCGTGGCCGACGCCGCCCCGATCAAACCGAACCGAGGTACGAGAAGCAGATTGAGAACGATGGTCGAGGCTGCCACGACGACTGCTACGCACGCGGTGGCTCGCTGCTGGCCGAGCATGTTGAGCAAGAGCTCTGACGGGCCTGCAGCAGCGCGGGCAAGAAAGCCGATGACCAGTACAGACATCACGGGGTAGCCATCGGCAAACTGAGGTCCGAACAGCCAAAGCAACGGCCTGCCGAGGAATAGAATGATCACGGCACCCGCAAGCGACGGCCAGAACGTCCAATTCACGGCCTCGCGGATCGCCGCGATGAGACCTTCCCGATCGCCCCGCGCGTTCAAGGCCGAAAAGCGGTTGGCCATGGCACTCCCGACCGCATAGTGGATGAACATGACCAGGCTCATCGTCTTCGCAGCCGCGAAGTAGATCGCCACGTCGCCTGGCCCCATCCACTGAGAGACGACAAGCACGTCGGTGGTCTGCAGCAGGATCTCCGAGAAGCTAATGACCAGGAGCGGCAGAGAGGTCCCGAGCCAAGAGCGAAGGGTCCGGGCGGACGGCCCAGGAGGTAGCTCGGCCCTGAGGCGGCGGCCCACCAGGAACGTCTGGACGAGAGCCGCAACCCACGTTCCTGCGACGGCGGCTCCCGCTGCGGTGACGGCTGACATCGGCCAGCCCAGCGTGTGTGCCGCAACCATCGCCGAAAGGACCAGCAGCGGGCGCAATACATAGGGCGGGACGAGTGCCTCGACCAGCCAAGCCCTGCCTCGGCCGATGCCATCTTGAGCATCACTCATTGCGACCATCGGCACGCAGGCGAGCGCTATGACCGCAGGGACGATGTAGTGGCTAGATAGCACATCGCCCCAGACGTGGAGCGCCAACAGGCCAAGCAGCGCGATGAAGGAGGCAACAGCAAACGGTACGAGACGCCCCCAGTAGAGCAATCCTCGCAGGAGGGCCTCCGAGCCGTGCTCGCGGTATTCCGGAACGAGGCGAATCATCAAGGTCGGCAAGCCGAGGTTCGAAAGGCCGCCGAGGACGAGGACCCAGGTCCAAACGAAGACGTAGATACCGTACTCGAAGCTCCCCATCCAGCGGGCGAGGACGGCCTGGGACAAATAGAGAATACCAGCGCTGGCGACGCGGACCAGAAATGCAATCAAGGCGTCGCGCGGCGCCCGGCGCTCGTCGTTCCCACCCCTCAGTTGCCGCAGCGCCACTCCGGCGCGTGCGACAAGCGGCAACCAGGTGCGGGCGCCGTCCGCGGTCGTCGCCTTGTCCGACGTGAGCATCAACCAGCCTTTCGACGCAAAGCGCCTCGCCGCCATGCCACTACGCCCTCGCGCGCGGGTGGTCCCGCAGTTGCGCAACGGCATGGGGCGGCGACCCCCGAGAGTGTAGCAAAGATCGGTTAACGTTCTTTGCACCGCGTTTTCTCGCGGCGCCGGATGGTCTCGGCCACACCGGCCCACGCCCAAGACCGCCCTGCATCGCCTCCAAGGGCGTGTTGCGCCGAGAAGAACTCGGCAACGTCGGCAGCGAATGCGCCGTGCCGGCCTTCGAGCACGCATGCCATCTCCCCCACCTCGCGGGGCGTGGGCGTTACATCCTCATCGGGGTGCCAACGTTGCGGCATGGGGCAGACCTTGCTCAACCTATAGGGCTTTCAGTGACTGGCCGAGGGGTAGCAAAATCGGCGCCAGATGACGGATCCGCGCCCCAGGCCGGGCAGGTGGGGTTCTGCAGATCGCGCAGGCTGCCAAATCGTCTCAGGTCGAAACGATCGCCACTCACCTGTCTCGATAAGGCCCCCAAGACCGGACGGATCGCCCGTTGGGGTGCCGAGACGGGTCGCGAGGAATGAGATATGCTGGCGACCAGCCCGACGCGTGCTGCCCGGATCGAGGACACGGCTGCGTGAGGGGCCGGGCTTTGCGCGGAGACCAGCAGAATGCTTTCCCGATCCAGCGTTGCGGGTGCCGCAGTCTACGTGATCTGCCTGGCGGCGATCGGAGCGTCCTCCAGCAAGCAGAGTCTGGCTCAAACGGAGCCTCAGGGTCCCAGAGCCGGCGCTCCCCAGCACGACACCCGGCCGGACAGCCGACGGGAGCCCCGCCCGCTACCGTCGCTTCCGAAAGCGGGAGAGGACAGGGGAGAGCGAGAGCCGGAAAGCCGGCTTCACCCACGGACGCAGCCGCGTGGCGGGTGTCGCTATCGGGACCAGAAGCTCGATCTGATCGTCTGAGCTGATGGAGCCCCAGCCGTCATGGCCGGAGCGGCCATGCGATCGGTCACTTCGATGGCTGCTGCGCCGACTTAGCGGGAGCCGGCTGGGTTGTGGCTGCGGTGGCCTTGCGTCCAGCGGACTGCCTGCCCTGGGCCGCGTGCGGTGTCTTCGCGCCACCACGTGCTGTCGGCCGGCGCGGCTTGCGGCGAGCTTTCCGGACCGGCTTCTTGCCATTGCAATTCCAGGCCGTCACCGATGATCTGACGCTTTGGACGGGCCGGGCGGCCGGGTCGATCGGGAGACGGTCCAGAGACGGAGCACCGAATGCCGCCTTCCAGCTGGCCGTCTCGAAGCCGTGCTCGAGCAGGCTCGCCGCGCGGGCGTTGCGATCCTTTCCCGAGGGCTCACCGAGCACAACTGCAATCAAGCGCAACCCGTCCCGCGTGGCGCTGGCAACGACATTGAAGCCGGAATCACAAATGAATCCCGTTTTGATACCATCCGCGCCCTCGAAACTGCGGAGCAGTCCGTTGTGAGAGCGCAGCCGCAACTTGCCGAGATGAAACTCGGACATCCCCCACAGAGCGTTGTGCTCCGGAAAATCGCGCAGCACCGCCCGCGCGAGCGTTGCGAGATCGCGCGCTGTCGAAACCTGGCCAGCGACCGGCAAACCGTTCGGATTGACGAAATGCGTTCGCGTCATGCCGAGCCGCTTGGCCGTGTCGTTCATGAGGCGGACGAAATCCTCCTCCGTGCCACCAACCTTCTCGGCGAGCATAATGGCGACATCATTGGCAGATTTGACGACGAGGGCGCGAATGGCGATGTCAACGGAAATCTCGCTACCGACCGGGAGGCCGATTTTGCTCGGTGGCTGCACGTGCGCCTTCTCGCTGACGGGTACAGGGTCCGTCAGCTTCAGACGGCCCTTCTTCAGGGCATCGAACGTCAGGTAGGCTGTCATCATCTTGGTCAGCGAGGCTGGAAACCACTGGTTATCCTGCTCGTCCGCGTAAAGAACACGGCCGGAAGCGGCCTCGAGCAGCAAGGTCGGGCCGGCAAAAGCCGGCAGGCCGGCCGCAGCGACCAGAGAACAGACAGCGCAGAGGGAGGCCACGAAGGACCTGGCACACAACGACATTGTTGAGGCTCCCCGGGCTTTGGAACATGAAAGCTGTTCGGGACGAGAGCCGGCGCCTCATTTGCGCCGCCCGTCGAGTCGGGGGGCATCTAAGGTTGAACGGCCGGGGCGTGCAAGGGACCATTTGTAGCAAAAGTGTCAGCCCCGCGTACGCCGGCCGGCCGGATCGTAGAACGGTTTCAGGCTCGGCGTCGCCGGAATGCGGCGACCGGCTACTTCGATCTCATAACGAGGAGAAAGGATTGCGGCGTCGGCCTCATCCGCTGCGCAGGGCACATACCCAAGACCGACGGCACCGCCCAGCGTGAAGCCAAAGGCGCCGGATGAGATGTGACCGACAATGCGACCTTCGCGCAAGATGGGCTCGGTGTGGAAGAGCAGTGGCTCGGGATCATCGAGCCTGAATTGCAGAAGTCTTCGTGCAAGGCCAGCCCTGCGCTTGGCGAGAACAGCGTCGCGTCCGATGAAGTGGCCAAAGCAGCCTTGGGCCTTACCCGTCTTTACCGCGAAGCCGAGGCCGGCCTCGATGACGTGATCCTCGTCAGAAATGTCGTGTCCGAAGTGACGATACGCCTTCTCGAGCCGCAGGGACTCCATGGCATGCAGGCCTGCCAGGCGAAGGTCGAAACGGGTCCCGGCATGCAGCAGCGTCTCGAGCACGTGAGCAGAAAACTCGCTCGACACGTAGAGCTCGTAGCCGAGCTCACCGACATACGAGATGCGATGAGCGCGAACATGCGCCATGCCCAGCTCGACCGTGCGCTGAGCGGCGAACGGCAGCGCCGCATCGGACACGTCGTCCGGTGTGAGGGCTTGTAGGAGACTGCGGGCGTGCGGCCCCATCAGGCCAAAGCATGCTTCTGCACTCGAGACGTCGATGGCGACGCACCGAGCCTCCTCGGGGATGTGACGCACAAGCCATGCGAGATCACGGCGGACGTTCGCCGCGCCCGTCACCACGAGGAACGATGTCTCGCCGAGGCGCGTGACAGTCAAGTCGGCCTCGATGCCACCCCGCTCGTTGAGCCATTGCGTGTAGACGATGCGACCCGGCTCGACAGCGATGTCGTTGGCGCAGATGCGCTGCAGGACGGCCTCTGCGTCGCGTCCCTCGACCCTGATCTTGCCAAAGGGGCTCATGTCGAACAGGCCGACGCGCTCGCGGACGGCGCGATGCTCGGCCTCGACGTTCGACCACCAGCGCGGGCGGCTCCACGTGTCATGAGGCTCGGGCTTGTCGCCGCGTGAAAGCTCTGCGGGGTGCACAAACCAGAGCGGGCGCTCATAACCTCCGGTCTCTCCGAAGAAGGCACCATGGCGGGCCAACGTCTCGTGGACCGGCGAGCGGCGCACGCCGCGCGAGGTCTCGAACTGACGATAGGGAAAGTGGTCGGCGTAGAGGAGGCCCAACGTCTCGGAGACGCGCGGGACGATGAAGGCACGCGTCGCCTGGAACGGGAAAGCGCGGCGAACGTCCACATCCCACAGGTCGAACGGAGGCGCACCACCGACGATCCATTCTGCGAGGGCCTTGCCGGCGCCACCGGCCGACTGGATGCCGACCGAATTGAAGCCGCAGGCGACAAAAAAGCCCTTCACCTCGGGTGTCTCGCCCAAGAGATAGCGGTTGTCGTGAGTGAAGCTCTCAGGCCCGTTGAAGAAGGTGCGAATGCCCAGACGCCCGAGTAGGGGCATGCGGCGTGTAGCGGTCTCCAGAATCGGAGCAAAGTGCTCGAAGTCGGTCGGCAGCTCGTCGAAACAGAAATCGTCCGGGATGCCGTCCATTCCCCATGGCTTGGCCTTCGGCTCGAAGGCGCCGAGCATAATCTTGCCGGCATCCTCCTTGTAGTAAGCACACTCGTCCGTGACGCGAAGAACGGGGAGGCCTTTCGGCACTTCGTCCGATGGCTGGGACACGACGTAGAAATGCTCGCAAGCCTGCAGAGGGAGATGGACTCCGGCCATCCGCCCAACCTCGCGGCCCCACATACCGGCGCAGTTGACGACGATCTCCGCCGAGACGGTGCCATGCTCGGTGACGACGCCGGTGACGCGGCCGCCGGCGCGCGTTATGGCGGTGACCCTTACGTTCTCGCGGATGGTCACGCCATTCTGGGCGGCACCGCGCGCCATGGCGAGCGCGACATTTCCCGGATCGGCCTGTCCATCACGGGGAAGAAAGATCGCGCCCTTGACGCCTGCCATTTCCACAAGAGGATGGCGACGAGAGGCCTCGGCGACCGATACCTCCTCAACGTCGACGCCAAAGGCTCGGGCCATGGACGCGCCTCTCCGCAGTTCCTCGAGGCGTTCGTCCGTCAGGGCCAGAGACAGAGAGCCGACGCGGCGGAAGCCGGTCGCAACACCGGTCTCGGCTTCGAGATTGCCGTAAAGCTCGGCTCCGTAACGGGCGAGCTTCGTCATGTTTGCGGTCGCGCGAAGCTGGCCGATGAGGCCAGCGGCATGCCAGGTGGTGCCGGAGGTGAGCTGCTTTCGCTCGAGCAACAGGATATCGCGCCAGCCGAGCTTCGCCAGATGATAGGCGACGGAGCAACCGATCACGCCTCCACCGATGATGACGACCCGCTGGGCGGACGGAAGAGGCTGGGTCATGGTCTGCGCTTCCAACCATAGTCGCGGGCCGCTGCCTCGGCCGTGACGTAGCCTTGTGCGACGTCCTGAGCGACAAGGCGCATGTCGCGCTCAGTCGGAGGGCCGTAGCCGCCGCCACCCGACGTAAAGAGGGTGAGCACGTCGCCCTTCTTCAAATCGACGCGGTCCTTGCTCTTGACGCGTATGACCTTGCCGCCGCGCTCGATCTCGATGCGTGTGCGACTACCGTCGTGACCGCCGAAGAGACCATAAGGAGAAAGGCGCATGCGGTCGGTGTAGGTTGCGAAGTTGGTGCCGTCGCGGAGAATCTCGAAGCGGCGATAGAAGCCCAGTCCTCCGCGGTGACGGCCTGCGCCGCCGGTGTCTGGCAGCAGGCCGTAGCCGACGACGCGGAAATGCTCGAAATCCATGTCGGTCGCCTCGACGGGCGTGTTCGTGCAGTTGGACAACGGGCTGTCGACGGCATCGCACCCGTCCAGGCGCGGACCGCCACCGAAACCGCCGCCATAAATCTCGAGATAAACGCGATAGCCACGTTCGCCGAGGTGAGAGATCGCAAGCGCGTGCGTCGAATCATTGCCGCCGGCCGTCACCTTGTCCGGCACGACCTGAGCCAGCGCCTTCAAGGTGGCATTGAAACAGCGATATGCGGGCAGGAGACGGGCCCGAACGGGTGCGGGATAGTTGGGATTGACCAAGCAGCCCTTCGGAGCGTTGACCGTTATGGGCCGCTTGAAACCTTCGTTGAATGGGATGTCCGGGCTCGTCAGCGCGCCCTTGATCGCGGCGAGCGTGGCCGAGACGGTCGAGGCCCAAGGACAGTTCAAGTTGCGGCCGACCTGGGGAACGGTCCCCGTGAAATCGACCGAGACCGTGTCGCCCATCTTGGTGACGGCCGCCTTCACGGTCAGTGGGGTGTCCCCGAGGCCGTCATCGTCGACCGCGTCCTCGCCGTGCCAAGTGCCGTCGGGAATGGCCGCCAGAGCCGCACGGAACCGCCGCTCGGAGTAGCCCATCAGCTCAGTCATGGCAGCGGATACGGTGGCCGCCCCGTAACGCGCGCACAGCTCCCCCATGCGCGCCGTGCCGATCGCATTGGCGGCGAACTGGGCGTAGAAATCACCGATCGTCTGGGACGGGACGCGAACGTTTGCAGACACCAGACGCTCGAGCGGCCCGCCGTTCCAGTCGCGATCATAGGTATAGCGCGACGGCGGGATGATGATGCCTTCGGCGTGCACGTCGACGGCGTCGGGGGTCATGCCGGGATTGCCGCCGCCGAGATCAAGATGATGGGCGACCGTGCCGGCGAATGCGACGAGCACGCCGCCGTGGAAGATGGGCGTGAAGATGAAGACGTCCTGCAAATGCTGGCCGCCGCCGTATGGATCGTTGTTGATATAGAAATCACCGGGCCGCAGGTCGCTGATTGGACACTGCTCGACGCAGGCGCGGAAGATCTCGGACATCGAGCCCAGATGCATCGGGATGAGTTCGGCCTGGGCGACGACGTTGCCTTCGCGATCGAACAAGGCGGCGGAGGCATCCTGTGCTTCGCGGACGATATTCGAATAGGACGAGCGGATGAGCTTCGTCCCCATTTCGCGGGCAATGGCGATCAATGCCTGCGAGATGACAGCATAGTCGACGGGGTCGAGAGTGGGCGCGGCCCAAGATGCCTTGCCTGCCGAAACCTGGATACTCGTCTTTGCGCGGGGCTTCGCCGCTCTCTTCTGCATGACGTCACTCCCGCTCAAGCACGGTGTTGTCGTTCTCGTCGCGTCGCGCCACCCAGCCTCGCGGCACGTAGAGGGTGGATGTCGGATCCTCCAGGAGTGCGGGGCCTTCGACCCGCTCCCTGCGCTTCAGGGCGGCTCGTCCTTTGAGGCGACCGTCGCGCCAATCGCGGGCGTCATAGAGGCGAATTGCGCTTTCGGCCGAGGATGCGGCCTCGGTCTCCCTCAAGAGCGGCAATTCCCGCAATGGTGCGGAGAGCCCCAGCCGAAACGAGACGAACTCGATGGGCTTCTCGGCCTCGCCGCCGAAGAAAAAGACGCGATGATGGGCCTCGCCAAAGCGCTTCTTCACCCCCTCGGCCGTCATTCTCTTGATTTCGCGCTCCTCAAAGATGACGGGGACCTCGAAGGCCTGGCCAACGAAGCGCATCTCGGCGGTGAGCGTCAGCTGCACCTTCTTGCCGAGCCCGGCCTCCTCGGCGCGGGCAAGCGCCCGCTCGCGCATCGTCTCGAACACTTCGCGAAGCGTCCCGGCTGCGGTCGCATCGGCCGGCGCCCGCCGCGTCAGGCTCTCGAACAGCACGAAATCCGACGCAATCAGTCCATAGGCAGATATTATCCCTGCGGACGGCGGCACGACGATGGTGGATATGCCGAGCTCCGCTGCGACTTGTGCGGCATGCAAGGGGCCAGCGCCGCCGTAGGGAACCAGCACGTAGTCGCGCGGATCGTGGCCGCGTTCGGTCGAGATCAGCTGAATGGCGCGGACGATGTTGGCATTGGCGAGGGCGACGGCGCTGTCGGCCGCGGCTTCCAGGCTCATGCCGAAGCGATCAGCTATTGGCTGAAGGGCTCTCGCGGACGCGGCCGGATCGATCGACATGCGCCCGCCGAGGAACGCCTCAGGGCGAACCGTACCGCGGACGACATGCGCGTCGGTCAGCGTCGGCTCGGAGCCGCCGCGGCCGTAACAGGCCGGTCCGGGATCGGCACCGGCCGAATGCGGTCCAACGCGCAACATGCCGCCGTCGTCCACCCAGATGATGGAGCCACCGCCCGCCCCGATGGTGTTGATGTCGAGCAACGGGATGCGGATCGGCAAGCCGTCGAGGGAGAACTCCTGCGTCAGCTGCGGTGCGCCGCCTGTGACAACGCAGACATCGGTCGAGGTACCGCCGATGTCGAGTGTCACAAGGTTCTTGTAGCCCGAGCGACCAGTTTGGCGAACGGCTCCCATGACACCCGCGGCAGGACCGGAAAGCAGCGCGTTGATGGCATTGGCGCGCATGGCCTCGGCCGGAAGCCGCCCGCCGTTCGACTGCATGACCGAGAAGCGTCCCTTGAAGCCCGCATCGTCGAGGCGGGCGCGGAAGCGGGCGATGTAGCGATCGATGACGGGTTGCACGTAAGCCGAGAGCGTGGTCGTCGAGGCCCGCTCGAACTCGCGGAACTCGCGCGTGATATCCGAGGAGACGGTGACGTGGACGCCGGGCAGCGCCTCGAGCAACAGCTCGGAGAGCCGGCGCTCATGGGCCGGGTTCACGTAGGCGTTCAGCAGGCAGATGGCGACCGCCTCGTAGCGGCCCTCGCGAAGCGCGGGAACGAGGCAAGAGGCAACGTCCTCCTCGTCCAGAGACGCGAGGACCGTTCCGTCGGCAAGGACGCGCTCGGCGACCTCGAAGCTTCCGGCGCGGGTCACGACCGGAACGGGCTTTTGATACTCGAGGTCGTAGATCCGAGCACGGCCATGGCGCTGCAGCGCGAGGATGTCTCGAAAGCCCCTGGTTGTCACGAAGGCGGTGGGAAAGCCCTTGCGCTCGAGCACGGCATTGGTGGCAACCGTCGATCCATGCGCCAAATCGTCGATGGCGCGAACAGATATGCCGCTCTCGACGAGCGCATTGAAGGCGCCCTCGTCCGGCGCCTGCGGCACACTCGGTACCTTGGTGACGACGATCCCATGGGGACCGATCGCGACAAGATCGGTGAAGGTACCGCCAACCTCGATGCCGACGCGCATGCCCTCTCTCTCCCGTTACCCGTGGACGAGATACGGTAGTCGCCCGCCAAGCACCGTGTACAGGGCCCCGAACACGGGGCTGGCTGCCGGCCCTTCCTGTCGCTTGGACAGGAAGGGCAGAGTCAGGGGCTCTGCTACGCTGCCTTTGTGCGCATCGGCGCGGCCTTTGGTCCCTCGTAGAGGGCACCAATCAGGCCCTCCTCGACGGCCTTGATCTGCTGCGCGAGGAACTTCGAGAAGATGCGGACATGCGGCAGGCCGCCGCCAACGAACCAGAGCCCGGGCTGCGGGGTGCGCCGCCACATGTTGTTCAGCTCGCCTCGCCCATCGAAGTCCCAGACCTCGCCGATGCGATCGGCGATCTCGTCACCCATGAAGTGGCGCACGACGTCCTGCTGGTTCTTGTAGCCGGTGGCTGCGACAATGAGATCGGCCGCCACGGTGCGACCATCCTTCATGAGGAAGCCATTCGGGACGACGCGCTCGATGTCGCGGTGCTGAATGAGGCCGATGCGACCCTCGACGATGAGATCGGAGCAGCCGACGTTGAAGTAGTAGCCGCCACCGCGGCGGAGGTATTTCATCTGGAAGCCGGTGTCGTCCGGTGGACCGTTGTCGAGGACGAAGCCTCTGGCGGCAAGCCCCTCGAGCAGCTTGCGATCGGCCTCCTTACAAAGTGCCGCCGCGATCTTGTAGCCCTGCACCAGCACGGGATAGGGCGACGCCATCCCGATCAGGTCGCACTCGTCGGTGGAGAGCCCCTCCTGGTAGAGCTCATAGACGCGCTGCGCCTCCTTGAGGCTCACGATCAGGGTCGAATTGCGCTGCACCATGGTTGTGTCGACGCCGCTGACGCAGAGATCGTGCGCAACGTCGTGCCCGCTGTTGCCCGTGCCGAGCACAACCGCCTTCTTGCCCTTCCATTTCTTGCCCGAGTCGTAGTGGGCCGAATGCATGATCTCGCCGGAGAAAGTCTCGAGGCCGGGGATCTGGGGCATAATGGGAATTGCGCTGACGCCGGTCGCAAAGACGACGTGCCGCGGCCTCAGGATGCGCTCGGTGCCATCGGCGCGCTTGACCGTCAGCGCATAACGACCGGCCTTCTCATCGTAAGTGCCGCGCAAGAACTCTGTCGACAGCCAGATGTTGATCTCCATGGTGTCGGCGTAGAATTCGAGCCAGTTCGCGATCTTGTCCCTGGGAATGTAAACGGGATAGTTGGGCGGGAACGGCATGTAGGGCATGTGGTCGACGTACACCTCGTTGTGCAGCGTCAGATTGTGGTAGCGCTTGCGCCATGCGTCGCCGACACGCTCGTGCCGGTCGATGACGAGCGTATCGATGCCGAGAACGTTGAGGCAGGCGGCAATGCCGAGGCCGGACTGGCTGCCACCGATGACGACGACGGCCGGCTCGCGATCCTTGTAGGCGACCGCCTTGTTGCGATGGTCCATCCAGTTTTCACCACCGAATCCGCCGGACCACTCCTCACCGCGCGGACGACGCGGACCAATCCTTTCCTCGTGGCCCTTGATCTCGTCGAGAGTGGTGAGCAGGATCCAGGCCTTAAGGGTGCCAGTCTCGCCGGGCACGAGGCGGAGCACGCCGCTGCCGCGCCCTGAGGATGTCTCGAAGGCGATCAGGGCCTCGACACTCTCCATTCCGGCCCGCTTGACGACGCGCGGTGGCGTGCGACCCTCGGCCAAGCGGAACCGGCTGGGCTTCACGGTCGGCAGGCGATGCGCCAACGCCGTCTCGATGGCGCTGCGACCACTCACTGTATCGATGTGCCACGTGAAGGCGACGAGATCACGCCAGTGACAATCGTCGGCGAAAAGGTCTGCTGCTGCTTTGACATCGTTGCGGCGGACGGCCTGCTCGAAGGTCTCAAGCCATTGGATGGCCGCGGCACTGGGGTCGACGCTCTTCAGCGTGGCTTGGCTCTGCACGGGTGAGGGACCTCTCTTTTTGCTTCTTTTCGTCCGCCTCGCCTGCGGCTCGGGCCCGGCCGGGGATGCTTCTCGCCATCCGTCACGTCGAGAACGGTGCCGCCGGGGCCACGGCATCAGGCGACCGGTCCCCAACGAATACGAACATTGTCCGGACAAATCAAGGTGGTGGGCGGCACTCTCAACCGCCCTAGGCGGCAGCCAATCGCAGAAGGGCCGAGGCGGCCTGCATCTCGCTCCAGCGGCGCTCACGACGTGCCTTCGCCTCGGCGTCCTCACCCCACTCGGCGATTTGCCAGTCCTCGTCGACGTGCGCGGCCTCCCATGCGGCCTCGGGCGTGAGGCGTCCTTTCAGCACCGCCAGCGAGAGGAGCGCCGAGCCCGTCAACGTGGTCATGACATGAAGGGCCGTGAGGCTGAGAGCATCAAGGGGCCTGACCGCCTCGGCGATACGTTGACTGGCGGCCACTGGCTGGGCCACGGGCATCAATCCGGTCGCGGTCTCGAACGCGGCCCCGTGCCGCTCTTCGACCCATTGAAGAACGGGGTCCCATAGAGCGCGCTGGCGAGCGGCCAACCCTTCGGGATAGTCGGCGCGGTAGCATAGGAGATCACTGCCGGCGTACTTGACGACGTCGGCTGCCACGTCCGCCATGCGTGCCGCGACCCCGTCGATGGCCGTGTTGATCAAACGGGTCAGCGGCATGGTGGCCGGATCGATCGTGTCCCTCTGGGCGTCCCACTCGGCAGCAACGGCTTCGGCCAGCACCCTGGGCGCAAGTCTCAATTCGCGCTTGCCGGGCGTACGGGCGGTTCGGCCGTCGAGAAGGATCGTGCAGGCGCCGTCCGTTCCAGCAGCGCCGACCTCAACGCTGTTGTAGAAGCGCCTTGGCAAAGACCTTGCCGTCGCCTGCCCAGGCCTGATTGCGATGGGCTTTCGGTTACCGCCAATATTGCGATCCGGGTCGTCGCTCATCTCAACTCCGTGGTACCCGCGGCCTGCTCGACCAGGCGTTGCTCGATTGCAGCAGCAAGCTCCTCGCCAAGCTCAACGACACGGTGCGCGCCAGATGCAAGGAGGAGATCCGGACGATGATACCCCCAAGCCACACCCAGCGCACCGACCGCGGCGTTGCGTGCCATGGCCATGTCGAAAGACGTGTCGCCCACCATGACGGCTGCGTCGGCGGAAACGCCGGCTTCCGCGAGAGCTGCCATGATCATGGATGGATTTGGCTTCGAGGGGTGATCGTCGGCGGTCTGAATGGTGAGGAAGGTGTCGTGCCATCCCTCGCGCTCGAGCAAGCGGGCGACACCTCGGCGCGACTTTCCGGTCGCGATCCCCAACAGAACGTCGCCCCGCTCGACGAGTGCAGAAATCGTCTCCCGCACGCCGGGATACAATGGCTCGTCGAGTCGCTGCAGGCGACCCTCGGCGTGGGCCGTGCGGTAGTGCTCGGCGAGAGACCGGCGCATGTCGAGCGTCTCTTCCGGGGCCAGCACTGCGAATGCTTCCGTCAGCGACAGGCCCACCACGCTCAAGACCTTGTGGGTGGGCGGAGGTGCCAGAGCATGACTTGCGAAGGCATGCGTCATGGCAGCAGTGATATTGTGCTGGCTGTCGATCAGAGTGCCATCACAATCGAAAATCACGAGCTTCATGGATGATGCCTCATCGCGCCAGTGCGCCCCCGGCGCCGGCCGACGGGACCAAACGGCTTCAGCGGCGCTCCAGCACCGCGTAGTCGCTGTACCCGCGATAGAGCCGCTCGAAGCTCAACGTCAAGTCGTGTCTCGCGGCGAGGTCGGAGGTTACCTCAGACAGCGCTTCCCGCGGTGTGACGCGAAACTTGGCCAGCCAGGCATAGCTCGCCCGCTTCACGAAGCCTGGCAGGCCCTGGCAGCCGCCGAAATCCACGATGTGCAGACGGCCGGTCGGTGACAGCAGGCGGGCTGCGTGGTCGAGGGCCGCTTCCCAAGGCGGAATCATCGAGAGCGCGTACGAGAAGAATATGCGATCGAAACGGTCGATGCCAAAGCTCGCATGCGGGTCGAAGCTCGTTGCATCCCCAAGTGCGAGGCAGACGCGGTCCTGCATCCCCCGGCGGGCCAGCGAAGCATCGGCCGTCGCCAGCATCATCCGGGACAAGTCGACGCCAAAGAAGCGTGCCTCCGGGTAGCGCCGCTGGGCGCGAACAAGATTAAGAGCGGTGCCACAGCCGAGCTCCAAAACCGTGCCGCCCGAGGGCGGAGACAGGTCCGCGATCAAGCGCTTGCGACCAAGCAGATAGTACTCGCGTGTCACGTCGTAGACGTGACGCTGGTAGCGGTAATTTCGATCGAGGTGCTCTGCGTGGCTGTCGGACATCATCGGCGCCTCACGCCGTCTTCAACACGTAGAGGTGGAAGGCGCCATAGATGGCCGATCGATCCTTCAATGACAAGTCGCGAGAGAGGTCCTCTTCGTAGGTCCAATGCCGGAGGATTTGATCGGGCACCCGCCCCGGCAGAATGGTCTCAAGGCCGGCAGTGCGGAAAATGACGCGAGCGCCAGGGCGGGCTGTGCGTGTGATCTCGTTCCAAAGCCGGGTCAGCGCTGCGTCGTCCATCCAGTCCTGGGCATCGAGGAGAACAAAGCGATCGAGCGAGCCGGCTGGCTGGGCCTGGAGGAACGCGGTGAAGGATATGTGCTCGACTGCGACACGATCAGCGTGGGACTTCAGCTTTGGGAAATGGCGAGCCTCAAGGTAGGGCGGGACAGACGCGCCGGGCGCCTTGTCGTATGCCCGCCCGAAGGCCTGCCAGGCAAAATAGTTGTCGCGCAAGTCGAAGTCGCAGGCGAGCTTGCGCAATCTCCCTTCCACGACTTGCGCCATGTGCGGTGCATTGCCCAACAAGGCGGTGTACTGCGCAGGAGGAATGCCGAGACCATAGAGGGACGCCTCATTCCCAAGGATCGCACGCACAAGCCGTTTCCGGAACAGTGGCGCAATCTCCGATTCATAGATGCGCACCTGCTCATCGCGAGATTCGGCTTTCAACATGACGCGAGGGTCCTTGCCGTAGAGCCGCGCAACGCGATGAGCGATGGCGATGCACGTCCCGAGGAGGCCCGTCTTGTAGAAGCCTCGAGAGAAGGCCGTAATGCGTCGGCGACCCAGTCTGTCGCGCCCTTCCCAATAGTCCCGCGAAGTCGGGTCGAGATGCAGGGCGAGATAGCGATCATAGAGATCGACATTCGCCGGAACGTCGGCGTCGACGAACAACCTGCGGAAGGCGGCGGCATCAGCAAGGTGCTTTGCGGCGGCGAGCTTCAGCCTGATCAGCGCGATGTGCGCATGATTGAGATCCACAACGAAAATGCGCGCGGGGCAGGCCGTGAGATAACTCATCACATTGCATCCGCCCGAGCCTATCGTGACGATGCGAGACGACGGCTCAATGGCGAGCGCCGCCATATCGACACGCGGATCCTCCCAGATCTGCGGGTAGACGAGCTCGCTGAAGGCCGTCGTGAAGAGCCTTTCGAGTACACCTTGACGCGATAGTGGCCGGCTCCTGTGGACGGCTGCGCCCAACAGTCCCGAGGCACGCTCGGCCTGCTGCAACCCGATCGCCATGTGGCATTCCTTCCAAATCTTTCAGGATGTCTCGAGGGCTTGCGATCTCTCTGACGTGAGGCGTCCGGGCAGGGCCCAACGGGGCCGATGCCTGGTTTCAGGCGGGAGCGCAGACCGAAACGAGCACTTCGTGCTCACTGTCGCTTACGCCGACGGGCCATCGGATGACTTGCAGGTCGCCATCCAGGGTCTCGACGAGCGCCGTGCAGCTTTCGACCCAGTCGCCACAGTTCATGTAGTGTACGCCTCCGATGTAACGGTCGGCCGGATGGTGGATGTGCCCGCAAATGATGCCGTCCACGCCTTTACGCTTGGCTTCGGCGGCGACGGCATCCTCGAAGGCGCCTATGAAGCTCACAGCCGATTTGACGCGGTACTTCAGGTAGGCGGACAGGGACCAGAAGCCGAAGCCGAACCGCCGGCGAACCCAATTCAAAGGCGTGTTCGCCCAAAGCGCCATTTCGTAGCCGAGGTCGCCCAAGACAGCGAGCCACTTGGCATTGCGCACTACGACGTCGAACTCGTCACCGTGAAGCACCGCATAGCGGCGACCCTTGTGGGTGACGTGCACGGCATTGTGCTCCAGGCGAATGCCGCCGAACCGCATGCCGCAATACTCACGGAGACCCTCGTCGTGATTGCCGGGGATGAAGATGATCTCGGCGCCCTTGCGCACCTTGCGCAAGAGCTTCTGGATGATGTCGTTGTGCGCCTGAGGCCAATGGGGACCGCGCCGAACCTTCCAAAAGTCGACGATGTCGCCGACGAGATAGATAACATCAGCTTCGAAGCTCTTCAGGAACGACAGCAGTGCTGAAGCTTGGGCGCCTCTGGTTCCCAGATGGAGGTCCGAAATGAAGACAGCGCGGTATCGCGCTTTTTGCGGACGGCCGACCAGAAAGGAAGCGTTTGGCGAGATGTCTTGCATGGCGCTCCCCCTAAGGAGCTTCGGTTGCAGGCTCATGACAGAGGCCAGCGACATCACGTTTTCTGGGGAAAGTGCGGCAGTTCTGCAGATGGACGTGCCATTGTCCCGCGGCCAAGCTCTCCAGTACCGGCAGAACGAATGGGATGCGTGGCGAAAAGGGACCAGTCTCGTGCGCTGAGCCAATGCGGGGTTGAGCGAGCACGAGCGAGACTGGCCCTGCTCCGCTGGCGTCGTCAGAGGGCAGACGCCGCTCGCGGATTGCCTTCGTCAGCGGGTCGCCCTTGTCTGGCGGCGCGTGAAATAGCGAAACACCAGAAGAGACAGCCCGACGTGCGGTGGCTATGACTTTTTGTCCAGAACCAATGCGAGTGCCGTGACCTACCGCGCGCGCACGTTTGACTAGATCAGAACAGTGACAAACACATAACGCGGGGCGGCGCCGGATGCCGCTGCTTGCGTGAGGCGCAGCCGAAATCAACGTCCGCCGACCTGAGTGATCGCATCAATCGCGAACAAAGTGCTCTGGATCAAGACCCAGGAGCCCCCAGGTCGCGAGCATGTGAGGGGGCAAGGGTGCGGTGACGTCGATCTTCGGAGCACCAGGGCGCGGGTGCGGAATGACCAGGCGCCGGGCATGCAGATGCAGGCGCGCCTCGATATCCTCTGACGGCAGAGGGCGGCCGTCATCGTACTTATTGTCGCCGATGATCGGATGATTGATGAGCGCCATGTGAGCGCGCAGCTGGTGCTGACGCCCCGTGACGGGTTTCAGCGACACCCAAGCGGCCTTCTGACCGACTCGATCAATGACGCTGTAGTGCGTCGTCGCATGCATCGCCTGATCCTGCTCTCCGGCCTCGGCCTTGCGCACACGGTCCCCGTCGGGGCCAGCGGCCTTGACCAGCGCAGCCTCGATGCGTCCCTGCGGAGGGCGCGGAACGCCATGCACAAGCGCCCAGTACGTCTTGGCGGCGCTTCTCGTCTGAAAGGTGCGACCAAGCCGTGCGGCGGCATCGCGTGTCTTGGCGACGAGAAGCACGCCCGTGGTGTCGCGGTCGAGACGATGGACAAGGCGCGGCCGGTCGCCGAAGCGGTCGGCCATGCCGGCCAGAATTCCATCTATGTGGCGCTTCGTGCCGGTGCCGCCCTGGACCGCGATGCCGAACGGCTTGTTCAAGACGAGAACCTCGTCGTCCTCGTACAGGACGAGGCTTTCGATGAAGGCCCGGTCCGCCTTCGACACGCCCATCGGCGGCTTGGGAGACGGGGGCGGACCGGTGCGCTCTTTCGCCGGCTCGCGGATCACGCGCGGAACACGGATCTCCTGGCCTGCCTCGATGCGAAAGCTCGCCTCGACGCGGCGCGAGTCCACCCGAATCTGCCCCGTGCGGAGCAGCTTCTGAAGGTAGCTATGCCCCACGGACGGAAAGTGCAGCTTGAACCAGCGATCGAGACGCAGCCCAGCATCCTTCCCGGCAACGACAAGCGTCTCAATGGGCGCTTTCATCGAAGGCTCCGAACCAAGGCGACCCCTGCGACCAAGGCCGCGACCGAAATGCCGAGCGAGGCGGCAATATAGAGCGCCGCAAGCGCAGGCTGCCGACGCTCGAAAAGCTCGAACACATCGAGCGAGAATGCCGAAAATGTCGTGAAGCCGCCCAGAATGCCGGTGGCTAGAAAGGTCCGCAGCACCGCCGAACCACTCAATAGAGTTCCGGATGCGGCAACGATGACCCCCATCAGGAACGAGCCAACAATGTTAACCGTCATCGTCGCCCACGGGAACGACGGCCCTAAGAGTTGCATGCACGTGACATTGACGAGGTAACGTGCGCCGGCGCCGAGGGCTCCGCCAGCAGCGGCGGCGAGAAAGAGCTGCATAGGTCGCGATCCGATGTTTCCCGGCGCTTCTACGGCCGGGCAACGGGCGAGGCAAGCTCGACGGCAATAGCGCCGGCCGTTTCGCTATTCTGCTAGGCCGTTGGCGGTTGCGGCCCGCGGATCATGAATTTGGCGAGTTCGGTCACGACCAGCAGTGACCCGGCTGTTGCTCCGGCAATCGTCCAATCCCACGCGCCGAGCGGAACGGTGCGGAATGCCACCTGCAGCGACGGGACGTAGAGCACGGCGAGCTGAAGCAGCATCGACAGCGCGAGAGCGGCGAGAAGCCATCGATTGCTGAGGAAATCCGCGAACGCACTTCGCGTCGTCGAGCGCGAGCAGAACACATTCACGAGCTGAAACAGCATGAGCGTCGTGAACGCCATAGTGCGCGCATGAGCCTCGTCGAAGGCATTCGGGGTCTCCCCGGTGGCCCCGAAAGTGACGAGGCCGCCCGGATAATAGGCATCAAGAACGAACAAGGTTCCCAGCATCATTACGAAGCCGATGCCACCGAGACGCAGCCAGTCCGAGGGCAGTAGCACACCAGCGCCGCTGCGGCGCGGACCTCTCCGCATGATATCCGGCTCTGCCGGATCAATCCCGAGCGCCAGGGCGGGTGGTCCGTCGGTCACGAGGTTGATCCAGAGAAGCTGCACGGCGAGGAGAGGGAGGAAGACCCCGGCGTCCGGGGGCACCAGGCCCAGGACGCCAGCGAGCATGACGCCGGCAAACATGGTGAGCAGCTCACCGGCATTCGACGATAGCAGGTAGATCAGATACTTGCGGATATTGTCGAAGATTGCCCGCCCTTCCTCGACGGCCCTCACGATCGAGGCGAAGTTATCGTCGGCAAGCACCATGTCGGCGGCCTCCTTGGAGACATCCGTGCCGGTGATCCCCATCGCGATCCCGATGTTGGCGCGCTGCAGAGCCGGCGCATCGTTGATCCCATCTCCGGTCATGGCGACGATATGTCCCCGGCGTTGAAGGGCCTCAACGATGCGAAGCTTGTGCTCAGGATTGACGCGGGCAAAGACGCTTGTCTCCTCGACAACGCGATCCAGCTCGGCATCAGAAAGACCCGCGAGCTGCGCGCCCGTCATGACCGCTCCGCGCCCGCGAGCGCCCTCCGGGAGGATCTCAAGCTCGCGTGCGATGGCCTCAGCGGTGGCAGGATGATCACCAGTAATCATGATCACCCGTATCTGCGCGCCCTTGGCCGTGGCAACGGCGGACCTCGCCTCTTCGCGGGGGGGATCGATCATACCGGCCAATCCCAGCAGAACGAGATTCTGCTCTAACGAGGCGGGGAGCACTTCGTCCTTGCGGGAGGCGTCGCAGTCGACCTGACGCGGTGCCACCTGACGTCGGGCGATGGCCAGAACGCGGAGCGCTCGGCGGCCCATTGCCTCACTCTTCCCCAGCAACTCCTCGCGCCCCTTGTCGTCGAGAGGCAAAACGCCAGACTCTGTCAAAATATGCGTGCAGAGCGGGAGAACGGCTTCGGGCGCACCTTTGACGCACAACAGTTGCGTCTCGGGGTCGGCCCCGTGAAGCGTCGCATGGCGTTTTCGCTCCGACGTGAAGCCTATCTCCGCGATGCGCGGGTACCGGTCGAGGAGCGGCGAATCGATACCATGCTTGCGAGCGGCGACAACAAGTGCACCTTCCGTCGGATCGCCTTCGACGCGCCATCGTCCCTCCTCGCGCACCAAGCCCGAGTCATTGGCCAAGGCGGCTGCGGTGAGCATTTGCTCGAGCGCGATAGCCGTACCTGAAGCCGGCACGAGCGGGGATCCATCGATCGTGAAAGAGCCCTCGGGCACGTAGCCACTGCCACCCACGGCAATCTCGCGCCCTGCCACGAGTAGGGTACGGACCGTCATCTCGTTGCGCGTGAGCGTGCCCGTCTTGTCCGAGCAGATGATCGTCGCTGCACCGAGCGTCTCGACGGCGGGCAACCGTCTTATGATCGCATTCGCCGACGCCATGCGCCGCACTCCCAGACTGAGCCCGACCGTCACGACGGCCGGAAGTGCCTCGGGAATTGCGGCCACCGCAAGAGCGACTGCGAAGAGGACCAGGTCGAGTACTACGTCGATGTCAATGACCGGGCTGGTCACGAGACCGGTGGCGAATACGATGGCACAGATTGCGAGCATGGCGGCCGTCAGCCGCTTGCCCGTGCGGTCGAGTTCGTTCTGGAGTGGCGTCGGCTCCTGCATCTCACCGCCAAGGAGTCCGGCAATCTTGCCGAGCTCGGTGTGCATGCCGGTGGCGACGACCACGGCTCTGCCGCGCCCGGTCGTTGCGACCGTCCCCGAGTAGATCATGTTCCTGCGGTCACCCAGCGCGGAAACCGAACCGATCGACCGATCGTGCTTTGTGACCGGCAAGCTTTCCCCCGTCAGAGCTGCCTCGTCGACCGCGAGATTGGCTGTCTCGATCAGTCGGCAGTCCGCCGGAATGCGATCTCCCGCCTCGACGAGGAGAATGTCGCCCGGCACCAGATCGCGAGCCGGTACACGCTGGCGGATGCCATCCCGAAGCACAGTGGACTCCGGCGCCGAAAGAGCTGTCAGCGCCTCGACGGCGCGCTCCGCACGCGCTTCCTGGACCAGGCCGAGAATGGCGTTGAGCACGACAATCGCGAGGATGACGATCGCCTCGTAAGGGCCTGCCGTCTCTCGGGGAACCTTGAGCCACCATTCGAACGCCGATATGAGCGCTGCGACGATCAAAATGACGACGAGAACGCTGGATATCTGCGCCAGCAAACGGCGCCACCATGGAACCGGCGGCGGCTCGGCGAGCGCGTTCGGACCGTAGCGGGCGAGCCGATCGGCGGCCTCGCGGTCGCTCAGTCCGTCACGGTTCGATTGCAGCGCCGCAATGACAGCCTGCCACGGACATTCGTGCGCGACGATGCCCTGACCAGGCTCGAAACCGGATCTGTCGCCGCTCTGGCCGCCGCGCGCAGAATTGCTCTGCATACTCTCCCCGTCTTCTGACGGACCTGGTCTGCTCCCCGGGATAAAAAGCAACATTGCCGCGATGTCGCTTTGACGCAAATCCATTGCTCCCGAGCGAACGGGACGCGAAAGCGTCGCTCCGCGACGAGCCGCAAGATGGATTGGCCTAGTGTCAGCTCGAGGGCTGATCGAGCTTGCGCGTCAAGTTCTCGAACTCGCGACGCAGCTCCTCGTTGCGGAAGATCTGCTCGAAAGTTGGCGACTCGAGTTTCTGAATCGCCTCGAACGAGGTCGAGCTGTCTTTCATGAGCTGGCGAAGCTGGTAGCTCGCCTCCACTGTCTCGTATGTGTTGTCGGCGATCTTGAGATCGTGGGCGGCGCGACGCCTTGCGCGGGCAACCTGCTCGCGCTGTTGGATGAGATAGCGCCGGTACCCCTTCGCGGCCTCGTCCGCCAGGCGCTGGCTTTCGCGGTTCGCCTCGAGGGCGCGGCGCTGGTCGGGGCGGTTCTCCCCGCGCAGAAGCTCGCCCGTCCGCTTTCTGGCGGCGGCGATGTCTTTGGTGATCGCCTCGAGCTTCGGGAGGTAGTGCTGGTCGATCTTGTCGATCGTGACGTCCTGGGCGTGGACAACCATGGCAAAGAGGGCCGCGTGCATGGCGAAATAGCGACGCGCCGCGGAGATGTTCTCTCCGGACTGGGCCATGAGCTTGGCGAGCTGGGCGTCGATGGCTTTGGCAGAATCAAAGACGGCCACAAGGCGAACGAGATCGCCGGACAGAACGCCGTCGAGTAGGAGATCAACCTGCTCGCGTGTCATCTGGATGCCCGACTTCGCGAGGCCGTCGAACACTTCGCCCTTTGCCTTATCGATTGCGTCGCGGTTGGCGGCGATGCGCTGCTGCGAGTCCTCGATCTCCTTCGTCAGGCTGTCGACCGTGTCGGTGACGTAGCCCGGGAGGAAACCATCCTTCGGAGCCACGAGCTTCTTCTCGCGCAGCTTGACGATGCGGTCGTCCAGCTCACGAATGTTGCTCTTCAGGCCTTCAATGCGCTTCTGTACCTCGACGACGGGGACATCCGTTACGACGCCAAGAGTTGCATCAAGCAGGCCCTTGATCTTGGCCTCGCGGTCCTCGCGGGTCTCGGTCCAGATGGGCGGGACGATGAACTCCTCGCGCGAGGGGAGCTTTTTCGCCTCGCCGCGGTTGCGCGCCGTATCCTGCAGGATCGCATCGATGGCCCGCATCAAGCGTTGCGCCTGCTCGTAGGCGGGATCACCGGCGCGCGGGTCGGCTGCGGCTCCGGGCGGGACGATTTTCGGCTCGAGGACCGGGGAGGTTGCCTCGCCGCCAGCCGCTGGCTTGGGACGAGGAAGGGCAGGAGATCTGTCACCCGCCTGGGCCACGCGATCGCCTTTCGCATGACGCGCCAGCATCTCGGCGATGGCATCACGATGCGCCGCCTGCGACCAGGCCGGCCCAGAGCCCGAAAGCATGATCGTGGCGACGACGACCGCCAGATGCGCCTCTTTGCGGACGACAGACATGGTCCAACCCTCCCTTTCAGTCTAAGGAGGTGGGGGAAAAATCCGGCGAATCAATGGTGGACGGCGCAGCTTGATTAACGATGTTTAGATCCACCGCCGCACCCGAGCCTTGTAATCGCTGAACGCCGAACCGAACCGGCGCTCCAGGTATGCTTCCTCACGTTCGATGGCGAGGCGGGTCACGACCAGCATGAACGCCGGCACCACGACGATCAGCCAAAGCCGGTTGAAGGAGATGCCACCTCCAAGGAGCGCGATCGCTTCACCGAGGTAGATCGGATTGCGCGAGAACGCGTAGGGCCCCCCAGCAACGAGCGCGTTCGAGCCGCGATCCGGGCGGATGGAGGTGGCGTGGCGAGGAAACTGGAACGCCGCCCAGAGAACAAGGATAACCCCGGCAAGGAGCAAGACCATGCCGATGAAATGGATGGCGCCCATGTCCGCCCAAGGCACTGGCAGCCGTAAGACCCAGCGATCGAGACCGACGGCAATCAGGACTGCCGCCGCGAGCAGCACCGGCGGCCAAGGAAAAGTACTGGGACGGTCGGTTGTAGCTTCAGACATTGGCTCTCCGGGTTTGTAGCGGCGGCCCTGAGACAATATTGTGAGACGAGATGCCGATCCACGTTGTCCGGTCGGAGCCAGGAGCCTACGAGACCAATCATGTCGATCCCAAACGAGTATCCGACCCTCAACTTCGGCCTCGGCGAAACGGCCGATCAGCTGCGCCAGACGGTGCGTGCATTCGCAGCGAACGAGGTGGCGCCGATCGCGGCGGAGATCGACAAAACGGATCGGTTTCCCCGCGAACTCTGGCCCAAGATGGGCGAGCTGGGGTTGCACGGCATCACGGTTGAAGAAGAGTACGGAGGCACAGGCCTCGGGTATCTCGAGCATTGCGTAGCGGTGGAGGAGATCTCGCGCGCCTCGGCAGCGGTCGGTCTTTCCTACGGCGCGCACTCAAACCTCTGCGTCAACCAGATCCGGCGCAATGGGAGCGAAGACCAGAAGCGACGCTATCTGCCAAAGCTGATCTCGGGTGAGCACGTCGGCTCGCTCGCGATGAGCGAGGCCGGGGCTGGCTCGGACGTCGTCTCGATGAAGCTGCGGGCGGAGAAGAAGGGCGACCGCTGGGTTCTCAACGGCACCAAGATGTGGATCACCAACAGCCCCGACGCGCAGGTGATCGTCGTCTACGCCAAGACAGATCCTGCGGCCGGATCACGCGGTATTACCGCGTTCATCGTCGAAACGGCGTTCAAGGGCTTCAAGGTGGCGCAGAAGCTCGACAAGCTGGGCATGCGGGGCTCGTCGACGGGCGAGCTCGTGTTCGAAGACTGCGAGGTGCCCGAGGAGAACGTCCTTGGCGACCTGGGCAAAGGGGTGCGCGTGCTGATGTCCGGGCTCGACTATGAGCGCAGCGTGCTGGCCGCGGGGCCGCTCGGGATCATGCAGGCAGCCATGGACGTGGTGGTGCCCTACATTCACGAGCGCAAGCAGTTTGGCCAATCGATCGGCGAGTTCCAGCTGATCCAGGGCAAAGTCGCCGACATGTATACGGAGATGAATGCGGCGAAGGCGTATGTCTATGCTGTGGCGCAAGCCTGCGATCGCGGTGAGACAGCACGCAAGGACGCTGCCGGCGCCATTCTGTTCGCTGCGGAGAAAGCTACCAAGATCGCGCTCGATGCCATCCAGATCCTCGGCGGCAACGGCTACATCAACGAGTACCCCACGGGCCGACTGCTGCGCGATGCCAAGCTCTACGAGATCGGTGCCGGCACGAGCGAAATCCGCCGGATGCTGATCGGTCGCGAACTATTCGAGGAAACCAAGTAAGCTTCGCTCCACAATCCAGAATTAGGCGGCAGACGCACTTGCACCGGACGTCCTGATGGAACACCCGGCGCCGTCCTGCATTGTCCAAGAGACAATCAGGCGACACGTGGAGGCCGTCATGCTGTGGCTCGCATCCGAGCTGAAAGACTTCACGCCAGACGCGACCGACGGTTCCATCGGCAGCGTGATGGACGTTCTTTTCGACGATCGCGACTGGACGGTCCGGTGGCTTGCAATCGATACCGGGAATTGGCTGCCGGGCAGGGCTGTGCTGATACCGTCCTCTGCTCTCGGCAAGCCGGCTTACGCGGAAAGCCGCATCCCGATCTCGCTGACAAAGCAACAGGTCGAGGACAGCCCGGGCCTGGAGAGAGACGCGCCGTTCTCGCGACAGATGGAGGCCGATCAGTACCGCTACTGGGGTGGCACGCCTTACTGGACGAGCGGCGTACCATACCCCGGCGTCGGCCCTGCCGGCTTGCACCCGCTTCCGGTTGCGACCGGCGTGCCGGAGAGGCGAATGGCGAAGCGGGCAGGTACGGAGGGCGACCCCGACCTGCGCAGCGCGGACGAAGTGACAGGCTATTCCATCCGAGCCAATGACGGGGATATCGGTCACGTCGAGGACATCGTCATCGACGACGATGGCTGGGCGGTCCGCTATGTGGTGGTCGACACGGTCAACTGGTGGCCGGGCAAGAAAGTTGTCGTCGCGCCGGAGTGGATCAAGGATGTGAGCTGGTCAGAGCGAAAGGTTGGAGTGGCGCTCGACCGGGCGACCATCAAGGCCGCGCCCGAGTGGGACCCCGTGAAGACGCCCGGTCGCGAGTACGAGGAGCGCCTCTACCGCCACTACGGGTATGCAGGCTACTGGCTCGACCCTGCGACGAGGCTCTGATGGCGCGGATACAGTGGATGGTGATGCTGGGTGCCGCGGTCGTCCTCGTCCTCATCTGGGCGGTGGCGAGCAATGCCGGCCCGCGAGATGAGTCCGTCTCATCACCTCCAATCGTTCCTCCAGCTGGACGAGCGCAAAAGTGACGACGGGTCTCAGCGCAGCACACTAGAGCGCACGAGCCGTGGGCCGGCTACCAGCTTGGGCGCCCTCCTCATCGCGGCCGCCTCGGCGCGCCGCTCACCCTCCTTACGATCGCGGGCGACCTCGAGCTCGGCAGTCGCATAGCATCGATCGATGTTGGCGCAGCGCCGACGGCCGGAAGGATGCGTGTCGGTCTCGGGCACATTTCCGAAGGAGCGACAAACCTGGGCCAGTCCGTTCCGGTTCAGCCAGCCATCGCGAACGCCGCGACCGACCGCCCAGCAATCGGCGCGCAATTCGCTCGCACCTACGCGATGATGGCCACACTCGTGATGGAAGACGAAGAGTTGGACGGTCTTGCTGTATTGGCCAAGTAACCTGGGGTTCAGGATCATCACGCGGTCGTCGGGCGCGGCGGCGCCCAGGTTGGGCAAGCGCGTGTCCAAATGCATGCGCACATTGCTGCAATGCACCTGGCGGCCCGCCACCTCGATGGCGCCCGACTTGCCCAAACGAACCGGCTGGTCAGCTGCCGCTTCACACGACACCGCGAGCAGGACCGCGCAGGCCAGCGCCGGGCCAAATACCAAACTAGACCATGTCACCGGAGCATCTCCCCGCACGCGACACCACCCCCCAACCGCACGACAAGCTCAGCGCGAACGCGTCAGAATTGTGGCCCGGGCGTGCGGCACTATTGTGCCGGGAAGAGACCTGGGGAGCGCTGAAGATGTCGGTCGAGGGCTTCGGGTGCCGAGGCAAGCCGAGGCCTCGGATCCTGGAGTCGCGACGCTCCGTGCCCCCCAAGTCCGACCTGCAGCCGAAGGGGAGGCCTCTTGCGCCTTTCTCGCGGCGCCACTACACCCTGAGGCAACGTTCAGAAACCCGTCACGTACAAGGAATGCCGTCCATGGCCGGACCGCTCACGCATATTCGCGTCCTCGATCTCACCCGCGTGCTGGCGGGTCCGTGGTGCGCACAGAACCTCGCCGACCTGGGTGCCGAGGTGATCAAAGTGGAGCGGCCGAAGAAGGGCGACGACAGCCGGGCTTTCGGGCCGCCTTGGGCCAAGGACGAGAGTGGCAAAGACACGACGGAAGCCGGCTACTTCCTGTGTGCCAACCGCGGCAAGAAGTCGATCACCATCGACATCGCAAGCGAGGCGGGTGCGGCCCTCGTCAAGGAAATCGCCAAGACAGCCGACGTGCTGCTCGAGAATTTCAAGGTCGGCGACCTTGCCTCCAAAGGTCTCGGCTACGAGGACATCAAGAAGATCAACCCGAAGATCATCTACTGCTCGATCACCGGCTTCGGCCAGACCGGCCCCTACGCGCCAAAGCCCGGCTACGACTTCATGATCCAGGGTATGGGCGGCTTCATGAGCGTGACCGGCGAACGCGACCACAAGCCCGGTGGCGGTCCGCAGCGTGCGGGCGTGCCTGTGGTGGACATCATGACCGGCATGTACTCGACGATCGCGGTCTGCGCGGCGATCGCCAATCGTGAGCGCACAGGCAAGGGCCAGCACATCGACATGGCGCTGCTAGATACCCAGGTCGGCTTCCTCGCCAACCAGGGCGCCAACTTCCTCGTCACGGGCGAGGCGCCGGCACGGCTCGGCAACACGCACCCGAACATCGTCCCCTATCAATCGGTGCCGACAAAGGACGGGGCCATCATTCTCGCATGCGGCAACGACAATCTTTTCAACAAGCTGTGCGACCTGCTCGGCCAGCCGGCGCTGAAGACGGATGCGCGCTTCGCGACCAACGCGGCCCGCGTCGAGAACCGGGACGCGCTCGACCCGATCCTCGATGAGCTCATGCAGAAAAAGACGACGGCCGAGTGGGTCGAGGCGCTGGAAGGCGCTGGTGTGCCATGCGGGCCGATCAACAACATCCAGGAAGTGTTCGAGAACCCGCAAGTCGTCGCGCGCGGGCTGAAGGTCGACATTCCCCATCCGACGGCCGGGACCGTGTCGCTGGTCAGGAGCCCGATGCGGTTCTCGGAGACGCCGGTCGAATACAAGACGCCGCCGCCGCTCCTCGGCCAGCACACGGACGAGGTGCTCAAGGATGTGCTCGGCAAGTCGGCCGATGAGATTGCGGCGCTCAAGAAAGCAGGCACCGTCTGACACATTCTCATCGCGAACCCTAGCCGCGGACTTCGCAAGTGTGATCGCTATGGCGGCAGCACGTATCCACGTGACTGGAGCTTCTGGCGCGGGCGTGACCACACTCGGTCGCGCGATCGGCGGCGCCCTGGCAATTCCTCACCACGACACGGATGACTATTTCTGGCAGCCGACCGAGCCTCCCTTTCAGAAGCGGCGGCCGGTCGCTGACCGCATTCGCCTCATGCACGAGATGTTCGTTCCGCGCGCCACATGGGTGCTGAGCGGCTCGCTGGGCGCGTGGGGCACCGATCTCGAGGCCTGCTTCGACCTCGTCGTCTACGTTTCGACCCCGACCGAGGTCCGCCTCCGGCGCTTGCGCGCTCGCGAGGCGATACGATACGGCGCCGAGGGTCTCAAACCCGGCGCCCCCCACCACGAGGCATCCGAGACGTTCCTCGCGTGGGCGGCATCTTATGACGACCCGTCTTTCAGCGGACGCAGCCGTGCGCATCATGAAGGGTGGCTCGCGCGCTTGCGCTGCCGGATCGCACGCGTCGACGGGACAGAGCCGACTGAGGAACTCGTGGTCCAGGTTCTGCGGCAGCTGCACGGCTGATGTGAGCCGGGACGATCGTCATCGGCTCCGCTCCGCGAGGAGCACCGCTATGCGAACTGGGTCGGCGGCATTGCGAGCCCGTAGTGGTCGCGAAGCGTCTCGCCTTCGTACTCCCGCCGATAAAGACCGCGGCGCTGGAGGATCGGCAGCACCTCCGAGGCGAACACGTCGAACATCCACGGCAACACGGGCGGCATGAGATTGAATCCGTCCGCTGCGCCGTCACGGAACCAATTCTCCATCAGGTCGGCGACCTGCTCGGGGGTGCCGGCAAAAATGAAATGGCCGCGCGCGCCTGCCAGATACGAGAGAAGCTGGCGCAAGGTGGGCTTGTCACGACGCACCAGCCCCACAATCACCTCGGTGCGGCTGCGAGCCGCCTCTACGGCCTCAGGGTTGGGAAAGTCCTCAGGCGACAGCGGCTTGTCGAGGGGAAGGTGCGAAAAATCATGACCGCCGAAGCGTCCGGAGAGGCGCTTGCGGCCCACTTCGGGATCCGTCAGGTCATCGAGCTCGCGCTGCAAGCGCTTCGCCTCGGCCTCGGTGCCGCCGATCATGGGGCTCAGTCCGGGTAGAACGAGGATCTGATCCGGGTTGCGGCCGGCCTCTGCGGCACGCGCCTTGATGTCCGCGTAGAACTCCTGGGCCGTCCGCTTCTCCATATGGGCGGTGAAGATCGCCTCGGCATGGCGGGCGGCAAAGCCGCGGCCTGTATCGGAGGAACCGGCTTGGACCAGCACCGGACGGCCTTGCGGCGAGCGCGGGAGATTCATAGGGCCAGCAACGGCGTAGAAAGCACCCTTGTGGTCTATGGGACGAATGCGATCAGGGCGGGCATAGCGGCCCGATGTGCGGTCGTCGACAACGGCATCGGCGGCCCAACTGTCCCACAGGCTCTTGACCACCGACATGTATTCCTCGGCGCGCTCGTAGCGTTCGGCGTGAGAAAGCTGCGGGGCCGAGCCGTAGTTGCGTGCGGCGGCAACGGCCCATGTCGTCACGATATTCCAGGCGACTCGACCGCGCGAAATATGATCGAGCGAGGCGTACTGGCGCGCGAGATTGAACGGCTCGGTGTAGGTGGTGGAGGCGGTTCCGATGAGGCCGATGCGTTTCGTCGAAACAGCCAGTGCGCCGAGCGTCGTGATCGGCTCGAGCCAAGTGCGACCGGCCTGAGCAACATCATCAGGCAGATTCAGTTGATCGGCCAGGAAGATCGAATCGAGCCGGGCATGCTCGGCACGACGCGCGAGGTCCTGATAATAGGCAACGTCAGAGAGCGGGAGCTCGGAAGCGCGCGGGTGACGCCATGAGGCCTCATGGTGCCCGCGGCTCTGAATGAACAGATTGATGCGAAGTTGCCGTTTCATGACCCCGTAACCTCATCGAATGCGACTATGTCGAGACCTTAGCGATCCGAGCTTGTCGATCACAATAGAGTTGGCTCGGTGGCCTGAGCCTGGCCCGCACCTCTGCCTGGCCGAGGGAGCTGAAAGCGGCTTTTTCGTCTCATTCGCCCGGGTGGTCTCATCGCTCGGCGGCCCTGAACCGACTGCGGGGTCGCCGGCATCAACTTGACCATCCGCCTCGCCCGGCGCGGATGGGAAGATCCAAAGCCACGCTAGCCCGCCTTCTGAGCTTTCGCCGGTGATTTCGTCCTCGAACCCGCGGCCGGTGCCTCCTCGTCGCCGGGGGCTCCCGCGAACATGCGGGTCATCGCCTCGGCAATGCGAACGCTATCGAGATCATCCTTGTGGATGACGTCGATCGCACCTGCCTTCATGAGGATGCCGCGGCGCTGGCGGTCAACCTCCCCACTTACAACAACGATCGGCCCAGCGTAGCCGCAGCGGCGCAGGAAGGGGATCGTGTGCGTCGCATTGTCATTTGGCTTCAGATAGTCGTCGAGGAAGATGACCTCGGGATTGCGCTCGATGACGGCATCCAAGGCGCTGCCGAGCGTTTTTGCCCGGCGCACCTCGATCTCGTAGCCAAACATGATGTGGAGGGTCGCCCGAAGCCGGTCGGCATCGAAATTCTCGTCCTCCACAAGAAGGATGTCGCTCAGACGTGGAAGCCCCATCCGCGTCTTTGTGACATCGGCCTTCTTTGCCAGGAAGTTTCCGCCCGTGGATTTTGCCATAACCGTTCTCTAGCCATTCTATTCATTCGAGGATCTAAACGTGAGCAGCGTCAAGCCGATAGTGTGAGCGGCCAGGCGACCCGGAAGGTGGTACCGCGCGCACGGGACGGATCGGATTGGACCTCGATGGCCCCACCGAAGCGCTCGACAGTCTTCTTCACGAGAGCGAGACCGATACCCGCCCCATCCGCCTCGTCGGCGTCGACGAGCTGGCGGAACGGGAGGAAAATGGCCTCGTGCCACGCCGGCTCGATGCCGGGCCCGTCATCCGTCACTGAGACCAGCAGCCGGCCGCCTTCCTGCTCGGCGCGAACGCGGATGCAGCCATTCTGCCGGTCGTGGTGTTTCACGGCGTTGTCGATCAGATTGCGCAAGATGATGTCGAGCGGCTCGGCGACGGTGACAAGCGTGGGCCATTCCCCTTCGACATGGATGCTGTGCCCACTGCCCGAGGCTATAGACTCAACGATGCTCGCGACGAGCTCGCCCGTGTCGACCGGCTCGGCCGCGTCTACCTTACGTCCGACTCGAGCATAGTCGAGCAGCCCCGTCAGCATGCCACTCATCCGGCGCGCGAGAGACAAGGCGCTGTCGAGATCGGTCGCCGCTTTTCGCGTGTCGCCCTGCCCCAGCGCGGTCTTTGCGTCCATGGCCGCATAACGCAGACCCCGCAACGGAGCGCGCAGGTCGTGCGAGATGACGGAGGCAAACTCCTGCAAGTCGCGATTGGCAGAAGCAAGCTCCTGGTTGATGCGCTGGACGACGCGCGCCTGGGCGGCGACCTCGGCCTCGGCGATGGCTCTTGCGCGAACCTCGGCTGCCAGACGGTATTCGATATCGGCAAAGGACGCGGCGCGCGTGATCAAGAGCAGATAGCGCTTCTCATCGGCAATCCAGTAGATCGTCAGCGTCATGCGCTCGCCGCGCGAGCGCGCATTCGGAGGCAGTACGTTCGGAATAGCAAGCGGATTGCGCTCGGGCTCGAGCTTGAGGGCGGCAAGCTCCTCGTCAAGGCCGAGCAGCACGTCAAGCGAACTGGTGATGGTTGCGCCCTGCCCGAGCTCGGCCGTCAGAGGTCCGAATTGCTGCAGAATACGCAGTTCCTCGTCGAGCCAAGCCATGCTGCAGGCGCGTTCGCGCGCAAGGAAGCCCACAGCGTCGACGATCCGCTGCGGTGAGGCCTCGGGTGTTTCAGCCTTCACGGCGGAGGATGGCATCGGCGACCTGCCTGAATGCGGTGAGCACGTTGGTAGCCGCCAACGCGCTCGTCCAAACCAATGGCTGGCGGGCTTCGCGGAGCCGTTCCGGCAAAAGTCCCGCCTCGGGCTCGCCTACGAGGTCGAGCTTGTTGACGACAAAGGTGAACTGACGGCTCGGCATCGCCTCGGTGAAGCCGTCCGCCAGACGGACCATGTGCTCGAGCGTGGATTGCCGCATGACGTCGCCGACAATCAGTGCGCCGGACGCGCCCTTGCTGTAAACATGCTGAAAAATGCTCTCACCGTAGTTGCCGTCGAGGTCCCAAACGACAAGCTCGAGCGCCTTGCCGCCGCCCTCACCGAGGCCGGCTATCTCATATCGGTACAGGTCGACGCCCATCGTGGCGCGGTAGTCGGTCGGGAGCTCGTCATGAACCAGGCGACGTACGAGCGATGTCTTTCCGACGCCGATCTCACCAAGCAGCAACAGCTTTCTGGCGGTCATCGCAGGCCGCCTTTCTCGTCGCCGAAGGCAATTTCGAACTCGACGCGACGATTGGGGCTGTCTACACCGCTGCCGGGCGCCAGCACGTTACCGTTCAAGCGACCGACGGCGATCAGGCGGCCCGCAGGTATGCCGCGGGCGACCAGGTCGGCAACCACCCTGTCCGCACGCCCCTGGGACAGGGAAGAGTTGCGGGCAGTGGTGCCTGCATCGTCGGTATAGCCGACCACGCGGATCACGGCGCGCGGGTCCTGACGAATGATGTCTGCGAGCTCGTCCAGAACCTTGGCGGCCGCAGCAGGATCGCGGTAGTCAGAGTCGACTGAAAAGAAGATCGCCTTCGATCGAATGACGGCTTCGAGACGCTGGCGCGGTGTCGCGGGCGCGGGGCGCAAGCTTTCGATCCGGCGCTCAAGCTCGGCGATCCGATCGCGATAGCGCTGGTCAAGGGCGGCAATCCGCTCGCCGGCCAGACGATCGACCTCGGCCGCGCGGGCCTCTACCGTTTCACCGACGGCATCCAAGCGCTTGGCGATGGGAGCGACGGCCCGACGCTGCTCGACCACAGCGACCAGGCTCGAAATGCGGTCAGCTACGAGCGAAAGCGCCTCGACTGCCTCGGTCGCATCCGTAGGAGGCCGACTGGGGGCTGAGGCATCCGAGCCGACGACGGCGGCCAAGTCGCCGGCCGCTGCGACCAAGTTGTCGTAGGTCTTGCGCAGCGCTTCATCCGCGCGATCGCCCTCTACGCCCACCCTCGGGCGCTGGAGCTCGAGCAGCGCCGCTGCCACGCCATTTCCGGCGACCGAAAGTGCTGCATCTGCCGCGCCCGACATGCGGCCGCGCACCCCGGACAAGTCTGCTGCAAGGGCCATCAGCTTGCGACGCGAGCGATCCACGGCACGCCGAAAGGCCTCCGCGTCGAGTCGGGCTTGCACGTCCGGCTTGGGAAGGACTCCGACGGCCTCGCTCAGCTCGGCCCGCGGTGCCACCTGCTTCAAGTCACCCAGCACCTTACGACGCGTCGCTTCGTCGGGCGCCAAACCGGCCACCCAGATTCGCTGGCCGCCCCGCTCGACATGAGCGCGAACCGGGTAGCCCTTCAGGGCGGGAATCGCAGTGATAACGGCGTCAGCCTTGGTCTGCAGGGCGCTCGTGATGAAGCTGATGTAGAGGTACCAAGCGGTGAAGCCGATGAGCGGCAACGCGATGGCCCAGGAAATGATCCTGAGCGTCCTGGCACCGTGCGAGCGAGAGGCCTGCTCGGTCCGCTCACTGGCTGCCTGCTCGATCCGCTCGGAAAATCCGCCAAGCAGCGTATCGAGGCGCGAGACCACCTCGGGGGGGCGAGCAACCCCCGCAGCGGATGGCGCGCTACGCTCGATCTCCTGGTGCTCGGCAAGGACGCGGATGAGCTCCGCGTCCAGATCGCGATCGACGCCGGCCGTCGCGCTGCCGATGCACTTGGCCGCGAGAAGGTAGTCCGGCGAGCCGCGCAGATAGATGCGATGATCGTCCAGATCCAGAGTTCGAAGGCTCTCCTTGTCGGCCTCGAAGGCCTCTTCCGCGAGAGCCGTAAACGCAGCCAGGAACCCGCTGACAAGGCTATCGCGATTGGCACCATCCACCTCCCCTGCGTCTCCGGGTCGGCGCCAGTGGTGAACAAGGGCTCCGGAACCTCGGCGGACAAGGTAGATCTCACGTACCTCCAGGCGCTGCGTCGCGGCCAGGGCCAATTCGGCCATGCTGCGGCCCGAGGCGACGCTGCGCATCCAAAGAAAAAAGCGATTGTGGGTCAGGCCAGATTCGAGGCGGCGGTTGATCTCCTGCATCAGATCACGGATGGCGCTCGAAACGTAGCGCGAGACCATCTCGCCCATGCGGGGATACATGGCGCCAGCGATCTGGTCCTGCATCTCAGGCGACTTCATCTCGGCGCGCAGGGTGCGCAGCACCATCGGAGCCATGGCATCCGACAGCTCGCGATGCCGAGAGCTTTCGGCTTCGCGCAATGCAGCGTCCAGAACACGGGCGACCGCCTTCTGGAACTGCTCCTCGCTGCCGGCCCGAAGTTGCACATCGGCCAATCTGCGATTGAGCGTATCGAGCTCGCGCGACTCGCTCTCAAAGAGCAGCTCCTTGAGGCGAGAGACCGTTTCCTGAGGTGAGGTGTCTGCAGCCATGCCCGCCTTCGTTATCAGCTGCCGCCCTAAGCGGGGGTAACGCGCCAGATGCTCCGCAGCCGACGAAGCTCCGGTGCGCATCGGGCAATGGGCGGCTTCAGTCGGCGAACCGCCGAACCTTCTCGCCGAGCTCGGAAATACTTTGGCCCAGTTGCTCGAAAGACCGCTTCCGATCTGCCGCCACTTCCCTGGACAGGTTGTCGAGGCTTGACTGAATCGCGTCCAATCGTCGGTTCATGCCCAGCTCCAACTCGCGGACACGCGCCTCGATCAGAGCCAGCCTGGCGTCGCTGTCGCGCTTGAACTCGCCAAAGAGCAACTCTCTGATCTGCTGCATCTTGTCGTCGAACGGCTCGACTGCGCCGGCCCCGTTGCGAAACTCGCTCAAGGATGAGGTACTCATCAGACTCAATTCCCGATCTCTGCCGAGCCGCAGCAGGCTCCCCCTGACCGATGGCTCACTTTCGGGAGCATCATAACGCGTCTCATACGAAAAGAGAATTTCCACTTGCGTTAACGATTTTCAATGCCTGAACCAAGATGCAAGTCGCCCAGAGCCATGCGCTGCTCGAAGATTTGCTCCCAGCACGGAACAACGGCTGATCATCCAGTTTGAGAAGCGGGACGGCAGCAGCACGGGGGCGGACGCTTCGCTTGCGGCGTTTTCGGACGCTGCGTCCTTCAGGTGAGGCATTGCCAAGTCCGCGCACGGCTTCTAGCGTCGATGAGCAGGCCAATAAGAACGACAGAGGAAGCCCATGTTCATCCGAACCGTCGAGCATGACACCTCGCTCGACAATTTCCGAGCGGAGGTGCGAGCATTCTGCGAGCGCGAGCTTCCGGAGGTCGTCAAACGGAAGCAGGCCACCGGACAGCACCTCGAGAAGCAGGAGTACGACCAGTGGCTCAAACGGCTGGGCAGCAAGGGCTGGCTGACCGGCAAGTGGCCAAAGGCGCACGGCGGACTGGGGTGGGCTCCCGCTCAGCATCTGGCTTTCCTCGAGGAGCTCGGCCGGGCCGGCGCGCCGCCGCTTCTCTCGTTCGGCCCGACCATGGCAGGCCCGGTCATCTACACGTTCGGCAACGACGAGCAGAAGAAGCAGCACCTTCCCGGCATCATCAAGAACGACGTCTGGTGGTGCCAGGGCTACTCCGAGCCCGGTGCCGGCTCCGACCTTGCCAGCCTCAAGACCCGCGCCGATCGCGACGGCGACCACTACGTCGTCAACGGCCAGAAAATCTGGACCTCAATGGCGCACTGGGCCGACTGGATCTTCGCGCTGGTGCGCACCGACCAGAAGGCCAAGAAGCAGGAAGGCATATCGTTCCTGCTGATCGACATGAAGACACCCGGCATCACGGTGCGCCCGATCATCGGCATCACGCTCGGCCACCACCTCAACGAGGTGTTCTTCGACAACGTGCGCGTGCCGATCTCGAACCGCATCGGCGAGGAGAACAAGGGCTGGACCTACGCCAAGTTCCTGCTCGCCAACGAGCGCGTCGGCAATGTCGACATCGTGAAACTCGAAGCCAACATAGACCAGATCCGCGCGCTCGTCGCGGAAACGAGAGAAGGCGGCAAGGCGCTTTCCGACGACCCGATGGTGAAGCGACGCATGGCAGAGCTCGAGGTGGGTCTCGCCACCGTGAAGGCCCTCCTGGCCGATCAGCTTGCAGCCGCCCGGCAGGACGGCGCGCCGTCGCTGATGGGAGCGGCTGCGCTGAAGCTCCGCGGCACGGAGCTGCAGCAGGCCATCCTGCAGACGGGGCTCGACGTGCTCGGCCGGCATGGCATGGTCTACCAGAGGGACGCTCTCGAGGCCGGGTGGAACGGCGAGATCCTCGGGCCGACCGCATCAGCCGAACTGATCTACGAGCACCTCTACCGGCGCGCCGCGACCATCTACGGCGGCTCCAGCGAGGTGCAGAAGAACATCATCGCCAAGGGCGCACTCGGCCTTTGAGCACTTTTCCTGTGCTGCCTTCCGGCGCGAAGCGGCACATCCGACCGACAAACCAGATATCGCGATAGAGGAAACCTCATGCCATCCCTTTCCAGCGAGGAACGCCAGCAACTCAACGACAGCCTGCAGGAGATGCTGAGCGACAAGTATCCGTTCGAACACTGGAAGAAGCTCGCCCGGGCGCCCGGCGGCGAAGGCTTTGGGCGCTCCGAATGGAAGCAATTCGCCGAGATGGGCTGGCTCGGTGTCGCAATGCCCGAGGAAGCGGGCGGGCTCGGAGGCGGCATGACCGAGCTCGGCATCGTGTTGGCAGCGGCAGGCAGGTCGATCCTGCTGGAGCCGTTCCTAGGCACGATCGTGCTCGGCGCCGGCGCAATCGAGCTTGCCGGCAACGCGAAACAGCGGGAGATGCTCGGACAAATCGCCAGCGGTGACGTCCTGCTCGCATTCTGCCACAGCGAGCCGGACAGCGGCTATGCGCGTGATTACGTAAAGACGGTGGCGACCAAGGACGGCTCGGGCTACAGCCTGACGGGCGAGAAGACCTTCGCGCTACATGCGCACGCGGCGGATTTCCTCGTTGTTTCCGCGCGCATCGGCAGTGAGACCGGACCACTGGGGCTGTTTCTCGTGCCGCGCACCGCAAATGGCGTGTCGATCCTGCCAGCGCCGGCGCTCGACGGGCGGCAGGGGGCAGCGGTCCGGCTCGCGGCAGTCAAGGTGGATGGCGCCAGCCGGCTCGGCGATAGCGAGAACGACCTGATGCCGGTCGTCGACCGCGTGATCGACCGCGGCGTCATCGCAGCGTGCGCGGAAGCCGTCGGCGCGATGGCTGCCGTGACCGACCAGACGGTCGAGTACCTGAAGACGCGCCAGCAATTCGGCCAGCCGCTATCCAAGTTCCAGGTTCTGCAGCATCGCCTCGTGGACATGAGCGTATCGACGGAGGAAGCCCGTGCGATCGTGCATGCCGCCCTGCAGGCTCTCGACGATGGCGCACCCGACGCCCAGCAAATGGTGTGGATGGCGAAGGTGAAGACGGCCCAATCGGCGCGCTTCGTCGGCGGGCAAGGCATCCAGCTGCATGGCGGTATGGGAATGACCGACGAGCTATCGATCGGGCACTACTACAAGCGCCTGACGATGTGCGAGACCTTGTTCGGCGACGGCGAGTGGTATTTGAGGCAGCTTTCCGGGAATCAACGCGCGGCCTGAAACTTGGCAAGAGCGCAGCCCGTGGTCTGGCCTTGAGGTCGGCCACGGTCGCGCGACGAGAAGCGCTACGGCGCTACTGCGCTACGGGCGGCGAGATCGTTGCGGAGCGCAGGTCGATCGTCTCTCCGACCGGGGATATCTGGAGGCCTTTGACGGACCGGGCGTAGGGCACGTGGCGTTTGGCCGTCGCGACGAACAGCGCGGCCTGATCCTCCGCCAAAATGGCTGCGGCTTTCTCGAAACCCTGGCGACGGGTGCGGGCGTCGGATGCTCCGCGAGCTTCCTTTACGAGACGGTCGGCATCGCGGTTGCAGTACCAGCTGGCGTTGCCCGCCCCGAAAAGATCACAGTCGAACATCTCTCCCAGCCAATTGTTGGCGTCGCGGTATCGCGCGCCCCGCCACAAGAACAGAATGTCGTACATCTGCTTCTCGTCACCCATGCGGCTCGCCACGACGGGCCACGGCTCGGAGACGATACGGGCAGGAAGGCCAAGCTTGACTAGCCCGTCGAGCATTACGACGGCCGCGCGCTCAGACTGCGGGTCACCCGCAATCGCACCGATTGTCAGCTCCTTCGGCGGGGTTTTCAACTTGGCGAGGGCCTCGATGGCCGCATCGATGTCGTATCGCGGTCGAGCCAAGCTCGGCGGCGGCGTTGCCAGCGATGGCGGAACGGGGAAGGCCAGAGGCGCTGCACCTTCCTCCATGCTGGTGGCGATGAAGCGAGCCGTGTCGAAAGCCTGGGCCAGGATCTTACGGAACGCGGCGGTCTTCATGGGCTCTCGGCCCGCATGAAGAAGCCCAAGGAAGACTCGAGGAGTTTCGCTCGTCAGCAGTGAGACGTCCTTGGCTTGGCGCAGGCGCCGGAACTGATCGGGCAGGTAGTCACCGGCGATCACGTGCGCCTTGCCATCAAGAAGCGCGGAGATTCGCGCCTCCGGGTCGATCATCGGCCGCCATTCGACCTCCTCGACCGGCTTCGCAGGCCAGTCGGCATTCCAATGGCCAGCGAAGCGAGCAGCCACGATGGCGCCGGTCGACGACCGTTGCTTGAAAGCATAACTGCCGGAGCCAGCGTCATTGCTCTGCAACCAGCCACGACCCCAGTCGTTGTTTATCTCATTCGCCTTCAAGAGATCGGCGTTGACGATTGCGAGCTCGGGCAAAAGCGCCAAGAAGAGCGGGGAGGCACGACTGAGACTGAACTCGACGACGTGCGAGTCGATGGCTTTCGTCGCGCCGGGAGACACGAGACCAGCAAACACAGGTGCAAGGCCGCGCTTCAGGGCCAGGACCCGCTCGACAGAATAGACCACGTCGCTCGCGCGCACCTCGCGACCGTCATGGAAGCGGGCCTCCTTGCGGAGCGTGAAACGGAAGACCCGGCCGTCCTCCGAGACGGTGTAGGACTGTGCAAGCCAGGGCGCAACACGCAGAGGCCCATTCTGCCAGCGAAACAGACCGTCGTAGAGCTCGCGTCGAACACCTGCGCGACGGGTATCCAAGGTCAGGTGCGGGTCCAGGGTATCGATCGGCGAGGAGGTTGCCACCACCAGGCGAGAAGGCGGATCGGCAGCGCGCGCGCCGGTCGCCGTGCTCAAGATGGCAAGACAGACCCCGACAGCGATGAGCAAAGGTCTCGACCTCGTCCGCCGCCGCGCCAGCATGTCCCGTTCCCGCCTCCACTGCCGTCGATCGCGCGCCCACGTCTACCCGTTCCTCGCGCCCCGGTCCCTCCCGGAGCCCGTGGCTGAAAACCCTTCCGGGAATCGAGGGCCGTCGGCGCCGTTGCCCCCGCGAAACTGGCCAACGTCTTGCCTAGCAACTGCTCGCATGATCGGTGGGCAAGAGTAATGGCAATTTCGGCCGTCACGGTCAACGCGAACGCGGGTCGGATGCACGAATTCGGCCGATTGTGACCTATAGTGCAGCGAGACCGTGACCGCCCCAGAGGAGATCAAGATGCCTGATTGGCTGACCGGCGACCGCGCCGAGGCAGAACAGCCTGGAGCCCGCCTCCGGCGCATGCTCACTGAGGGGGGCATCATACGTGCGCCGGGCGCTCACAACGCGCTGGCGGGCCTCATCGCTCGTGAGGCCGGGTTCAAGGCCCTCTATGTCTCAGGCGGCGCCGTCACGGCCAGCTTGGGGCTTCCGGATCTCGGGATGATGACGCAGGAGGAGCTGCTGCTGGTCGTCAGGTCGCTATCCCGAGCGACGGGGCTTCCGCTGATCGTCGACGGAGATACGGGCTACGGCGAGGCGCTCAATGCCATGCGGCTCGTTGCCGAGCTGGAGACGGCAGGGGCGGCGGCCGTGCACATCGAAGACCAGGTGCTGCCCAAAAAGTGCGGGCATCTCAACGACAAGACGATCATCCCTGCGGACCAGATGGCGGCCAAGATCGCGGCGGCCAAAAAGGCGGCACGCCAACTGGTGATCATCGCGCGCACCGATGCGGCGGCGTCGGAGGGGCTGCAGGGAGCCATCGCTCGCGGCCGTCTCTATGCCGAAGCCGGGGCCGACGTGGTGTTTCCCGATGCGTTGACGAGCCTCGAGCAATTCCGGGCGTTTGCCGCTGCAATGCCAAAGCCGGTCATGGCCAACATGACCGAGTTCGGCAGGACGCCGCTCGAAGCCGCGCGTGCGCTGGAGGAGGCAGGGGTGCGGATCGTGATCTGGCCGGTCTCGTCGCTCCGCATCGCGGCGAAGGCGATGGAGTCCTTCTATGCGGCGCTCTCACGCGATGACACGACTGAGCCGCAGGTCGACCGCATGTTGACCCGCAAGCGGCTCTACGAGCTCATCGGATACCACGAGTTCGAGGCGCTGGACCGTTCGATCATCGCCAGCATCGTGCCCGGCGAGCCGGGACGCTGACACCTGGCCGACGGGCAAAAGGCCAGGACGGCTAAGCGGTGAGATCTGCTGGACTGCTTGCCGTCAATTGGCACGAACGGGCGCAGCGGCGTCTGCCTGAGACTTGGGTTGCGGGTGCAGGCTGATCGCCGGGGCGTCCCACGTGCCGCGGAGAAGCAATATATCGTGCACCGTCATCGGCGCTTCCCCCGCGCTCGGCGGCCCGATCGCAATCCTCACGTCCATCAGGCGCGCTGGCACATCGAGTTGACCAGAGCCAACGAACACCGACGTGGGGTTGCGCGCGTGGAGGTTCTCGATTGCGAGCGCCCCGTCGAGCAAACGGTAGCGCGCGGACAATGTGTCGACCGGCGTGCCATTCTTTCCGGCTGCAGCCCAGCCCACCTTGCCCGAGCTTCGAGCAGCCTGAACAAGAGCATTGACGTCGAGGCCGATGCGACCGGGCTCCACCAAGTCGAAGCTTCCGCGGCCCGCGATCGTAGAAAAGGCCTCGCCCAGCGATCGCCCGCCGAGCGTTCCTTCGAACGTGATATTCGCCCGGCCCAGCAGCGCATTCCGCCGAAGGGGGGCGGCAAGAAGGCGACCGGCATCAACACCCTTCAAGCGAAGCTTGAGGTTCGCCTTCGGGGACGGCTGCCCCAGATCCAGAGAAAGCTGCCCGCCGGCGATCCCGCCTTCGATGTCCAGTTCCGCCATATCGGCCTGGAGACGGCCCTTGCTCAAAGCAATCGATACGGCTGCCCGCCCGACCTCGAAGGCTGGGGCATACACTTTCGTTGCCGAAAGACGCAGATCGGCATCCAGCATGCTCAGGATGTGAGGCTCCTTGGCTTCTTCCGAGGAGCGCGCCGCCAGGGCGGGCCAACTGCGGCCGAGGTCCAATTCCTGGAAACCCAGCGTGCCGTCGAGCGACAAGCGACCGCCACCATGCTTCACCGTGAGAGCACCCGTGGCGTGATTGCCATTCACGGATATGGCAGCCTTCGAAAACGCCATGTGGCTCGACGTCCACTCGATGGGGCCAGACACAGCGATCGACCGGAACTGCTCGCCGACGCCCCGCCCCAGGCCGGCCCACAACGCGAAGCGCCTCAGGCTCGGTATCTGGAATTCCGCCAGTCCGACGAACTGAGGCTTGGATTGCGCCTTCAGATGCCCGTCGAGCAAGGCTTCCAGAACGGGGCTGCGCAAAACGATCTTCATCGGCATTCGCCCGGCGGAGTCGCGCGTGACCGCCTCACTCCAAAACGCGTCGACGGCGATCGGCTGGTTCTTCAAGCGCCCGGTGGCCACGAGCTTGTAACTGCCCTTGCGGCTGACCGTAATGGTCGCATTCACATCCTCGAGCTGCGCCGCAGCTCCCGAAGGCGCAATCACTCCGACAACGGCCCTCGTAAGGCGCACGGTGTCAGCCGAGAAGCCTGCGAGCTGAGGGAAAGGCGCTGGCTTGGCATCGGGGCCAAGAGCTTCTGGGGCGCTGCCAGCCTGTCGGTCGGACAGATCGAGCTTCAGGATGGCCTCGTCGATCACCACGCCCGATGAGCTTCGCTCGCCAGGAACGCTAACGACAGAGCCGCTGACGATGGTCAGCGGCAAGCCCTGGCTGATGGGTAGAGGCTCGGAAATGGAGATCGCACTGCCCACCGGCATTACCAAAGCGCCCGTCGCCGAACGATCGGTCGTACCAGACAAATGAAGTGCGACCGGCAATCCGACTGCGAACGCCAGGATGCCTGTTCCCATCGCCAAGCGAGAAACCACAGACCATCCCGTCGGTGCGCGCGTCATCGTGTGATCGCTCCCGCGGTCACGGGGTCGTTCAGGCCCCCCTGCGGAAGGACTATCGATCATGCCCACGTGGCGCTCTCCCCAGGCTTCCACGACGCAGATTCACCACAACGCCCGATGGTGTCTTAGCGCACCACCGGGAAGATGGGCAACATGCGAACGGAATGTGGCGGAGCCGCGACGAGAGCAAGGCACGTCATTGCATCCAAGCGGCGCAGCAGGGCATTCCCGGACGCGACTCCAATGGCTGGCCGGCGGTCAATCCCGTGACATGCGGTCCGCCGAGAGAGACTTGCCGCAAGAGGATGGCGGTGCTTAATGGGCTGAACGGCTTGTCTGAAGCGCTCTCATGGAAGGCGTTCCAGGCGCAAGCGCGGTTTGGCGAGGGATTGGCCCGGTTACTGGGAGAGGCGCGGTGAACAAAGTCTTTGGCAGCGCAGCGGAAGCGCTTGCCGGCATCGTCAAGGACGGTCAGACGATCGCAGTCGGCGGCTTCGGCCTTTGCGGCATCCCGGAGGCCCTGATCGCGGGGCTTCGTGACAGCGGCGTGAAAGGTTTGACCGCAATTTCCAACAATGCCGGCGTCGACGATTTCGGGCTCGGCCTTCTGCTCAAGACCCGGCAGATCAAGAAGATGATCTCGTCCTACGTCGGCGAGAACAAGGAGTTCGAGCGGCAGTTCCTCGCGGGCGAGCTCGAACTCGAGTTCACACCGCAGGGCACGCTTGCCGAGAAGCTTCGCGCCGGCGGCTCGGGCATTCCGGCCTTCTACACGCGCACGGGCTACGGCACGCTCGTCGCCGAAGGCAAACCCACGGCGGAGTTCGACGGTCAGATGTACGTGATGGAGCGTTCGCTCCGTGCCGACGTGGCCCTCGTCAAGGCCTGGAAGGCGGACAAGGCCGGCAATTTGATCTACCGGATGACGGCCCGCAACTTCAATCCGGTGTGCGCCATGGCGGGAAGGGTGACGGTGGCCGAGGTAGAGGAGATCGTCGAGACAGGAGCGCTCGATCCTGACCTCGTCCACACGCCCGGTATCTTCGTGCAACGCATCGTTCTCAATCCAACTCCGGAAAAGAGAATCGAGCAGCGCACCGTGCGCAAGGGCTGATTCGAGCGCCACTCATTCCAACACATTCGATCGCACGCGGAGAGACTTCAATGCCCTGGACCCGAGAGCAAATGGCGGAGCGCGCGGCGAAGGAGCTCGAGGACGGCTTCTACGTCAATCTCGGCATCGGCCTGCCGACGCTCGTTGCCAACTACATTCCCGATGGCGTCAGTGTGATGCTGCAATCGGAGAACGGCCTGCTCGGCATCGGCCCCTTCCCGACCGAGAACGAGGTCGACGCAGATCTCATCAATGCCGGCAAGCAGACGGTCACCACCTTGCCCGGCTCGTCGTTCTTCTCTTCGGCGGACTCGTTCGCGATGATCCGCGGCGGTCACATCAACCTCGCGATCCTCGGAGCCATGCAGGTGTCGGAGACGGGCGATCTCGCCAACTGGATGATCCCCGGCAAGATGGTGAAGGGGATGGGTGGCGCCATGGACCTCGTGGCCGGCGTCGAACGTGTCGTCGTGGTCATGGAGCACACCGCGAAGAAGAAGGACGGCACGACCGACCTCAAAATTCTGCCCAAGTGCACGTTGCCTCTCACAGGCGTCGGGGTCGTCAATCGCATCATCACGGATCTTGCCGTCCTGGACGTGACGACCGACGGTCTGAAGGTGGTCGAGATGGCGCCGGGCGTGACGCGCGAAGACCTCGAAAAGAGCACTGGCGTCAAGCTCAACTAAGGGCTTGCCCTCAAGCTACGACACAGTCCTGGCGCACCGCCTTCCGGCACCGTCGGCAGCGCCGGTTCGTGTTGCCCTGGTTGGCACCATCAGGCAGCCGGGCGACCATCCGTCCTTCTCCTGTCAGTCCCCATCCTCGTGCCACGGAGCCGACACATGCCAGAATTCCGCGAGATCACCACCGGCCTTCGCTTCCCGGAAGGCCCGATCGCGCTTGCAGACGGCTCGGTGCTGGTTGTCGAGATCGAAGCCGGCACGCTGACCCGGATCGAGCCCGATGGGCAAAAGCATGTGGTGGCTCGTCCCGGCGGCGGACCGAACGGAGCAGCCATCGGGCCGGACGGTGCCTGCTACATCACGAACAATGGCGGCTTCGAGTGGATCGAGGGGCCGGACGGCATTCGGCCGCACATGCAGGCTCGCGACTACACGGGAGGCCGCATCGAGCGAGTCGACCTCGCGACCGGAAAGGTCGACGTGCTCTACACGCGAGGGCCCAACCACAGGCTCAACGGGCCAAACGACCTCGTGTTCGACAGTCATGGCGGATTCTACTTCACCGATCTCGGCAAGGTGCGTGATCGGGAGTGGGACCGCGGCTGCGTCTACTGGGCGAAGGCGGATGGCAGCGAGATCAAAGAGGTCGCCTTTCCCCTGACAACACCGAACGGTTGCGGCCTCTCCCCAGACGGCAAGGTTCTCTACGTTGCGGAGACGCAAACCGGGCGCGTCTGGGCCTACGATATCGTTGCGCCGGGCGAGGTGAAGAAGCAGCCGTGGCCGTCACCATCGGGAGGGCGGCTGCTGGCGGGTGTCGGAGGCTACAACCTGTTCGACTCGCTCGCGGTCGACGCGGACGGAAATGTCTGCGTGGCGACGCTGTTCAACCCCGGCATCACGGTCATCTCGCCCTCAGGCAACTGGCGTCACATCGCTATTCCGGGAGATCCCTACGTCACCAACATCTGCTTTGGTGGCGAAGGTCTGAAGACGGCCTACGTGACACTTTCGATGTCGGGGCGGCTGGTGGCGGTCGACTGGCCGAGCGGGGGCTGTCCGCTCAATCATCTCAACTTCTGATGCGACGGGCAGGCGCGCAGAGGGAAGCGCACGGACGCGCCTCGTGATCGAGGTCGCCGGCTCCAACATCGACGGCACAGCAATCTTGATGATTGTCGGTGCGACGGCGATTGGCGGCTTCCTGCGCGGCTTTGTCGGCTTCGGAGGAGCCCTCGCGCTGGTACCGGCACTGGCGCTCGCGCTGGGGCCGCGAGTTGCCGTGGCCGTCGCAAGCCTTGTGGGGCTGCCGGCGGTTCTGCAGCTTCTGCCCGAGGCACTTCGCTACGCCGACCGACGCCGGGTGGCGCCCATCGCCTTGGCAATTCTGACTGCCGCGCCGCTCGGCTCTCTCGTGCTCACACGCATCGACCAGCGCATCATGACGGGTGCCATCGGATGCATCGTGATGTCACTGGCGTTGCTGACGTGGAAGGCGCCCAAGGGTGAGCTTATGCGAAAGCGCTGGGTGGGCCTCGCGGCCGGAGCCGTGAGCGGCATGCTTCAGGGCGCCGCCGGCATCGGAGGGCCGCCCTCGGTCGCCGTCCTGATGGCTCAGGGCGGTGAGCCCCGGCGGCTCAGGGCGGACGTGCTGGCAGTGACGGGGGCGATCGCCCTCTGCGGCGCAGCTTCGCATTTCAGCTTCGGGCTTTTCACCCACAAGGCACTCGTGCTTGCCCTGACGCTGCTCCCGATATTCGTGGGCTGCACATGGCTCGGCACGCGCTTCTTCCAATACGGCGGGTCGCATTACTTTCGTGCGGCGGCGCTGGCCATCCTCATGGTGATTGGGTTCGCGGCGGTGGGTGGAGCGCTGAAAGCCTTGATTCTTGAACTGCCTTGACCGGCTGACAATGAAAAGGGACACGATTCCTGCGCAATGTGAGCTAAATCTATCGTCATCCTACGGCAGATTCGAGGAGGGTTTATGCTTGGCCTGTATAGAGTGACCGGGGCAATCATGCTCGTCGGGGCGTTAGCGGCCAGCGGCTGGGCTTCGGCACAAGAGCGCGGACCCGCGACGGCACCGACAGGGCCCGGCGTGATCACCGACGGGGCCAAAGGCGTCTCGATCGGCGGTGCACCGGCCGCGCGCGCCGGTGACCGAACCAGCGACGGCGCGCCAATCGCAAATGGATCTCCGAACGTGTTCATCAACGGACGACCTGCCGTTACCGTGGGCGACACGACCGGCTGCGGTGGCGTGATCGTGGGCGGGGCCTCCGGCGTGTTCATCAACGGAAAGCCGGTCGCCCGTACCGGCGATGCAACAACAGGATGTCCGGGACGGAAATGAGCTCGGACACACGGGGAGGGTACTCGATGGGGCGCGGGACTGCCTTCGGGGCTCTGCGCCTCTGCCTGATAGCGAGCTTGATCGGCGTGCTGCTTGCCGTGACACCTGGGCAGGCGCAAATCGCCGCGGACGGGCGTCTTCCATCGGCGGCGCTGAAGCAGCAACAGGAGGCCGCAGCCGAGCTCTGGCGGCGGGGCGACATGACAGCCGCGCTTGCGGCATACCAGCGCTTGCTCGCTGCGACGCGGGCCGAATTCGGGCCGGAACACGAGCAGGTCGCGATCCAATCCTACAGCCTTGGGCTGGTCGCCGAGGCCGCCGGACGTCTCGACATCGCCGAGCGCGCGTTGCGCGATAACGTCAGCATCGGACAGAAGGTCTACGGCGCCGGGTCCGTGACGCCGACGCAGGGGCAAGAGAAGCTCGCGGAGATCCTGATCGCGGCCGGAAAGCCAGCGGAAGCCGAGACGATCCTGCGTCAGGCACTGGCGCTTCGAACCGGCGTACTCGGGCCCGACCACTCCTACAATGCGAGCGTCCATGCGGGCCTCGGCGCGGCGGGTCTGGCACGGGGCGACGCGCGCGGATCGCTCGAATCCTATCGTCTTGCCGTGCGGCTGCTCACGGGCAAACGCGAGGTGCAGACGCTTGCGGCGCATGTCATGGACAACGAGATCCGACGGCAACTGGCCGCCTTCTCCGGTCTCGTCGACGCGGCGTGGCAGGTGGCGAGGGCCGGTGGTCCGGTGCAATCTCTCGCAGACGAGACGTTCGCGACCAGCCAGCGCGCCTGGACAACGTCGGCCGCATCGGCGGTCGCCCGCATGTCGGCCCGTCTGGCTGCAGGTGAAACCGCCCTCGGACGACGCATCCGCCGCCAGCAAGACGCGGCCGAGCGTGTTCTCTCGCTGCACCAAGAGGATATGCGAGAGCTTGCGCGGTGGAGCAAGGTCCAACAGGCCGATCCCACCTACTCGGCACTGCTCGAGCGGTTCAGGGCTGCAAGCATTGCAGAAAGCCGCGTCAATCAACCGACGGTGCAGCGTCAGACAGAGTTGGTCGCTCAACTGCAGGCGCATCTCGCGCGGTGTCCTCCGGGGCAGAAAAAGGCCGGCTGCGAGAAGGCGGACAAGGAACGCAATGCCATCACGAAGGAACTCGGCGAGCTTTCGCAAAAGACCTCGCGAAACGCCGGGGCTCTGATGGCGATCCATCGGGACATGGAAGCAGCCGAGGCGCGATTGCCCGGCTATTCGACCTTCAAAGCGACGCGGGAGAAGCGGATCAACGAGCAGGTACGGCTCGATCAGGTCGTAATTGCCGAGCGGAAAGCAATCTCCACGTCATTTCCGGACTATGTGGCCTTGACCGAGCCGCAGCCACTGACGATCGCGGCCACGCAGGCTCTGCTCGGGCCGACCGAAGCACTGGTCACTCTGCTGGTCGGACAAAAGCACAGCTACGTGTGGGCGATCTCCCGCGAACGCGCCGTCTGGTCTCGGATCGGGGCCGGGAGCAAGGCACTCGCAACGCACGTCGCTGCGCTACGCAAGGGCCTCGATCCACTTTCCGGCAGCACTCAGGGGGCGCCATTCGACCTTCAACGCGCGCACGATCTCTACCGCCTGTTGCTTGGCCCGGTCGAGAGCATCATCCGCGACAAGCAGAACCTCATCCTGGTGCCGACCGGACCGCTGACGAGCCTGCCGTTTCAGGTGCTGGTAACGGAGCCACCGCGAGCCGGGCAGGCGGCGGCCGAGGCGCTCAGGGATGCGGCCTGGCTCGTGCGCCGACATGCCACGAGCGTTTTGCCTTCGGTGCCGTCTCTGGCTGCGCTGAGGCGCGTGGGCGCAAGCCTCAGGGCCGCGGAGCCGTTCCTCGGCATCGGCGACCCAGCGCTTTCCGGCCGGCAAGCACCTGCGGGCCGGGGTCAGGCCGCGCCGACGCCACTTGCCTCGGTCTACCGTAACGGCAAGGCTGATCTCCGCGCGTTGCGCGAGATGTCGCCATTGCCCGAGACGGCGGCGGAGCTGAAAGCGATTGCCGCTTCCTTGAATGCACCCGCATCCGCGCTGCTGCTGTCGCAAGACGCAACCGAGACAAGGATCAAGCAGCTGCCCCTGGACAAGTACCGCGTGGTCCATTTTGCGACGCACGGGCTGGTGGCAGGAGAGCTTTCCGGGCTCGAGGAACCGGCCCTCGTTCTCACACCGCCACCACACGCTACCGAGCGGGACGATGGCCTTCTCACGGCCTCGGAAGTGGCTGCCCTCAAGCTCAGAGCTGAATGGGTGGTGCTTTCGGCCTGTAACACGGCTGCCGGGTCGGAGGTCGGGGCAGAGGCGCTTTCCGGCCTCGCACGGGCGTTCTTCTTTGCTGGCGCGAAGTCACTGCTCGTCTCGCACTGGGCGGTCAACTCGGATGCCACGGTGTGGCTGACGACGGGGACGTTCTCGGCGCTTGCAAAGCGCCCAGCGGCGGGCCGGGCGGAAGCCTTCAGGCAGACCATGCTGGCGATGATCGAATCGGGCCTGCCACCTGGGCTCTGGGCCCCCTTCGTGATCGTCGGGGAAGGTACACCCGGCCGTTGAACGAGGCATCCGGCGGCGGTACGGGCCCCCGCCGATGGACTCCACACACTAGACGGAGCCCATTCAAAGCTACGTCCTACGCCGCCAAGGCAATGATCGATCTCATTTTTTATCGCCCTAATCTGGTTGATCCTCGAACAACAAGGGGGCATGCGAAGGTTCCGAGTTCCCGATGCTCCCGCCCTGGAAGGACGGCGCGTGACAATGTCACCGACGCAACGAGAAGCCGGACGTAGGGTACGTGCGCATACCTTCATGGGAGGCCCTCTGATGACATCCAATGTCGGCGGCATCGACCGCATCCTGCGCATCGTCGTGGGGATCGCACTCATCGCCCTCGTATTCGTCGGCCCGCAGACGCCGTGGGGCTGGATCGGCGTCATCCCGCTCGTCACAGGCCTTATCGGCTGGTGCCCGGCCTATGTTCCGTTCGGGATCTCGAGCTGCCCACGCGGGAGCAAGGGCTGAGCGCTCGTGTGACGATCCGCTGTGACCTTGCGGGAGGATCGGCTTTCTGCGGCGACATCTGCCGCCAAATGGCGATCTCGGACGTTCCAGAACGGGCGCAAGCGAGCCGCTTCGAGGCACGAAAGGAGATCGCTGGAGTTTCCTTCAGCGATCCCTCCGGGAAGGACAGTCATGACTTACCCCATCGATACAAGCGTGAAACCAGAGGTCGCCGGGTTCTACGACCCCGACACGGCGACCATCTCCTACGTCGTCAAGGATCCTGCCTCGAAGGCGTGTGCCGTCATCGATAGCGTGATGGATCTCGACTATGCGGCGGGCCGGATAACCTTCACGTCTGCCGATCAGCTGATAGACTACATCCGCGCGAACGACCTTTCGCTCGAATGGTTGATCGAGACGCACGCGCACGCCGACCACCTATCGGCCGCGCCCTACATCCAGGGCAAGCTTGGTGGAAAAATCGGTATCGGCGCCCAGATCAAAGTCGTGCAGGACGTGTTCGGGAAGGTGTTCAACGAAGGCACCGAGTTCCGGCGGGACGGCAGCCAATTCGACCGGCTATTCGAAGATGGCGACACCTATCAGATCGGCACGATGAAGGCCTTCGTGATCGAAACGCCAGGCCACACACCGGCGTGCATGACGCACGTGATCGGAGATGCTGCATTCGTCGGGGACACGCTGTTCATGCCGGACGGCGGGACAGCACGTGCGGATTTTCCCGGTGGGGATGCTCGCGTGCTCTTCAAGTCGATCCGCAAGGTGCTAGAGACGCTCCCCGCCCAGACGCGCCTCTTCATGTGCCACGACTATGGGCCCAACGGCCGCGACGTTAAGTGGGAGACCACGGTCGCCGACGAACGTGCACACAATATCCATGTCCGGGATGGCATGACCGAGGACGAGTTCGTGAAGATGCGCGAGGCTCGCGACAAGACGCTCGGTATGCCGAGGCTCATCCTGCCGTCACTGCAGGTCAACATCCGTGCCGGTCAGCTGCCCCCTCCGGACGACAGCGGCAAGCGCTTCCTGAAGCTGCCCATAAACGCGTTCTAGGGCTCAGTACGAGCCGGGCGTAAGGAGCGGCGCCTCTGCCGCTCGTGGGAGTGCCATCAGATCGAGGACAACATCCTCTCCGGGGTTGCCGACGCCGCTGAGCTCCGGCGGCACATCGTCGCCCGGTCGCCTGGCAACTTCCATTGCGGATGCAGAGAGCGTCCGGGGCGGGCCCGGGACGTGATGTTTCAAACCGCAAGCAAATCGTTGCGAGGTTGCTTCGCCCCGCTATTCTCTAGTCCCTTTTTCCAATGGATCGCGAAAGATGGGTCAAGATTTGCTTTCGGTGTTGTCCGGCTCGTTGGTCGGCACCGTGCTCGGACTGATCGGCGGCGGTGGCTCGATCCTGGCAGTGCCGCTGCTCGTTTACGTCGTGGGCGTGACGAATGCCCATGTCGCGATCGGCACGAGCGCGGTGGCCGTCGGGCTCAGCGCGCTGTCGAGCCTTCTGGGTCACGCGCGGCTCGGCAACGTGCGCTGGCCATGTGCGATCATGTTCACGACGGCCGGCATCATCGGAGCAGCAGCCGGGTCGACCCTCGGCAAAGCGTTCGACGGCCAGCGGCTGCTGTTCCTGTTCGGCGTCCTGATGCTCGTCGTGTCTGCCATGATGCTGCGCCGGCAACACAGCACGGCGTCCAAGTTCGTGCCGCTCAGCCGTGAAACGGCGCGTGTCCTGGTGCCCCGCCTCGCCGGGATAGGACTGGCGACAGGCACGATGGCAGGCTTTTTCGGCATCGGCGGCGGATTCCTGGTGGTGCCCGGTCTCATTGCCGCGACCGACATGCCACTCATTGCGGCGATCGGGTCCAGCCTGGTCTCGGTGACGGCCTTTGGCATCACCACGGCGGCGAACTACGCCATGTCGGACCTGATCGACTGGCGATTGGTCGCGCTGTTCGTTGCCGGAGGCGTGGGTGGCAGCTTCGTCGGCGGCCGCTTGGCACACCATCTCTCGACACAGAAGGCGACATTGACGCGGGTGTTTGCCGGCATCGTGGCCAGCGCCGGTCTCTATATCATCTACCGCGGCATCACAGGCTGAACCGGGTCACGCGACCTTGGGCACGACCGTCGTCGCGAACGCGTCGAGCTTGGCGAGAACGTCGTCGAGATCGGCCGACTCGAAGCCGATATTGACGTGACGGACGCCGGCATCTCGGAAGGCGCGCGCATCCGAGGCAATGTCCTCGGCCGAGCCGGTGAACGTCATGCGACCGCCGTCGCGGGCCTTCTGAGGCTGGCCGAGCACGTAGTTCGGGGCGAAGATCGCGACGTCGATGCCGGCGGGATCGCGGCCGGCCGCGTGGGCATGGCGGCGCACGTCAGCGAGCGCGCTCGCGAAGCGGACGGGGTCGTCCAGCGGTTCGTTCGGGTTTCGGATGGTCGGATACCAACCGTCGCCGAGGGCCGCCGCTCGCTTCCTCGCTGCCACGCCCTCACCGCCGACCCAGATCGGCGGACCGGGCCTCTGCACGGGCTTCGGCTCGAACATGATGTTCCGCACCTTAACGAATGAGCCGTCGAAGGTCGGGTCGGCTTGCGTCCACATTGTGCGGAAGGCGCGGATCGTCTCGTTCGATGCCGCGCCTCGTCGCTCGAACGGCGGCGCGGAGCCCAAGGCCTCGATCTCCTCCCGCATCCAGCCGACGCCCACGCCGACCGTCACGCGGCCCTTGGAGAGCACGTCGATTGTGGCCAGAGTCTTGGCGGCCAGGACGGGCGGGCGATGAGGCACGACCATGACCGAGGTGAGCAGGCGGATGCGCTGCGTGATCGCTGCCGCGTAGGCCATGCAGGAGAGCTGCTCGAGGCAGAATCCTGTGGCCACGCCCGGCCAATCTCCGGTCTCGTTGTAGGGGTACTTGCTATCGATCGACCGCGCGATGACGACGTGGTCAGAAAAGCCCAGGTAGGACAGTCCCAGGTCGTCTGCATGCTTGGCAATGCGTGCAAGGTTGTCGGGATGTGCCGCGGCGCCACGCGTGCCGAGATGCAGGCCGAAGTCCATGTCGTGCTCTCCTTACGCCGTCCGGTTCCGCCGATCGAGGGCGACGGGCTACTGGGCGGTCATGCCGCCATCGACGACGAGGCCGGAGCCGGTCATGAACCCAGCATCGTCCGAGGCGAGGAAGCAGATGCCGTTGGCGATGTCCTCGGGCTGACCCAGGCGGCCGATCGGGTGGCCCCTCAAGGCGACCACGCGGGCGGCCTCGGTGTCGTTGGTCCCGGTCTGGGTTGCGCGTGCGACGAACGTCTGGTTGCCCATGTCCGTCTCGATGACGCCCGGATGGATCGAGTTCACGCGGATCTTGTAGCCCTTGCGGCCATAGGCGAGAGCGGTCGACTTCGTGAAAAGCGTGACCCCCCCCTTGGTCATCGAATAGAGGGGATCGAGCTGCGAGCCGACGATACCGGCGACCGAAGCCAGGTTGACGATGGCGCTGCCGTGCTTCGACTTGGCGCCGGCCTCCTTCAGAGCCGCCGTGCACAGCTTGGTGCCGAGCCAGACGCCGGTGAGGTTGACGGCGACAAGCTTCTGCCACTCCTCGAGCGTCACCTCCTCAAAGTCGCGTCCTAGAAAAAGGCCTGCGTTGTTGACCAGGATGTCGAGCTTGCCGAAGGTCTTGGTGGCCGCGGCAACCGCCGCATTCCAGTCCTTCTCGGATGTGACGTCGAGCTGGACAAACAGGGCCTTGCCGCCGGCGGCCTCGATTTCCCTCACGGTCTCCTTGGCCTTGTCGGCGAGCAGATCGCCGACGATGACGGCAGCGCCGGCCTCGGCCATGAGACGCGCGGTTGCCGCTCCGATGCCCCGCGCCGCACCGGAAATGAGGGCCACCTTGCCATCGAGCCTGTTCATGGGTCGTTTCTCCTGAGGGTGTCGCGCACCCCGCGATGCGAAGGCGGCGATGTCCGGACAAACTAAGCAGAGTTGGTCAGCGATGCCAACCGAACGCGGTTGGGGGGCGGAACGTCGTGACTGTCTCTCGAGCCGGGCGGCTCACCGGGCCGTGGGCACCTCTTGCGCGCGGTTCCAGGCCGACGCCAATCTCAGAAAGCCTATCAGGGCCATGATGCAAATGGCGAGGAGAGCCGCCCCGAAATCGAACGCGGCCCACGTCGTGCCTCTCGTCTTGGCGAGGACCCCCGCCATCCACGGGGCCGACAATTGGACGACGTAGAAGACAGTGAAAAACAGTCCCATGCCGACGGCGCGCGTGTCCGCGGCGAGCACGCGCGCAGGCAAGCTCATGATCGGTCCCGCGGGAAGCCCGCTCACGAGACCGAGCGCGACGAAGGCGAAAAGCACATGGTCGACGCGGCCGGCCGCCAGCAGCAGCGCAGCGAAGAGCACGATACCCGTGAAAAGGATGGTCGTCGGCCGCCCGCTCCGGTCGGCGAGGAGGCCGCCCAGCGGCACCGATAAGACGACGAGCCAGAGAACGATGCTCGTCGCAGAGCTGGCGGCCGCAATATCCCAGCCACGCTCGACGAGCATGAGCGGTCCAAAGCCGAAGATCATTGCGAGACTGGCATTGTAGAAACCCCAGACGCAGCCTGCCGAGAGAACGGCCCATAGGGCATGGCCAGTCGGCAGACCCTGAACCCCAGCCTTCACCGATTGTGTGGATTGTCCGCCTGGGCTTCGATACAGAGCCAACATGGCCAGAAACGCCACCACGAGGAGGCCAGTCACGACGCAGAGGGCAGCGGCGAGATCCGCGCCTTTCGCTATCGCCGGCAGCGTCACAAGCGCGAGAGCGATCCCGAACGGCCAGGAGTTGACGAAAATGCCCATGGCCGTGGCCAGCTCGCGTCCTGCGAACCAATCCGTGACCATTTTCGACATGAGCACATTGAGAAGAATACCGCCGATGCCGGCAACGAGGCGGCCCGCAACGCAAACCGGCCATGTCGTCGCAAAGGCCATGGCAAGTCCGCCAACAACCATCAGGAAAAGCCCCACGACAACCGTGCGCTTGTCCCCGAAGCGCTGACCTATGGCGCCGCCGGGCACCGCGAGCACGATGCCCGGGGCGTGATAGAGGCCGATCAGCAAGCCGATGTCGGCGAGAGAGACGCCAAACCCCGACAAAAATAGTGGCGACATGGCCGGCACGGCCTGGAACTGGAAACCCATGCCGGTCCGGACGAGGAAAAGCAGGACAAGAATCGACCACCGACTCGTCACGAGATGCACCGCCTCCGTCAGTCTCGAATGGTCAGCACGTGGCGCCGCCGTCGACCGTCAGGTACGCGCCCGTGACGAAAGAGGCCTCGTCAGACAGGAGGAAAAGGGCTGCGTTGGAGACTTCCTCCGGCTTGCCCGGGCGGCCCATGGGCGTCTGGTAGGCCCGCTTCTTGACCAGCTCCTCCTTGTCCATGCCCATGGTAGACTGCTGGTCGGGGCGGGCGACGAATACGCGCAACATGGGCGTGTCGATGGGGCCGGGGCAAATGGCATTCACGCGGATGTTCTCTTTCGCGTAGCGCTTCGCAAGGCCGCGTACGAGGCCGACGACGCCATGCTTGACCGCCGAATAGACAGGCGAAAACTGCGAGCCCGAGATGCCCGAAGTCGAGGCCGTGTAAAGGAGGGCACCTCCCGCCCGCGCGCGCATCTCCGGAATGGCGGCTTCGGTCGTCACAAGGACCGTGCGCAGGTTCAGGGCGACCGCGTTGTCCCACTCCTTCAGGTCCAGCCCTTCGAAAGCGGCAGGCCCCGGATGGCCGACATGATTCCAGACGAAATCGAGGCCGCCGAAGGCTTTCGCCGTCTCGGTGACGACCCGGCGGGACTCCTGATCCTTCGTGAGATCGGCGACGATACCGTGAGCCCGGCCGCCCGCAGCCTCGATCTCGGCGACGACGGCCTTGACCGCGCTCTCGTCGATGTCGGCAACGCCCACGGCCGCGCCCTCCCTGGCAAACCGGATGGCTCCAGCCTTTCCCATGCCGGAGCCTGCCGCCGTGACCAGACCGATCTTACCTTGCATGCGCATTTGGGCTGTCCTCCTGATGTTTCGCCGACAAGCGAGCCATACGCAGGAGCCGCATGCAAGGGTGCGGTCGCTTCGCGACACGACGCCGGAGCAGATCGGCGGCAGCACCAAACGGCACGCTCGTGAACGGCTTGTTAAGCAAAGCAGGCGACGATGCCCGAACCACACATTCGTCGCATTGGGGCCCTAGCCTCAACCGACGAGTGACCAACCGCAAGCCATGCGAACGGGGCTTGCCAACTCCAGCGTTCAGCTCGCCAGCGTCGGAAGCCCTGCGTCATGTACTCGAAGCTGAAGTCTTGCGCCGGGCGCCTGCGTCCCGCCGCGATAGCCGGCCTCACGATCGGGGCAATCTTCTCCACAACGACGTCTGCCGAGGCGGAGCCCTGGCCGAGCAAGGTGGACGCAACCTACCGCATCGCCTTCAACGGGTTTGACATCGGAACGTTCGAATTCCGGGCGGACACGACGGGCTCAAGCTACGCGATGCGCGGCGACGCACAGCTTTCGGCCCTTCTCGGCGCCTTCAAGTGGCAAGGGGCCACGCGCAGCTCTGGCACGCTCACCAGCAGCGGACCGCGCCCCGCGGGCTACACCTTCGATTTCAGCGGCATTGGTAAACAGGGCTCGATCAAGCTCGGCTTCCAGCATGGCAACATCACGAGCGTATCGATGCAACCGCCGCAACCGCCGACACCCGATGTCGTGCCGGTGCGCGAGGCGCATCTCAAGGCGGCGCTCGACCCGCTGAGCGCGGTTCTGGCGATAAGCCGTACCAGCAGCGGCAATCCATGCCAGCGCCGCATCCCAGTGTTCGACGGCAAGCAGCGCTTCGATCTGGTGTTCTCGTTCCTCCGCCAGCAGGCCGTCGCAGAAGCGCGACCGAGCGGTCAGCCCAGTGTCGCACTCGTCTGCAGGGTCCGCTTCGTGCCAATCGCAGGTCATCGCATGAGCGAAGAGACCAAGCACATGGCCTCGACGGATGGCATCGAGATCTCCTTGCGACCGGTGCCCAGCGCCTCCATCTATGTGCCCTATCAAATTTCCGTCCCGACAATCGCGGGGACGGCGACGCTGACCTCCGAGCGGGTCAACATCGTGACGCGTAGCGAGCAGATCGCTCTGACGAACTAGGCATCAATCCGGTCCGGGTTGCGCCCCGAGAGGGCTCTCGGGCCGGCCTGCGGCCGTCTTGCCAACGAATTTCTGGATTTGTTCTCGTCTTCGACGCAGAGTCCGCTTGATTGCCGGCTTGCGCTTTGCGATGCCTCGCGGACAATCCTCGGCGTCGACGGAGAGGGCATTGGCGTTCCAGAACCGTATCCGTAACGTGACGGCCGTTCTCGGCCCCACGAATACCGGCAAGACTCATCTCGCCATCGAGCGCATGCTCGGCCACCAGTCCGGCATGATCGGCTTGCCCCTTCGGCTGCTCGCCCGGGAGGTCTACGACAAGATCGTCGCCCGGGCCGGCCCATCGGCGGTGGCGCTGGTAACGGGCGAGGAGAAGATCAAGCCCGACAATCCCCGGTACTGGGTCTCGACCGTCGAAGCGATGCCGCGTGGCGTCGACGTCGATTTCCTGGCCATCGATGAGATCCAGCTCGCGGCCGATCCGGACAGAGGCCACGTCTTCACGGATCGGCTGCTGCATGCCCGCGGCCGCTCGGAGACGCTGCTGCTCGGTGCCGGCACCATGCGCGAAGCGATCAGCGACCTCATCCCGGACGCCAATTTCATTTCCCGACCGCGGCTTTCGAAAATCAGCTACGCGGGGCAGAAGAAGATCACCCGCCAGCCCAAGCGCTCGGCGATCGTCGCGTTCTCGGCGGCCGAGGTCTATTCGATCGCGGAGCTGATCCGGCGCCAGCTCGGCGGAGCCGCGGTGGTCCTCGGCGCCCTTTCGCCGCGGACGCGGAACGCGCAGGTCGCGCTCTATCAGAACGGCGACGTGGATTACCTCGTTGCCACGGATGCGATCGGGATGGGCCTCAATCTCGATGTCGACCATGTGGCGTTCGCGGCCGCGAGGAAATTCGACGGCCACCAGACTCGCGACCTCACCCCGGCCGAGATGGGTCAGATCGCGGGCCGCGCGGGGCGCCATCTGAACGACGGAACGTTCGGCGTGACGGCCGACGTTCCTCCTTTCGACGCCGATCTCATCGAACGTCTCGAGACGCACACTTTCGATACCGTCCGCGTGCTGCAGTGGCGCAACCGCAATCTCGACTTCTCGAGCCTCGACAGGTTGCGCGAGAGTCTGCGTCAGGCGCCAACCGAGCTGCGTCTGCAAAAGGCCCGCATGGCGGACGACGTGACCGCGCTCGAGACGCTCAGCGGCGATCCGTCGATTGCAGACCGCGCCATCGGCACCGCCGCCGTCTCCATGCTCTGGGACGTATGCCAGGTTCCCGACTACCGGAAGATCTCATCGCAGAACCATGCCGAGCTGGTCGCGCAGCTCTACGGTTTCTTGATGAGTCCCGACCAGCAGATCCCGGAGGACTGGTTCGCCAACCAAGTGGCGCAGGCGGACCGTACAGACGGCGACATCGACACGCTCGCGACGCGCATCGCCCACATCCGGACCTGGACGTTCGTCGCCAATCGAGCGGAATGGCTGCGTGACCCCGTTCATTGGCAAGAGCGCACACGGGCGATCGAGGACAGCCTTTCGGATGCGCTGCACGAGCAGCTGACGCAGCGGTTCGTCGATCGCAAGACGAGCGCCCTGATGAAAGGGTTGCGCGACAAGGAGGACATGACGGCCGATATCGCCGCCGATGGAAGCCTGACGGTCGAAAATCATTTCGTCGGGCGCCTCAAGGGGTTCCGGTTCTGGCCCGACACGCAGGCGGACGCGACCGGCGTGCACGGCAAGGCCATGCGAGGCGCGGCTGCGCACGTGCTGGCGAAGGAGCTGGCGATGCGGGCGCGACGCGTGGCGTCCGCCAAGACCGAGGCGTTCAAGCTCTCCCGGAATGCGCGAGTGCTCTGGCGTGACGAGGAGATTGCGAAGCTCGAGGCTGGCGACGATCCGATGCGGCCGAACGTGGTGCTGCTCGCGGACGACTACCTTTCGGCTCCCGACAAGGAAAAGGTGCAAAAGCGTCTCGAAACCTGGGTCGGCGAGATCGCCGGTGAGCGCCTGAAGCCGTTGATGGAGTTGAAGTCCGCCGAGGACGTATCGGGCCTTGCGCGAGGCATCGCGTTCCGCCTCATGGAGAACTTCGGGATCGTGAAGCGTGACACGATCGCGGAGGAGATGCGCCAGCTCGACCAGCCTTCCCGGGCGCAACTCCGGAAATACGGCGTGCGGTTCGGCGCCTTCAACATTTTCCTGCCGCCACTCCTCAAACCTGCCGCAGCTGAGCTCACGCTGGTGCTGTGGGCGCTCAACAGGGGCGCCGCCGCAGGTCTATCGATCGACGAGATGCCGGAGCCTCCGCGACCGGGCCTGACCTCCGTCACGATAAATCCTGCGGTGCCGGAGGAATTCTATCGTGCCGCCGGGTATCACGTGTGCGGTCCGCGCGCTATCCGAGTGGACATGCTGGAACGGCTTGCGGATTCCATTCGTCCGCTTCTCGCCTGGCGAGCGAGCGAGCCCGGACAAACTCCGCCCCGGGGCTCGAGCGGCGACGGCGGGTTCATGGTCACGCCGGAGATGATGTCGATCCTCGGTTGCTCGTCGGCCGAGCTCGGCGCCGTACTGACCACCCTCGGGTTCAGGTCGGAGATGCGACCGGCTCCGAAGGTGCGGCCGCAGGCGCCGCGCAAGCCGGCAACGGCTGAAGAGGCTTCCCCGAAAGCAGACGCAACCGCAGAGGCTACCGGCAACGAAGCTGCTCCGAGCACAGCAAGCGATGCGACCGTTGCGACCCAAGACGTTGCCTCCGAGGCCGGGGGCGCAGCAGATGCGTCGCCAGGATCCGAGGCGATCTCAGCCGACACGGGCGCCACGGAAACCGAGGCGGCGGCGCAGCTTGCGTCCGATACGGCGAGCCGATCGGATGGTGTTGCCGCAGCTCCAGAGGGGCCATTCGCGGAGACGCCCGGCACGCAGCCGGACGCGACTGCCGCAGATGCTTCGCCCGAGCCTGCTGCGTCGGAGCCCGCCGCATCGATGGAGATCGAGGCCGGTGCAATGGCAGCTGCCGAGCCGGTGCCGACGGGCGAAGGCGAAGCCGCTGCTCAAGGCCCGGCCGAAGGCGCTTCGGAAGCACCGGACATCGCGTCCGGCGAGCCGGCAGAGGTCACGGGCGCCGACACGACCGCAGGTCAGGCCGAAGCCGAGGCCGAGGCCGAGCAGTCGATGGTTGAAGTCTGGCGGCCGCGTCGCCGCCACAGGGAAGATCGTCGACCGCGGCGCGATGGACGGCGCCCTGAAGCCGGCGCCACATCTGAAGTGGCGGGTGGCGCGCGAGATGAGGGCCGGCCGCGTCAAGACCGGCGTCCTGGTCGAGACAGCGACAGAGGACGCGACCGCCAGCGCGGTGAGCATCGGCACGGCGGAGGCAGTGGCCGGCCCGGGCAGGGCGGGGCGCGGGACGCGGGAGCCCAGGGGCACCGGGAAGGACAAGGGGATCGCCGCCAGGAGGCCAATACCGGCGACCGGCGCCGGCAAGGGGGGCGCGACGACCGGCGGGACGACAAGCGGCGACGCGAGGACTGGACACGCCCGCGGGTGAGCACGTCGGCTCCGCAGCGCAAAGGCGGGCCGGATCCCGACTCGCCCTTCGCAGCATTGAGCGCCCTCAAGCAGCAGCTCGAAAAGAGCAGCAAGACGCCGAGTTCCTAAATGCCGGCCGACGCGAAACCAGGAGGCGCGTCCGGGGGTGCGAGTCAGCGCCTCGACAAGTGGCTTTGGTTCGCGCGGGTGATCCGTACAAGGACGCTGGCCGCCGGCCTGATCTCGGACGGCCGCGTGCGTGTCAACAGAGAGCGCGTCCTGAAGCCGAGCCAGACCGTCCGGCCAGGGGACGTGATCACGGTTGCCGTCGGCGCGCATGTACGCGTGCTCGAAGTCGTGGCCGGCGGAACGCGACGCGGGCCCCCAACCGAAGCCCAGGCACTCTTTCGAGAGTTGACGGCCGCCAAACCAGCGGTGGCTGAACCCGCCCCTGGCACGGACGATGCATCAGGCCAGCGTGAGGCAGGCAGCGGACGACCAACCAAGCGAGACCGACGTCAGATCGACCGTCTGCGAGATACCGAGGTCTGACGGTGCCTCCCGGTCAACGTCTCCAACAGGGCAGCCCGCAGCGGGATTGCGACAAACTGACGAAAGGCTCATGCACCACTTTTCTCCGACGCGAGGGCGTGCAATCCAGAGGCAGACCAATCATCGATGCGGCACGCGAGGATGCGCGCGCCGGCAGCATCGCGACGGAAGTCAGGGGCCGGGACGAGAAAGATGACCTACATCGTCAACGAGTTCTGCATCAAATGCAAGTTCACGGACTGTGTCGAGGTGTGCCCGGTCGACTGCTTCTACGAAGGGCAGAATATGCTCGTCATCCATCCCGACGAGTGCATCGATTGCGGCGTGTGCGAGCCGGAATGCCCTGTCGAGGCGATCAAGCCGGATACCGAGCCCGGCCTTGAGCGATGGCTCGAAATTAACCGTGAGTATTCGGAGGTCTGGCCGAACATCACGGCCAAGAAGGCGGCTCCTGCGGATGCTGACAATTTCCGTGACGAGAAGGGCAAGTTCGAAAAATACTTCTCAAGCGAGCCTGGTGAAGGCGACTAGTCGTTCACCATGATAGTTCAAGCGCACTGAGGCGCGTTGTGTGAGGGGTTAAGGTCATCGACGACTTCCTCGCTCGAATGTGCGCGCGACGTCTTCAATTGCGATGAAGATTATGTTACAGTGCTTTTCTAGTTGAATGGCACTGCCGCCGGCATGTGCCGTGTGCTCGCGCGCAGGACACAGGTGATGCGTTCCGTTCAGATTGGCGATCTCAGAAAAGCGGTCGCCGGAGGGGCGGAGGCGCATACCGGAGCGCCAACAAGGCACGACCAACGACATCGGGTGATCTGGATCGCGTACCACGAGCGATCGCGGTTCGCGTAGGCGGGGATAAACGCGCAGTGGCCGTCAGGCTGCTGGCGCGTGATCGATTGCGGGTGCCCATTCGGGCGCCGCGAAATCTCGTTGCCGTTCAGGGCAGCGAAGGTATGGGCTGACGGAGCGTAGAAAGCAATGACGAAGAAGACCAAGCTGCCGCCGAAAACTGCTGCTGCGAAGGCCGTGTCATTGAAAGCGAAATCTAGCAAGCCACCCGTGAAATCTGCACAGGCATCTAGCCTCAAGGCCGCCAGCAAGGCAACATCTGCGAAGGTCAACACCGCGACGAAGGCAAAGGCGACGGTCAAGCCCACCGGCAAGGCTGCCGCGCCGAGCAAGGTCGTCACGAAGGCGCCCGCCCCGGCCAAGACCAACGGGAAGGCTGCAAAGCCAGTTGCCACCAAGGTCGCAGCGCCGGTTGCACCGCGCGCGCCGCAGCCGACCCAGCAGCGTGCCATGCCTGCAGCCGGGGCAAAGCCAGCGGAGCGGCTGACTGCCAGCGTTTCGGAAAAGGCTCCGGCCAAGCCAGCGGCGCCCGCGGCGGCGGCCAACGACCCGAAGAAGGCCATCACTTCGCGCCACGGCTTCAAGACAAACGAGCTGATCGTCTACCCGGCTCACGGCGTGGGGAAGATCATCGGCATCGAGGAACAGGAAATTGCGGGCATTTCGCTCGAGCTTTTCGTCATCGAGTTCGACAAGGACAAGATGACGTTGCGCGTTCCCACCTCGAAGCTCGCCAGCGTCGGCATGCGTAAACTGGCAGAGGACGGCGTTCTAAAGAAGGCGTTGGATACGCTCAAGGGCAAGGCTCGCATCAAGCGCACGATGTGGAGCCGTCGCGCGCAAGAGTACGAGGCGAAGATCAACTCCGGCGATCTCGTTGCGATCGCGGAAGTGGTGCGTGACCTGTACCGCAGCGACGCGCAGCCGGAGCAGTCGTATTCCGAGCGTCAGCTCTACGAGGCAGCGCTGGACCGGATGTCGCGCGAGCTCGCGGCGGTGGACAGCTCGGACGAGCGGGGCGCCATGCAGCGAATCACCGAGGTGCTCGCCAAGAGTGCCCGTGGGCGTCGGGCTGCGGAAGAGCAAGCCGATGGCGGGGGCGGCGAAGTGAAGGCTGCCTGATCCAGGCACCTCGGCAAGAAGCGTCCAATCATGCAATGCGCCGCTCGAATTTTCGGGCGGCGCTTTGCATCGTGTGCAGCGCGCACGGTGACGAAAAGGCTCAGTCCTCGAGTTCGAGTTGTCCGGCCGCAAGCAATTTGATCTCGGGACCGCCGTGAGCCTCGATCCATCCCCTTACGAGCACGTTTCGCCCGACGAGCGCCTCGGGATCGGACATGCCCAATCGATCGGTCGCGCTGCGTGGCAAGACAATGCGAAACGCGCCCCATTGGGAGCGCCCCTGGGGGGCTGGAGGCTTCTCGCCACTGGCGAGTTCCAGTATGGCGAGCCGGCGTGTCGGGCGCATGCGCTCCACACGTCCGCGCACGAGTTGGAAGGTGTTCACGTAGCGTGTGAGCTCTGAGGGTCTGTCGGCCGGACGGATCTGGTAGGCGGCATTCGCCCACAGCCCCAATCCGGCCGAGCGCGCCCGACGCTCTCGCGCGACCAGAGCAGAGAGACATTGCCCTGTTGCCTCCGGCGACGCGTTCGCACGGACGTGGCCGCGCTCGACGAGGCGGCCCTGAACCCACACCTGCTCGCCGTCGAGATCAACGAACAGGTGCGCAAGCACGCGACCGTAGCGATCATGGCGCGGTCCTGCGAAAGCGAGGGCCAGGCTGCGGCCCTTCACAAGGCCTTCGAGCTCCCGTCGTGAGGCGCGTGCGGGCGACCATGCGTCCAAAGACCCGGCCACGCCGGCGTCTCGCGGGCGCGGAGCCAAGACGCCGAGAAGGCGCACCTCGATGCCATCATCGAGACGTACGGTGTCTCCGTCGATCACACTCGCGACGGCGCGGGTCGGTCCGGGTTCGAGCGCGCATGGCAAAGGGACAGATTTCTGGGCCCAGGCCGCGCTTGCCACGAGCGATAGCACCACCGCGGTGCAAACCCTGACCACGTTCCCGAGCAAACTCACGAGCCGACTCACACCGCGATGCGCACTGCTGCGCCATCGACGGGAATGTGCGCCCCACTTATGTAGCCTGCCAGGGGCGATGCCAGGAATGCCACCAGCGCGCCAAGCTCCTTCGGCTCGCCAAATCGCCCCATAGGGATGTTGTCGCGAATATAGGCTTCGCGAGACTGCTCGGTTGGATGCAGGCGCTCGAGGATCTGCACCGAATTGATACGGCCTGGTGCGACACAGTTCACGGTGATCCCGTGGGGCGCAAGCTCGAATGACAGTGCCCGGGCCCAGGCTACCAGCGCAGCCTTGGCCGCCCCGGCGCCATTGACCGATTTGCCGTAGAGCGCGCCCGTGATGTTGACGATCCGGCCGAAGCCGGCAGCCTTCATGGGCGCGAGCAGAGGTCGGGTGATCCGTCGCGCCGAGGCGAAGTTGAGGGCCTGGGCCTCTTCCCAGAACTGCTCAGTCTCCTCTGCGCCACCCAGGGGACGCGAGCCGCCGGCATTGTTGACGAGAATGTCGACCCGTCCCCCCAGTGCTTCGAGCGCACCGGCGGCAACGGCCGCGCATCCATGCTCGGTTGCGACGTCACCTTCGACCGAAATCACGAAGGGGGCGCCCAGCGACGTTGCGCGCGCGGCGACCGCTTCGAGGGCTCCACGGTTCCTTCCGGCGAGTACGAGTCGCACGCCTTCACGGGCGAGACACTCTGCGATGCCGACACCGATGCCGGCGCTCGCACCCGTGACGAGTGCACCGCGGCCGGCCAACTGAAGGTCCATCGCGTCCCCCTTTCCTCGCCGCGGCCCTCGCGCTAGCGGCGTGCGGGCACTCTAGTCCGCTTCGGAAGGCGTGGACAATCGGCCGAAGCGCCGAGTTGCGGCCCGTTTCGAGGCCATGGCGATATCGCCCGGACGCACGACCGGCGGAAAAGCCTCTTGCCGGGCCGGACGTCGCTGGTGTATGGCATGCCACATACCACGGGCCCATCGCCGTGGCTTCAATCGATAGTCGGTAGTGAGTCGCCGAAGTGTCGTTGCAGCCTGTCCTCAGGATCGAACCGATCGCAGAGAGCCTCAGCCTGAAGGCGCGCGCCTACAAGGCGTTGAAGGCCGCGATCATGGATCTCAACATCTACGCCGCGGACGCCGAGTTGAGGCTCGACGAGCGTGACCTTTCGCTGCGCTTCGGCATTTCGCGCACGCCTCTCCGCGAAGCACTGGCACAGCTCGAGCAGGAAGGCCTCGTACGCATCGTGCCGCGACGTGGCATTTTCATCGTGCGCAAGACGAAAGCGGAAATCCTGGACATGATCACCGTCTGGGCTGCTCTCGAGAGCATGGCCGCACGGCTCGCCGCCAGCGAGGCAACGGACAAGGAGCTTGCCCGCCTCCAGAAGCTTGTCGTCTTCTCGGGCGACGAGGCCGCGGCGAATACGGGCGAGTATTCGGACGCCAACATCCGCTTTCACCAGACAATCATAGGGCTGGGGCGCAACTCGCTCATCGGCGAGATCACCGACAGTCTTTTCCTGCACGTCCGAGCCATCCGGCAGCGCACGATCTTCGAAGCAGACCGGGCCCGCCGCTCGATCGCCGACCACACGGAGATCGTCAAAGCGCTCGCGGCGCGCGATGCAGAGAGCGCCGAACGCCTCGTCAGGGAGCACACGATGAAACTGCGCGAGCACGTCGAGCGTCACGTCGACCTCGATTGACGCACGGCGAACGGCCAAGGGAACGGACCAGACGAGCCGGCCAGCATGAACGGCTGCGCAGGCTAAACGGGAGTGAAACGGCGATGTCTACCGAGACGCAAGCAGACAACCTGACGGACGGCTTCAATCTCGTCCTCGACGCGCTCCAACTGAACGACATCAGCACGATCTACGGCGTGCCCGGCATTCCCATCACTGACCTCGGTCGAATGGCCCAGGCGCGCGGCATGCGGGTGATCGCGTTCCGGCACGAGCAGAATGCCGGATATGCGGCGAGCATCGCAGGGTTCCTCACGCAGAAGCCGGGCGTTTGCCTGACCGTCTCGGCGCCAGGCTTCCTGAACGGCCTCAATGCGCTCGCCCATGCGACAACCAATTGCTTTCCAATGATCCTGATCTCGGGGTCGTCCGAACGCGAGATCGTCGACCTGCAGCAGGGCGACTACGAGG
>JAWKWD010000012.1:0-185406 GCA_041397805.1 Hyphomicrobiaceae bacterium
CGCCTTCGTACTTGCAGATGCGCGACTGCGCCTCGGCTGCGGGGATCGGCTGCTTTTGCGATTTCGTGCAGCGGCCGCGGCGGTCGTATGAGAGACAAACGATCGGTTGTGGCGTGCAGGCGCCGCCGTCGTCGGCGATGTAGTTGTTCGGGTAGCTGTTTCCCCCTGCATTGATGCTATCCGGCTCGTCGGGGGCGAACATCGGGACGAATAGGGTTGCGGGCGCCGAAGGATCGGCCGCGTCGTCGGTGACATCGAGGCCGGCAGAGCGCGCCTCGACGCAGCCGCGCCATGGGGTGCCGAGACGGTCAAACATCTGTAGTCGCGGGACGTTCGACGAGAAGTTGGCCCCATTCAGGGGCGATGCGCCAGAGCCGTCGATCCAATCGGCGTCCCGATAGCCGGAGCCGACGTTCACCGCTCCTGAGAACGGCACCACGCCGATCTTTACGCGTTCGCTGTGATCGGCTCCGGTAAACAGGACGTTCGAGAGGCTTTTCGCTGCGGTCTTGAGGTCAGCTATCGGTTGACCGCCCATCGATCCCGAGTTGTCGAGCACCAGAGCGACCTCGACGGTGCCATCGCCCTTGACCACCCGGGACGATGCCTGGATGCCCATGTTGCGAATGCGTGCCGCGTTGAGGAGGCTGGTTCCCACGTTGCCCCTGGCGACGACGTTGACCTCGCCGTTCACCGCGTCGAGCTCTATCTTCGTCAGGGCTTCATAGGTTCGATCATCCGTGTTGGCGCGGAAGAACCGCTCTGCCACCTCAACGCCCGACACGTCCTGGTCCAGGGTTCCAAGTCGATGCGAAGCGGCCAGGGCGGCCGCGTCCGCAGCACGCTGAATGCGCTGCCATTCCATCTCGGTGCGGCCGTAATCGATGGCGATGGCGGTGATCATCATGACCATCATGAACATGATGCCGAAGAGCATCCCAACCGTACCTGATCGATCGCGGCAAAGGCGGGCGAACAGGCTGGTGGTCGCAAGGTCACCGCGCAGGGCACGAACACGTTGACGTCGGATGGCCACTCTCGCCTCCAATTGGCAGAAATTCGAAACGAAAAGCTAAGGCATTCGGTTTGGCGGACCGTGAAAAGGGCAATGACAATTTGAAGCGATTGCTTGGCTTCGAAGCGGACGAAGCCAGTGAAGGCCGGCAGATACAATTCGATGTGGCTTGCCTGGGGATTTGGGTGAAAACCCTGCTCCTTCGCCCACCGCTGGACGCGAATCGGCCTAGCTCGAAGCCAAGACGACGGCGGCCCGCGGGCTTCGACCGGTTCTGTTCTTTTGCGGGGGCAAAGACATGATCATGCAAGGCAAGGAAAGGGTTGCCAGTCTCGCGATCGCGGCGACGCTGCTGCTTGGTGGCTGCGCGGCCACGCCTTTGGCACTCGGGCCGGATGGCAACGTGTCGACGGCGAGCATCGGTACCACGGGTGGGCAACAATCCGCCAAGGCCGGAGAGGAGCAGAAGCAGGTCGGGAGCAAAGATGCCGCGGCCCGCGGGGCCGGGCGACTGGCCGCCGCGCGGGCTTTGCGCAAGAAGGGGGACAGAGCCAAGGCGCTCGCCGAGCTGGATCGTGCGCGGACCGAGGCACCTGAAAATCGCGAGATCGCGCGCGAGGCGGGACTTATCGCGTTGGAGCTCGGGCAGCTGGACAAGTCGCGGAAGGCGCTCGAGGCCTCGCTCGATCCGGCCAAGCCGGACTTGCAGACGCTTTCGGCCCTGGGGACGGCGCTGGCCGCGGCGGGCAAACAACGCGAGGCGCAGGGCTATTTCAAGAAGGCTTTAGCATTGAAGCCAGACCACAGACCGACGCTCAACAATCTTGCGCTTTCCTATGCGCTCGACGGCAAGCTCGCGGACGCCGAAAAGACCCTGCGCAAGGCGGGAGTGGGCGATGCCGATTCGCCGAAGCAGATGAAGGAGAACCTGGCGCTTGTGATGGCGCTCGCCGGCAAGTTCGACGATGCCGAGCGCGTTGCAACGAAGGTGCTCCCAAAGCAGCAGGCACAAGCGAACATCGCCTATGTGCGGTCGCTGACGAAGCAAGGGAGTTGAGTCTCGAACGCTCCGATGCAGATGGTGTTAAAGGGCTGGGTTCGTTGGACCCGGCCCTATTTGTGAGCTGATGGCCCGGTCAGACGCGGGCCATCTCCGAGCGGGCCTCGAAGGCCTTGATGTCTGCCTCGTAATCGAGAGTCATGGTGATCTCGTCGATGCCACGCAGGAGACAATCCTTACGGAAAGGGTCGATCTCGAAGTGGTCCGCCTTGCCGTCCGGTCCCTGCACCGTCTGGGAGGGAAGATCGACTGTGATCGTCGCTCCCGGCAGCTCTAGGAGGAAGCGCAGAAGCTCGTTGACGCGCGCCTCGGGCAGGACGATCGGCAGCACGCCGTTCTGGAAACAGTTGTTGAAGAAGATGTCGCCGAAGGACGGGGCGATGAAAGCCTTGAAGCCGTTATCGACCAGAACCGTAACGGCCATCTCACGACTGGATCCGCAAGCAAAGTTGCGGCCGGCAACGACGATGCCGGCGTCTTTGTATTCCGGGCGATTGAGCACGAACTCCGGTTTCGGCGAGCCGTTGTCGTTGTAGCGCTGGTCGCGAAAAAGATGGGGAACCATCTGCTGACGCGGCAGCGAGAGGAAGCGGCCGGGAATTATCTGGTCGGTGTCGACGTTGGCCTGATTGATCGGCACAGCGACAGCGGTGACGGACGTGAACGGCACGCGGGCCGGGACTGTTTCCTGGGTCATGCTTCCTGTTCCTCAGGCCATCAGCTTGCGCACGTCGGTGAAGTGGCCGGTCACGGCCGCGGCTACCGCCATTGCGGGACTGACGAGATGGGTTCGAACGCCCTTGCCTTGGCGGCCGACGAAATTGCGGTTCGATGTCGAGGCGATACGCTCCTCGGGACGGCCGATCTCACCGTTGGTGCCAAGACACATCGAACAGCCCGTCTCGCGCCACTCGAAGCCGGCATCCTTGAAGATCTTGTCCAGACCTTCGGCCTCGGCCTGTTCCTTGATGATGCCTGAGCCGGGAACGATCCAGCTCGGCACGACGGCCTTGCGGCCCTTGGCGACGGCGGCGGCGGCGCGAATATCCTCGATGCGGCTGTTGGTGCAGGAGCCGATGAAGACACGATCGACACGGATGTCGGTGATTGGTGTGCCTGGCTTCAGGCCCATGTAACGGAGCGCCTGGGCGAGGCCCTCGCGTTTGACGGCATCCGCGGCGCTCGACGGGTCGGGTACGGCTGCCGTGACGGGGGCTGCGTCCTCCGGGCTCGTTCCGAATGTGACCATGGGAGCGATATCGGGCCCCTTGAGCGTGACCTCGCGGTCGAACCGGGCGCTTGCGTCGGACGGAAGGGCTTTCCAGCGGGCCATCGCCTTGTCCCAGTCGGCACCTTTCGGGGCGTAGGGCTTACCGGCAATATATTGGAAAGTCTTGTCGTCCGGGGCGATCATGCCAGCGCGGCCGCCACCCTCGATCGACATGTTGCAGATGGTGAGCCGGCCTTCCATCGAGAGTGCGCGGATGCCGGAACCTGCATACTCGAGCACGTGGCCCGTGCCGCCGGCGGCGCCGATCTTGGCGATGATCGCCAGGATCACGTCCTTGCCGGTGACGCCGAATCCGAGCTCGCCGTCGATGTCGATGCGCATTGTCTTGGGCTTCTTCTGCCAGACGCACTGCGTCGCCATGACGTGCATGACCTCGGACTGGCCGATGCCGAAGGCGAGGCAGCCGAGCGCGCCATGCGTCGAGGTGTGGCTGTCGCCGCAGACTAGGGTGATGCCGGGCAGGGTGATGCCCTGCTCGGGGCCGACAACGTGCACGATGCCGTTCCGACGGTCGCCAATATCGAAGACGGTGACGCCGGTCTCGGCACCGTTGACGGCCAGTCCGGTAACCATCCGCTTGCTGTCAGGGTTGGTGATGTCCTCCTTGCGTCGCGTATCGGTGGGCATGTAGTGGTCGGGCGTACCGAAGGAGAGATCGGGACGGCGCAGTTTCAGGCCTCGGTTCTTCAGCCGCTGGAAGGCGAAGTACGATCCGTCGTGGATGAGATGCCGGTCGACGTAGAGAAGCGTGTAGCCGTCCGGCCTGTCCACCACGACATGGGAGCGCCAGATCTTCTCGAACATGGTGGCGGGCTCGGCTTGGGCAGCCATCAGCGTCTCCGTTGGCGTGTATGTCGGCCGGTCAATGCCGGTATGGTGTAAGATTAGGCTTCGAATGCGGTCGCGGGCAAGCGGAGTGAGGCTCGCTGCGGGGCTGGGGTCCGACTGGCTGGTTCAGTCCGCGAGAGGCTTCAAATAGTTGACGTGCCCCATTTTCCGGCCGTCGCGGGCTTCGCGCTTCCCGTAGAGATGAAGGCATGCACCCGGCGTTTTCGCGATGTCGAGCCAGGCATCCACGTCGTGGCCGATCAGGTTCTGCATGATCGCGTTCGAGTGGCGAGCCGTGCTTGCGAGCGGCCAGCCGGCAACGGCACGAATGTGGTTCTCGAACTGGCCGACGGCGCAGGCGTCCATGGTCCAATGACCGGAGTTGTGAACGCGTGGCGCAATCTCGTTGACGACGAGTGGCGTGGCGGCATCGATGCCCAGATAGAACATCTCGACGGCAAGCACGCCGACATAGTCCAGTGCCGCTGCGATGCGGCTCGCCATGTCGCGGGCGCTGGTCTCGATGACCGACGGGAGGCCGGAAGGCACGGTCGACCGGCGCAAGATGCCGCCCGCATGCTCGTTCAGGGGCATATCGTAGGTGACCGTCTCGCCGCCAACGGCGCGGACCACGATCACCGAGACCTCGCATTGGAAGTCGAGCCGTTGCTCCAGGACGCAAGGAACATTGCCGAGGGATGCGAAGGCGGCTGGCAGGTCGTCGGGCACGGCAATCGGGGCCTGACCCTTGCCGTCGTAGCCGAGGCGGGCTGTTTTCAGAATAGCGCTACTGCCCCATCCGGCTTGCGCACTGGTGGCAGACGCAACGTCGGCCGGGCTGCCGACGGCAGCAAAAGGCGCGACTGCGATGCCGAGGTCACGAATGAATGTCTTCTCGGCGATGCGGTCCTGGGACACGGCGAGGGCTCGCGGACCCGGGCGGACAGGCACGGCGTGCGCCAAATGCTCGGCGGCAGCAACCGGAACGTTCTCGAACTCATAAGTGACCACGTCGACGGATCGGGCGAACTCGTCGAGGCGGCTGAAACTCGTGAAGCTGCCAACGGAATGAGTGGTCGCGACATCAAAGGCGGGGCCGGCATCGTCACCGTAAACGTGCGTCCGGAAGCCCAACCGGCTCGCCGCCTGGGCGAGCATCTTGCCGAGCTGGCCCGAGCCCAAAATCCCGATCACCGAGCGAGGCGCAAGAGGTGTTGTGGCGGTGGTGTCAGACATCGTCCTTGGGATGCTCGGCGACGGCGTCAGTGCGCCCTTTGCGCCAATCGTCGAGGCGCTTGGCGAGTTGCGGATCGGACAGAGCGAGGATCTGGGCAGCGAGTAGTCCTGCGTTGGTGGCGCCGGCCTCACCTATGGCGAGGGTTCCCACGGGAACGCCCGCGGGCATCTGTACGATGGAAAGCAGCGAATCTTGGCCCGAAAGGGCCGCCGAGCGGACGGGCACACCTAGAACGGGAAGCGTGGTCATGGAGGCGGTCATGCCTGGCAGGTGTGCCGCGCCACCGGCGCCCGCGATAATGACCTTGAATCCCTGCTCGCGGGCGGAGCGGGCAAAAGTGTAAAGCCGCTCGGGCGTGCGATGCGCTGAAACAATGCGAGCCACGTGTGGCACGTCCAGCTCCGACAGCACCTGCGCCGCGCAGCGCATGGTTTTCCAATCGGACTGGCTGCCCATGATGATCGCAACAACGGGCGGCCGGGCGTCCCCGGTGCCACGGTTGTCGTCCCGATTGGCCTCGCGCTTTTCGGCCATCTTCTGGCGGTCCCTTTCGCTGACACAGGGAGGGCGCAGGACCGGCCCTCGCTGCTTCGACGCCAAGGCACGAGCTTCTATCGGCTATCGGAGGGCTCTGGCAAGGGCTAGATGCAACCCGGAGGAGCCTTGCCGCCACGTCTGCTGCCGGTCGGGGGTGTCAGGCGATGATGTCGGGGGTCAATTGGTCCTCGACGGACTTGATCTGGTCCTTCAAGAGCAGCTTGCGCTTCTTAAGCCGTTTGATGGTGAGCTGGTCGGCGTCTGCCGACAGCTCGAGCTCCACGATCTCGGCATCGAGCGCGCGATGCTCATCGCGGAGCTTGACCAACAGCTCCCGCAGTTCACCGTCGTTTCGTCGCTGCATGCGCGTCCGGCCCGGCCCAAGTAGGGTTCGATCCACGCGAACCGTTGCGGACTATGGCTGTGAAGCCAATGTTTTGCAACCGGAACGCGGCCCGGCATCGCCAGGATGGGCGCGTTTTTTTCCCAGCATTGGCGCGGAAGATCACTGTGCGCCTGTTGCAGCCTTCGAAGGCGTCGAGGGCTCCGCCCGTCGCCTGCGCGGAGCGGGACGTCGCCTTGTGTGCCGAGGTTGTTCAAGGACTGTGATCGGTCCCGAACGGATCATGGGGCGCCATTGCGCAGCGCAACGAGGCACAAGAGCTCGAACAGCATCTGGGCGCCGATCTGCGCCGTGGCGGTGGTGGCGTCGTACTGCGGGGCGACCTCGACGACATCGCCGCCGACAATGTCGATACCGGCGAGGCCTCGGACTATGGCCAAAGCCTCGCGAGGAAGCAGGCCGCCGACCTCCGGGGTGCCAGTTCCCGGTGCCAAGGCAGGATCGATGCTATCGATGTCGAATGTGACATAGGTTGGCCCGCCACCTACAACTCTGCGCGCCTCGGCCATCACGGCGTCGAGGCCGAGCCGTTCCATTTCCTCGGCGTGAATGACAGTCATGCCGCTGTCGGTGGAGAACTCCCACAAGTACTCCGCCGGGCCGCGAATGCCGATCTGGATGGTGCGCTCGGGATCCAGGACGCCATCGAGGACCGCGAGGCGGAATGGTCCGCCATGGTGGAACTTGGCGCCTTCGTACTCGCCGGACGTATCGCAATGGGCGTCGATGTGGACCAAGCCGACCGCCTCTACGGCGCCGAGCGCGCGCAAGATGGGCAAAGTCATGGAGTGGTCGCCGCCGACCGAGAGCGGGATGACGCCGGCGGCCTTGAGGCTCTTGTACCAGGCCTCGATGTCGGCGTGGCATTGCTCGAGGGAGAAGCGGCTTTGCATGGGGACGTCGCCGACGTCAGCAAAACGGAGCTTGCCGGCTGGGGCGATGCGAAGAGCATGCTCGTATGGGCCGACGCGCTCGACGGCGCGCACGGCGCGGGGGCCAAGGCGTGCGCCAGTCCGATTGGTTACGCCGAGGTCCATGGGCACGCCTACCAGCGCCACGTCGAGACCGGCGAAGTTGGTAGCAGCGGCGTCTGGCCGATAGGTTGCGTCGAGGAAGGTTGCGACATCGGCGAACGGCCATTTGCGCCGATCCGGAGCGGTGAACACCGACGCAGCGACGTCGGCGAAGTGCCGGTCGTAGATATCGCCGCCCTTCGCATCGGCGTACTTGGCCCGCAGGGCATCGAGCTTCGCCTGATCCATGACGTCATCTCCCGCGCCGGTGATGGGAGATCCAACCTAGTGCGGGTGCGCTGCCAAGGGAAACGGTGCGCGTACGAAGAGCCGGGGCGAGCGGCAAAGGCGCGTCGCGGGAGCCGGACGCGAATGGGGCTCCGCGACCCTGCACGCGGAGCCCCTTCGATCACGCCGGGGGAGATTTCTTGCAGGGTTCTGCCAGATTGCCGCCAGCCACGTGAACTCAAACTGAAGCTGTCGTTCAGGCGAAATTCACGTCGCCGCGTTGTCGGCCGGGCGCGTCAGCGGCGCGACTTTTCACAGACGGTGCTTTTGGCTATGCAGCCTCTATGGCGCAGAATGAACGATCGATCCTCATCACCGGATGCTCGACGGGCATCGGACTGGCTGGCGCTATCGCCCTCAAGGCGCGCGGGTGGCGTGTGCTTGCTACGGCGAGGCGGGCGGAAGATCTCGAGCGGCTCGAGCGCGAGTACGGTTTCGAGGCCTTGGCGCTCGAACTCAAGGACGAGGGCTCGATTGCGCGTTGTGCGGACGAGGCGCTGAGGCGAACCGACGGGCGACTGCTCGCGATCTACAACAATGCGGGATACGGCGTGATCGGCGCCATGGAGGACATTTCCGCGAGCGTTCTCAGAGAGCAGCTCGAGGTCAATGTCGTGGCAGCCAACGAGTTGACGCGGCGTGTGGTGCCGGCGATGCGCCGAACCGGACGCGGCCGGATCGTGATGTGCTCGTCGGTGCTGGGGTTCGTCAGCGGACCATACCGGGGGGCCTACTGCGCCTCGAAGTTTGCGCTCGAGGCATTGACGGACGCGCTGCGCGTCGAGCTCCGGCCAGCGGGGATCCACGTTTCGCTGCTGGAGCCGGGACCGATCGAGTCGCACTTCCTCGCGACGACGCTTTCGACTTTCACCTCGCTCGTCGATACGGATCGCTCACCGCACCGGGAAGCCTATCAACGCAGGATGAGCGAAATGCAATCGGGCAAAGCAAAAAGCGGGCCCTTCAAGCTCGGGCCCGATGCGGTTGTCGCAAAGCTAGTGCATGCGCTGGAAAGCCCGCGTCCGCGTGCCCGATACCGCATCGGGATCATGACGAAGGGTGCCAGCCTGTTGAAGCGGGTTCTGCCCGATGCCCTGCTAGATCGCGTCGTCGAGAGGATGTGATGCGATCGGCGTTGCCAATTGGCGCTTTCAGGTGCGTGCTTCGCTTGCGATGCGGCGGGCAATCCAATAGGCGAGCGGCAAGGCCACAATGAAGCCAGCGCCGCAAAGCATCGGGATGTAGCGCATGCCCTGATCGAGGAGCTGCGGCACCGAGACGATGACCGCCATTGCTATACCGGCCAACGTCGTTCCAAGCATGATCCAGATGACAAGGGCGATCTTCAGCATTGCAAAACCCTTCCCATTTTCCCGGGTGCGGCCGACATGCCGCGCCCACTTGATCCAATCAGATGCCGACAAGAGTATCCGCGCCGCGATCGCCCGGGTTGATGTCACTCAAAAGCGTTCGGGGCGGGTTGCCGCACCGGCACCTTCCGCCGTGACACGCCCGGCCGATCAGAGCTGCAAGTGCGGGCGACGCAGCTCGAAAAGCAGGAGTGCGGTGGCGACGGCCAGATTGAGGCTATCGAGGCGGCCCGCCATCGGAATGCGGACGAGCTTGCTGCATGCGGTCGCCACCTCCGCGGAGAGACCGGCGCCTTCATTGCCCATGACCAACAGGATGGGCGCACGGGCCTCAGCACAGCGATAGTCGATCCGCCCGGCAAGGTGGGTGCCGACGACGTCGCCAGGCCACGCGCGTGCGAGCGCCTGAAACGCCGTATGGTCGGCGCGTGCGACCGGGACAGCAAAAATAGAGCCCATGCTGGCCCGAACCGACTCGCGGGAGAACGGATCGCAGGAATTGCCGACAAGAATGACGCCGGAGGCGCCTGCCGCATCGACGCTTCGCAGAATCGTGCCGAGGTTGCCCGGATCGCGAACCTCTTCGAGGGCGACCCAGAGAGGTGGTGAAAGGCCTTTCGGCTGCAGCGCGGCCGGTGTCGGGAGCTGGGCCCAGCGTTGGGCGAAGACGCCCATCACGCTCTGGGGGTTGTCCTTTGCGGCAAGCTTCTCGAGCACGCCGGCGCTGACATCGAGATGCGTGGCCCCTGCAGCGCTTGCCCAGGCGAGCAAGGAGTTCGTCGCCGAAGCTTCCGATGCGCCCGGGCCGGAGACGATCGTGTGTGGCGCCCAGCCGTTGTCGCGAGCGGAAATGAGAAGCGAGGCGCCCTCGGCTACGAACAGGCCCGATTCACGGCGCGCCTTCCTCATTTCGAGCGAGCGGATGAGCTTGACGCTGTCATTCTGAAGGCTGGTGATCGTGCGGCGCGGTGCGCCTGAAGGCTGGTCGCTAGGCGCCATGGCGACCGCTTCCATTCGACTGCATGGCGGCGCCTGGCTCAGACGACCAACGTGCAAACATGGAGGTTGGGACGCGCCGCGAGCCTTCATGCTCGCGGATTGCCAGCTCGCCGACCTCGAAGGTGCCGGCCCGGTGAGCGAGCTGCTCGGCGAGGAGCTGGCCGAAGGATAGCGCTGAAGCGCGAATGGCATAGGCGGTCAGGACGATGCCGGAGCGAGGTGCGAGCAAGGCCGTGCAGTCCTTCAGGAGCGGCGGCAGATGTTGCATCAGCTCCCAGACCTCACCGCCCGGGCCGCGGCCGAACTTGGGTGGGTCGACGAGCACGACATGGTAGGTGCGACCGCGGCGAACCTCGCGCGCGACGAATTTGCGCGCGTCCTCGACGATCCAGCGGACGGGCGCGTCGGCGAGGCCGGAGGCAGCCTGGTTCTCGCGAGCCCAGGTGACCGACTTTTTCGAGGCATCGACGTGCACGACCTCGGCTCCGGCGCGAGCCGCAATCAGACTTGCAGCGCCGGTGTAGGCGAACAAATTGAGGACGCGTGGACGCTCGCCGCCGAGATCAGCGGCAGCGGTTCGCAGGCGGTGCTTCATCCATTGCCAATGTGGCACTTGCTCGGGAAAGAGGCCGAGATGCAGAAAGCCGCCGAGGCGGGCGAGCATCGTCACGCCTTCAACGGAAATCGGCCAACTTTCAGGCAATGGCTTGTCCCGACGCCAGCGACCCGTTTCCTCGTCGTCGTGGCCCGTGAAGACGGCGTGCGTGTCGCCCCAGCGTGAGGGCTCGAGCGCGGGTTGCCAAAGCGCCTGTGGTTCGGGCCGGTCTACGACGACGCGGCCGAACCGCTCCAGCTTGCGGCCATTGCCGCTGTCGAGCAGCCGATAATCGGCGAAGCCCGCCGTTTCGACTATGGCCAGCGAGGAGACGGAGGTTACGGCGTTCTCGATCACGTCCACACGCTTGGCTGAGGCACGCGGGAATGGCAGCTAGACGCGGGCCTTGGACATGGCCGAGGCCGCGACCTCACTCGCGTGGCGTCTCGTCGGCAGACGGAGCGGTCTCCGAGGTCGGCTCCGGGGTAAACTCCTGCTCGGCGTCGCGTCGCGGGCGGCGGACGGGGCGACGGAGGAAGGCCGGCTGATCCTCGCCGAGGCCGAAACGCTCGCGGCGGCGGGACGGAGCTTCCGACCGGGCCGGTGCGGGCGCATCCTCGCCGCTGGCGCCTTCAACGGTGCTCGGTTGCGGCGTCTCACGGCGAGCGTCCTGCGGCTGGCGGTGCTCGCGCGGCTCCCGATGCATGCGCATCTCACGGGGCTCGCCCGACTGGTCCGCTTGGCGGAACGGGCGCTCGCGCTGGCGCTCGAAGCGCTCCCCGCCATGCTCGGATCGCTCACCGCGATCACGCTCGAAACCATCCTGACGGTCATGCTGGCGCTCATGCCGCTCGCCGCGTGAATGACGTTCGCGGAAGCGCGGCGGTTGGTCATGGCGCTGGTGGCGCGGCTCGTCGAACGCCGGCTGCACATCGCGCGGCTGATCACCCGGGTGACGGACGAACGAAGGTTGCTCCAACGCGCCGGTGTCGTCCGAAGCGCCGCCTGACTCGGAGGCGGCATCATCGCCGTCCTGAAAGTCCTGCCGTGACGGCTGATGGTGATGCCGGCTGCTGCCATTCAGCATCTCGCCGGATTGCTGAATCTGCTGCTCGCGATAGGCGAGGATGATCCGATTGTAGTGCTCGGCGTGCTGCAAATAGTTCTCGGCGAGGACATGGTCCCCCGACGACTGAGCGTCGCGCGCCAACTGCATGTATTTCTCGGCGATGTGGGCCGGCGTGCCGCGCACCTTCACATCCGGACCGTTCGACTCAAAGCTCCGCGTGAGCGGGTTCTGGCCCTTACGGTTGCCCGGATGGTTGTTGTTCACGTTGTTGCGGCCACGGCCGCGGCGGTGCTGCTGTCCCTGCCTCATGGGCTCCCAATCTCACAACTTGGCTTGTTCTCGATGCCACACGCCCCAGTACGAGGCATGCGCGAAGCGCAATCCTGCTGGCTTCCAGCGGAAGCCGATCCTTCGAGCTGATGGTCCGTCGTCGTTCTCTGCCCCACACTCAGCGGCGCGGATCGCGCTTCAAAGGCGCACTGCGCGTAGCTCACTGAAGTTCATAGCCAGCCCGGCGGGACGGGGAGAGGATCCGCTCTGGATTCCGGCCTTGCGTCAATCGGGAATGAGCTTAGCTACGTGACCGCAAAACACGGAGCGATAACAAGCTTCTTGCTCTCAGCACTCAAAAATGCTCGCCGGGCTCCGACCACAATTACATAGTGTCGCCTTGGCGCCGCATCTAGGCTTGGCCCAAACGCTATCTCGGTTGGACACTAATTCCAAGTCTTTTTTTGCTCTTGGTGAATCCGAGCGGGGCGCCGGAGAACGAATGCTCAGGCACGTGCCTCGATGGCCACACATCGGTCGATGCCACCCAGGTCCGGCCATACCTGGGCGGGGGTTCGATCCTGGCTGAATGCATCCGAGAGAATGCGAGCGACATCACCGCTCTGGCCAGCCCCGACCTCGACAGCGAGCCAACCCCGGGGGGGGACAAGGCGTGCCGAACCGCGCGCAATGGCCCGGTACGCTTCAAGACCATCAGTCCCGCCATCGAGCGCGGAGATCGGGTCGAAGTCCCTCACCTCGGGTTCGAGGCCCGCGATCTCTGAGCTCGGGATGTAAGGCGGATTGGAGACGATGAGGTCGAAGGGCCCCGCCACGTCATCAAGCCAGCTCGTTCTCTGGAATGCGGCGCGGTGAGACAGTCCGTGGCGAGCGGCGTTCCGATTGGCGACGGCAAGTGCGTTTTCGCTGATGTCCACCCCTAGGCCCGTGGCCCTGGGCAAGCGATGCAAGAGAGCGACAAGGATGGCGCCCGAGCCGGTGCCGACATCGAGAATGCGGGGCGCGCCGCCGCCGGATGTGCGGCCCTCCTCGACGAGCCGCAGGACGCCGTCGACGAGCGTTTCGGTCTCGGGGCGGGGGTCGAGCGTCGATGGAGCGATCTCGAGGTCGAGCCCATGGAAGGCGCGCCAGCCCAGAATGCGGGAGACGGGCTCGCGGCCGAGACGGCGGTCTCTCGCTCTGGCGATCTGCGCGCGCTCCTCTTCGGAGAGGCGACGCTCGGGCTCGCGCAGAAGAGCGGCGCTGTCCAGCGCGAGAACGCCGAGCACGAGGCGGCGGGCATCCAGCTCGGGCGAGTCGAGGCCGGCCCGCCGGAACGCCGCCGTCAGCGCGTGTGTCGCACCGCCAAGCGTCTCGGGGGCGAGAAGATGGGTCGGCGAGCTGGCTAGCCGCGAGGCTTCCGGCATCAGATGCGCGCCTTCTCATCGAGCGTTGCTAGCAGTCTGGCCTGATGGTCGGTGATCAAGGCATCGATCAACTCGTCGAGGGCGCTGCCGTCGAGAACGAGGTCGAGCTTGTGCAGCGTCAGGTTGATGCGATGGTCGGTGACACGGCCTTGCGGGAAATTGTAGGTGCGGATGCGCTGGGAGCGATCGCCGGAGCCGACCTGATCCTTACGTGACTGGGCTCGCTCGTCGGCAGCCTTCTGCCGCTCCATCTCGTAGAGGCGCGAGCGCAGTACCTGCATGGCGAGGCGCAAGTTCTGATGCTGGGACTTCTCGGCTGAGACCACCATGATTCCTGTCGGAAGATGGGTGAGGCGGATGGCGGACTCCGTCTTGTTGACGTGCTGGCCGCCAGCGCCGCCTGCGCGCATGCGATCGACGCGGATATCCTCGTCCTTGATCTCGAGGTCGAGTTCCTCGGCTTCGGGCAGTACGGCGACGGTCGCGGCGGAGGTGTGAATGCGGCCGCTGGTCTCGGTCAACGGGATGCGTTGCACGCGATGCACGCCGGATTCAAACTTCAGGCGGGCGAAGACGCCTTTGCCGCTGATCGAGGCGACGATCTCCTTGTATCCACCGAGGTCATTCTCGGAGATAGAGATGATGTCGACCTTCCAGCCCTTCAGCTCGGCATATCGGCTGTACATGCGGAAGAGGTCGGCTGCAAACAGCGCGGCTTCGTCGCCGCCGGTGCCGGCGCGCACCTCGAGAATGGCGCTTCCGTCGTCGGCCGAGTCCTTCGGGAGAAGCTGGATCTTCAGCTTGTGGTCGAGCTCGTCGATGCGGTCGGCCACATCGCCCAGCTCTGCCTTGGCCAGCTCAGCCATCTCGCCGGCCGAGGCCGGGTCGTCGACGATTGCCTGGAGATCGGCCGCTTCCTGGCGCGCATTGCGCAGGGCGTTGACGGTCGCGACGACCGGGTCGAGCTCGGAGAACTCTCGCGAGAGCGCGACGAAGGTCGTCTGTGGCGGCCCTTTGGAGAGCTCGGCCTGGACGACGTGCCAGCGCTCGACCAGGCGGTCGAGCCTTTCCTCGGGAATGCTTGCCATGTCTCTACTTGGTCGGGCCGACGGCGGCCTGGAACGCGGCGGCGCGGTGGCGAAACGGTTTTCGAACGCCGCTTATACGCGCAACTCCGTGGCTCCTGCAATTTGCTGTCAATCGCCCAGGGCGGGCGTGTCGGGGCTCGTCAGGAGCGACGACCGGGACGGCGGCTCCTCGGCGGGCGGCCGTTGGATTCGAGAGCCGACGCCGGCAGCGCCACGACCTCGTGCGAGGAGGTGGCGGTCTCGAGCCAGACGAAGGGTTGGCCAGGAAAGGCTTCAACCAGGGCCGCTGCAGCCTGTCCGATCTCGATGACAACCTGCCCAGTCGGATGGAGATGGCGGCCTGCCGCGGCAATGATGCGCCTGACGAGGTCGAGGCCATCAGCACCGCCTCGATGCGCCAGGTCAGGCTCGGCGCGATATTCTGGAGGGAAGGCGGAGATCGAGGCGTCTGTTACATAAGGCGGGTTCGATACGATGAGATCGTACCGCTCGTCTCCAAGCGGCGCGAAAAGGTCGCCTTCAACGAGGCGGATCCGCTCCTCCAGGTCGTAGGCGGTGACGTTCTCGCGCGCCAGCGCCAGCGCCGCTGCCGAGATGTCGACGGCATCGACCGTGGCCTCGGGGAAGGCCAGCGCGCACAGGATGGCGAGCGACCCGCCGCCCGTGCACAGGTCGAGGATGCGAAGGACGGGCGTCTCTACCGGGAAAGGCGGGAAATGGTCCTGGCCTTCGTCGAGGCGGTCGCAAATAAGCTCGGCCAGAAAGGAGCGTGGCACAATCGCGCGCTCATCCGCCTTGAAGCGACGGCCGCGGATGTAGGCGGCCCCGACGAGGTAAGGGGCGGGCTTGCGGGTGAAGATGCGCGCCTCGACGAGGTCGAGTATGCGCCGCCGCTCGGGCGTCGTCAGGCGGGCGTCGAGCCAGGGCTCCAGCTCGGACACGTCAAGATGGAGCGCCGAAAGGATGAGGAAGGCCGCCTCATCCAGAGCACTCTCGGTGCCGTGGCCGTAGGCGAGGCCGGCAGCGTTGAAGCGGCTCACTGCGTAGCGGAGCCAGTCCCGGACCGAAATCAACTCGGCGAGCGGGGTCGCGCTGTCGGGCATGCTGCGGGAGGTCCTCGGTTGAATTCGCGGGAATGCGCGAGCTTTTTCAACAGATTTCGCGTCGATCGGCAATTCCCCTCGGGTGCCGAATCGGGTTCCGGATGCTTCGATGGTGCCGCTGCCGCAAGGAGAGTCCCCGCATGGCCAATTTTCCGACGCATATCGGCATCGGTACGGTGGCAAGCGGCATGCTCGCGACGCTGACACTCGCTGCGAACGTGGTCGGGCCGGAAAGCCTGGTTGCGGTAACGGCTGCAGGCGTGCTCGGTAGCGTTCTGCCCGATATCGATCTTAAGGACTCGCGGCCAGGGCGCGCGATGTTCTTCGGGCTCGGCGCCTTCTTCTCGTTCGTGGCGCTATTCATGCTGGCCGGGCATTTCTCGATCGTGGAGCTCTGGATTCTCGCGGCTTTGACTTTTCTGTTCGTGCGATATGTGGCGCACGCCATCTTCCATCGGATCTCGTACCACCGCGGCATTTTCCACTCGGTGCTTGCGGCTGTGTTCTTCGGGCTCCTGACAGTGCTCGTCTACAGACATGTGCTCGGCCGGCACGAGGGCGTCGCTTGGCTCGCGGGCGGGTTCATGACGGTCGGCTATCTCGTGCATCTGGTGCTCGACGAGATCTACAGCGTCGACGTGATGGATACACGGATCAAGGCGTCGTTCGGGACGGCGCTGAAGCTGTGGGACGGCAAGCATCTGGGGCATTCGGTGATGATGGCCGTGGCGACGGTCGCGCTGTTTCTCGTGACGCCGTCCTCCAAGACGTTCGTGCAAGGCATTTCGTCACCCGAGCTCTGGTCGGGGCTCAGGCAGCAGTTGTTGCCGCAAGACAAGTGGTTCGGTTTCGTCGGCGATACGGCCTGGCTGCGCGCCGGAAAGGCCGTGAAAGAGGCGCCCTCGACCTCGGGCGCAAAGCGGGACGCAACGAGCGATGTGACGACGGGTACGCTGCCAGTTACTCCGAGAGCAGATGCGGCGCCGCCGCGGTAGAGCCTTGGCATCAAGGCTGTGCGGGAGCTGGACAAGTCGGTGCGGAAGGCAAGGCCCGTTTTCGCCTAGCCGCGACACGATCATGCCGGACCCAGCTCGGCGTCCTTCTTCGGAATAAGGTCGTAAGGAAGCGCGAAGCCAGGCATTGCCTTCAAACGATCGGACCAAGCGACGATGTTCGGCCAGCGTGCGATGTCCAATCCACCTTCGGCCATGAAGACCATGCGTCCCCAGCAGCCGATATCGGCAATCGTACAGGTATCGCCGACCAACCAATTGCGTCCTCGGAGAGCCTTGTCCACGAACGTGAGGGCAGCTTCCGCCGGCGGCCGGAAATGCTCCATCACGACCGGGTCGACTGCACGAAAACGCGAGAAGTGGCGCACCTTGGCGACATTGGTGATGGCATCGGCTTCCCAAGACAGCCACTCGCGCGCCGTCCAGCGGTGCTGCTCGGTGGTGCCTTCGAAGTGGCCCGTGGCCCGTGCGAGATAGTCGAGAATGACATTGGACTGGACGATGGTCAGCCCGCGATGGCGTAGGGCCGGGACCTGTCCGTAGCGATTAACGGCCAGGTAGTCGGCCTCGTGCTGGACGCCCTTCTTCAGGTTCACGGTGCGGAACGAGAACGGGAGCCCGGCAAGTGCCAGATAGAGCATGGGCTTGTAGGTCGAGCTCGACGTGAAGCTGCCGAACAGCGTCAGACGTTCGTCCATGGCAGTCCTCGGATTGGCACGAGATGTGGTGCGCTGATCAAGTATGGAAAGATGGCCTCGGATCGGCCTTACTTCCGCGCGTTCACGGCGATGCCGGCCAGGTAGTTGTGAATAAGGTCACGCACGAGCAGGCTCGCGGCCTCAGACGTGACGTTCGAGAGCTTGTTGGCCGTCGCAAGCGAAGTAATGCCGTGCACGCCGGCCCAAAGCACGCGGGCGGAACGCTGGCGCTCGAGATCTGCGCCCGGAGGGAACAACGGCGCCATCGCCGTTTCGACGCGGCTCATGAGCAACTCGAGTTTCTGCTGATACCAGGCAGGCGACTGAGCGTCGGCCGGCATGTAGTGCTCGAAGAGCAGATTCCAGAGCTTGGGCCGCTCGTTCGTGAAGGCGAGGTATGCCTCGGCCAGACGCATGACCGTTTCCTCGGGCGGACCGCCATCGAGCGCCGCCGTCAAGCGCTCATCCAACGCATCGAGGACCCGCGCTTCGATGTGGAGCACCACATCATCGAGGTTCTGGAACATGTTGTATATGGTTCCAGGCGAATAGCTGATGCGGCGGGCGATCTCGCGGGCGGACAAACCTGCAAGGCCGTTGGTCTCAATAATGGATTGCGCTGCATCGAGGATGAGCTGGCGCAGCTGATCGGGTGTGTGGGTGGACCGACGTCCCATGGCGCGCTCGTAGCCGTGACAATTTGTTGATCGGCGTCCAGATTACGTTCGTCGCCGCCTCCTCGGCAATTGCAGATCTCGCAGGGAGCGACGAAACAGTTTCCTTTGCAACACTATAAAAACGCTGAGGCCCCACGGAAAGTTCTCCCGCGGAGCCCCCGAGTTCTGGCGCGTTCGGGCAGATCAGAGATTTGCGCCCGTCACGCAATTGATCGGCTGAAGATGCACGCAACTGGCGTTGCGGGGCTTCAGATAGAACTTCTCCTGTAGGTTGAACGCCGTCTTGATGAAGTAGTGGAAGATCAGCGGCGTGTAATTGTAGGTGGCCTCGGCAACGATCACGCTTTCGCCAGCCACGAGGAGACCCGCGGGGATGTCCGTGTACGCTGAGTTGCGCGCGTAGGGCGTGGCGCCATGGTTGTCGCGCGACCAATCGACGACGTAGTTGACCGCGCCTGGATTGCCCGGAACGGCGTTCGCCTTGACGCTGGCGATCCTCACCGTGAGGGCCGTCTGGTCATAGGGTCGAATGAGCTGGCCGACGATGGCGAGCTCGTTGTCGACCTGGGTCGTGGTCAGGCCTTGGCTCGGGGCGCGGGCGATGAGGTCGGCCGTCGAGCTCGCGGATTGGGTGACGCGGCGGTCGACGGTGAGCGCCTGGCTGAACTCGATCGCTCCAACGAAGAGGAAGAACATGATCGGGAGGATCATGGCGAACTCGACCGCCGCGACGCCACGTGTGTCGGTGCGCAGCAGACGCAGGCTGGCCGAGAATCGGCTGGCCGCGCGCGTCTTGAATTTCTCGATGGCAGAACGCATCACAAACTCCATCTTTCACACCGGTGAGGGTCCCGAGAGACCGTGCACGCGCAACCTCAGGTTCCGTACGGCTCGGAACGGAACACGGAGGTGGCCTGGATCAATCGCGATCCGCCCGCCATGTTGCCGAGATCCAGGAACGGAATCTTCGAGGAGAGCTCCCACTCGTAACAGGCCCAGACGACGACAACCTGGCTGGGCCCGCCGGGGTCGTACTGCGTGGCGCCGGACAGCGTGTTGTCGCCGTTCAGGCAGTTCGGCAGCGAGCCAGGGGTGATATTGGTCGTATCCGGGAAGCTCAGAACGTTGACGCGAACCTTGCCGGTGCAATCGACGTGGCTCGGCACGTACTCGCAGACCTTGGCCTTGAACTGGGCCTCTGTGAATCCGGCCTCTTGGGCCTGACCCGTGCGCATGAGGCGCGCCGCCTGCTCGACGGCATTCTCGAGCGTGAACGTCGTGAAGAAGTAGAGGCCGACGCCGATAATTCCAAACAGAAGCGAAAGGAACGGCATCGCCACCATGGCGAACTCGATGGCCGTGACGCCGCGGGAATCACGCCGCCAGCGTGCCAAGAGGCCGGTGGGTTGCAGGCGGCTGCCAGCCTCGGGACTTGTCTGGATCATAACAACTCGCCTCGTTACGCCACTCACTGCGATCGAGGCCGATGAAATACTAAAGGCGTGAACAATCAGTTGCGAACAATTGTTCGCACGGGACATGGTAACTCTCAGGCAGCGGAGCTAAACGCTTCGGTCACCATGAAATCAATGGGGGGCGGGGCAGGTCCGCCTCATCGCAACGTGTGCAGCGTATCATGTGGGCCTTGCCGGTCGATAAACACCCGTAACAGGGTCCAGCTCGAGGGCGCCCAGGTCCTTTTCGACAACGGTCGATGCGTCCGGTGTGCCCGTCGTCGCGCGGACGTCGCCGGAGTCGGACCAACCAGCCAGAATGCGCTTCAAGGCTCGTGCGCCGGCATAGGCCCCAGCTCCGACGAGCATCGCGGCAATCAGCGGCGGCATGGCGCAGGTTCCTTCTGGTGGTCAACCCAGCGTGTCAACGTCCGAAACGGGCCCACAGAGCCCGCGTTTCCAGCGCAGCTATCAGATCATCCGCGAAACTTGATGGCAATACGGCGAGATCGGACGTCTCGCCGCCCGCAGGGAGCCTTCGGAGCCGGGCTAGGAGGCCCGTGCCCCCGAGAGGTACGACGCGCAGACGCACCTTGTCACCGTAGAGCGATCGCAGTGTTCCGCGGATCTCGCCGATGCCATCGATCAGGCCGAGCTCCTGGGCCCGCGGGCCGGACCAGAATGCCCCTGTGAAGAGCTCGGAATCAGGTGCGCGAAGCTTCTGGCCACGGCGCTCCTTGACCACGGCGATGAAGGCGTCGTGGATTTCACGCTGAACAGAACGCAGGCGCTCCACGTCGGTCGGCTGCTCGGGCAGGAAGGGATCGAGGAAGCTTTTCATCTCGCCCGAGGTGTAGACGCGGCGCTCGATGCCCAGGCGCTCGATCGCCTTGGTGAGGCCGAACGTCGCCGAGATGACGCCGATCGAGCCGACGATGGATGATGGATCGGCGTAGATGTCGTCTCCTGCGAGCGCCAGGAAATAGCCGCCGGAAGCTGCAACGTCCTCGCAAAACACGTGAACGCGCTTGTCCTTTTCAGCGGCCAGCTGGCGAATTCGCTTGAATATGAGGTGGGACTGGACGGGAGATCCGCCAGGGGAATTGATCGATATGGCAACGGCTGGATGTCGGGAGAGCGAAAAGGCGCGCTGCAAAGCACCTGCAACCGTCGACAGAGACAAGCCGGGGCGCAGAGGCGCGGGCATGCCGATCGGGCCAGCGAGGCGTAGCACGGGAATTGTCGGAGCGCGTGACAAGAAGTTCATACGCGAATTCGTCCCTTCTCATCCATTCCCCGCCGCCACCGTACAGTCCAGTCCGCCATCGGGCGCCGGGGCGTGAGGCTCAAGCGACCGTTCCGTTCGTCGGGCAATTCTGGGACGGCGATCGTGGCTCGGGGAGGCTCATTGGCTGGCGTTTGTGCCATAGGTGGGGCGGCGCGTCACGCAGTTGCGTGGGGGGGGGGTCGATACCGGGGGGTGGGGACGGCAGCGTGAAGAATCCGGGTAGCTCCGAGCTGCTTGTGCCGGGGGCGACGAGGAGCTTGACGGAGCGGGCCCGGCGCCAGAACGTGCGGTCGAGACGGGAAAAGAGAGGCAGCCATGACCGCGATCGACGAAGCCGGGCTTCGCAAGCACATCGGCACACGGATAAGCGAGGAGGATGTAGCGACGGCCGCGCCAATCTCGATGCTGATTGCGACGTTCGATCGCGATGAGCCGGCCCCGCGTGAAGGGGCGCCCATTCCTCAGGGGTGGCATATCGGCTATTTCCTCAACATGGCGCCGCAATCCTCGCTCGCGAAAGACGGACTGCCGACCGGGGCCGGCGTGCTGCCCAAGATGCCCCTGCCGCGTCGGATGTACGCGGGGTGCCGGATCACCTTTCACGACGACATCCATGTCGGAGACAAGCTGGTGAGGGAGACCACGCTTTCCGACATCCAGGTGCGGAAGGGGAGCACGGGAACGCTTATTTTCACGACGCAGACGCGGCGGATCTCGACTCCACGGGGGCTGGCCTTGACCGAGGACTACCAGGGCGCGTTTCGCGAGGAAGTGAAGGAAGGGGAAAAAAGCGGCATTCCGAAGCGGGAGGAAGTTCCGTCGAACTTACCATGGCGGCGGACGATCAAAGCCGACGTGGTCTCGTTGTTCAGGTTCTCCGCGATCACGTTCAACCCGCATCGCATCCACTATGACAAGCCCTACGCGATGGGGAGCGAAGGCTATCCGGGTCTCGTGGTGCACGGACCCTACTCGCAGCACTGCCTCAGCGACTTCATCCGCGACATGAACCCCGGAAAGCGCATGGCGACGTTCAACATGCGTGCTCGTGCGCCGCTGTTCGAGGACGATCCGTTCGAGCTGGTCGGGCGCCCCTCCGAGGGCGGCAAAGGGGCCGAGGTGTGGGCGCTGACACCAGCGGGCACGATCGCGATGCAAGCGACGGCGACATTCGCATGAGCCGACAGACCTTCGATGTCGTTGTGATCGGAGCCGGACCGGCGGGCCTCGAAGCGGCGGCCATTGCAGCTTCGGCGGGGCTCAAGGTGGTCGCCATCGACAAGATGGGGCCGGGCGGGCAATTGATGAACCTGGGGCCACTTATCGGCGTGCCCAATCTCGAAGCCGATGCGACCGGTCCGGACCTGTTGGCCGAGATCGTGGACCGGGCCATGTCGGCGGGCGCGGAAATTGCCATCGACGATGTCTCGAACGTGCGCCGGGATGCGGACGGCGAGCATTTCGTCGTCGAGGCGCTCGAGGCTACCTATGGCGCGCCTGCTGTTGTCATCGCAACGGGGTTGACCCCGGGAACGACCGGTCTCGCCAACGAGAGCCATTACGAGGGCATAGGCCTTTCGCACTGCGCGCATTGTGACGCTCCGCTGTTCGAGGGCCAACCGGTGGCTGTCGCCGGCTCGGATGCCTGGGCCGTGGAAGAAGCCATCGAGCTCGCTGCGCACGCTTCTGTCGTCGCGCTCATCACCGAGGGACGGCCGGCCGCCTCCGAGGAGCGCCTTTCGATCTTGAGGGGGCTCGGGAACGTGACCGAGGTGGAAGGGCGGATCTCAGCGCTGACCGGAAGAGATGCGCTCGAAGGCATTGATGTCGCCGGGGCGGGAGGTGCTGTAAGCCGGATTTCAGCACGCGGGCTGTTTCTGCAAACCGGGCGGCGGCCGGCCCGGGGCCTGGTCACCGATCACCTGATTGAAACAGGGGGTGTCTTCCTGGCGGGGGATGTGCGCGACGGTTCCGCCCGCACCATACCAGAAGCCATTGCGGAGGGCGTTCGGGCGGGTCACAATGCAGTGGAATGGGTTCGCGCCCGACGGCGGGCGTGAAGCTTTCGTGCGTGCGTTCTCACAGCAAAGGGAAAGGTCCCAATGCGCATCGTCAATCCGAGTTTCGGGCATGTTCCGGCCGGGGCCGAGACGCTGAAGTCCGGTGCAGTCGACTGGAAGCGGGACCCGATCCTGCTGTTCTCGAACTCGAAGCCCAATGCCAAGGAACTGCTCGAGGGGCTCAAGGCCAAGCTCGGCAGCGTCAGGTCCACCGATGGCATCGACTTCGTCTGGAAGCCTTCGGCCAGCCAACCTGCAACTGCCGATCAGATCGACGGCGCGGCACGCCGCTATCGTGCGGCGCTGCTCGCGCTGGGGGATTGAGGGTCCTGTTCATCGTGGAGTTTCCACGACAGCATCGAACTGGCTAAGCGCGGCGTGGTGGCATACGTCATCGCGACCGAGACGTTCCGGCCTCTGATCCTGGCGCAAGCCAAGGCGCGGAAGGTGGAGCCCCGCATGCTCGTGGTGAAGCACCCGGTGGGGGGCCTCAACGCGCAGGAGCTCGAGGATCGGATCGAGACGGCATGGGCGAGCCTGAAAGAGCTCGTCAGCTGACGTTCATGAGCGGGCCGCTCTCTCGGGGCGGCCCGTTCGTGTTGTGTCGTGGCCATGGTGCGGAGAGACAGGAAGGTTGCTGCAGGCGGCGACCTTTGCCCGGGTCTCGCCGGCGAGCGAGCCACAAGACAAACCAGCCCGATATCGGGGAAGCGCATGACGGACAAGATCGACGCCGAGGTCGTGGAGATCGGCGACCTCGATACCGAGGCCTGGAACGAATTGGCGGTCGAGCAGGGCTGGAGCGACGGCCTGCCGATGATCGCGCCGACCGAGCAGAAGGTGGCGCGGTTCACAGCGGTGGCGAAGGCCGACAACGAGACATTTGCGCCGATCTCGCCGCGGCAGGTGATCCCGACGCTTCAGAGCCTCGCTGCCAATGCCGTCATGGCCGGGTGCAAGCCCGAGTATTTCCCGGTGGTTCTGGCCGGGCTCCGGGCCGTGCTCGATCCGGCCTACAACCTGCACGGCACGCTGGCGACCACGCATCCTTGCGGGCAGTTGATGGTGGTGAGCGGCCCGATCCGGAACGCTCTCGAGATAAATTGCGGCTCGAACTGCCTCGGGCAGGGCCGGCGCGCGAACGCAACGATCGGAAGGGCGCTGCAGCTCATTCTTCTCAACGTGGGTGGAGCAAAGCCAGGCGACATGGATCGGGCCACCCACGGATCACCGGCAAAATTCGCCTATTGTTTCGGCGAGAACGAGGAGGCCAGTCCCTTCCCGCCGTTCCACGTGCGGCGCGGATTTCGCGCTGACGAGAGCGTGGTCACGACGATGGCGGCCGAGGCGCCGCACAACATCAACGACCATGCTTCGAATACGGGCGAAGGACTGATCACGACCATTGCGGGCACGATGAGCGAGGTCGGCTCGAACAATGCCTATCTGCAGGGGCCGAGCTTCGTCGTGCTCGGACCCGAGCACGCTCAAACAATGGCGCGTGACGGATGGACCGCCGAGAGCATCCAGGAGGCGCTCTACGAGCGCTCCAAGATCCATGTCTCTCGGATCTCGAAGGAGAATTTGGAGAGCTGGGCGGGGCAGGACCGTTTCCCGGTCAACGACTATTACTACCCGGCCTCGTCGCCCGCTCACATCAACGTGGTGGTGGCCGGCGGACCGGGCAAGCACTCGATGTTCATTCCGTCGTTCGGCAACACGGCCGCGGTTTCGGCACGGGTAAACCTGTAGGCAGCATCGCGGGCCGCGTCTGTGAGCGCGACGCCGAGGGTGTCTGGGAGGCCAGACACCCCTACGGGGCCTGCGTGCGGATTTTCTCCAGCACAGGCAGGATATACCGGCGGAACTGGGCGGGATTCTCGCTCATCGGGAAGTGACCGAGCTCCTTCATGACGGTGACCTCGGCACCCGGGATGGCGGCGGCAGTGCGTTGCGTGTCCTCGGGCGTGCACGAGAAGTCATATTCGCCGGTGAGCAGGTAGAGCGGACATGCCTGTGTGTCGATGCGGGCAAGCACGTCGCGCAGGTCGCCGTCGACTCGGTAGAAGTGGAGGTCGCCCTTGAAGATGCCCGGGCCGCCGCACTTGTACATCCAGAGCGTCTCGGCGCGGTTTGCAGCCGGACTTTGCGGGGCCATCAAGCCGGAAACGAGTGCGGCACAGACCTCGCCACCGTGTACGTCCGGGCGGTTCAGCCATTCGGTGTCGTACCAGGGCTGCTGGTAGGCGGCGGACTCCAGACCGATGAGGGCGCGAAAACGCGTCGCGTGCTCGGCGGCAAGATTTAGGACGATGCGGCCGCCGATCGAGCAGCCCATGACGACGGGTTTGTCGACACACATGGCGTTGCAGACATCTACGACCATCTGCGTGTAGGTGGCGGTGGTGAGCAGGTACTCCTCGTGCTCGAAGCCCTCGGGGGGCGAGGACTTGCCATGCCAGGGCATGTCGAAGGCAATGACCCGGTAGTGGCTGGTGATCGCCTCGTCGTTGAGGAGGTGGCGGAATTGGCGTGCGTCGGCGCCGGCGGTGTGGAGGCAAACGAGGGGAATACCCTGGCCGGCCTCCTCGACATAGAGGCGGTGCGGGCGGCCCGAGAGCTGGAGATGGAGATAGCGGCCGACGACGGGCTCGAAGTGGGGCGTCAATGTTTGGCTTCTCTCTGGGGCTTGGCGAGGTTTCGCGGTAGTGCAAGAAGGTCCTTGATGTACTGCAGATTACCCATGAAGGGGACGAGGTCGCCGGAGACGCGGGCGCGTCCGGTCTTGGTCAGGGCAAGGAGATCGTGGTCTCCCGGGGCGGGCATCGGCTGGTGGAACCGGAGCCAGACATCGGGCTCGGCCGAAATCGAAAAGGGGTGCGCTTTCAAGAGAAACGGCCCGCGCCGGACCGCCACGACACGACCCTCGACGATCGAGATCGAGAGCGGAACTGCGCCGACGCCGACCTCTATATCGCAGGTGAGGAAACGGCCGCGGCGCGTGAGGATCGGATCCTCTGACGCGAGCTTCGGCAAGGCCTCGAAGGTCCGGATTACGCGCTCCGTGGCCTCTTCTTGGGCGGTGACGGCTGACATGCTGCCTGCTTTCCGATTGCCTGGGCCGGCGTCAGGCGACAGCGCCGACTGCCAGCATGACAAGGCCCACGCATCCGACCAGTGCTCCTGCGGCCTGCAGGCGGGTTTCTGCCGTCGCGGACGCCGCAATCCATGCGCGCGTGGCTGCCATGACCAGGATTGCGACACAGGTGGCAGTGACGGCCAGTCCGAGGAGATAGGCGCCCAAGACGCCACGATCGGCGCCGACGATCGACTCCGCAAGGGCGTAGCCGTGGACAAGGCCGGCAACGGCGGCAAGAGTCAGCCAAGCGCGGCCTCCGGCGCGGCGGCCGAGCGCTACAAGCACGCCCGCGGCGATGACGGTGGCGGCGGCAAGCGTGTCGGACATGGGCAAGGCGAGCGCACCGAAGTGGGCCAAGATCCCGGTTGCCGATGCTGCCAGGAATGCACCAATGAGGCTGATTCCGGCCGGAACCACGGCCGCGGCAATGCCGATTGCGACGACGAAGGCTAGATGGTCCGGTCCGATCACCGGATGCGCAAGGCCGGACAGAAGTCCTTCGCCGAATGAAGCAGGAAGCTTGCCGCCCATCATGTGGTGCGCCAATGCGGGCCCGGCGGCCGCTGCCCATGCCGTAGCTGTCGCCGTTGCGAAAGCCGCCTTGCGCCCGATGGTCGCCATCACTTCGTCTCCCTCGGCAGATGCCCAGTTCCTGTCACGGGCCCAAGGCTAGCGCACTTTCCAGTCGCCCGGAACTGCGCACGGCTTCTGCCTGCATGACCTCCGGCGGGCACGGACAGTCTAGGTGATTATACGTACAACGATCGATGCACTCGACCGATCGTGCGTCTTCGGCGATCATGTGGTCGAGCGTGTGCAGATCAGCAGGGCACGCGCCTCCGGTGCATTCGAGTCGTGCGGCGCGAGACGAGGCCGTAGGCCTTGCCGTAATGACGTTACATTTCAAGTGCTTTTGTTGGTTGGATTTTTGGCTATGCACGGTTCGCGCGATTTCGGTGCGGTACAACTTCTCGATTTCGACGCTTTCTCCCAAAGGGCCTGGAACGGTGTTGCTCCCGACCGCATGACACCCATGCAGCAGCACATATGGATTCGTGCGGCCATATCCGCGCTCAGCCCGGAAAAGGACGTCAAAGTCTTGACGGTCGGGACACCCGAGAGCCCTCTCGCGTTGGCGCCTTTGTCCATCGATCGGAGCGGACCGCACTGCTATCGCTTGCTCGGTGCCGAAGAATTCGGGGAATCTGTCGAGGTCATCTATCGCGACAAAGGCGCCTTGTCCGCTCTCGTCAGAGGACTTTCCCGGCTGGGGTACCCGATCAGCTTTGGCCACTATCCGCTCGATACGTCTTTCGTAGAGTGTTTGCGACGTGCATTTCGGGCGCGCGGTCTCGTCGTCGAGCGCAAGCTCGGCGTAGCGGCCATGCCATGCCTGAAACTGGACAGGACCTGGTTGCATCCGGAAGAGCGCCTGAGTGCAACCCGGCGTTCCGATTATCGAAGGAAACGACGAAAGGCAGAAAAGCTCGGCGAGGTGATCACGGAGGTGCACTGTCCCGCGCCCGGTGAGTTTGCGACACTCTATGAAGAGGCGATGGCCATCGAGGCCCGGAACTGGAAAGGCCGAGGCGGCACGGCGGTCTCAATGAACCCTGTGCAAAGCGTCTTCTACAGGACGTACGGCGAACTGGCCGCTCGTGCCGGCACGCTCCGGATCTGCTTCTTGCGGGTCGGCGGCGCGCCAGTCGCGATGCAGTATCTCGTGGAATACAAAGATCGGCTTTGGCAGTTGAAAATCGGCTATGATGAACGGCATCGAGATTTTTCTCCCGGTTTTCTGCTGATGCGGGACGTTCTGCGTTACGGCGCCGAGCGCGGACACGCGGGCTATGAGTTCCTCGGTAAGGAAGCTGCCTGGACCAAGATGTGGTCTGCGACCGCGCGGCCGATCGGGGCGATCAGGGTCTATCCCTTCAACTTCAAGGGAGCCCGGGCTGCGCTGGCCGATACATGGCGGCATGGCAATGTCCGCCGACGGCGCGACGCAGCTGCTCTATAGCCAGGATCGACAAGGTCGAGAGACTTCAGGAGCGGCGACGTGAAACAAAAAACGGGGTCCTACGGGACCCCGAATCCGATGGCGTTCGCCGCGAGGCTCGACCGGACGGTCACGGCTTGATGTAGGCCCAACCCTGGCGCTGCAGCTCTACAAGGCGCAAGACGCCGCTCGGGACCATCTTGGCTTCGCTGACGATCGGGATTTTCTTCTTTTCCGCGGCCTCAGCCTTCGAGTGTGTCACGGAGCAAGCCGAGAAGGCCACGTTCGGATGAGCAAGGCCGATGGATTGGACGCGAGCCTTCACGGGGCTCTTGTCCTCGCGGAACATGGTCAGGCCCGGACCATAGGTGACAACCTCGATTTGCACCTTCTTGCCTGCCTTCTTGTAGGCAGCCAGCATGTTTTCGACGTTGTTCAGCGCCAGGTTCATGATTTTAGGATCATTCTCGCTGACGTGAATTGCGACTTTGTAGACGTCTTGAGCCAATGCCGGCCGTGAAGCGACGGTCATGATCGATGCGGCAACGGCAATGATCGCGAAGGCAACGGTACGCAAAAACTTCATGTGATCCCCTGATCCCTGAGTGACGCAACCCACGATTGCGCGCGCTCCCCCCATAATCGAGAAAAGAGCAATCTGCTGTAGCACGCCGATTAAGGCAGCCTCATGGCGGTAACATGATGGTGAGGCCGGAATGCCACGGTCCGCCGGATGGCCGGCCGGGCAAGGCGCATCCCCGATCGAACAGGAAAACGGCGTCAGGCGGTGCGGCGGATGCGGGCGTGCGTTGATGGCGTGGCGCTGCCGGACGCCCCAGGCAGGCGTCGCACGATGCCGCGAACGGGGACCTCTTGGAGCCAGGAGAAGGCGCTCCCGATCGACGATCCGGAGAGGCGTAGCAGTGTGCACGTGGTCTGCATCCAGCGCGGGCGAAGGGCATGAGACCACTTCGCACGGAACCGGCGCTCGGCCTCGGCGAACGTAGCGTCCTTGCGGCCGCCGCTCAGGTGCTCGAGATGAAAATCGACTACCCAGGCCGAGTAGCCGAGCACGTCGGCAACGAGGCAGATGTCAGCGCCATAGAGGTGAAAGCCGTCGAGATCGCGCGAGAAGCGCACTCCTGCTTCGGCACGGACGACGATGAAGTTCTCGTCAAGGCTCATGACGCGGGCGGGAAGGGCGCCGAGGCTTCGGTCGTGGCCGTGTGGGTCGGTGATGCGCATAGCCAAGCGGCCTGGCGCGAGACCGCCAGCATTGCCTGCGAGCGCCCATGTCGGGTCGACCCGAGATAGCTCTTCGAGACGCGCTTCCAGCATCTGGCGGCCATCCGAGAGCAGGCGCACGTCCTGGTGACACAGGATCACGATCTCGCCGCGGGCCTTGGCCAGGAGCGCATTCAGAGCGGCATAGGCCGAGGAAGCTCCCCGACAGACGAGGAACTCGGTGTCGGGCTCGCCGAAGCCGCCGAGGCGAAACGACGCCAGCATAGCGAGATACTGTACCTCGTCGTTCACCAACGTCGCGATCGTGAACCTGGGGCGCAGGGGACTTGTCGGCGCGGCGAGAGAAATGTTCATCGCGTGTCAGCTCCGAGACGTTCGCGGCCCGGGGGTGCTGGGCGTTGCGTCGTGGGCCAAGCAGATTGGTGCGTTTGGCATACGCGGCTCCTCAATGTCATTCATGCCTGAGGTGCGATCGTCGGTGAGCGTCCGGCTGCATCAGGTTCCGGGCGTCGAGCCGGACGGGCCCAGCCGTCCTGCCACTCCCGGCGGCGCTGCCAGATGCGTTGCCAGATTGTTGCTCTTTCGGCGACCGAGCGGCTGCCGGCCATGCGCGCAGCAAGGGCGAGGATGAGCCAGCGCGAAAGCGGCCAGGCTGCATTCAGCGCCAATCCAAGACCGCGCGTCGACGATGGGAAATGGCGGTCGATGAGTGTCGCCTTGGCAGCGAGCAGGCGGACCATCTTGTCCTCGCGGATCGTCTCGGAGGCTCCACCATGATGGACGATCGTTGCCGCGGGCGTGATCCTCGGCCTTGCGCCCAAGGCGCGTGCCCGAAGGCAAAGATCAGCCTCTTCGCCGTACATGAAATAGGCTGGATCGAAACCGCCTAGGCGGCGCCAGAAGGCCGACGAGATGAGCAGGAAACAGCCCGAAACGATGTCGACGGCGCGTTCGCTGTCGCGGGGCCAGGCGCCCATGCCCTCGCCGTTCAGCAGGCTCGAGGCAGAGGCAACCGAGGTGAGGCCGGATGCCCGACAGAACAAGCGCCAGGGCGTCATACGACCCCATGCAGAGGCAGGATTGAGCCGTCCATCAGCAAATAAGGTGCGACCGCCCCAGATCATGGCTTCCGGACGCTCGCGAGCAAACGCGACAAGGCGATCGACGGCACCATCAAGCACGACCGTGTCGGGGTTCAACAGCAGAAGGAACTCGCCCGCGGCCATCTCGGCGGCCAAGTTGTTGGCCCGGCCGAAACCGACATTGCTCCGCATCGGAAGGAGCGTGGGGCGCGACGGGTGGGCGGCGATCGCCTCGATGGAACCATCGGTCGACGCGTTGTCGACGACGATGATCTCGTAGGATGCGCAACTCGTCTCGGCGGCGATCGAGTCGAGGCAGGCGAGCGTCATCTCCCGCGTGTTGTAACTGACGATCAGGATCGAGACGGTGGGTGCCATGGGCCTTTCTCGGCGCTGCCGCAGCGGGTTCGTCCGCAAGCGCTCCGAGCAGACTTAGCCGGAAGGCTTGAAGGGTCGATTAATCCTGGTTCGGCCGGTCGAAGCCTACGGTTAGACGCGGTTAAGCATCGAGACCGATACTCGCGCCCAAAATGGATCGATCTGGCCTGGGGAGCTTCACGCAATGCCGGATGGACTTGGGGGCGCGGGCACGTTCGACGGCGTCATCTGTATCGGCGGCGAGGATTGGTGGTACCACAATCGCGGGCATTTCGACTTCCAGATCATGCGTCGGCTGGCAGAGCATTGGCCGGTGCTGTTCGTGAACTCAGTCGGGGTTCGCATGCCGAGCCCGGCAGAAGGTGCCCGATTCTTCGCTCGGATCGGCCGAAAGGCCCGTAGCCTGGGGCGTGGTCTCACCCGGGTGGAGAACCGCTTTCATGTGTTTTCGCCGCTGTCGATCCCCGGTGAACGGGGGCAACGGCTGACCGGCTGGGCGCTCGCTCCGCAGATCCGAGTGGCGGCGGCGGCGGCGGGTATCCGGCGGCCGCTCCTCTGGGTGCACTGCCCAGCCGGGGCGGAGATCGTCGACGATATCCCATCCGCGGCGGTGATCCTGCAGCGGACCGACCGCTTCGAAGCGTTTCCGGAGGCGGACGGAATGCTCGTCGCGCGTCAGATCCGCTCACTCAAGGCGCGTGCAGATCTGGTGATCTATTGCTCGCCGCATCTCGAGGCCGAGGAACGAGGAGAGGTCAAGCGCAGCCTGTTGCTCACGCATGGTGTCGATGTCGAGGCTTTCGCCGCCGCCGGGCGCGGGGGGTGGGCGGAGCCCGAAGACGTGGCGGGCATCCCACGGCCGCGGATCGGGTTCGTCGGTGGCATCGACGCGCACACATTCGATCCCGAGCTCTTCCTCAGCGTTGCCACGGAGCTTGCCGACTGCAAGTTCGTGATGGTGGGCGGCATGTCGTTGCCGGTCGGCTGGTGCATGCTCGGGAACGTGCATTTCCTTGGGCGCAAACCTTATGACGCGGTGCCGGCCTACATGGCCGCCTGCGACGCGCTGATCATGCCGTGGAACAAGAGCGAGTGGATCCAGGCGTGCAACCCGATCAAGCTCAAGGAGTACCTCGCGACGGGGCGGCCGGTGGTCACGACCGATTTTCCTGCCCTCGACGGTTGGCGCGACCTGGTGACGGTCGCGAACACCCCAGAAGACTTTGCCAGAGCATTGCGGCGGTCACTCGAAGCGAAGCTCGATCATCAGGCCGTGCTGGGCCGGCTCTCAGCGGAAACGTGGGTGCGGAAGGCACACATGCTGCGCGATGCGATCGCCGCGCTCGGTGCAACCTATGCTGGCGATGCCGGAATCGCCGACACGAAGCCCGCACTGGCGTGAACTCAGATTGCGCCATTGCGACGGCGCTTGGCCTGCGGCGGGGATGCTCTTTCCGGCTGCGGGCTCGATCGGCGGGATCGTCAGAGCGACCCGGTGCGACGTCTCACGAGTGGGGATGCGCCAGCGACGACCGGGACGGGCCAGCGCGGGGGACCGGCGTGCCATGGCGCGCCGGCCGGACCGCCGACGATGCCTGGGGCAGCGCCCGAAGGCCAGGGTGCGGGCGCTGGCGCAATCCAGCGAACTCTCTTGACCGGACGCGCAGGCACGGTCGGCGTCGCTGACACGACCGTGCGACGGAGCGGGTCGGCGAGGCAGCCGCCAAGCCCTAGGAAGAAAAAGAAGTAGGCGAACGGCACGTTCCAATAATGAACCGTGCAGCCGACGAGTGAGAGAGCAACGAGGGATACCATCCAGCCTGTCGCGAGGGAGCGGGTTTCCGGCCCGGTCCGCCTCATGCCCGCGTTCACGCCGTGGCCCACGAAAACGATGCCGGCGGCGAGCAGCAGAAACGAGGGGATGCCGCCCTTCATGGCGATGACGAGCCAGAAGGCGTCGACCGTGGGGGATGCCATCCACTGCGGGCGGACCCAATCGTTCAGGCCGATGCCCATCCAGGGGTTCCACCAGACATTCCAGAGGCCGTGCTCCCAAATCATCAGCCTGTAGTAGCCGGTCCATGAGTCGAGCGTGAGCCCGGTCGCGATGAGAGCGAACGGCGAGCGCGTGGCGACCAGAGATATTGCACCGAAGAGCACGACAATGAAGACAACCGCGAGCGGCACGCGGCCCTTGATGCCACGCGTCGCCCGTTCGAAGCCGATGAGGCCGAACTGAACTGCAAGGCTCAGCATTGGTGCGGACGAAAGGCTGGTCAACGCACTGCCGACAATGACGAAGGCGCGCAGCGCGGCGTCGCCACCCCTTCGGGCCGCGTAGACGGCAAGCGCGAGGTTTCCGGCGCAGAACGTTCCAAGGTGGATCGGATGGTCGAACAATCCGTAGGCGCGCGTGAGACCCAAGCGCTTCTCGATGCCGACGGGGTGCACGTAGCCGGTCACCTTGCGCAGGAAATCATGAATGAACGCCTGGCCGAGCAGCGTCTCGGGAAGCGCAGCGAGGCCAGCCACCGCGACGGCTACGACAAGCGACATGGCCGTGCCGGCGAAGGCTCTTTCATCGCGCACGAAGGCGCGCGCAACGAGGAAGCTGCCGAAACTGTCGAGGGCGAGTGCGCCGCCGGTCTGGAGGCCGTCGGCTTGCCCGTGATGATAAATGTAGACGATGACGGTCCATATGGCGAATGCCAGGAAGGCGACGTCAAAGAGGCGTGGTTTCACGCGACTATGGCCGAAGAGCGCGATCAACGCCCAGGGCAGAAGCAACAGCAGCAGGGCACGGTGGGGCGGCAGTCTCGCGCTGCCAACGTAGACCGACAGCTCAGTCGGGCAGAGGAAGCTCACGACCAGCAGGAGCACAGGCCAAGGCGTATGTTTCAAAGCCTTGAGCATTTTCTGGCCGATTGTCCTTCCCGTTGCGCGAAGGGTGGACGGCGGCCAAGTCCTGTCGGCCGCCGCAAAGAAAGCGCGTGCGCCTCAGTAGGCGTTCTTGTTGCCCAACCCGCGGATGACGGTGAGCGCGAGGATCTTCAGGTCGAGCCACAGCGACCAAGTGTTGACGTACTCGAGATCGAGTGCGAGCCGGCGCTCGATCTTCTCCCTGGTCTCCGTACCGCCGCGATAGCCCGAGATCTGGGCGAGACCCGTCATGCCGGGCTTCACCTGGTGGCGGTTGGCATAGCGCTCCACGGTGTCTCCGAAGTGGTCGTCATGTGCGAGCGCGTGCGGGCGCGGGCCGACAAGGCTCATCTCGCCACGAAGGACATTCCACAGTTGCGGGAGCTCGTCGAGACTCAGCGAGCGCAAGGCGCGACCGACACGAGTGACGCGAGGATCATCGCGCGTTGCCTGCTTGAGATCGGCCCCGTCCTCGAGGACGTGCATCGTGCGGAACTTCAGGACTTCGAACACGCGGTGATTGAGACCGCGTCGGCGCTGGCGGAAGAGGACCGGGCCCTTGCTATCCAGCTTGATGGCGAGCGCAATGAGCGCAAGGATCGGCGAGAGCGCAACGAGAAGGAGCGTGCCGACGACGTAGTCCTCGGCGGTCTTGACCAGGCGAGACCAGTCGGCGAGGGGCTTCGCCTTTACGTCGATGAGACCGACGCTTCCGATGCTCGATACGGCGTGCGCAGGGCCGGCCTCGATGAGATCCGAGGCGATGTGAGTGACAACATGCAGCGAGACAGGAAGATGCTCGAGCCGGCGAGCGATCTGCTGGGTGCGTGCGTCGGCCGACTGAGGCAGCGCGATGATGATGCGGTCCAGCGCGCTCGTGCGAGCCATTTGCACCAAATCGTCGAGGCGACCGCGCACGTTCGGTGCGTTCGGATCGAGACGCGAGGCGTCGTGACGATCATCGAAAAGGCCGGCGAAGCTGACGCCGAGATCAGGATTGCTGAGATAGTTTTCCACGCGGCTCGCGATGATGCCGTTGCCGTAGACGGCGACGCGAGAATCGAAAACGCCAAGCCGCATCAGTCGGCCGAGTGTGTAGCGGGCGAAATAGCGCACGTCGAGCAACAGCATGAAGCTCATTGCCAGCCAGGTCGCGTACCAGATCCAAAGATGCATCTCTTTCGGGGCGAACGGGACGCCGAGGCCGAGGAGGGCGAGGAACGTGATGCCGAGAGAAGCCCCCAAGCGTGTCGGAAGAAGCGGGAGGTCGTGCAGGCGTTCGGTATCGTACATGCCGAAATTCTTGAGGCAGCCATAAACGATCACGGCGCTTACGAGACAGATCTGCAAGTGTTTCAGCCAGTCGACCTCGAGACCGCCTCCGTAGGCGTAAATCAGAGCCGGGATCATGCCGCCGGCAACGACCGCAGTCGCGTCGGCGAATGCCACGAGATCCATGGCAATTCTTCGGGACCACCGACGCCGATCCAGGCTTTCGTGGGGTGCGCTGCGCGCATCGTGCCCGCTTGCGTCCAGAACGGCGTCCGCCGCTGTCATGGTCATTGATGGTGCCCCTCGGTCCCGATTACCAACACTACGCCGGGAAACTCGCGTTCGAGAAAACACCGAAAACGATAAAAATCCTTCAACAGTAGATATTTAGTGGACAGCTTTCATAAGATTGAGCGGACCGAGAAGTGCGCTCAATCAAGCCGCATCGCGGTGCGTGCGGCCCGACCAATAACGGTTGCCCGGCGAAGCTTTTTGTTGACTCGCTGCGTGCGTCTGCGGGTCGACCTGATTCAAGACGACGCCGCGGAGCCGTGCCGCATTGCTGCCGAGTGCGCGCACCGCTCTTCGGATCAGATCGCGCGGGGTCTTGCGCCAAGCAGCGACGAAAAGAACCTGATCCGCGTAGCCGGCAAGAATTCGCGAATCGACAACGGGCAATAGCGGGGGCGCGTCGATGATGATCGTGTCGAAGTACGTTTTGAGGCGCGCAAGACGATGTGCAAATCCTGGTGCTTCCAGCGCCTCCTGCGGCAGGAGCGGGAACCGGCCGACGTCACCGGCCGGTATGACGGCGAGCCCCGACACGGTATCCTTCAGAATGACGCTTTCGAAGTCCTGTCCATGGCCGATGGCGTCGATAAGGCCCGGGGCCTGCTCCAGTCCCAGTTGGTGGGTGAGCTTGGAGCGGCGCAGGTCCGCGTCGATGAGGAGAGTGCGCCCTCGGGTGCCGGACATGGCGAGGGCCAAATTGGCCGCGATCAGTGTGCTGCCTTCGCCGGGAAGACTGGCGGTGACGAGTACGATGCGAGGGCCAGAATCCGTACGTTGATGGTCGAGATTGTCTCGGAGCGTGGCGATGGCGCGCGCGAACGCGCCACGCGGCTGGGCCAGGACGATGCGGAGCGACAGCATCGGGTCGGTCAGACCGTCAGACCGGCGCTTGAGCATGGGCACGGATGAAAGGAGAGGGGCGCCGAGCAGCGTCTGAGCGTCCTCTGCCCGCGACATTCCGGTGCGCAGGAACTCAAGAAGCAGCACGAGGCCGATGCCGAGGCCAAGCCCCAAGACGAGGCCGATCAGGACAATCTGCTTGCGCTTCGGAGCCACGGGCTTCAATGGCACATCGGCCTTCTCGACGATGCGCGCGTCGGGGAGGTGGAGCTCCTGTGTCTCGACGGTCTGCTTGTAGCGCGCCAGGAAGGTCTCGAAGATCTTGCGCGACGTCTCGGCGTCGCGTTCGAGATCGTGCAGCTTGACGGTCAGCTCTTTAGTTACCGATTGTTTCTGCTTGAGGTCTGTCAGGTTTGCCTCGAGCGTGCGCTCGCGCTCGCTGGCGACGTCGTATTCGCGCTTCACGTTGGCGGTTATCTGGTCGGCCTCGCGCGAAATCTGCGATTCGATGTCGGCAATCTCGGCCCGGACCTTCGCAATCTCCGGATGCTTCGGTCCATACTTGGTCAGAAGCTCGGCTTCGCGCTTAGTTGATTTGGCGAGCTGGTCCTTGAGCAAGGTGACGGTGTGGCTGGTCAGAACGTCGCCGATGTTGCGGCTGGCTCCGCCGCGAAGAAGCGCCTGCAGCTGCTCATATTTGGCGCGCGCCTCCGCGGTGGCGCCACGGGCGGCGACCGTCTGCTCCATGAGCCGCGCCAGCTGCTTCTCCGAGAGAAGCTGACCTTCCGTGTCAACGATTCCGTTATCCGCCTTGAAACGCGCTACGCGATGCTCAGCCTCCGCCACCTTGGCGCGCAGCCCCTCGAGCCTCGGTCCAAGAAGCTCGGCAGCGAGGCCGGTGGCCTTGATCTTCATGTCGATTTGATCGCGGATATAGACTTCCGCGATGGTGTTGGCGATGCGCGCGGCCTTCACAGGATCGCGGGAGCGGAAATTGATTTCGACGACAAGCGAATTGCGAACCCGTAACGTCTTCAGGCGGCTCGCGAACTCGGTGGCGACCACGTCCAGCTCAGGCTGGTCGCGGCCGATCGTATCGGCGTCAGGCCCAAGGACGCGACGGGCATCGAGGGCAGCTTCGAGACGCTTGTCACCGGCGGCGGACGTCGCGCTTTTCTCGGTTGTCGCTGTCTTATCCGGCACGCCACCGAACTCCGGATCCTGCCGCAAGCCCAGGGCGTCGATGACCTTCAGCGCAATGACGCGCGATCGGATGATCTCGACCTGGCTCTCGATCGTCGGCGTGTCGCCGGCAATATCCGGCAAGACGGCGTCGAGCGAGACAATGGTCTTCTTCCGGGGATCGATCTGGACGGTGGCGATCGCCTCGTACTGGTTTGGGAGATAGACTGCAACAGCAACCGCAACGAAGGTCGCGACGGAGGCGATCAGCGCGATCCACCAGGCGCGACGATACAGGGCGCCCAACAGGTCACCGATGCGGACGCCACCCTCGTCCTCGCCCGTATGCCCAACCGAATCAGTCATCCAAAGCCAGTACGCCCCCCTTAAAACCGGTACTTTGCGCCGACCATGACGCGGTCAAATCGGCGATCGAAGTCGCTGTCCGAACTGACGAGCTCCTGATGCTCGTAGCCCACTGTAAACAGCCAGTGTTTAGAAGCCATGTAGTCGACGCCGATCCTGCCGATCCAAATACGGTCATTTCGATCTTCACCGATGTAGTCGGCGAGTTTCAGTGTCGCCTCGCCAGAGACGATCAGGTTTCGCCACATCTCATAGTCGGCCTTCACGGCGTAGGAGGTCACGATGCGTCCCGAGGCCTCGCCGAAGGAGGTTGCATAGACGTTGCGACGGGTATTGAAGGTCAGAGAGACGAGTGGCGAGACGTACCAGTCGAGCCGTGCCTCATAGACGGAGGTGGCGATGTCGGTGAGGCCGGGCTGGCGGTAGTCCTGCTGGAAGTGGCCGCCCTTGAGCATGACCTTGACAAGCGGCGAGAGCTCGAACTCGACACCAGCGCCGGCCTGAAGGCCGACCGCGTCGCGGTCGACGGTGCCGTCGCCCGCGTTGTCGACACGACTGCCCGAGACCTCGGCGAAAACGCGGTAGCCCGGCGAGAAGCGATAGCCGACCATGGCGAAAGGCTCGACGACGGAATAGTTGCGAAAGTCCTGAGGGATCTTCTGGCCATCATTGGTTTCGGCGGCCTGATAGTCGAAGCGCGTGTAACGGGCGCCGACGGCGGCATCGATGCGGCCCATCGTGCGCCTCAGGCCGGCCTCGGCACGGTTGATGGCGACGACCGGAGGGCGGGTGATGCCGCTGGGGCGCTCGTCATCGACGTTCTCCTCGTGCGCCAGCTCGGAGCTGATGTTGCCGAACAGGGCGGTCGCATGGTCGATGTCGAAGCGGCCGATGACCTTGGCCTTGCCGTCGATGTAGCGCAGCTCCTCGGTATCGTGATGTGCGGTGGCGCGGCCCTCCAGGCGGAAGTCCAAAAGATGGCGGGGCAGCATCGAGCGCATCTCGAGGGCTGTGGTCAGATCGTATTTGATGTCGCGGGAGCGGCCGCCCGCCGAGTCCTCGGTGAAGGAGGTGCGAAAACCGATCTCCGGCAACATGAGATAGTTGCCTATGCGAATGCCGTCCGGCTCGTATGCCGTTCGCGGGCGCTCCCGGACGCTGACAGCGCCGAACTCCTTGGCACGATCCCAGGCGAGATCGTCGGCGGCATGGGCGACATGAACGGCAGCGAGGCAGGCAACGGCAGCGGAAAGGCCCGCAGCGCCGGCTTTTGCCGCGCGGGATGTCGATCGAGCCGGCGTGCCCGTGTCCGCCGCTGCAGCCACCCAAGGGGGCATCAGAAGAAGCGCTCGGGGACGCGGATGTTGTCGCCCGGCATTACGAGCATGTCGGTCGGCATGGCGACCTTGGCGTCGTTCGGCAGGCCGGAACGCGACAAGAGGACGTAGCTCTGGTTGGCGCGGTAGGTGTAACCGCCGGCGAGAGCGACGGCATCGCGAAGTCGCAGACCGGTCTTGTAGGGGAACTCGCCGCCCGTGCGGACCTCGCCGTGGACATAGATCGGACGATAGCCGACGACGTCGACAGTAATACGGGGGTTCTTCAGATAGCCATCGCTGTAGCGTCTGGTGGCCACTGCTCTCAGCGCGTCGGCGTCGAGACCTGCCGCCTGGACATCGCCAGCAAGCGGCAGCGATACGCGGCCAAGAGCGTTGATCTCGAACGTGCCGGAAAGGTCGGGCTCGCCGAAAACCGTGAGACGCACCTTGTCACCGACGCCGAGCCGGTACGATTTCAAGCCTGCACCGCCGAACGCGCTGGGCGGCAGGGAGGGGCCGACGGATATACCGTCGGAGCAGGCCGGCAGCGCGAGGGCTGCGGCGGTGATGAGCAACGCCGATACTGCGCGCTTGAGCTTGATGCGACGCGAATACATGAGCTCGACCACTTTCGAGGACGCAAGACTGACTGCGGCCCTTGGGCGTAAACCATGAAGGGCAATGCCCAGATTTCGCGGAGAGCGGTAAAACGAGATTTAAAAAGACCAATACAATTCGACTATTACGTCGGCCGGCGCATGTTTTCGTGGATGACCGATCCACTTTGGAGCGTTTCGAATCGCTCGTTATCCGGCCGGTAAATGATCGCGGCCGGCGATCGGGCCCGGGCCGAGCGGCTACATGCGCACGAGCGACGCGGCGCCCTGGGCTATGTCGAACTCGCAGAACAGCCCGTGAGGCGGCGCCTCGACGGGGACGACGAGGAAGGGCGCCTTGTAGCGGGCCTGCCAGAGCACGTTGTCGACCTGCCAGAGGGCCACATCGACGGAACTCTTGCCAATGACGACGCGGATGTCGCTCGCCGGTGCCCAGGAAGCCGGGATAGCCAGACGTCTGGCGCGAGCCGCCTCACGGCAGGCGGTGACGGCCCGGTCCTTGTAGGCGGCTATGATGATCTCGTTCTTGGTGGTCGAAATGAGATACTGCTGCGTGGCGACCTTGGAGGCCGCCAACACCACCAGAACGAAGACAAGAAAACGCATGACGAGCTCCGGTGCAGGCTTCAGCGGAGCTTCGGACATCAGCGTGAAAAAAGCGTTGCCGGGCGCTCCAGTTCGAGGTGCCCGGCAAGCGCGCCAGCGACGGTGCGCGGAGCGAGCGCCGGTCAGCCCTCGACCAGAAGCGTTCCGATGCGCTCGATGGCGCGGCGGATGTTCTCGGTCGAGTTGGCGTAGGAAAAGCGGATGTAGCCCTCGCCGTGAATGCCGAACGATGTGCCGGCAACAGTGGCGACACCGGCCTTCTCAAGCATCTTGTTCTGCAGCTCTTTCGCCGACATGCCGGTGCCGGTGACGTTGGGGAAGGCGTAGAAGGCGCCGCCCGGGTCGACGCACCTGAAGCCCGGCAGTTGGTTGAGCAACGGCACGATGACCTTGCGGCGCTCGTCGAAGGCCTGGACCATCTCGCGGACGGCGTCCTGCGGCCCATCAAGAGCCGCGATGCCGGCGAACTGGGTCGGAGCGTTGACGCAGGAATGGCAGTTGACGGCGAGGCGGACAACCTTCTCGACGAGGGAGGTCGGCCAAACGGAAAAGCCGAGCCGCCAGCCGGTCATGGCGTAAGTCTTCGACCAGCCGTCGAGGATGATCAGCCGGTCCCGGATCTCGGGGAAACGCAAGAACGAGACGTGCTCACGGCCGCCGTAGAGCATCTGGCTGTAGATCTCGTCGGCCATGACAACGACGTGCGGGTGCTTCTCCAGGCCCTTCACCAGCTTGCGGATCTCGGCCTCCGGCACGGCACCGCCGGTCGGATTGCCGGGTGTGTTGATGATGATGAGGCTGGTTTTCGGCGTGATCTGGCTGAGCACCTCGTCGGCCGAGAAGGCGAACTCGTTTTCCTCCCTGAGAACGATCGGGACCGGCTTTGCGCCGGTGTACTCGATCATGGAGCGGTAAATCGGGAATCCGGGATCCGGGTACATGATCTCGGCGCCCGGCTGGCCGAACATGAGGATCGAGAAGAACATCGTCGGCTTGCCGCCCGGCATGATGACGACGTTGTCGGGGTGAACGTCGACGCCGTGACGGCGCTTGAGGTCCCGGCTCACGGCCTCGCGGAGCGGCACGATACCCTGGGCGGGCGTATAGCCGTGCTCGCCGTCGCGCAGAGCCTTGACCGCGGCCTCGACGATGTGGCCCGGTGTCTTGAAGTCCGGCTGGCCGATGCCGAGGCTGATGATGTCCTTGCCCTGTCGCTGCAACTCCGCGGCGCGGGCCAGGATGTCGAACGCGGTCTCGGTGCCGAGCCGGCTCATGTTCGGGGCGAGCAGCATGGGGCGTATCCTCCGGGTGTTTGTTGAGCGTGGTTATGCACCTGCCTCTCGCGGAAAGGGAAGCGCGCCCTCTTGTCCGGGGGAGGAGAGGCAGCGCTTCCCTCCCTCGTAATCCGAGACTAGCTTGGACAAAAAAGACCTTTGGATGAGGAGATGCCCGTGCTCGAGCTGCACTACTGGCCGACGCCGAACGGAAAGAAGGTGACGATCCTGCTGGAGGAGTGCGGGTTGCCGTACAAGATCGTCCCGGTGAACATCCAGCAGGGTGCGCAGTTCTCGGGCGAGTTCCTGCGCATGAACCCGAACCACCGCATGCCCGTGCTGGTCGACACGGCGCCTGCCGACGGGGAAGGCCCGCTCAGTGTTTTCGAGTCCGGCTCGATCATGATGTACATCGCCGAGAAGGTCGGGAAATTCTGGCCGCAGGACGTGAGGACGAAGTACCGCGTCAACCAGTGGGTGATGTGGCAGATGGCCAACCAGGGCCCGAAGCTCGGCGAGTGCGGGCACTTCACCCGGCTCGGCGCAGAGCACGGGGACCAGTCATATGCCCTGCGTCGATACCGGGACGAGGCCAACCGGCTTTACGGCGTCATGAACAACGTGCTTCACAAGAGCCCCTGGATGGCGGGCGAGGAGTACACCATCGCCGACATGATCTGCTATCCGTGGACGCTCAATTGGAAGCTGCAGGGGCAGGACATCGAAGAGTTCAAGTATGTGAAGCGGTGGCAGGAGACGATGGCTGCCCGTCCCGCCGTGCAGAGGGGCATGGAGGTGGGCAACGACCTGAGGGTGGATGTCGCTACACTGCCTTCCGAAGAGCAGGCTCGAATCCGAAAAATAATGTATAATCAGCGCGCTATTCCGGTGCGCGACTAGACGAAGGCGGACGACGACGATGATCAAGGCACCGAGCAAGCAGGTCCCGAGCGTCTATCACAGACGGGTCGGCGATATCACGGTGACGGCCGTGTCGGACGGCTATCTCGACGGCAACCTGGACGTGCTGCGCAACATCGAGAAGGAAGAGGCGCGCCAGATCCTGAGCGACAACTTTCGTCCGGCGCGGCGCACGACCGTGAACTGCTTCCTGATCTACACGGCCGGCAAGCTGGCGCTGATCGAGACGGGTTGCGGAAAGCTCATGGCCAACACGGGCGGCCGCCTGCTCGACAATCTGGCGGCGGCAGGAGTCGATACGGCTTCGATCGAGAGCGTGCTGCTCACGCACATGCATCCGGACCATTCGGCCGGATTGACCGACATGGAGACGGGCAAGCGCAATTTCCCCAACGCCGAGCTCGTGATGCACGAGAACGAGCCGCGGCACTGGTTCGACGACGCGGCCATGGCGCGAGGCGACGAGCGGGAGAAGAAGATGTTCTTCCAGGCGGGCCGCGACCAGACCGAGCCCTATCGCGACCGCTGGCGGCTGTTTCAGAAAGGCGAGGTGCTGCCCGGCGTGACGGCAATGCCGTTGCACGGGCATACGCCGGGACACACTGGGTATCTGATCTCGTCGGGCGGGGAGAGCCTGCTGATCTGGGGCGATATCGTTCATGTCCCGGAAGTGCAGACGGCGCGGCCCGAGGTGTGCATGGCCTTCGACACGGACAAGGAGATGGCGGAGGCCACCCGGCGCCGCCTGTTCGACATGGTGACGACGGACAAGCTGATGGTGACGGGCATGCACATGCATTTCCCGGGCTTTGCACACCTGGTGCGCCAAGGCAGCGGCTACCGCATCATTCCGATGGCGTGGGAGCAGGCGCTCTGAGGCCGAAATCGGCGAATGTCCACCGGCACGTCGCTTTGATGGCGGCGGCGGCGTCGGTGATGGCGTCGAACCGAGCGCATGGTCACTTTTTCGTGAACAGTGGTGCGGCATAGTGCAACTCTGCCGTGAGCGGGCTACTATGTCCGCGGAGAGGTCTGCCTGAAAGAGGGCAAAGACGGTAGATCTCTCGAGTTCGGGCGCCTGTCGCGTCCGGAGGCGGGGAAGTGTGTAATGTTCAAGCCGGTATTGATGGTCGTGCTCTGTTCGTTGGCAGGGCCCGCAGTAGGGGTAGGCCTGTTCCTTCTCATGAATCACTGAAGGAGTAGGCATTCGACTTGTTCGTTTCGCGTACGTCGTGTGCGCGAACAAGCCTTCTTTTTGCCATTGAGATCGCGGCGCTGACGTTGGGGGCTCGCTGGAGCGCGCTCGGCAGACTGGCCCCGGTAATCGGGACGTCCGGCGACCGTCGGGGCCCCACTTGACCGTCGGGGCCCCACTTGGATGTGCCACTGATCACGCTTGCCGGCCCGGGGGCCCGGCAAACGCGACGCGCTCTTCGTGCGTCACCGAGTTGTGCCGATCCGTCTGCGTCGCCGAGCCAAGAGCGCAATCGGCGTCAAAGGGAGGGTCACCTCGGGCGCGCGTCTCCTACCAATCGTCAAGCAATAGTCTCGCGGGTTTTCCGCGTGTCAGGCGGTAGCCTTTGGGCACTGCAGCTTCGAGGTGGGCGAGGTTTGGAAAGTGCGGAAGCTCGATGTGTCGACCGTTGCCCGAGAGGATGGCTGCCCTCGCATCCATGTAGCGCTCGTAATCGCCGATCGCCTCGCGATCAGCCGCGGCACGGGTCGACATCGGGGTCTCCTTAATTCGGCCAATTCCAGACATGGGGTGGCTCCGCGTCTCCATCAAAGGGACGGTGTCCTCTTCGCTTATTGGCAGAATGCGCCTATGTGAGTGGACAGGGCTCAGACGCAACAGGACCGATGACGGGCAAGCTTCTCGACGACTGTTTCCTTCATGACGGTGAGCGAATGCGGCATGCGGCTGCGCTGGCGCTGCTGCGCGAGCGGGTCGGTCCGACGGTATCCGACGAGATGGTGCCACTGGCGAAGGCGGCAGGGCGCATCGCGGCTGGTGACGTGGCGGCCGAGCGGAACGTGCCAGGGCATCGCAACGCGGCGGTCGACGGATACGCCTTTCGGGCCACGGACTACGATGCCGTGATTGGCAGCGCTCTTGCCGTTGGCGGACGCTCTGCGGCCGGCCATCCGATGACCGAGCCGGCAAAGGCGGGAGCTGCGGTTCGTATCTTCACCGGCGCGATGATGCCGGACGGCTGCGATACAGTGGTGATGCAGGAGGACGTGCAACGCGACCGACGGGACGGGCAGGATGTGGTCATCGTACCGCCAGGCATGAAGAGCGGCGCGAACGTGCGTCAGGCGGGCGAGGACCTGAAAGCCGGCGAGGCTGTGCTGCGGGTTGGCCAGACAGTGCGACCGCAGGACGTCGCGCAGCTGGCGTCGATCGGGCTGACCGAGATCGCCTGTTTCAAGCCGCTCAAGGCGGCGATCGTGTCGTCCGGCGACGAAGTGGTTCGCGCCGGACGTGGGCCATTGCGGCCCGGAGAAGTCTATGACGCCAATGCCCCGTTGCTGCATGCTCTGGTCATGGCGGCAGGTGCCGAGGTGACTGATCTCGGCGTGCTGCCGGACGATGCGGCGACGGTCCGGCAAGCGCTCGCCGACGCGGCGGGACGCTTCGACGTCATCATCACCAGCGGCGGCGCCAGCCGGGGTGAGGAAGACCATCTGGTGCACGCGCTGGATGAACTCGGCAAGCGGCACATGTGGCAACTGGCGGTCAAGCCGGGCAGACCGATGTCGTTCGGCCAGATCGGGGATTGCGTGGTGGTCGGGCTGCCAGGCAATCCGGTGGCCGTATTCGTCTGCGCGTTGCTCTACGCGCGGCCGTTGCTGCGCCGCCTCGGTGGCGGCGCCTGGGTGGAGCCGCGGCGGTATCCTTTGAAGGCGGTGTTCGATTTCCGCGGCCGGAAGCCCGGGCGGCGGGAGTTCTGGCGTGGCGTGCTGGTGGATACACCAGACGGTCTCGGCGTCGACAAGTTCCGGCGCGACGGATCGGGCCTGATCTCGGGCCTCAGGGTTTCGGACGGGCTGATCGACATTGCCGAGGAGCGGGGAGATGTCCGCGCCGGGGAGACGGTGGATTTCATCCCCTACACAGAGCTTGGGCTACCGGCACGCGGCTGAAGCGTCTCTGTGCATTGCGCGCTCTTCGCCAGCGATCGCGGCTCTTCTAGAGGCTGCAGCCGGGATTGGCGTGCGCGTCGGTGACGCCGCTGATCAGATTGCTGTCGTAAAGGCGCTCGAGATCTGGGCCGTCCGGGCGGATCGGGGACAGGCGGGCAGTCAGCCCGGCCATCTCATGCTCGAGGAGGCGGATGGCGGCCACAGCCTCGGCCAGGGAGACGGCCCGAAAGTGCAGCCTGGCTCCCGGTAGCAGACGACCGACCGCGGCGAGGTCGGCAGAAATGATCGTCGCGATCTTGGGATAGCCGCCGGTGGTCTGCCGGTCAGCCAGCAGAATGATCGGCATGCGGCTGCCAGGAACCTGGATCGATCCCGGAGCGATGCCGTCCGAGACAATGTTGTAGCCCTTGGCGTGGTCGAGCGGCGCGCCGTCGAGCCTCAAACCCATGCGATCGGCCTCGCGGGAGACCGTGTAGGGTGTGGCGAGGAAGCTCTCGATGGCATCCGGCGCGAAATAGTCGTCCTGGGGTCCCAGAACGACGCGGATCTCCGACGCCGGCTCCAAATCAAAGCCATCCAGGCGCATCTCCGTGCGCTCTTCTGCCACCGCGGAAGCGAGGGGCAGCAGGTCGCCAGCGACTAGAGCCCGGCCATCGAGGCCGCCAAAGCCTCCGCGAACATAGGTCGCCTGCGAGCCGAGAAACGGCGAGAACGCAAGGCCGCCCTCGATCGCCAGGTAGGTCACGGCGCTTGCCGTGGCTGCCGCTACGCGGACGCGGTCGCCTCGTCGAAGGCGCGTGCTTTGCAGCGGCGGACTCTCGCGGGTGCCGCCGTCGATCCCTTCTACAACCAGCCGGGCGCCGACGCCCGCAAGAGCGACGCGTGTGCTCTCGGCCTGGACCTCGAGGACCGGGCCCATGACAGCAATCTCGAGCCCAGCGGTTTCCTGCGGGTTCGAGACGACGACGTTGGCGGCTCTCAATGCTACGGGGTCCAGCGCACCGGAGACGGGAATTCCAAAGCGCTGGGAGCCGATGCGACCCAGATCCTGCACCGTGGTGTGCAATCCGGGCTGGATCACGCGCAAGCCGGCGTCGCTCATGCCGACACTCCTGCGGGACGGATCTCGAGGCGACCGGCGGCCGCGTCTTCGGCGAGGCGGTCGTAGACATCGGCTGAGACCGGCTCGAAGCGGACCTTGTCGCCCGGGGCGAGAAGTACGGCATTCTCGCGGCGCTTGTCGAAGAGGTGCACCGGCGTGCGGCCGAGGAGGTGCCAGCCGCCAGGACTTTCCAGGGAGTAGATACCGGCCTGCCGGAAGGCGATGCAGACCGAGCCCATCGGCACGCGGACACGTGGAGTCTCGCGGCGGGGGAGCGAGAGCTCCTCGGGCCCGTCGCCCATGTAGGGGTAGCCCGGCAGAAAGCCCAGTGCGTAGACGTGGTAGGTAACGGCCGTGTGGAGGCGGACGACATCTGCCGGTGTCAAGCCGGTTCGCTCTGCAACCTCGTCGAGATCGGGTCCATGATCGCCGCCATAGGTCACGGGCAGGACGAACAGCCGCTCGCGATGACGAACGGCACCGAGCTTGCCGAGAAGAGGGGCAATGACGCCCTGGAGCTCGCCATGGCCGATGCGGAGAGGATCGTAGTGGACCATCAGCGACCGAAAGGTGGGGACCAGCTCGATGACGCCCGGAATGGCGCGGGCGTCGATGGCGTCGGCGAGTGCAATGACGCGGTCGCTGACGGCGCGATCGACCTGGTCGCCGAACTCGACGACGAGGGCGGTATCGCCAGCAGCGAGGAATCGGGCAGGGCTCGGCTCGGCGATCATCGGTCCCGGTCGGTTAGGTCAGCAGGGCGAGTGGGCACCTATCTGGTGCAGGCTGAAGAGACGGCATAGAGACAGCGATTGTCGCCGCCTGTCAAAGACCATAGCATTCCAGAAATGGCATGGCTCCGATGACGCCGGTGACGGCGCGGCTCCGATGACCGGGCGGGATCCGAGCCAGCCGGTGGCGGTCGATCGTCAGGGAACTCAATTCGGGAGCAGTGATGTCGAGGCGCATAAATCTCAATGCCGATATCGCGGAGGGGTGGGGCGCCTACGACATCGGCGACGACCCGGCGCTGATGCAAATCATCAAGTCGGCCAGCGTCGCCTGCGGGTTCCATGCCGGCGACCCGAATACGATGCATCGGCTGTGCCTGCTGGCAAAGGAGCTTGGCGTATCGGTCGGCGCGCATCCCGGCTTCAACGACCTGTGGGGGTTCGGACGCCGGGAAATCCGCATGAAGCCCGCGGACCTCGAGTACATGACGGCCTACCAGATCGGTGCGCTGCAGGCGATGGCGCGCTACGCCGGGCTGACAGTGACGCACCTGAAGGCGCATGGCGCGCTTTCCAACATGGCGGCCGTGGACGAAGGCTATGCCATGGCGATCGGCCGGGCGATCAAGACGGTCGACCGTGAGATCATCTATGTGGCGCTTGCCGGCTCGGAGATGGAGAAGGCCGGAGAGCGGCTCGGTTTGCGTGTGGCAAAAGAAGGATTCGCGGACCGGCAGTACGAGGAGGATGGCAATCTCGCCTCGCGATCCATCCCCGGCACGGTCTATCGCGAGCCGACGAAGGCCGTCGAGCAGGCGTTGCGCATGGTCGAGCAGGGCGAAGTGGTGGCGCGCTCGGGCAAGGTGATCAAGGTCTCGGTGGACACGATCTGTGTCCACGGCGACGAGCCGAGCGCGGTCGAGGTTGCGAAAGCCGTGCGCGGCGGGCTCGACAAGGCGGGCATCGGCGTGGTGACCCTGCCCGAGCTGCTGTCGAGCTGAGGCGTCCCGCGGGCACATGCTGCCGTGGCCGCTCTTTCAGGGCCTGGCATGATCAGGGTGGCCATCGGGGAGACCACCTCCACCCCACTCGCAACGCGCCGAGCCCTGCGAGGCCCTCTTTGCACAACGGGGCAGGTTTGCTTAGCTTGGCGGCAACGCTGCCAGCAGTGACATAGACACCGAGACGGATGGCACATGACAGATTCGCTTCCTACCCTTGCAATCATCGGCGGCACAGGCGACCTCGGTACGGGCCTGGCGCGCCGCTGGGCAAAGGCCGGTTATCCGCTGGTGATCGGGTCGCGGACGGCGGACAAGGCCGAGGCTGCAGCCGAAACCCTGGCCGCGTTGGCAACCGGGCCGAAGCCGCGCGGCATGGCGAACCGACAGGCGGCCGAAGCCGGCGAGATCGTGGTGCTGACGGTGCCATTTGCGACGGCGCCGGCGGTGCTCGACGACATCAAGCCTGCGGTAGAGGGGAAGCTCTTTGTCGATACCACCGTGCCGCTGATGCCGCCTCGTGTGGCGCGGGTGCAGCTGCCGCCGGAGGGCTGCGCCGCGGTGCTGGCGAAGGCACGGCTCGGCGAGGGCGTGCGCGTGGTGTCGGCGTTCCACAACGTGGCGGCGCACAAGCTCGAGCAGGTCGACCTGGCGCTCGACTGTGACGTACTCGTCTTCGGCGACAAGCCGGAAGACCGCGAGCCGGTGATCAAGCTTGCCGAAGCATTGGGGGTGCGGGGCCTGCACGCGGGGCCACTCGCGAACTCCGCCGCTGCGGAGGCGCTGACCTCCGTGATCATCGGAATCAACCGCACGTACAAGGTGGACGGGGCGTCCATACGCATCACGGGGTTCGGGACGAAGAGCTGAGCCAGGGCCGGGAGCAGGCTTTCAGGTGGATGGAAGGGCGTGACGCGGGCACAGGCGGACAGCCTCGACGGCAACCGGGATTGCTTCCGGACACGTGGGTTTCCGCAGCCGCGGGGATGGCGCTGAGAAGGCTGTAAAGCTGCATGACCACACCATCGCTGAGCGTCTGGGCCGTGCCGGGACTTCCCCGGGTGAAGCCAGGTGACGATCTTGCCGCATTGCTGATCAAGGGCCTCGAAAGGGGCCGGATCAGGCCCGTGGCGGGCGATATCGTGGTCGTTGCGCAGAAGATCGTATCGAAGGCGGAGGGGCGCGTGTTCGACGTGGCGCGGGTGACGCCGTCGGAGCGTGCGCGGGAGCTCGCCGAGATCACGGGAAAGGATCCGCGGCTGCTCGAGCTGGTGCTTTCGGAATCGACCGAGGTCCTGCGTGCGAAAAAGAACGTCATCGTCGTGGCGCATCGGCTTGGGCTCGTCATGGCGAACGCGGGCATCGACCAGTCGAACGTCGAAGCCGACGAGATGGCGGAGCCGGCGCTGCTGCTGCCGATCGATCCGGACAAGAGCGCGGCAGAGCTGAAGGGGCGTCTCGATGCGCACTTCGGTTTGCCGCTCGGGGTGGTGATCTCCGACAGCATCGGCCGGGCGTGGCGGCTCGGTACAACGGGCACGGCGATCGGTGCCGCTGGCGTGCCGTCGCTGATCGACCAGCGCGGCGAGACCGACATGAACGGGCGCGTTCTGATGGTGACGGAAACCGCGTTCGCCGACAGCGTGGCGACGGCAGCCGTGCTGGTGATGGGCGAAGCGGCCGAAGGCACACCGGCGGCTCTGGTGAGATTGCCGCGCCGTGATCCGCCGGCGCCAGATAAGCCCGCGAGCGCCCTTGTCAGACCGAAAAACGAGGACATGTTCCGGTGAGCACGGCTGCGGGCGACGGGGCGCATTGGGTCGCGCTGTGTGGCGGGATCGGGGGAGCGAAGCTGGCTCTCGGGCTTTCCCGTGTTCTGCCACCAGAGCGGCTGACGATCGTGGTCAATACGGGCGATGATTTTCGCCACTTCGGCCTTCACGTATCGCCGGACATCGACACTGTGCTCTATACGCTTGCCGGGCTATCGAACACCGAGCTCGGCTGGGGGCTCGCCGGCGAGACTTGGCGGTTCATGGAAGGTGTGGAACGGCTCGGCGGACCGAGCTGGTTCCGGCTCGGCGACATGGACCTAGCCACGCATGCGGTGCGCACGATGATGCTGGCGGAAGGGCGGACGCTCTCCGAGGCGACCACATATCTCGCGGGCCGGCTCGGCGTCGGGCCGACCGTGGTGCCGATGAGCGACGAGCCCGTGGCGACGCAGGTCGAGACCGACGAGGGAACGCTGGCGTTCCAGACCTATTTCGTCGGCAGGCGCACGGAGCCGCGCGTCAGGAAGATCATGTTCGACGGCGCCGAGAGGGCGCACGTGGCGCCGGCCGCGGTCGAAGCGCTCAGGCGCGACGATCTTGGCGGGATCATCATCTGCCCGTCGAATCCATGGCTCAGTATCGATCCGCTCCTCGCGATCCCGGAATGGCGGGTGCTGCTGGCAGCCCGCAAGGCGCCTTGCATCGCCATCACACCGCTGGTGGGCGGACAGGCCGTGAAGGGCCCGACAGCCAAGATCATGGGCGAGCTGGGGCTGCCGTTGGACGTCCGGGCCATTGTCGAGCATTATTCCGGCTGGATCGACGGGTTCGTGCTCGATACGGTGGACGCCGACCGTGCGGGAGATCTGGCCCTCGAAACTCTCGTCATAAACACCATGATGCGCACACTCGAGGACCGGACTGCACTTGCGGAGGCCGCGCTCGGCTTCTGCCGCCGGCTTCGACAACGCGGGCTGGAGACTGCCCAATGACACTTGCGCCTCGACCGCCATTTCCGGGGGCCGGCCGTACGTTTGCGATCGTGCCGGTCAAGTCGCTGGTGCATGCCAAGCAGCGGCTTGGGTCGGCGATTTCCGCGGAGACGCGACGACAGCTCGTGCTCGGCATGCTCGGCGATGTGCTCGAGACCTTGGCCCGGGTGCCTCTGATCGCGCGGACGATCGTCGTGACGCGGGACGGCGAGGTTGCGGCGGCCGCTTCGGCACGGGGGGCGGAGGTGATCGAGGAACCGGAGGGGGCCGACCTCAATGCCTCGATAACGAGCGGGCTCGCGAGGGCAGCCACCGAGGGCGGCAGGCGCGCGCTGGTGATCCCCGGCGACGTTCCGCTCGCAACGCCGACCGATATCGAAGCGGTGCTGAGGGGAGCCACGGCCAAAGGTGGCGCGATCGTCCCGGATGCGAATGGTACCGGCACGAACACGCTGCTGCTGCCGCTGCCGGCGCCCTTCGCGCCGGCCTTCGGCCCGGGTAGTTTTGGCGAGCACAAGCGGCGGGCGGCGGCGGCCGGCCTTGCGGTGGCCGTGGTCGAGCGCGAGGGTCTGGCGCAGGACATCGATCTGTCAGACGACCTCCGGAGACTCGAATGGTTGCCGCGCTATGCGCAGCTTGGCATCGGTCCTCATGGACGGCTCGATGCGGAAGCGGCGTACGGGCTCGAGACGGCCGATCTCCGCGAGATGATGCGTCAGGCAGAGGCGATGACGCTCGCCGGCTTCGGGCGTACGGTGACCTATTCGCGGAAGGTCTTCATTCCGCTAACGCAGCTTTGCCGGGATGTTTGCCACTACTGCACGTTTGCGCGTACGCCGCGGCACGGCTCGGCCGCGTTCCTGTCGCCGGACGAGGTGCTGGCCATCGCGCGGGCGGGCGCGGAAGCGGGGTGCAAGGAGTCCCTATTCACGCTCGGCGACCAGCCGGAGGTGCGCTACCGGGCGGCTCGCGAGGCACTGGAGCGGCTCGGCTACGAAAGCACGCTGGCGTATCTCGAGGCGATGGCGAAGCTGGTGCTCAAGGAAACGGGCCTGCTCCCGCACATCAACGCCGGCATCATGGACGAAGCGTGGGCGCGGCGGATGAAGGCGGTCTCTGCCTCGCAGGGCATCATGCTGGAAACCGCTTCGGATCGGCTATCGGAGCGGGGCGGGCCGCATTTCGGATCACCCGACAAGGTTCCGGCGGTTCGGCTCGAAGCGATCGCGGCAGCGGGGCGGGCGCAAGTGCCCTTCACCACGGGGCTGCTGGTCGGAATTGGCGAGACGCGGCGGGAGCGCATCGACGCACTGCTGACGATTCGCGATCTCGCCGATGCTTACGGTCACGTTCAAGAGGTGATCATCCAGAACTTCCGGGCGAAGCCGGGTACGCGCATGGCAAACGCACCGGATGCCTCGCTCGACGAGCACCTGTGGAGTATCGCCGCCGCGCGGCTCATCCTGGGGCCAGACATGAGCGTGCAGGCGCCGCCGAACCTGCACGACATGGGCGATCTCGGCTCGCTGGTGAAGGCCGGCGTCAACGACTGGGGCGGCGTGTCGCCGGTGACGCCCGACCACGTCAATCCCGAAGCGCCATGGCCGCATCTCGCACGCCTCGAGGCGGCGACCTCGACGGCAGGGCGTGTGCTTGCCGAACGGACGGCGATTGCACCGCGGCATGCGCTGGAGCCGCGCAAGTGGCTGGCGAAAGAGCTTCTGGCGCCTGTTCTGCACAAGCTCGACGTTGCCGGGATGGCGCGCGAGGACGAGTGGGCGCCGGGCGATGCCGGCCGATTGCCGCCCACGCGCGACGTGGCGCTGGTGTCGCGGCGCGCGGCGCCGATCAGCTCGCCGATCGCGCGGACACTCGACCGGGCGATGTCGGGGCGCAGGCTCGGCGAAGCCGAGATCGCGGCGCTGTTCGCGGCGCGGGGCGACGATTTCTCGGCAATCTGCAAGACCGCGGACGAGATGCGGCGGGCGCGGTGTGGCGATGAGGTGACTTACGTCGTCAACCGCAACATCAACTACACGAACATCTGCACCTACGGCTGCAAGTTCTGCGCCTTCTCGAAGGGCCGCCTATCGGCGAACGTGCGCGACAAACCTTACGATCTCGAGCTCGAGGAGGTGGCCGAGCGGACGCGACAGGCTTGGCAGCGCGGCGCGACGGAGGTTTGCCTGCAGGGCGGGATCGCGCCCAAGTATACGGGCCACACGTACCTCGCGATCGTCGAGGCGGTGAAGATCGGCGCGCCGGACATGCACGTGCATGCGTTCTCGCCGCTGGAGGTTTGGCACGGCGCGGAGACGCTCGGGCTCGATCTCAAGGATTATCTGGCGCGGCTCAAGGCGCAGGGCTTGTCGAGCCTGCCGGGCACGGCGGCCGAGATCCTGGACGACGAGGTACGGCGGGTGCTCTGCCCGGACAAGATCACCACCGACCAATGGATCGCGGTGATGGAGGCGGCGCATGCCGTCGGACTCAAAAGCACCGCAACGATCATGTTCGGGCATGTGGATACGGCCGATCACTGGGCGCGGCACCTCATCCGCGTGCGCGACCTGCAGGAGCGGACCGGCGGTTTCACCGAGCTGGTTCCGCTCGCGTTCGTACATATGGAAAGCCCGATCTTCCTGCGCGGACAGGCGCGGCGCGGGCCGACTTTTCGAGAGGCCGTGCTGATGCATGCGGTCGGGCGACTGGTGCTTGATGGCGCGATTGCGAACGTGCAGGCGTCGTGGGTAAAGCTCGGCCCGGAGGGCGCGGCGGCGTGCCTTTCAGCGGGCGCCAACGACGTCGGCGGGACCTTGATGAACGAGAGCATCACACGGGCGGCCGGTGCGGCGCATGGCCAAGAGATGGTGGCGACGGCCATCGAGGCGATGATCAGAAGTGCGGGCCGGACGCCGCGTCAGCGGACGACATTCTACGGTGAGCCGCCTCCGGCGCAGCGGGCGACCGCAATGGCCGACCGCGGGGCGGCGGAACCGATGATCGCCGCGGAGTAGGCCCGCGGGCGGGGGGTGTCGGGGCCAGGCGCTTCCGATTCGCGGGCGGGCACGTTTCGGCAGCGCATGCGCAGCAGTAAGCGAGCGCCTCAGTTCTCGAACATGGCCCGGACTTTCGCCATGTCGTAGGGGCGCTCGGTCAAGCTTTCGGCATCCCATTCGCTACGCTCGGCCTCGAAGAAGTCACCCCCGTAGACGTGGATGGCGCCAGTCAGCTTCATGATGGGATTGGTGACCGAGTGGACGATGTCCTTGCCAAGCGGCACGACGTCGCCGGCCGACAGAGCATGAGCGCCGGCGGCTTCGATGCGGCCGTTCGGCTCGTCCTTGATGCGCCGCCAGAAGATGTTGTCCTCGCGGCCCGTGTAGATGCCGATGACGGCCCACATTTCATGATTGTGCGGCATGACCGTCATGCCAGGCTTCCAGATCAAGTTGATGATCGTGAGATTTTTCGATCTGTAGATCGGTATGACGCCGCTGGCTTCCGGCTCGCCGACGGCGGCCATCACGGCAGCAGGGTCGCTGAAGGCCCGGCGGATGACCTCGTAGGCGCTCTTGTGGGTCGGGTCGGTCCTGATAGCGGAGCGACAGTCTTCGACAAAGTGGTCGAGATTGAGCATGGTATGGTTCCCGTTATTCGGGTTTTGGACGGAAAATGCATTCAAAACCTAACCTGAGACACGCAAGCCGGCAATGCGAGACGGGCCATACCGCCGGTCGCGAAGCACAATCCTTCGATCAAATCTGCAAGTCAGCCCAAGGAGTGGACACCATGGCTCCCACCGCCGCAGAGCGCGACGTACTTTTCAGGACGTTCGGCCGGGCCTGGTTCAAGCGAGACGCGGAGCTCCTCTACGAGGCGGTGGCACCAGATTTCGTCTGGCAGGCGAACGACGGGGACGGTGCCGTGCGGCAGATCACCGGCAAGGCAGCCGTGGCCGAGGCACTCGCCGCGACAGCGACGGGCAACGTGCAGCGGCGCTTCGAGGACGTGGTCTACCATCACGCACCGGAGGCGACGTTCATGACGTTCCGCCTGATCGAGACGGACAAGGAGACGGGGGCGGTGCGCGAGGAGGCCGGTGTCGAGCGCTATAAATTCAAGAACGGGCGCATCGCGCTCAAGGATGTGTATCGCAAGCCTGCCGCTTAGCTGCGTCGCGTGCACCGGCCGGAGGGGCCGCCATTTCGTCACCTTGGTGTGCGAGGACGGCATGCTGGGGAGGTCAAGGCATGCATGTCCGAAGCGCAAGATTGCTCACCGCGGGGGCGGTTGTCGTGGTCATCGCCGCGGTCGCGGTATTGACGGCTCCATCGGCCGCGTGGATGCGCGTCGAAGCCTTGACCACGGGAGCGGCCGAGCGAGGGACGGGGGACAACCTCGAGGCGGTGGCGCGATACGTCAGCAGAGCGCCTCGCAAGGATGGGTACGTCGACATCGCCGCAAGTGCCACCCAGGTGGGACACTGGAGGCTGACGAACCGCGCCGGCGAGCCGTTCACAGCGGCGGGTCCGCTCGAACTGGCACGGGCGATCCGGACTCTCGCGCCGAGTGCAACAGGCGGGGGCCGGGGGCTGAGAATCCATCTCGATGCAGGGACGGTATTCGAGTCCGCCGCCGCGCTGAAGGCTCTTCCAGCGGAGGCCGAACTTTCGGTGCTGGTCGACGGTCGAAACTTCCTCGTTGCGAAGCCGGAAAAGGGACGTGAGCTGGCGCGCATCGCGGTCGGACGCGACATGCTGGTCGAAGTGAAGGACAGAGCGCAGTTCGACGAGGTGCTGCGGCAACTGGAAAGGCCAATTACGCGGTCGTCGGTCCGAATGGTGGCGCTGGAGCCCGGCGGGGCGACAGGAATCTCGCGAGCGCCGGTGGTCGAGCGGGGCGCAAGACACGCGCGGCCGGACGTCGTCGATCCCGGCCATCTGGAAGGGGCGCTCGGCAATCTTGCCGGGCAGATCGTGCTGCTTTCCGGGAGGATTGCGGGCGATCGGCTGATCTACAAGCCGAGTTCGGGCGGGACGGGCGAAATATCAATGGCCCAGTTGGAGCGAGCGGCCAGCGCGAGCGATGCCAATCTCGTCATCCTGGAAGCGACTTCGGCGCGGCAACCCGGCACACGCAACTGGCTGTGGCAGAGAGTGGCCCTTTCGAGCGTCGAAAAGGCTCTGGGAGGAGCCACGGTCGCTGAGTTTCTGCATGCGCTGGCCGGCGAGCCAGAAAAGCTCGTCGTGCGCGGGGGACTGGGGGTCGATGGTCGGTTGGACCTCGCCGTCGAGCCCCTGGAACAGGCGCCGGCGGCGACAGTTACACGACTCACGCGCGTCGTGGCGGGCACATGGTCCAATATCGTGACGGAGACGGCGGGAGCGGTCACCGTACGAGGTCTCAGGGCATCGATGGTTACCGCGGCGCGGCAGAACGAGCTCGGCCGCCGGTTCCTGCCAGGCGTTCCATCCGTTGTTCAGATGGGCTATCTGGTGGCTCTCGCCGTGGGCCTGATGGCGTTTGCGACCGTTAACTCATGGTGGCGCCGCATCTGGCCGACGGAGGCTGGAGGCGACTATGAGAGCCGCGCCGGGCTGATGCTCGCAAGGCTGGTGCGGGGGGCTGTGCTGATACTGGTTTTTGTGCCCGCAGTTGGACTGGCAGCATTGCTGATGCGTTTGGCACAGGCGATCGGGGCGTCGCGCAACGTCGCTGCGCCGCCTGCAGGACGCTGAAGATCGAACGTGGCGGGCCCGCAATGGGGCTCGATTGCAAAACACCGACCGCTGCCTTCGGCAGCGCAAGAAATCCCGGAGTTCCGAAATGAGTGGCAAGGTCCGCCCCATCCGAAAAGCCGTGTTCCCGGTCGCGGGACTGGGCACACGCTTCTTGCCAGCGACGAAGGCAATACCAAAAGAGATGCTCACGGTCGTGGACCGGCCGGTCATCCAGCACGTCGTCGACGAGGCGAGAGCGGCTGGAATCGAGCATTTCGTGTTCGTGACGGGCCGCAACAAGGCGGTGATCGAGGACCATTTCGACATGGCGTTCGAACTGGAGCGGACGCTGTCAGACCGCGGCAAGGAGCCCGAGCTCAAGGCCCTTGCGCGCGATCTTCCAGGGGCCGGGCAAGCGAGCTTCACCCGACAGCAAGCGCCGCTCGGCCTCGGACATGCGGTGTGGTGCGCGCGCGAGATCGTCGGCGACGAGCCATTCGCCCTGCTGCTGCCGGACATGCTGCATCACGGAAAGCAAGCTTGCATGGCCGAGATGATCGAGGCCTATCGCGAGCACGGCGGCAATCACATCGCGGTGGCGCCCGTGCCCGAGGATCAGACGCACATGTACGGCATCGTCGGCGTCGAGCAACCGACGGCCAAGGTGAGCCGTGTGACCTCGATGGTGGAGAAGCCGCCCAAGGGGACGGCGCCGTCCAACCTGCACATCACGGGACGCTACATCCTGCAGCCCGAGATCTTCGGTTTGCTCGCCAAGCAGGAGCGGGGCGCGGGCGGTGAGATCCAGCTCACGGACTCGATGATCCGGATGTCGAAACAGCCCGATCAGGCGTTTCACGCGGTTCGCTTCGACGGGACGATCTATGATTGCGGCTCGAAGATCGGGTTCCTGACAGCAAACATCGCCTACGGCCTCGAGCGGGAGGATCTCGCGCCGGCATTGAGGGACGAAATCAAGCGGCTGACGTAGGGCGTCAGGAAGCGGAGCGCTGCAAAACGTAGATTAACACGATGGTGACCTAAGAAGTGTAGACTGTATTATCAAGCTTTTCGCGGCGTTTGCGGAAAGCAGTGTTGGTGGCGTTCGCGGCCGTTGCGGCCGGTGGAGTGATCATGGCGTTCGGCCGCGTTCGTTCGTTCCTGTCGGGCCTTGCCCTTGTGGTGGCAGCGTGGGCTCCGGCCCAAGCCGAGCCGATCGATGCCTCGACCTGCCGCGGGCACGATGTTCTGCCAGAGCTTTACGCGAGCGTGCCCGGTGCGCGCGAGCGGGTGCAAGCGGCAGCCAGCCGAACTCCGAATGGCGAAGCGCTGCTGTGGCGCATCTCGCGTGCCGGCATTAAGCCAAGCTACCTTTTTGGGACAATCCACCTCAGTGACGAACGCGTCACGGTTCTGCCGCGCAGCGTCGTGGAAGCGATGGACGCGGCCAAGCTGGTCGCCCTCGAGGTTGCCGATGTCTCTCCGAAGGCGTTCGGCGTCGCGCTCGCCAAGTTGCAGGATCGCGTCGTCTTCACGGACGGTCGCAGCCTCGCGAGCATGCTCGATACCGTTGAAATGGCGTCGGTTCACTCGTCGCTCAGCGCGGTGGGTTTTCCGCCGGCGGCACAGGACCGGCTCAGGCCCTGGTTCGTGTCGATGATGCTTTCGGTGTCGAAGTGCGAACGCAAGCGCCTGCAAACGGGCCTGCAACCTCTCGACCTGCAGATCGGTGCGCGTGCGCGGAAGCGCGGATTGGCGGTGGTCAGTCTCGAAACGCTCGAGGGTCAGCTCTTGGCGATGGCGAGCATTCCAGAAGGCGACCAGCTCAGCACACTCAAGGCAACGCTCAAGACGAAGGCGCGCACGGCGGACGCGGTCGAGAGCATGCTGCAGCGCTACCTGGCGCGCGAGATGGCGAAAGTCCTGCCGATGCAAGCCGAAATGATGCGCGCAGCCGGTGTCGATCCATCGGCGATGAAGAGCCTGCAGCACGCGCTGTTGACCGTGCGAAACCCGCGCATGCGGGATGCGGCGCTGCCAATCCTGGTGAAGGGCGAAGCATTCATCGCGGTCGGAGCGCTGCATCTCATCGGAGAAGACGGGCTCGTCGCGCTGCTGCGCGAAGCGGGCTACGAGGTAACACCCGTCGACTAGGCTCGCACCGACCCCTTGCACGGCATTGCAATCAGGAATGCGGCTTGCGAAGCTTCCGCTAACGCCAGCGTGGGAGCTTTGCCGTGGCCAAGACAGCCCTGATCGTCGGAACCGGAAGCGGTATCAGCGCCTCGGTGGCGCGTCTGCTCGTGCGCGAAGGCTACGAGGTGGCGCTGGCCTCGCGCACGCCCGAGCACTTTGCCGAGCTTGCCGAGCAGACGCGGGCGCATTCGTTCGCTGTCGATGCGTCTTCGCCGGATTCGGTCGCGGCCATGTTCGCCGACCTCGACCGGACGTTCGGGCATCTCGACGTGGTGGTCTACAACGCGAGCTTCCGGACACGCGGGCCCTTCGTCGATCTCGTTCCGAAGGACGTGATGCGGACCCTCGAGGTGACGGCCTATGGAGCTTTTCTGGTCGGCCAGGAAGCGGCCCGGCGGATGACCGCGCGAGGTGAGGGTGCGATTCTCTTCACAGGCGCGTCGGCGAGCATGAAGGGCTATGCACAGTCGGCGCCTTTCGCCATGGGCAAGTTCGCGTTGCGCGGGCTCGCCCAATCGATGGCGCGGGAACTGCAGCCGAAGGGCGTGCACATCGCGCACTTCAACATCGACGGCGGGGTGCGCAACAGCGTGCGGGGGCGGGTCGAGGGAGCTGCCGACGTCGCCGACAGCCTGCTCGATCCGGACGCCATAGCCGAAACGTACCTGGCGGTGATCCGCCAGCCGCGCTCCGCCTGGAGCAGCGAGATCGAGCTTCGACCGTGGGTCGAGCGATTCTGAGGTGAGGGAGACGGGTATGGCACAGGAGCCGGAGCTTCTCGGTAAGGGCTTCTACTGGCAGGACATGAGCGTCGGCAAGGCGTACCGGACGTACGGGAGGACGATCACCGAGCCTGACATCGTGAATTTCATCTCGTGCACCGGCATGTTGGAACTTCTCTTCACGAACGAGGTCTACCGACAGACGGAGAGCGCCATCAAAGGCCGGCTGGTCCCAGGGGCGCTGGTGTTCTCGATGGCCGAAGGTCTGGTGATCGGTGCAACCATTCAGGGAACGGGGATGGCGTTCCTGGGCATGGATCTGGAGATCAAGGGGCCGACGTTCGCGGGAGATACGATCTCGGTGCTGATCGAAGTGACAGAGAGCCGGGCCGCCTCGAAAGGAAACCGTGGATTAGTGCGTACACGCAACACCATCAGCAACCAAAAGGGCGAGGTCGTCATGATATACACGCCCCTGCGGATGATGAAGGGGCGACCGTAACCAGTCTGCGGCCCGTCTCTTGCAGGGGACGGATCATGGCGGCTACGTTGCAGGAACACTTTTTCGCGACCGTCCGTTGCGAGCCGGGGACGTCGCCGCCATCTGATGGGAGGGTGGAGTCCGGCGTCGGCGATACCCATCAGGAGGCAAGGCGAGGGGCGGCGTTTTGCTCGTCGAATGAACATCTTAGTTCTGCGTTCGGAGTTGGTTTCATGCGTCGGCGAAAGGCATATTGGAAATCGTTCAGCCACGGCTTGATGCTGGCAGGGGTTCCGGTTCTCGCTTTCATGGGCGCCGACTACATGTTCGCTCCGCCGGCAGACACGAAGCGGCAGGGCGATGCGATCAGCCATCAGACTGTCTCTTTGCGGATCGAAGCCACTGACCCGCTTGCAGCGCCCGGCAGAGGCCGTCCGGCATCCGCGGGGCTTCCGACGAAATCGGAGTCGGTGCAAGTTTCGAGTGAGGGGGGATCGCGAGCGCCCGGCCGATCTGCTCCGGCGGACGCGCGCTCCAGCCTCGTGGCGTCTATACAGTCGGAGCTGCGCCGGGTCGGGTGCTATGCTGGCGACCCAGACGGAGCGTGGAACGACCGTACCAAAGTTGCAATGCGCGCTTTCAATGCCAGCGTGCGTGTCAGTCTCGCCACCGACCGACCAGATTTCATTCTGCTGACTCTCTTGCAAGGCCATAGCGGCAAGGCCTGCTCACGCTCGTGCAATGGAGCGGCAGACCCGGCCGCCCAGTGCATCGACCGGTCCATAGAAGCGAAGGCGATTCCGCCCGCCGCGCTACCGGTGCGACAGGCCGCTGCGGGTCGCGTCGGGGAAGCCACGACATCGTCGGCACCGGGGAGAGCGCCAATCGCCCCGACCTGGTCGACGACGACCACGCCTGGCCAGCGAGCGGAGTTCGTCGACGAGCGCGCCCGGCGGTCCTTGCTACGGTCGGCACGGGTCGACGAAATGGCTGCTCCCACCGCAGACGAGAACAAGTCTCGGAGTGCACCACCGCCCCTGCCCGGGCGTATGTCGATCGGTGCATTGGAGGCGGCCGCCGCGATGGAAACCAGACCCGAAGCCGACGTGGCGCAAGCTCGCGAGGAGGTGTTACCGCGATCAATCGAGAATGCGCACCGCTCGCCAGCAGCCGCTGCGCCGCAGCGCTATAGCGCGCCGCCTCCGAAATCGCGGTTGAGCAGGACGTTCCTCGACCTCAGTCGCAACTCACCCTGAGGGCGGACCCATGGGGTGTAGCGGTACCTGGGCTGACGCCTCGGCTTGACTTTCACCGGCGGCATGACTTCTCTCGCTTCCCAGTGGAAACGGGAGAAGAACGCTCATGGCCGAGGCCGCAGGAAAAAAGCCGAATACGCTGAAAATCGCCGTCATTCCCGGCGACGGCATCGGCAACGAGGTGGTGCCCGAGGGCATCAAGGTGCTCGAGGCCGTGGGGCGCAAGTACGACATCGCGTTCCAGTGGGACACGTTCGACTGGTCGTGCGAGGTGTTCAAGAAGACCGGCAAAATGATGCCGGACGACGGCCTCGACCAGATCCGCAAGCACGATGCGATCTATCTCGGCGCGGTGGGCTTCCCGGGCGTGCCTGATCACGTGTCGCTGTGGGGGCTGCTGATCCCCATCCGTCGCGAGTTCCAGCAGTACATCAACCTGCGTCCGGTACGGCTCTTCGAGGGCGTGCCGTGTCCGCTTGCGGGGCGCAAGCCGGGCGACATCGACTATTGGATCGTGCGCGAGAACAACGAGGGTGAATATTCCTCGATTGGCGGGCGCATGTACGAAGGCACCGACTATGAGATGGCGGTGCAGCAGGCGATCTTCTCGAAGCGCGGTTGCGACCGCGTCATGCGCTACGCTTTCAATCTTGCGGCAACGCGACCGCGGAACGAGGTCGTGTCGGCGACCAAGTCGAACGGCATCTCGATCTCGATGCCCTATTGGGACGAGCGCTTCGCAGCGATCGCCAAGGAGTACCCGAAGGCGAAGACCAGCCAGTATCACATCGACATCCTGACAGCCCATCTTGTGCGCAATCCGCAGTGGTTCGATGTGATCGTAGGCTCGAACCTGTTCGGCGACATCCTGTCGGATCTCGGGCCGGCGACCACGGGCACGATCGCCATCGCGCCTGGTGGCAACATCAATCCGGAGAAGGAGTTCCCGTCGATGTTCGAGCCCGTGCACGGCTCGGCTCCGGATATCGCAGGGCAGGGCATTTCCAATCCGATCGGGCAGATCTGGTCCGGCGCGATGATGCTCGATCACCTGGGGCACAAGGAGGCGGCGGACGCCATCGTCACGGCGATCGAGAAGCTGCTGAAGGACACCGACGTGCGCACCCGCGACATGGGCGGCAAGGCGATGTGCACCGAGCTCGGCGACGCCATCGTCGAGCTGTTAAAGGCGGGCTGAGGTCGGCGGGCTGCTGTCAAAGGTTCGGAGTGCGTCGTCATGACGGCCGGCGGGAGGGCGGTGCGGATTGCGCCGGGGGCACTCGTCGCCCTCGTCTGCGCGGCGCAGGTGTTGGTGCAGCTCGGGGCCTTTTTCTGGCCGGCGCTGCTGCCCGGGCTCATGTCGCGGTGGCAGCTCAACAACAGCGAGGCGGGCTGGATCACTTCGGCCTTCTATGGCGCCTATCTGCTTTCGGTGCCGGTGCTCGTCACGTTGACCGACCGCATCGACCCCAAGCGGATCTATCTGATCGGCGTGGCGGCGACGGTCATCGGGCACGGGACGTTCGCCGGGCTCGCCGACGGGTTCTGGGGCGCATTCGCGGCGCGCGGGATCGCCGGCTTCGGCTGGGCCGGCACGTACATGACCGGCCTCAAGCTGCTCGCTGACGAGGTCGACGCGAAGCTGATGTCGCGGGCGGTGGCGGGGCATGCGGCCAGCATCGGGTTCTCGGGCGCGATCTCGTTCGTGGCCGCCGACATCATCGCGGGTCTCTGGGACTGGCGAGCGGCGTTCGTGGTTGCCGCATCGACGGCGGCGGTGGCTTGGCTGATGGCGTTCGCGGGGGTGCCGGGCAAGTCGGCTCCGCCGCCCAAGCCCACCGACGGAGGCGGGCTGTTCAGCTTCCTGCCGGTCTTGCGAAACCGCTCGGCCATGGCCTATGCGCTCGCCTACGCGGTGCACACGCTGGAGATGAACGCGCTTCGCGGCTGGGCGGTGGCGTTTCTCGGGTACGTCGCAGCCTCGACCGGGGCGGCAGGCGCGGATGTGCTCTCACCGACCGTGGTGGTGACGGTGCTGGGGCTCGCGGGGACGATGGCGAGCGTCGCCGGAAACGAGGTCTCGATCCGGGTCGGGCGCGCGCGCCTGGTGATGTTCGCCATGGTGGCGTCGACGGTGCTGGCGGGGGCGCTCGGATGGCTCGGGACGCTCTCCTACTGGGTCGCGGTTACGTTGATCGTGGTCTACGGGGTGGTGGTCTGGCTCGACTCGTCGTCCCTGACCGCGGGCGCCGCCGGAACGGCAGATCCCGCCCGCCGTGGGGCCACGCTGGCGGTGCATTCGATGCTCGGCTATGCGGGAGGCTTCGTCGGTCCGCTGGCAATCGGGGTGGTTCTGGACTGGTCCGGAGGCATGTCGCGCACCGGCTGGACCACGGCCTTCCTCGTCGTGGCGGGACTGTCGTTGGTGGCCCTGGCGCTTTTCTCCGCGATGCGGCCGCGGGGGCTGGAGGGAGATCGACGAGAGCTGCGGCGGGCTCAAGTGGCGCCAGCGGCACAAAAGGATTCCCCTGGCTGACGGGCGCTGGCATCCTCGCGCCACGTCGACCAGAACCCGAGGGGACCGATAGACATGCTGCTCGGTTGCATCGCAGACGACCTGACCGGAGCCACGGACCTCGCCATCATGCTGACACGGGCGGGCATGCGGACGCTGCAGGTGATGGAGGTGCCGGACGCAAGGGGAGACGCGCTCTCCGGGTACGATGCCATCGTGGTGGCGCTCAAGACGCGGACCTGCCCGGTGGCGGAAGCGGTCGACCTTTCATTGCGCAGCGCGGATGCGCTGCTGGCGCTCGGGGCGAAACAGCTCTTCTTCAAGTACTGCTCGACATTCGACTCGACCGACGAGGGTAACATCGGGCCGGTCGCCGAGGCGCTGATGGCTAAGCTAGGGGCCGATCTCGCCCTGGTCTGCCCTGCATTCCCGACCAACAAGCGCACGGTCTACATGGGCAACCTCTTCGTTGGCGAAGCACCGCTCGCCGAGAGCCCTATGAAGGACCACCCGCTGACGCCGATGCGCGATTCCAACCTTGTACGCGTGATGCAGCGCCAGTCGAAGGGCAAGGTGGGGCTCGTTTCCTATCCGGTGGTCGAGAAAGGGCGTGGCGCCATCGCCGAGGCGTTCGCGGCGGCGCGGAAGAGCGGCCAGCGGTTCGTGGTGGTGGATGCCATCTCGGATCGCGATCTGATCGAGATGGGTGCGGCGGCATCGGACATGCCCCTGATCACGGGCGGCTCGGGCGTGGCGCTGGGCCTGCCGGCGAACTTCATCGCGAAGGGGATGATGAAGGCGGCCGAGGCGCCCCGGTCGATGGCGGCGCCGAAGGGACGTGCCGCGATCCTGGCCGGGAGTTGCTCTGAGGCGACGCGTGACCAAGTCGGAACGGCGAAGGCGGCGGGCCTGCCGGCGCTCGAGGTCGATCCGCTGGCGCTTTCCGGTGGAACGCAGTCGGAGAAAACCATCCTCGGATGGATTGCGGAGCAGCCGAAAGACCGGCCGTTCCTGGTCTATTCGAGCGCGGAGCCGGCGGCGGTGAAGGCGGTGCAGGACAAGCTCGGGCGCGAGGCCGCGGGCGCGCTCGTCGAGAAGACTCTGGCGGCCGTGGCGCGGGAGCTGGTGGCTTCCGGCACGACGCGGGTGATCGTTGCCGGAGGTGAGACGTCGGGCGCGGTGGTGAACGGGCTCGGCGTAAAGGCGCTGGAGATCGGGCCAGAGATCGACCCGGGCGTGCCTTGGACGCGGGCCGTCGGGCACGACCTGGTGCTGGCGCTGAAGAGCGGCAACTTCGGCGCGACGGACTTCTTCGTCAAAGCTTGGGACAAGCTGGCGTAGGGCCGAAAGGATAATCGCGCAAGGCAGCGGTTCGTGACCAGTCCTGGGGCCTCGCCTTGCCTGGGATGACGTTCGGTGTGGCGGGTTCGGACTGAAGTCAGGCACCGCATATCCGTGGTGCCGCCGTCGAGCTCAGATCCAGGTCTTGGCGTGGCTGAAGCGACCTGCGAGCGGGTGCGGATGGTCGGCTCGAAGCGGGTCGATGCGCAGCCGCGTGAGGCGCATGAAGGTGAACTTCCAGCCATCCGGCGTGCGCCGATACTCCTCCTCGTAGTGGCCCCAGCCGACAAAGCCGCGGCTGCCCGGCGCCTCCTTAGGGGCCTCGCCTTCGGGAAACTCGAGATAGTCCATCATCGGCCAGATGCCGCGCGCGGTGTCCGTGCCGGTGAGGGAGATTTCGGGGCTGGTGACGTGATGGATCGAGATGACGCGTGCGAGACGGCTCGCCAAACCTGCAACAAAGGCGTCCGGTGTGCCGCCGTCGCCGACCGAGCCGAAGCCGTAGAGCTTCGTTTCCGGCGTGAAGAGCGTGGCGAGCCGCTCCCACTGCTTGGTATCGACGAAGCGGCAGTAGCGCGCCTTCAGATCCTTGATAGCCTCGATGGCGAGCAGATCCTCGAGCGTGAAGGGTGGCATGATGGCAGGCTCCCGTGGACAGATGGCGATCTCGCGCGGGAGTATGCCATGGCAAGCGCCGGGGATGGCAACCGGTGCGGGGCACGTCAGGACGGAAGCGGGACACCGGTGGCCTCGAACGCCACCCTCTGGCGGGTGGCGACCTCGGCGAGATCGAAGCCTTCGATCGTCTCGTTGAAGATGCGGTAGTAGTTGAGCTGCGCATCGAGATGGAGGAAGACGCCGCCAAGGCCGATCGCGGCGCGGTCCATGAAGACGAACTCGCGCGGGACTTTCACCGGGCCCTTCTGCTTCAGCGCCTCGTGCACCGTGAATGCCTCGCGTCGTCCATACTCGCCGGGCGTCGTGCCCTCGGCGATGGTGCGAACGCGGTCGTCGAGCAGGGGGCCGTAGATGAAGCGTGCCCAGATGTTCAAGACCTCGATCACGTCCTTCTGCAGGCCCTTGAAGCCCCAGGTCTCGTAGGCGTGGACGATCAATGCCTCGTCACCCCGCTCGAGACCGCGGTAGAGGTCGATCACGCCTTGCACGAACTTCGGATGGAATGTGCGCATGCAGCCGTAATCGAGCAGGTTGATGCCTTTGGGCCGGCCCTGCGGCGGTCCATCAGCACCCTGTGCGCCAAGGCCCGGCGAATGGCCACTGTCACCGGCTTCGCCCGTGTCATGCTCCTCGAACACATTGTAGTTGCCGAGATGCGGGTCGCCGTGGATGACGCCGTAGTGGGAGAACGGAAACCACCATGCGCGGAACATGGCGCGGGCGATCTGGTTGCGATCCTCGAGCGGAGCGGTCTTGTAGTGGAGCAGCGGCCTGCCCTCGAGCCAGCTCATGGCGAGCAGGCGTTTCGTCGACAGCTCGGGTACGATCTCGGGCACGCGGATGAGGGGATCGTTCTTGAAGATGAGGCCGTAAAGGGTGGTGTGCCTGGCCTCGAGCTCGTAATCGAGCTCCTCCTTCAGGCGGGCGGAGATCTCGGTGAGGATCTCGCCTGTCTCCACCGCAGGGTCCATGCGCGCATGGAGGGCGAAGATCATCCTGAGCTGTCCGAGGTCGGCGGCGACCGCGGACTGCATGTCTGGATACTGCAGCTTCACGGCCAGCTCGCGGCCGTCGAGGGATATGGCTTTGTGCACCTGGCCGAGCGACGCCGATGCCGAGGAGGAAGCCTCAAACGAGCGGAAACGCGACTGCCAGTCCGGCCCAAGCTCGGCCTGCATGCGGCGACGGACGAAGCCCGGCCCCATGGGGGGAGCCTGCGACTGCAGCTGGGAGAGCTCGCGAGCGTACTCGGGCGGCAACGCCTCAGGTATGGTCGAGAGCAGCTGGGCCGCCTTCATGATGGGGCCCTTGAGGCCGCCGAGGGCGCGGGCGAGCTCAGCGGCATTGCGATCGCGGTCAAGGTCGACCCCGAAAAGACGGCTGCCGGCCACACGCGCCGCGACCGCGCCAACGCCAGTGCCGACGCGGACATAGCGCGCGGCACGGGCCGAGAATCTATTCTGCTCGTCGTCGGGCACGGAACCTCGCCTCGCTCGGGTGATGCAGTGCATCATATCGGGTGCCAGGGGCCTCGCGTCCAGCGCACGCAAGTGCGGCGGATCCTCCTTCGAGGGTGCGACAACGACATCTGCGTGCACCGCGAGGCGAACGAGCTTCGCTCGGTTGCTAGCCGATTGCTCCCCCCGCAGATTTGCGCTTAGATTTGTCCGGACAAGCGCGCGTCAGCCGCGCCGAGAACCAAACGGAGGAGGCCCCCATGAAAGGCGTCGTGTTCCTTGGCGACCGCAAGCTCGAGCTGCGCGAGTTTCCCGATCCCACGCCCGGGCCGCGTGACGTCGTGCTGGAGATCAAGGCCTCCGGCATGTGCGGTTCGGATCTCCACACCTATCGCGCGCCACCGCCCTCTGCCGACACGGTGACGGGGGGAATCAAGCGTGAGGCCGGGACGATTGCCGGGCACGAGCCGTGCGGTGTCGTCGTCGCGGTGGGCTCGGCCGTCACGGAGCGCGAGGCGCGGATCGGCCAGCGTGTGATGTGCCATCATTACGACGGCTGCGGCGGCTGCAAGCATTGCCGGGGCGGCTGGACGCAGATGTGCCTGGAAGGCACGACGGTCTACGGCTCCGGTGGGCACGGCGGGCACGCGAAATACATGAAATGCCCGGCGCACACCCTGGTGCCGCTGCCAGACAGCCTGTCCTTCGAGACCGGCGCGGCGATCTCGTGCGGCACCGGCACAGCCTGGGGCGCATTGAAGCGGCTCAATCTGCAGGGAGGCGAGACCATCGCCATTTTCGGCCAAGGCCCGGTTGGCCTGTCGGCAACGCAGCTCGCCGTTGCGATGGGCGCGCGCGTCATCGCGCTCGACGTTTCGCAGGACAGGCTGAATCTCGCCAAGGAGTTCGGCGCAGAGATCACCATCGACGGGCGCTCGAACGACGTCGTGCAGGCGATCCGCGACCTGACCCACGGCGAGGGGGCGCACAAGACGCTCGACTGTTCCTCGGCGCCGGATGCACGCGCGGCCACGGTTCGGTCGGTGCGCTCGTGGGGTGTGGCCTGCTTCGTCGGCGAGCGAGGCAACGTGACGCTCGACGTATCGCCGGACATGCTGCGCCGGCAGGTGACGCTGGTCGGCTCGTGGACCTTCTCCAAGCAGGGCCAAGCCGACTGTGCGGAGCTCGTCGCCGACAAGAAAATCAACGTCGACAAGCTTTTCACGCACCGCTGGAAGCTCGAGCAGGCGGAGGAAGCGTACCGGCTGTTCGACACGCAGACGACGGGCAAGGCCGTCATTTTCCCGAGCTGAGATGATGATCGGGGCATGGCGGGCGCCGAGAGGCGGTTAGCCTGCCTCGGAGCCGAATTGCGTCGATGGAGGCGATGATGCCGACAAGCGCAGAACCATCGGTCAATGCCAGACCGGACGGCAACAGCCTTTCAAATCCCAATCTCGCCTCGATCGCCTTGAGCGATATCGGCAGCGTCATCGAAGCGGGCGTGAAGGACTTCACCAAGGCGCCGGTGGTGAGCATCGCGATCGCTGCGGTCTATACGATCGGCGGCTGGCTGTTGGCGGCGCTGCTCTGGGTCTTCAACCTGCCGTTCCTGGTCTATCCGGTGGCGATGGGCTTCGCCCTGGTGGCGCCGTTCGTCGCAGTGGCGTTCTACGATGTAAGCCGGTCGCTCTCCAAGGGCGAGGAACCCAGCATCTGGCAGGCCTGGTGCGCCGTATGCGACGCGAAGAACCGTGACATCCGCTGGATGGCGCTGATCACCAGCTTCGCGTTCTTCCTGTGGATGGACATGGCGGCAATGATCACGCTCTCCTTCTTCGGGGCCGCGGCGCTCGATATGGGCGAGCTGCTGAAGCAGATCGGGACGACCGGCTCAGGGGCGGTGTTCCTGGTTGTCGGGCATGCGGTCGGGGCGGCAATCGCGCTGCTGATCTTCTCGATCTCGGTCATTTCCATCCCGATGCTATTCGACCGGGATATCGACATCATCTCGGCGATCCGGACCAGTGTCAGGCTGGTGAAGGCCAATCCCGTTGCGCTGACCTTGTGGTGCGGGACGATCGCGGCGTCGATCGTGGTCTCGATCGCGACGGGTCTCGTGCTGCTGCCGGTGGTGCTGCCGGTGCTCGGATATGCGAGCTGGCACCTCTACAAGAAGGCGGTCGCCGCACCCCAGTGATGCACGACGGCAAAAGATAACGGCCGGCCCCGGTCAAGCGGAGCCGGCCGTCCCAGACATCGAAGGCTCAGTACTCGTAGACGTCCGGGTTGCCCTCGAAGAAGGCGCGCTTCATGCGCTCCATCCGGAGCTGATCTTTCGCGCGCTGCACGAGATGCTGATAGTTGCGCTCCCACTGCATGTTCATCTTGGCCGACAGCGACAGGCTGCGCATCGAGGCGATGTCAGGGTCGAGCGTGCGCGAGCGACGCGCGTCGGCCATCAGGTCGTCGCGCTTCCAATCGGGCATGCCGACGTCGGTGATGAACTCCCACAGGCCACGCTTCGGCAGATCCGGCTCGGAGATGGGTACGTAGGACGAGATGGAGTCGGAGAACGTGCTGACGCCGGCCGCCTCCATCTGCGCGAGCTGTGCAGCTTCCTCGAGAGCGCGCTCGGCGGCCTCCCTGGCGGCGAGCGGCGATACGGCAGCAGCACCGAGAAAGAAGCGACGGTTCATCGTCATGGCACAAGTCCTCCGCCCCGGCGCGCCCCGATGCACACCGAATGGGACCGCAAGATTGGCTCTGCGACCGTCAGTTCAAGACCCGAGTGCGAAAAAATCCGATGTCGTCGGGAAGATCTGTTGTTTCGTGCAGGCAAAGGTGGGACAGGCGTCGGCGCATCACATGCGGAAGACGCCGAAGCGGGTATCCTCGACGGGGGCGTTGAGGGTGGCGGCGAAGGCGAGCCCCAGCACGCGGCGTGTCTCGCGCGGGGCGATGATGCCATCGTCCCAGATGTGGGCGGTGCCGAAGTAGGGGTGGCCCTCGCGCTCGTAGGCGTCGAGGATCGGCTGCTTGAACCGGGCCTCCTCCTCGGCGCTCCAGGTCTTGCCTTCGGCCTCGATGTTGTCGCGGCGGACGGTGGCGAGCACGCTCGCAGCCTGGACGCCGCCCATGACGGAAACGCGGGCGTTGGGCCAGGTGAAGAGAAAGCGCGGGGAATAGGCACGGCCGCACATGGCGTAGTTGCCGGCGCCGTAGCTGCCGCCGATGACGACGGTCACCTTGGGCACGTTGGCGTTGGCGACGGCCATCACCATTTTCGCGCCGTTCCGCGCGATGCCGCCGGCTTCGGCCTCGCGGCCGACCATGAAGCCCGTGATGTTCTGCAGAAAGAGCAACGGAATCTTCCGCTGGCAGGCCAGCTCGATGAAGTGGGCGGCTTTTTGTGCCGTCTCGGAGTAGAGAATGCCGTTGTTGGCCAGGATGGCGACGGGAATGCCCTCGATGTGGGCAAAGCCGGTGACGATGGTGGTGCCGTAGTTGCGCTTGAACTCGTGCAGATCGGAACCGTCGACGAGGCGGGCAATGACCTCGCGGGTGTCGTACTGGGTGGCGAGCGAGGCCGGTACCACGCCGTCGATCTCGTCCGGGTCGAAGGCCGGAAGGCGCGCCGCGCGGGTCAGGATGTCGCTGCGGCGCGGTGTCGTGAGCGTTGCGACGATGCCGCGGGCGATCTCGAGCGCGTGGTCGTCGTTGACAGCGTAGTGGTCGGCAACGCCCGAAAGGCGGGTGTGCACCTCGGCGCCGCCAAGGTCCTCGGCCGACACGGTCTCGCCGGTCGCGGCCTTCACGAGGGGCGGGCCGCCGAGAAAGATCGTTCCCTGGCGGCGAACGATGATGGTCTCGTCCGACATGGCGGGCACGTAGGCGCCACCCGCCGTGCAACTCCCCATGACGACCGCGATCTGCGGGATGCCGGCGGCCGACATGCGCGCCTGATTATAGAAGATGCGCCCGAAATCGTCCTTGTCGGGGAAGACGTCGGTCCAGTGCGGAAGGTTAGCGCCGCCGGAATCGACGAGATAGATGCAAGGCAGGTGGTTCTCGACCGCGATTTCCTGGGCGCGCAGGTGCTTCTTGACGGTCAAGGGATAATACGTGCCACCCTTGATGGTGGCATCGTTGCAGACGATCACGCATTCGCGGCCGGAGACGCGGCCGATGCCCGTGATGACGCCGGCGCCGTGGATGTCTCCGGAGTAGAGGCCGAGGGCGGCGAGCTGGGAGAACTCGAGGAAGGGCGAGCCAGGGTCGAGGAGGCGCAGAACCCGGTCGCGAGGGAGCAGCTTGCCGCGAGCGAGGTGTCGCTCGCGCAGCCTCTCCGGTCCGCCGACGGCGACTTCGGCGCGCTTGGCCTCGAGATCGGCGACCAGCGTCTGCATGGCGGCACGGTTGGCCTGGAACTCTTCGGAAAGGGTGTTGATCTCGGATTTGAGCGTCGGCATAGGGTCTCCCTCGGGGCCCGGGAACCCTATGCGGGGGGCGGAAACGGGGCAAGGGGCGGGATGCAGCGGCCGACGGCGCGTGAAGAGCGCTCGATTGCGGGGGCATCGTCGACCGGGCTAGCGGCAAGGCTTGCGGCATGCCACCATTAACCGTTCTGCATCGATCCGGGCTTCTCCCTTGACCCAATCCGATCCTCGCTCAGGCGAGCTCAAGGCCGTGGCTGTGGCTGCCATCGGCTCCATCTCGGTCGGCTTCGTGCCGATGTTCATCTCGGAGCTGCAGAGGACCGGCATGAGCACGGTCTCGACGCTGGTCTGGCGCTACCTGGTGGCGCTCGCGGTGCTCATTCCGCTGGCGCTCTGGCGGCACAGCCTTGCCGAGGAATGGCGGCGCGGGGGGAAGTGGCTGGTTCTCAACGGGCTGACGCTCGGGACGTTCCAGGTATTCTGCTATTTCAAGGCGATCGAGACGCTGCCGACCAGCGTGGTGGTGACGCTGTTCTATTTCTATCCGGTGATGGCGCTGATCGTGGACCGGTTCCTCTACGGCATGCCGATCCGGACGGCGAGCGTGCTCGGCGTCGGGACAATCGTCGCCGGGGTGGCGCTGACCAGCTCGCCCGGTTTCGCAAGCGCGACGCTCGATCCGCGCGGCGCCATGTTCGTCGCGATGGCGGCTCTCGGCTACACGCTCTACATCGCGGCGGCCTATCCGGTGACGAAGAGGGTGGCGCCGATCGCAAGTGCCGTTTTCATCTACAGCGCCTACGCCGTCGCATTCGGTGCTGCGGCGCTGGTGCAGGGCTTCTCGCTGCCGGCTCAGCCGAAGCTGTGGCTCAACGTGCTGTTCATCGGCACGCTGGGGGGTGCGCTGCAGATCCTGTCGTTTTCCTATGCGTTGCCGCGGCTGGCCTCGTCGGGCTATGCGGCGATCGTCTGCCTGGAGGTGGTGACGGTGGTGATGGCCGGGGTGCTGCTGATCGGCGAGCGCCTCGAGGGGGTGCAATGGGTTGGCATCGCTCTGGTGCTGGGCGGAATTTTCCTCTCGCGCGCAAGTCGCGGCATGAGCCGGGCCGTACCGCCTCCGTCGGCTGTGGCGCCCGAGCGGGACGGCTAGACGAGCGCCGCCAGCACAGCTCTCGCGCGGATTGGACAGGGGACAGGCGAATAACAAACCCGTGATCGGGTGGATGGCGCTTGCCGACGGACGATGCAGCGGGCACGCTCGTTCTGTTCCGCGTTCAGATCCATTCAGGAGACTTCAATGAGGAACGTTATCGTGGCTACGGTGGCGCTTGCTGCAGCCGGGTTCGTCATGCCGGCATCCGCAGCGCCGTTGGCTCCCGCCAATCCTGCTGCCGACGCGACGTCGCCGGTGACGCACGTGCAAGGCTATCGGTATCGCAAAGACTGCTATTGGACCGGCTCGGGCTGGGGCTACCGGCATCGCGGCAAGGTGCTGGTTTGCCGGCCGTACAAGCCGCGCGGTGCGGGCTGGGTCTGGTACTCGGAAGGGCCGCGCCACGGCTGGTACAACAGGCGCGCGAAGCGCTGGCATCACCACTGGTGACGACTGCTCGGACCACTGACGTGAACAGGCCGGTCGCCTCGCGTGCGACCGGCATTTCGTCTGGGCTAGGCCGGGACATGGAAGCGTCTTTGCTTCCATCATCAGCGGCAGCCGGATTCGAACTCCACGCCCGTGTATTTGCGCGAGTGGACGAAGACGCCCTCGACAAGCCTGCAATAGACAGAATCGTAAGGCTCCGCGCGCCTTTCCGGGGTGGGCAGAGCGGGCTCGCGACTGGGTGCAGGGGGGCTCGCCGTGGCGCCGGAGTTGCCGGCACGGCCAGAGTCCGCGGCGACGACCGGGGTGGGTGTGGCCGGCCCCGCCGAAGTGGATGGGCTCGCGGTCTTTGGCGGCGATGAAGCCGCGCCGGCCGGTGGAGCCGTGAGAGCCGCCAGTCGCTGCCTGGCGACGGCTTTGGCGGCGCGCGAATCGGCATCCAGTGCGAGCTTCTGACCGGCCAAACGGAAATCAGCCAGCGCGGCGGCAGTCTGTCCCAGTCCCTCGCGGGCCTGACCGCGGGCAGCAAAGCCTTCGGCGTGCTTGTCGTTGATGTCGAGGCTCCGCGTCAGCTCACGCTCAGCGCGGGCGTAGTCCTTGCGGCCGAGGGCAATGAGGCCCTGTTGGAGGAATACGGTCGGGTCGTTCGGCAAGAGGCTCGCGGCCTTGTCGAGCGCGCGCTGAGCCTCGTCGAGGCGGTTGGCGCGAATGTGAATGCGGGCGAGCATTCGCCATGCCTGGCCGTTGTCGCCGTTCAAGGCGAGGGCGGACCTCATGTCGGCTTCGGCCTTCTCTATATCGCCGAGGAAGTAGGCGACGGCGCCGCGCACGAGAATGGCGTCAGACGACTGATCGCCAGTGATGGCGATCGCACGCGCGATATCGGCCCGGGCCCGTTCGCGCTCGCCGTCGCGGGCAGCGGCGATGGCTCGGATCATCAGCGGCCAGGGATCCCTGGGGTCGGCGGCGATCGCCTGGGCGAACGCGGAATCGGCATTCTTGCGATCTCCCTTGTCGGAGTAGGCGAGGCCGAGAAAACGGAGCGCGTCCTGCGATTTCGGGTCGATCTTCAGAGCTGCCCGGAAATCAGCGACGGCGTCGTCGTAGCTGCCGCGCTGCAGAAGGACATAGCCCTTTCCGGCAAGTGCCGAGACGTCGGTCCGGTCCCAGGAGAGAGCCTTCTGATAGCTGTCGAAAGCCTCCTTCAGCTCGCCCCTGCTCTGGTGCGCAAGTCCGAGGCAGACCTGCGGAGCGGCGCGCAGGCGGCCATCCCTGAGGCCGAGACGATCAGCTTCGGCATCGGCAGCGGTGCAGTCCGCGATCGAGTCGGCGTAGGCCTTGGCGTTGTTGCGCAGCCGGCCCCGGTAGACGAGTGCACGGACGTGCTCGTCGGCGGAGGCCAAGGCGACGGCCGCATCGGCGTCGGTGAGGGCCTTGGCGACATCGCCCTTGTCATTATGGGCCTGGGCACGCTGGTAGAGCGCGGACAACAGGCGAGGATCGATCTTCAAGGCCGCGTCGAAGCTGCGAATGGCGCCGTCAAGGTCGCCGCTGGCGGCGAGTGCCGTGCCTCTGCCAAGGAGCGCGCCGGCATCGTTCGCGGACACGGCGAGCGCACGATCGAAGTGGCTCACGGCCTCGGCGGGCTTGCCGAGGGCAACCAGCGTATGGCCGAGGCCAATGTGGGCAAGTGCGTAGCTCGGGTTGGTCTTGAGCGCCTCGCGATACCCCGCCTCGGCCGCCGTCAGTCGCTGCCTGCGGAACTCGAGGCTGCCAATGGAGGCCTGGGCCTCGTGGACCTTGAAGCCGGTCGCCGCCATCTGCCGAAAATCGGCAATCGCCTGCTCGGTCTGGCCAAGAGCCGCTCGGGCCCCGCCGCGCCGCTGGAAAGCGAGGCCTCTCTGGTCGCTGGTCGCAGACTGGCCTGGGGCGGCGAGAAAAGCGTCACATCCGGCAACGATCGCATCGGGTGAGGTTGCCGTGAAGCAAGCGGACCCGTTGGCTGTCCCGCTGGCCGCCGACGATGAGCGTGACGCCTGCTGGGCGAAGGCCGGGTGCAGGACACAGGTCAGCGCGGCGAGGCCGAAAGATGCCATCGCCAAGCGCCTCAAATGTGTTGCGGATCCATGCATGCTCTCAACTCTCACCGCCTGCTCGCATCGGCTCACCGGTTCAGCCCGTAGCGGCGGAGGCCGTTCTGGGCGAAGCGATTGTTCGGCTCGATGCGCAAGACCTGACGATAGTCGGCGATCGCCTGTGTCCGCTCGTTGCGTCTGACATGGGCCTCGGCTCGGAAGAGATAGGTGTTGGCGTCGCGGACGTTGAGATCGATCGCCTGGGTCAGGTCGTTGATCGTGCGGATGGCATCACCGCGGCGGGCATGCGCCAGACCCCGAATGCGGAAGGCTTCGCCATTGCGGGGCTGCAACCTGATGACCTCATTGAGATCGAGGATGGTGCGCTGGATGTCGCTTGCGGCCCATGCCGACTGAGCGCGCTGCATGAGCAGGCTCGGATTGTTCGGGTCACGCGTGATGGCCTGGTCGAGGACGGCTCGCTGCGCGGCGGCGGCCGAGGCCTGCTGGGACGCGGGAGAAGCGAGGGCATCCCGACGACGGCGGAGATCGGCGTTCGACGGCTCGATGCGGAGGCCCGCGTCGAGATCTGCGAGTGCGCCGGTGCGGTCGCCCTGGCGCGAGCGGATCTCGGCGCGCGTCATCAAGGCGGTGGCCGAGCGCGGGGCGAGCGTGAGGCTGCGGTCGATGTCGGCGCGCGCCTCGGTGACACGGTTCGTCGCGAGATAGATCGCCGCGCGTTGCTGCAAGGCAGTGGCATCGTCGGGATTGATGACGAGGGCTGCATTGAAGTCGGCGAGGGCCGCTTTGTTGTCACCCTTGCGCTGGTAGAGCCCGCCGCGGGCGCGCAGGCCGGCAGCCTCGTCGGGACGGAGCGAGAGCGTGGAGCTGACGTCCGCGATGGCCCGGTCGAAATCGCCCTGGCGTGCGCGTGCCTGAGCCCGGAGGCCGATGGCCTCGTAGTTGCGCGGGTCGAGGCGGATGGCGGCGTCGAGATCGGCAATGGCGCGCGTGTCGTCGTTGCGCTGGAAGTAGGCCGCTGCGCGGTTGGCGTAGGCCATGACCAGAACGTCACGTGAGACCTGGCGCTTGTCGATCACCTCGGTGCAGGCGCGGACAGATGCGTCCGTGTTTGCGCCCGTGCAGCCGGCCATCTCGGCGGGCAGAGGTTGAGCGGGGGCAGTGCCGGCGGACTGGGTCGCGGGCGCCTGCTGCTGTGCGGGTTGCGGCGTGGCAGGAGCCGGCTGCGTCGTCGCGGCAGGCGCCGGAGATGCCGCTGCAGGCGCGTTGCCAGCAGCGGGAGCCGTGGTCGCGGCTGGAGCGGCCTGGCGCGGGGCCGCGGGCGCAGGCTGGCTCGACGCCGTGCCCGACGGGGCCGTCGTGGGGGCCTGCGGCGTGGTCGAGGCAGCCGGCGGCGGGGGCGGGGCCGGCGTTGCGGGCTGTTGCGCCGTGGCCTGTCCCGCTGGGGCTGCGGGGCGACTCGGGCGAGCCGGCTGCGCGGCCGGGGCAGCGGATGGCGGCTGTGTGGCGGCCGAGGCCGGATTGGCCGAAATGGGCGGCGGGTTGTCCTGGCTCAGGTTGCGGCGCGGGCGAGCCGGTTGCGCCGGCGGCTGCTGGGGTTGGGTCTGCTGGGCCTGGGCGACGCGCGGGGAGGGCCGATCGCCGGCCGACGATCCGCCGCGGGCCGGAGCCGTCTGGGCGTGCGCGACGCTCGCAAGTGCGGCAGAGGCGAAGAGCAGGGAGACAGTAAGGGGGGCGCGCATGTCGGATCTCGATATCGTAGGTCAGTGTGACGGGGTTGGAAGTCCGTTCAGTCGCTCGGCAAGCTCCCAGTGGCGAACGCGGATAGGCGAGCCACCCTAACGGGTTACCGGGGAAACTGTCGAACCTCTCGATCGGGACACTTTGCAGGACGACACGCGATGATGCGCCGGCCTGGTTCCACACTATGACACGGGCGGCAGACCGGGCCTCCCAGAGGCGGGCCCGATCTGCCGGTAGTGTTAGCGGGCCAACTTACCAGCGGTGCCAGCGGTGCCGGTAGTGGGTCGGCACGTTGCAGGACTCTTGTACCCGCACCCTGCGCACGACGTGCACCGCCTTCGGCTCGGCCTTCTCGGCCGCGGCCACCGTTTCCACCTTCTTCGGGGCTTCCGTGAGAGGCATGATCGGGGCACCGACGGCGGCCAGCATCTCGGCCGGCGGCGTGTCGCCGGTCGACTGGGTGGTCGTCGCCTCGCCGGCGGACGGCTCAATCGGCTTGTCGATGACCGCCGTGTCGCCGGTCGCAGCCTTCGCGGGGCTGGAGCCGCCCAATGCTGCCACTGCGGCGACTGCGCCGGTGGCGGCAACCGCTCCGACTGCGGCCGTGGTCGTGGCCGAGGGGATCACCGGCGCTGCGATCGGGGGGCGCACCGACGTGCCGATCGGCGGCTGAGCCGAGCGCTGAGAGGTGCCGGAGGGCGGCGGCTGCACGCTCTTGATCGTGGCGTTGCCGCCATTGCCCGACTTGTTGCCGGGAGCGGGCGGCTGAACCCCGAACGAGCGGCGGTTGCCGACATTGCCAGCGTTGCCGACCTGCCCGCCGGGCGCGGGTGGCTGGACGCCGAATGTGCGGCGGTTGCCAACGCTGCCGGCATTGCCGATCTGCCTTCCCGGCGACGGCGGCTGGACGGTGCGGAAACGGCGATTGCCGGAGGAAGAGCCACCCGAGATCCGGGGACCGCTGGAATTGCCGAATGAGCGGTTGCCGAAGCTGCGGCTCGGGCCACTGAAGGATCGCTGTGAGAACGACCGCTGCGAGAATCCGCCGCCGCCGGAGGGACCGCTGAAACCACGCTGTCCGCCGCCACGGCCGCCAAGCGACTGCGCGTCGGCATCGCTGGGCGTGGCGAGCGCCGCAAGCAACAGTGCGACCGCAGAGAAGGCGATTGAGGTACGCATGCTCGGCTCCTATCCGGGTTTCGGGCAACGCCCAATGGAAATTGAATTCGTGACGTCTCGAATTTGCCTGTACGATGTTCAAAAAGCAAGGGCATATGGACGGTCGGCGCATCACAAGGGTGTGAGGACGCGGTGAAGCCGCCGGGTGCGACCACAACGGCTCAGGCGTCAGGAAGCCGATCGTGAGCCGAGGGAGAGCGCGGGGCCGAACAGAGAAGACAGCGCCGTCAGGGTCGCGCGCGCCTGATGGCCTGCACCGTTTCCTCAAGGGCCTGGAGGAAGCGCGAGCGGTCGGCACGGGTGAAAGAGGCGTTGAAGCCGCGGCTTTCGCCCGTCTCACGCAGATGCTGTTGCAGGTCTCGCATGGCGAGGGCCATGCCGATCGTCGCGTCCGTGAAGGGCTTGCCGGTGGGGCCGACGACGCGGGCGCCGGCCTTCAGGCAACGGGACGCCAGCGGGATGTCGGCCGTAATCGCGATATCGCCGGGGCCAATCCGCGTCGCGATCCAATCGTCGGCGGCATCCGGGCCTTCGGCCACGACCATGCGATTGACGTTTGGGCTCTCGGGCAGGCGCATCCAGGCGTTCGAGACGAAATAGAGAGCCAAGCCGTGACGATCGGCAACGCGGACGGCCTCGTCCTTCACCGGGCAAGCATCCGCATCGACGTAGATGATGGTCATGGTGCCGGTCTCCGGGCGAGGCTTCACATTCGGTCGCCGGGTCTCATTCTCCCTTGTAGGCAGGTTTGCGCTTCTCGTTGAAGGCGTTGATGCCTTCGTGGCGGTCCTTGGTTCCGACGGTGCGGTTGTAGCTTTCGATCTCGAAGGCGTAGCCGGTGGCGCGGTCGACGTCTGTCGCCTTGTCCATGGACTTCTTGGCCTGGCGGACGGAAACCGGCGCGTTCGATGCGATCTTGCGGGCCGTTTCCATGACGGCACCCATCAGCTCGGGGCCGGGCACGACCTTGTTGATCATGCCCCATTCGAGGCCGTCGGCGGCGGTGAACGGCGTGCCGGTGAGGATGATCTCCTTCGCCCGGCGCACACCGACGGCGCGCGGCAGGTTCTGGGTCCCCGCCGCACCCGGCATGATGCCGAGCGTCACCTCCGTCAGCGCGAACCTGGCGTGGTCGGCGGCGTAGACGAAATCGCAGGCGAGCGCGATCTCCATGCCGCCCGCATAGGCGGCGCCGTTAATGGCCGCGATGATCGGGATCGGGCAATCCATGATGGCGCGGACCATCTGCTCAATGATGGCATGCTGGCGGCGCCAGGTGGCGTCGGTCATGCCACGACGCTCCTTCAGGTCGCCGCCCGAGCAGAACGCCTGATCGCCGGTGCCGGTGACGACGAGGCAGGCGGCGGCGTTCTCCTGGACGTAGAACTGCTGGAAGCAGTCGCGCAGGTCCGTCATCATCTGCGAGTTCATCGCGTTGCGGACCTCGGGGCGGTTGAGCGTGATGAGGCCCACCCTGTCAGCCCCGATCTCGAGCTTGATGGTCGCGAACTCGGTGCGGAGGGGGACATTGAGCGGCATCGTAACAGTCCTCGGAAGTTGTGGCGCACCCGCGGGGGGCGGCGGTGATCTTGTGCTGGAGGTTAGGACGGGAGTGGCGGCGACGCTAGGTCGACGGGGTGCGGCCGCCCGTCGTCCCTGCCGCGGCACCGAGCAGGGTGTCATGGCTCTGCGACTGCCGCGTCGGGGCCCGCATTCGAGATTTGCCGCAGTCACAAGGCAGCAGCGAACAAGGCCGCCGCAATCAAGCTGAGGGGCGCGAGAGACGCGCTGGACACACCCGTCAACCGGTGCGCCAAGCCGACGACCACCGGCCCGCCTGCACCGCCGATCTCTGCCGCGGAGTAGAACATGCCGGCGGCCGTCGCCGCGGGGCGCGAGCCGCACTTGACCCCGCCCCAATCCCCTGCGACAAGCCCTGTCCGGACAACGATCTTCCACTCACGCCACCGGAAAGCACCCCCATGGCAGCGAAGGCAGCGGCGACGGCGGCCCACTGGTCCGACGACGTCTTCCGCGAGATGAAAACGCGCGACATCAGCACGGTCTGCACCATACCGGATGGTGGCCTCACCCAGCTTCTCCTGAAAGTCGAGGCTGACCCGGGCATGCGGCTCGTCACGCTTTCCACCGAAGAGGAAGGCATGGGCGTCGTGACCGGCCTATGGGCCGGCGGCAAGCGTGCCATGGTCGCCATGCAGTCGTCCGGCGTCGGCAACTGCATCAATGCGCTGGGTTTTCCCGCGGCCTACCGGGCGCCGTGCCTGATGCTGGTGACGATGCGCGGCCAATGGGGCGAGTTCAACCCGTGGCAAGTGGCGATGGGACAGGCGGTGCGGCCGGCGCTCGAGGCGGTCGGCGTGCGCTGCTTCCCGGTCGACAAGGTGGACGAGATTGCCGAGACGTTCGCCGCGGCCGCGGACATGGCATTCAACAGCAGCATTTCAGCCGCCGTGCTGGTCAGCCAGCGCGTGATCGGCGCCAAGGGCTTCGGGCAGAAGTGAGGGGATGATGAGCAAAGCACCGAAAGGCATCCCCACGCCGATGAGCCCGGCCTCAAACAAGCTGCAGCGCCGGCCCTTCGTGGCCGACCTCATGAAGCATCGAGGCGATGGACTGGTCGTCACCGGTCTCGGCAGCCCGACCTGGGATCTGTTCGCCGCCGGCGACCGGCCGGACAACCTGTATTCGTGGGGCGGCATGGGCCTCGCCGTGCCGACCGCACTGGGCCTCGCCATGGCCCAGCCCGACCGTCGCGTGCTCGCCATGACCGGCGATGGCGAGATGATGATGGGCATCGGCTCGCTCGGCGTGGTCGCGGATCAGGCGCCGCAGAACCTCGCCATTCTCGTGCTCGACAACGAGCGCTTCTCCGAGACGGGCCGTCAGAAGGGCCTCACGGGAAACCGTGTCGACTTGTGCGCCGTCGCCAAGGGCTTCGGCATTCGCGAGACGATGCTGGTGACGGAAGAGGGCCAGAAGGACGAGCTGGTCCGCTTCCTGTTTGCGGCGCCTGGGCCCGTCCTTGCCGTTGCCAAGATCGCCCTCAGCGAGGACCCCTGGCGCCTGCCGGAAAAGGACGGCGCCGCAATCGCCCGACGCTTCAAGATCTCGCTTGGCCTCGAGAAGGCCTGAACGCGGGCTTCTTCGGCCGGCGCTTCAGCACCGCATGTCGCAGCGGTGGACCGCCGGGTGCCTGGGCGGGGCTGAGCGAAGGCTGCGCTACTTGCCGGCGAGCTTCGGCCAGTTGGCATCGGCCTTGGCCACGTAGCCAGGAATGTTCTTCGACCAGCTGGCGCGGACGCTCTGATTGTAGTTGAGGTAGAGCTTGCCGTTGTTGATGGACCAGGCGTGAGGATCGCCGTGCGCCGTGGAGCCCTGAGCCACCGCATAGGCGCAGTATCCGCCGTACTGCGGCGCGTACTTGGCCGGGTCCTGCTGGAAGGCCGCACGATTGGCTTCGTTTGCGAACAGGTACCTGGCGCCACCGTGCTCCAGCGAGATCGCCGGATTGCCCTGCACGGGCTTATTCTCGGTGAAGTATGCGACAGGGTCGTAGCCGCTCACCGCGTAGCCGCCCTTGACGTAGACGGCCGACGATTGCGCAGCGGCAGGTGTGACAGCCGTGTTGGCGATCATCAATGCCGATGTTGCCGTCAGCGCGGTGGCAGCAGCGAAACCGAGGAATGTTCGGCGTGAGGTCATGGGGCTCTCCGCTTGTGTGGAATATCGTTGGACTATACATGCCGGCGCTCACGGTAACACGCCAGAAACATGACGGTGAGCGGTTCGTGAATGGCGTCCAAAACGGCGGCCGCTGGTCACGCACGGCAGACGCTGGCAGAGTGCGCCGGCCGCCGTCGCGCTCCCTCTCGGCATCTCAGCAACCGCTTTCGAGCCACCCATGCCCGCATCCCTGCATGATCCCGTCGCCTTGACCCAGGCGCTCGTCCGCTGCCCGTCGGTGACGCCGGAGGAAGGCGGGGCGCTGACGCTGCTGGCGGAGGTGCTGCGCCCCGCCGGCTTCAGTTGCCATCGCATGACGATGACCGAGCCTGGCACGCCGGACGTCGAAAACCTCTACGCCCGCTTCGGGCGCGGACAGCCGAACCTCTGCTTCGCGGGACATACGGACGTCGTGCCCGTGGGAGACGAGAGCGCCTGGACGCGGCCGCCGTTCGGCGCCGAGATCCACGACGGGGTGCTCTACGGGCGTGGGGCGGTCGATATGAAGGGCGCGATCGCCTGCTTCGCCGCGGCGGCGCTGAGGTATGTCGCGAAGCATGGGCACAAGCCCGACTTCTCGATCTCGTTCCTGATCACCGGCGACGAGGAAGGCCCATCCATAAACGGCACGATGAAAGTGCTCGACTGGATGCGCCAGAATGGTGAGCGGATCGACGCCTGCGTGGTGGGCGAGCCGTCGAACCCGGCGGCGCTCGGCGACGAGATCAAGATCGGGCGGCGCGGGTCACTTTCCGGCGAGCTCGTCGTTCGCGGCAAGCAAGGGCACGCCGCCTACCCGCAGATGGCCGAGAACCCGATCCCGAAGCTCGCGCGACTGATCGACCGGCTGTCGACGACGCCGCTCGACAGCGGCACGCCCGACTTCGAGCCCTCGAGCCTGCAAGTCACGGTGATCTCGGCGCCGAACACGGCGACCAACGTCATTCCCGGCGAGGCGCGCGCCAAATTCAACATCCGCTACAACGACCTGTGGCGCCGTCCGAAGGTGGAAGGGTGGGTGCGCGAGCAACTGGACCTGGCGGCGAAGGACGTCTCGGCGCGCTACGACGTAACATTCTCGGGCACGGGCGACGTGTTCCTGACGAAGCCAGGGCCGCTGGTGGAGACCATGCGGCGGGCCGTCGGCGACCTCACCGGGCGCAACCCGGCGCTGACCACGAACGGCGGCACGTCCGACGCCCGCTTCATCCAGGCCTACTGCCCGGTGATCGAGTTCGGGCTCGTCAACGAGACGATCCATGCCGTCGACGAGCGCTGCCCGGTCGCGGATCTCGTCAAGCTGACGGATATCTACGAGCGGTTCATCGAGGGGTACTTCGCGAGCGCGGGGTGAGTGCGGGGGTGGGGGCTCGGCCGGGACGAAGGGTTGGGCATTGACGGCTCGCGGGGATCATGCGGAGGCGACTTTGTTTGGTCGTTGCTGGAGAGATTACCTCGCACGGCGCCGTTGACTGCAAAAAGTTCTCCAAGGTAATGTCGTCGCTCGATGAGAAACGGGAGTAATCGATGTCGTTGCGGAACATACTATATTTCGCCGTGGCGCTCGTCGCCGTTTCCTTGCCCATATGCCCTGGCGCCGCTGGTGAAAGCCTAAATATCAACCAAGCCACTCTCGCCGAAGCGGGGGCCAAAACGCCAGAAGTGAGCACCGAAAGTCTGCGCGACATTCTTTCAAACAAGAGCGCGATCGTCATCGATACGCGAAGCACGGCCGAGTTCGAGGCCGGACACATTCCGGGTGCGATCAATCTCGGTGTGGCCGGTTCGGATCAACTCGAGGCCGTTCAGCAGCTCGTGAAAGGCGACAAAGCAAAGGGCATCGTCCTCTACTGCAACGGGCCGTTCTGCCAAGCCAGCCGGAGACTCGGAGATCGGTTGGCCGACGGCCGATTCACGAACGTGAGGCGCTATCAGCTGGGAATGCCGGTGTGGCGTGCCTTGGGTGGACCGACGGTTGTCGAGCTGGGTGGGGTCAAGCGTATCGCCGACGGAGATTGGCTCGCCGTCTTTGTTGATGCTCGACCTGCAGAATTGTTCGCCAAAGGGAGCCTGCCGCAGGCCGTCAGCGCCCCGGCCGACGATGTGACATCGGGCAGGGTGAAAAAGATCGATCTGCCCGAGGACGACTTCAATCGGCGGATTGTTCTTTTTGGCCGGGATGGTGCCGAAGCGCGGAAACTGGCCGACTATATGGCTAAGCGTCCTTGGCACAACGTGATGTATTTTCCGGGATCCTACGAAGAGCTTGCGGCGAAGCTGCTAAAAAAATAGATCGATTACTGTTCTGTTCCGATCGCTCAATTTCCTCAATGAGCTCGTCGGGATGCAATGTGACGGAATGACGATAGGCGGTGAATCGGAGCTGCCGCACGCTCCGAAGCAGGTCGGGCGTGCGACAGTTTCGCGGCAAGGATGCGGCTCAGCCGGCCTTGGCTTTCAGCTCGTCGAGTTGTGCCTTGGCGCCGGCAATCATGCTGGCGAGGTCGGACGTCAGCATCACCATGTCGAAGCCGCGCTTGACGGCACCGGCCGCGAAGGCGGCGCTGGCGCAATGCATGACAGCCTTGATGCCGGCCTTGTGCGCGGCGGCCAAGATCTTGTCGCAGGTGGCCATGTGCAGCGGGTCCGGATTGTCGCCCCGGGGCGGCAGGCCGAGCGCGAACGAAAGGTCGGCGGGGCCGATGTAGACAGCATCGAGGCCCGGTGTGGCGCAGATGGCGTCGAGGTTCTCGATGCCCTCCTTGGTCTCGATCATGGCCATGACGACGATCTCGTCATTGGCGTGGGTGACGTAGTCGGCGCCACCGTAGTGGATGGCGCGTACCGGTCCGGACGAGCGAATGCCGACGGGCGGGTAGCGGCATGCCGCAACGGCCCGCGCGGCTTCCTCGGCGTTGTTGACCAGCGGCACGATGATGCCGTAGGCGCCGAGATCCAGGGCCTTCATGATGGTCTGCGGCTCGTTCCAGGCGACGCGGACGACCGGCACGGTGTCGGTCTGCGAGATGGCCTGCAACATGGGCGCCACGTCCTTCATCTCGGCGGTGCCGTGCTGGAGGTCGACGCAAAGCGCGTCGAAGCCCTGGCGCGCCATCACCTCGGCCGTGAAACCGTGCGAGACGGAGAGCCACCCCAGCGTCACGTATTTTCCGTCACGCCACATCTGCTTGATCTTGTTCGGTCTCATGGCACTTTTCCCGTCCCGTTGTGATGCCGGCCGGGCCCATCCGTGCGAGTGGGTGTCGCTGCGGTAGCTGCCCGGCTTTCGCCCGGAGCGTGGCCTTTTTGCGTGATGCGGTCGAGCCCCAATCGACGGCGCCCCGTCGACGGGCCGGGCAGAAGCACCGGAACTCGTTAACAGGCCCGGTCGGGCGGCCGTCGCGACGAGGCGGATGACGCCTGCGGACGCGCCCTTCGCCCGCGCGGGCCAAGTCGGGGCGGAAGTCTGGCTCCACACGTCGAGATGTGTCACGAAACGGCCCACCGCATCGTGATGAAGGATGAGCCCTCATGCCCCTCGAGCTCGGCTACCTGCTGCCCACCCGCGAGATGATCATGTCCGGCCGCAACGAGACGGCGGGGATGCTCGATCTCGCCTCGCGTGCCGAGCTGCTGGGCTTCGACGGAATCTGGATCGGCGACAGCCTCACCGCGCGGCCGCGGCACGAGCCGCTCGCGATGCTCGCCGCCGTCGCTGCCCGGGTGCCGCGTGTACTGGTCGGCACGGCGGTGCTGCTGCCGGCACTGCGCAATCCGGTGCTCCTTGCGCATCAGGCGGCAACGATCGATCGCATCTCGGAAGGCCGGCTGGTGCTCGGCGTCGGCATCGCCCGCGACGTGCCCTCGATCCGGGCCGAGTTCGAAGCGGCGGGCGTCCCCTTCGAGAAGCGCGTCGGCCGCATGATGGAAGGCCTGCGGCTGGCCCGTGCGCTCTGGACGGGGGAGCCGGTCACCTGGGACGGGCTCTGGAAGCTGGACAAGGCGACGATCGGTCCAACGCCACACCGGGCGGGCGGACCGCTGCTCTGGAGCGCCGGCACACTCCCTGCCGCCCTGGAGCGCTGCGGCAAGTTCTTCGACGGCTGGATGCCGAACGAGGGCGCCCCCGAGGCCTGGCGTGAGACATGGAGCGAGGTGCAGCGAATCGCCCGCGAGGCGGGCCGTGATCCCGCAAAGCTGACGGGATCGATGTACCTGACGCTATCCCTCGACGAGGATGTGGAAGCGGCCGGCGCGCGCCTCGACCGCTATCTCGAGACGTACTACGGCGCACCGGCCGTGGCTCTGAAGAAGCGGCAGGAATGCTTCGCGGGGCGGCCATCGGATGTGGCGGCGTACTTGAGCGGCTATGCAAAGGCCGGCGCGCATCACCTGGTCTTGCGGTTCGCCGGAGACCAGATCGCGCACCTCGAGGCCGTGGCAACGGCGCGGAAGGCGATGGGGGCCTAGTCGTGGGCCTTCGCGGGGCCGCCGCACACGGGGCGCCGATCCGCTTGACATCCTAGCCCGGGGTCTGCGGAATAGCGCATTCGAAACGAAATTCTGCGTCGGGATGCGGAGGTAGAACGCCTGACCGCGATCCTGCCCCAAAGGAGAACGCCCATGTCCTACACGCTCGAGCAGCTCGCCGCCGACATCAAGGCTACGCTCAAGGCCGACCCAAGCTCCGCCGGCAAGGAGAAGGTGTGCGCGCTCGTGTCGAAGGCCTGCAAGGATCAGGACTTCGTGGCAAAGAACCTGACTGCGGAACAGTGCAAGCCGCGCAAGGTCCTCTACGAGGACCCCGAGCTCGGCTTCTGCATCTGCGGTCACGTGCACGAGGACAAGGCGGTCGGCAGCCCGCACGATCACGGCCATAGCTGGGCCATCTACGGCCAGGCGGTCGGCCAGACCATGATGACCGATTGGAAGATCACGACAAAGGGCGACGGCGAAAACCCCTCGCTGGTGGAGGCCGTCCGTACCTACGCCATGAACCCGGGCGACGTGAAATTCTACGATGTCGGCGTGGTGCACTCGCCTAATCGGCAGCTGCCGACCAAGCTGATCCGCATCGAGGGCGCGAATCTCGATCACGTCAAGCGCTCGAAGATCAAGGCCGCCTGATCGCAGGGCCGGCGTCCGAAAAAACTGCTACCGATCGGGGCGGGGAGCGCGACTTCCCGCCCCGGTTGTTTTTTCACGGTTTTTCGGCATCGAGTGCTGCCCTTGCGCAACACGAAGGCGGGAGGTGCTGTGCGATGATGCCTGCATGCTTTGGCAGGAGTTCATTGGATCAGCGCTGCGTGAGCTGCAGTCGGTGCTACGCGATGATCGCGCGGCGCGCATGGCGGCGTTGTCGTGCCTTGCCGTACTCGTTGCGCTGACGCTCCTGACGGTCCTGTTCACGCGCGTACGGCGCCGGAGAGCGCATGTCGCAGCGCTTGCGGAACCCGAGCCGCGGCTGTTTGCGAGTCCCGAAGACCTCGGTGACTGGGGGCCGACCGAGACAACGCGCCGGCGAAAAGCGGTTCTGCCTCGCGAGGCCGCGAAGCGATGGCCGATCGACAGCGTCCTTCCGCAACGGTTCGCGGGAACTCTGGCTCTCGCCGTCGTGGCAGCGGCGTGCACGTGGCTTGCCGGCCTCGCGCTTGCTCCGAGCATCCCGGTTTTCCTGGCGTCGCCCGAGTGGCACTTCCAGCCGCTCTACTTCGCGACGCATATCATCGCCCTCCGCCTGTTCATCGATGTCTACACGCGCGGCTTCGAGCGCGGCGTGGGGTATCTCGACGTGCCGGAAAGCCAGGCGACCTCGTTCGTCGAGTCGGTGCTGGGTTTCCCGGGCGCCATTGCCGCCCTCTCGGTGGCGATGCCGTTCGTGGCGCTCGACTTTCTCTACCTGTTCAGCGACCGCTATCAACGCGTGGGCGGCGCTGGCGTGATGCCGATCGACTACCTGATGTGGGGCATCTGGTCGGTCGAGTGGTTTCTCAACGCCTTCATCTGGGTGGTGCTGATCGGCTTCTTGGTGAAGACGTGGTGGGTGGTGCGAAACCATCCGTTCCGGGCGCCGATCGAGATCGTTCTGCACGACCGCCAGTACAAGCCGTTCCTGCAGATGGGGGCGCACGGTGCGACCATCGTGCTGGCGTTCACAATCGTGACGGTCGCCTACATCTGGTACACGGGCGGTGAGCTGACCGATTACGTGGGACTTTGCATCACCGCCGTTCTGCTGGTGCTCGGCTTCCTGCCGTCCTGGCTGCTGCTGAAAGCCAAGGTGCATCGTGCGGTGGAGGAGGAGACGCTCGCCATGCGACGCCGTCTCCTGCGCAACCTCGAGCTGGCGGAAGCCGAGACGAGTGCTGCCATCGTGCACAACTTGCAGCACCCGGGCTCGGACGCGCGCTCGCTCGAGCATCGCCTGGATGCCGCCGTGTCGATCCTGCGCATCTCCTATCTGGAGAACCGGCATCAGAGTCTCGGGGCAAGCGAGGCGCGCGCGGTGCTGGTGCGGATGCTGGCGCCAGCGCTCTCGGTCGGCTGGCAGCTGGCAAAGAGCCAGACGGAGCTGATCGCCGCCGTGCAGGCTTATTTCGCGCGGATGTTTTGAGCCGGTAAAGCGGCTCAGGTCGCGGCCGAAAGCCCTTCGAGACGCCTGATCGAGGTTACCCGGCTGGCGCCGGTTTCCAATCGGCGGATACGCTCGGCGGCCATGCGCAAGGGCTCCACAGCGACGGCCATGTGATGCGCGTTGGCGTGAAGCAGCATCACGGCATCGACCATGATGCCGACGTGGCCGGGCCAGAACACGAGATCGCCGCGCTCGAGGCCTTCGAGATCCTCTGGTACGAGGACCGACACGCCGAGCCCGGCTTCCTGCATGTCGCTGTCGCGAGGGGCCTGGAAACCGGCCGCCTCCAGCGAAATCTGGACGAGGCCCGAGCAGTCGAGACCGATGCGCGTGCGCCCGCCCCAGAGGTAGGGCGTGCCGATGAACCGCTCGGCGACGTCGACGAAGTCCTTCGCATGCCGCGAGCGCTCAGCGACGTGGCGCGCGACGACGAAGCCGCCGGTGGCGAGCTCTGCGAAGGTTGCGTCCGAGCCGGCGAGCGCGATCTCGGCGCCAAGCGGCAGATGCAGGACCGGCGGTGCCTTGATGTCGCGCCGCGGGTAGACGAAGGTCCCGAGCGACTGTACGCGATGCGTCGCCTCGACGATCTCGGCGGACACCGCGCCGCGCGCCATGTAGCCGACGTAGCGATCGCGCACGAGCTGAACCCAGGCCCAACCGTCGGCGACGTCGAAGACGCGCACGAGCTCGCCGAACATGGCCTCCGTTTCGAGTGGCGCCGTCGCATCCGGCTTGCGCCTGAGCGCGGCAACCGAGGCGATGACGCGCGCCGGCGAGCCCTCGACGAAGCGAGGTGCCGGAACCCTGCCGCGAAGCTCTGCTGCGGCGAGGTCGTCCCGCCAGGCATTGATCCGCCGGTCCGGAAGCTTCGCGGCGGCGGGCTCGCTCGTTGTCATCGCTCGATCCTCACGTTGCCGCCGGTCCGTGGATGTGAGCCAGAGCCTCGAAAACGGCCCTCGCCGCCTGAGTCTCGCCGCCGCGCGGTCCCAGAGCCTTGGCCTGCGGACGCCATCCGTAGATGTCGAAGTGGGCGAAACGGCGTGCGCGCGTCACGAAGCGCTTGAGGAACATGGCGCCGACGATGGAGCCGGCGAAGCCGCCTTCCGCGACGTTGTTCATGTCGGCGACCTGACTGTCGAGCCAGCTCTCGTAAGGCGTTCTGAGCGGCATGCGCCAGACGGCATCGCCAACGGCGTTGCCGGCCTCCGTCAGCGCGGCCGCGAGCGCGTCGTCGGTGGCGTAGAACGGTACGATCTCCGGCCCCAACGCCACGCGTGCAGCTCCCGTCAGCGTGGCGAAGGTGAAGACATAGTCCGGCGCCTCCTCGTCGGCGAGCGCCAATGCGTCGGCCAAGACGAGCCGCCCCTCGGCATCGGTGTTGCCGATCTCGACCGTCTTGCCGGCCCGGCTTCGGATCACGTCGCCCGGCCGGAACGCGTTGCCGGAAACGCTGTTCTCCGCGGCCGCGATGATCAGCCGAAGCCGGACGTCGAGCCCGGTGGCGAGGATCATGTGAGCCAGCGCCAGGGCGGCAGCCGCGCCGCCCATGTCCTTCTTCATGAGCAACATGGCGCTCGAAGGCTTGATGTCGAGGCCGCCGGTGTCGAAGGCGATGCCTTTGCCGACGATGGTCACCTTCGGGGCGTCCTCGCGTCCGGCGGTCACATCGATCAGGCGTGGCGCACGCGGACTCGCACGGCCGACGGCATGGATGAGCGGGAAGTTCCGCCCAAGGAGATCATCACCGGCCACGACCGCGATCCTGGCGCCGTGATGCGTTGCAACGCGCGCGGCGGCCGCCTCGATTTCCTCCGGGCCCATGTCGTTCGCAGGTACGTTGATGAGATCGCGACCGAGCGCCACCCCTTCTGCAAGTGCCGTGAGCCGGACGCGATCGACATCGTCCGGCAAGGCGAGGCGCGGCTGGACGTCCGCCGAGCCCGACTTGTAGCGCCGAAAGCGGTAGGCGCCGAGTGCCCAAGCCAAGGCCGCGAGCCCTGCGTTCGCGACCGGTGTCGCCAGATGCCAGTCTCCGGACGGCAGCACCGGCGGCAGCAGCCCGACCAGGCTCTCCACCGGCTCAGAGGGGGCCAGGTCGGCGGGGTCGCCGATACCGAGGACGGCACCTGCGACGCCGCCCTCGCCGTCTGGGAGCAGCGCGTGGCGCCGGGCCGCTCCCTTGAAGCCGATCGCCTTCAGCCAGGCGAGCTGACGCGGCTCCAGCCCCGCACCGCTCTCGAGGTCACCCGGTCCGAGCAAGTGTATGGGGCGCGTCGGCTGGGCGGCGCTACCGGACGGGGCGAGAATGGCGTCCAGAGCGGCTTGATCGAGGGCACGGGGTGTGTCGGTCATCGGCGATCTCGGTGTCTGACGGCGGAAGTTGCGGCGCAACGTGCGACCAGGCACGGCGCGTCACGCGGAAACAAGGGAACTCCGGCGCTCTAGCGCGGTGCGCCTTCGCTGACAACGGCCTCGGCCCGGTGTGGCTGGTTCGACAACACTTAAGCATTTGTTGACCGCTGTGTCGGAATGTAGCGGCACGGACTGATCGATTCGCGCAGCGGTGGCTGCGGCATGGAGAGTAGTCGGATGGGCAAGGTAGTCGGTGAAGGATCGATTGTGCGCGGCGTTCTGCGCTTTTCGACAACGGCAGGCGTCGTTTCTGCCGCCCTCCTGCTGGGCGCCTGTGCGCAGACGGGCGAAATCAATCTCGGTCTTGGCAACGAGCAGCCGAAATCGGTCGACATCGCGACGGCGAGTGCCGGTACCGGCTCCCAAGCCGAGCTCGAGAAGGCGACCGCGTATTGGGGCGAGCAGCACGCCAAGAACCCCCGCGATCCGAAGGCGGCGATCGCATACGCACGCAATCTGAAGGCGATGGGGCGCAAAGCCAACGCACTCGGCGCGCTTCAGGCGACCTACATGTACGCCTCCGACGACAAGGAGCTTCTGTCCGAATACGGTCGTCTGGCATTGGATCTCGGGCAGGTCTCTACAGCAGAGCAATTGCTGATCCGGGCCGACGATCCGGCGAAGCCAGATTGGCGCATCATCTCGGCGCGCGGGACCGTGCTCGCCAAGCAGACACGTTTCAAGGAGGCGATCGGCTACTTCGAGAAGGCGCTCAACCTGGCGCCGGACCAGGCCTCGGTGATGAACAACCTTGCGATGGCCTATGCCATGGACGGCCAGGCGGCGCAGGCGGAGACATTGCTACGCAAAGCGTCTGCCTCCGGTGCGAGCGATCCGCGGATCGCAAAGAACCTCGAGCTGGTCATGGGGCTGCAAGGCAAGAAGCCCGGCGGCAACGAGCCGGCGCCCGCCTTCGCGCATGCCTCTGATCCGGATACGGTGACGCGGGCGCCGCTCACGACCGCGGCCTGGAACCGTCCGTTGCCGATCGAGCAGGCGGCGGCCCCCGTCAAGGTCGCAGCCAAGGGTACGTCCTCTGCGGGGATGAATGCCGACGACATCGTGCGGCAGGCCATGGAGGCCGAGCACGCAAAGACGGCGAAGCGTTGAGGCAGAGCCGAGTTGGAAGACGAGGCGCTCCCCGGGCCGAGAGGCACGGCGGGGCGCACTTGTCCAATGTGGGTCCGGACCGGTCGCGGCGAGGCTGCGGGGAAAGCGCAACGAGGAGGGTGACATGATCGGCTCAGTCCCCAGCATGGGTCGTCGGCATTCAGGTGCGGCAGACGACATCAGCTACGAGATCAAGGGCCGAGACATGCAATTCGTCGAGGTCGAGCTCGATCCCGGCGAAAGCGCCATCGCGGAAGCGGGCGCCATGATGTTCAAGCCTCCCGCCATCCGGATGGACACGGTCTTCGGCGACGGATCGCGAAGCGATTCCGGATTCTTCGGCAAGCTGGCAGCAGCCGGAAAGCGACTGATCACCGGCGAGAACCTGTTCATGACGGTGTTCACGCACGAGGGACACGGCAAGGCGCGCATCGCGTTCGCGGCCCCGTATCCGGGTTCGATCATTCCGTTCCACCTGGCCGAGATGGGCGGCGCCATCATCGCGCAGCGGGATGCCTTTCTGTGCGCGGCCCGCGGCGTTTCGATCGGCATTCATTTTCAGCGCAAAATCGGAGTCGGGCTGTTCGGCGGGCAGGGCTTCATCATGCAGCGGCTGGAAGGCACAGGCTGGGTCTTCGTGCATGGTGGCGGGACGATCGTCGAGCGCGAGCTGGCCCATGGAGAGGAGCTTCATGTCGACACCGGCTGCCTCGCGGCGATGGCGCCGACCGTCTCGATCGACATCGAGCGCGCCGGATCGATCAAGTCGATGGTCTTCGGCGGGGAGGGCTTCTTCTTCGCCAAGCTGACCGGACCGGGAAAAGTCTGGCTGCAAAGCCTGCCGTTCTCCCGCCTCGCGGGGCGCATGGCTGCCTCGGCATCGCCATCGGCGAGCGTGACGGGTGGATCGGGCGGATCGGGATGGAGCTGGGGAAGCGGCGATTCCGATGGCGGTGACAGCGGAGGCGGTGACGGCGGAGATTGATAGGAGCGGTCGTCGCGAGCTTGCGTTGGCACGCGTTCCACGGCCAGCATGGTGCCGGGAACTCGAACGGAAGCTGCCGCCATGAAGCAGATCGACGATTTTCGTACCGAGGTGGCCGAGCTGGCGGCCATCCTGGCGCCACTGCAGGACCGCGATTGGGCGACGCCGACCCAGTTCAAGGACTACACCATCGCGGATCTCGTCAGGCACCTGCACCAGGGCGACCAGATGGCGCTCCTCAGCGCCGAGCAGCCCGCCGCATTCCAAGACCTGCTGGTGGAGCGCCGGAGACGACGAGCTGCTGGCCTTTCGCCGCGCGACGATGCCCGCCGGCAGTTCGGACATCTCGACGGCGAACGTCTACTTTCGGAGTGGCAATCGACGGCCGTACGGCTGGCGGACCGTCTGGCCGCGCTCGGACCCGAGGCGCGGCTCAAATGGGCAGGGCCGGACATGGGCGTGCGGATGTTCGTCACGGCGCGGCAGATGGAGGTATGGGCGCACGGCCAAGACATCTACGACGTGCTCGGACTCGACCGCGACCCGACCGACCGGCTGGAGAACATCGCGGTGATAGGGGTGCGGACGTTCGGCTGGACCTTCGCCAATCGCGGCGAGCAGGTGCCGCCGCTGGCGCCGCACGTCCGCCTCGTCGCGCCGTCCGGTGCGGTCTGGCAGTGGCACGAGGGCTCGACGGCCGGAAGCCTCACGGGCAGCGCGCTCGCTTTCTGCCAGGTCGTCACGCAGGTGCGGAATGTCGCGGATACCGACCTCGTCGTGAGGGGGGAGACGGCAGCGCGCTGGATGGCGATTGCGCAGTGCTTCGCCGGTCCGCCGGAGAACCCGCCTTCGCCAGGCTCCCGACATCGCATCGGACTGCGTTGAGACCCTCCTGGGGCACCTGTTGGCGCGTCAAACGCTCAAAGATCCCAGTCGAACTCTCCGCCTTGGCGGTCGATGCGCTTGCGCCAGTGCTCGATCCGCCATTCACGGCCGACGCGCTGCAGGCGATAGACCAGTGTGTCCCTGGGGCCTTGGACCTGGCGTGGAGACATCGGGATCTCCATGGCGAGCGGGGCGACAAGATCTGGTGCAGGCGAAGGGCTGCGACCTATCGACGTTCGACCTCTACGCCAACGTCATTGTAGCAGGCGCCCTTGGCGAGATCGGCACGCAGCCCGGTCGAGACAAGCGCGCTGATCGTCTGTCCGTTCGGGCTGGTCGCGAGCCATGCGCCCTTCTCCGACGCGACTACGCCGGGCGGCACCGCGTCCGTGACGAGAAGGGGCAGGAACACCTCGCCGAGGTCATTCCATACGCGCACCCGCGACGCTCCGACGAGATCGCGTGCCTCCGCATCCACAGGGTTCATCAGGAGCGGCGGCGCCTCGCCCGGCTCGCCGCCCGATCCGAGCAGCGTGGACGAGACGCGTGCGTCCGAGGCCGGTGAAATCAGCATCAGCGGATAGCGGCTGTCGCGCGGGCGGAACCTCGGCAGGCGCGCATCAGCGCCCCAACGCTCGGCGAGAAGATCGGAAACGAGCTCCACCTTGCCCGAGGGCGTGGCCGGCGTGTGGGTGTCGTAAAGCGCGAGCGGGCGACCGTCTGCTGCCGCCATGCGCATGGCCTCGCGGGTGGGGATCTCGCTCGGGCGCCGACCATTCAATGCAGGATGAGATGCGTCGACAGCCTCGTCCATCAGCTCCTTGTCCGACGCCTTGAAACAGGCGTCGTCGAAGCCGAAGCGGCGTGCGAGGCGTCGGAAGATCTCGGTGTTGGGCAGCGCCTGGCCCACAGGCGGTATCACGGCCTCGGCCCGTTGCAACCAGTGGTGCCCGTAGGCGCCGTAGATGTCTTCCTGCTCGAAATGCGTGGCAGCGGGAAGGACGACGTCGCAGTAGGCCATGCTCTCGGTGTCGGCGACCTCGATGCCGACGAGGAAGACGTCGTCGCGCATCAGCCCGCGCTTCAGGCGGTTCTGGTCCGCGTGCACGACAACGGGGTTGTGATTGTAGATGAAGAGAGCACGGAGCGGCGGTGCGATGTCGTCCTCCGCGAGGTGGCGACCGATGTCCATGATGTCGAGCGTTCGCGTCGGGCCGGGCAGCAGGTCAGGCCGGGTGAGCTTCGCCGGCGTCTTCGGGAATACGTTGCCGGCACCGAGCACGAGGCCGTTGCGCCGGTCGAGCTTGCCGAGAAGGGCCGGCAGCGCGATGGCCGCGCGGATGCCGCTGCCGCCGTTGCGTCCACGCTCGAGGCCGTTGCCGGGCGCAACGACCAGCGGATTGGCCTCTGCCATCCAGCGGGCGAAAGTGCGGATCGCATCCGCTTCGACGCCGCACACCTCTGCAGCACTTTCCACGGACCAGGCCCGAGCCGCCGCCATGTATTCGTCGTAGCCGGCCACGTTGCCGGCGATGAACGACATGTCGTGCGCACCGAGACGCTCGAGCTCACCCGCCAGCGCGAAGCCGAGAACGACGTCCGTTCCGGGCCGAAGCGCGAGATGCAGGTCTGCCTGCTCGGCGATCTTCGTGCGCAGCGGATCGACGACGACGAGGCGTCCGCCGCTGCGGATTGCCTGACGGATGTTGCGAACGAGGTGCAGGTTGGCGACCGTCGCGTTGTTTCCCCACACGACGTTGAGCTTCGCCTCGCACGCGGCTTCGGGACCGATTCCGGCGACCGGGCCGTAGACGCCGGCCCACGCCTCGGAGCGTACCGCACCACACATGGAACGCCGATAGAGTTGCGAAGCGCCGAGCTTGTGGAAGAAGCGCAGCGACATGCTCTCCATCGCGAGGAGGCCGTGGGGGCCGGCGTAGTTGAGCGGCATCACCGCTTCCCGGCCGTGCTTCGCGATCACCTCGGACACGCGCTCGTGGATCAGATCGAGCGCCACCTCCCAGGAGATCGGCTCGAAGCGTCCCGATGCCTTCGGTCCGGTGCGGCGCAGCGGTTGCAGGAGACGTCTCGGGCCATGCACGAAGGCGGCGGTGTGGTGCGCGACCTTGTTACAGATCGCGCCGGCCGTCAGCGGCAGCGCTTTCGAGCCACGCACCTTGGTGATCCGGCCGTCGTCGACGGTGACGGTCAGACTGCAGGTATCCGGGCAGTCGAGTGTGCAGACGCTGGCGCGTTCCTCGAGGGCCATTGTACGCTCCGTGCGGAAGGGGTTGACCGCGAACATGCGGAGTTTACCGTCGGCGCCTCGGAATGTCGCGGCCAAGCCGCGCTCAGATTTGTCCGCCGACGCCCCAAGAGTTGCGCAGTCGGCGCCAACCAGGAGTTTCAACCATGGGCACACGCGTTCCATTCAACCGGCCAGACGGCAAAGCCGCCGAGGGATATCTGGCCAAGGCCGGCAGCGGCAACGCGCCGGGTGTCGTCGTCATCCAAGAGTGGTGGGGGTTGCAAGACCAGATCAAGGGGATCTGCGATCGGCTGGCGCTGGCCGGCTACGATGCGCTGGCACCGGATCTCTACGGCGGCACGGTCGTTCCCTATCACGACACGGACGCGGCCAACCGCGAGATGAGCTCGCTCAATTTTCTGGAGGCCACGGACCAACTGGTGCGCGGTGCGGCCCAGCACCTCGGTAAGTCGAGCGCAAAAGTGGGGCTGACGGGCTTCTGCCTCGGTGGCGCGGTCACCGTTCTCGGAGCCTGCCGCATTCCCGAACTTTCGGCAGCGGTCTGCTTCTACGGCCTGCCGCCGGATACGGCAGCAAAGCCTGCCGACTTGAAGGTGCCGTTCCAGGGGCACTTCGCGAACCGGGACGACTGGTGCACGCCGGCTGCGGTGGATGCCTTCGTGGCAGGCGCCGAGGCCGCGGGCAAGTCGCTCGAAATCTACAGGTACGAGGCCGACCACGGATTCGTGAACGAGCAGCGCAGCTACTACGACCGCAAGTGTGGCGAAGAAGCCTGGAGTCGGATGCTCGACTTCTGGAAGCGCCACCTGTAGCGCGCATTGCCGGCCAACCGACCGACCGGATCGCGGTGCGGCTCGTCGGCCGCACCGCTGCCTTGCGTGCATTCCGCACTTTGGCGACGACAGCTAATTGCAGAGCTTGGCGCGGATGATGCACTCCTTGCCCATGGCGCCGCCGTTGCCGCATCGCTCGCGGTAGTGCGAGACCTTGTAGCCCGAGGCCGCCCGGCCGACCTTGGCGCCCGACGCCATCCAGCTCGCCCACATGCCCCAGTCGGTGGCCTGCAGTACGGCTTCCCACGCCTGGAACTTGGCGTCCGGAATGCTGGAGCCGGTTCCGCGGCCGCCCTTGTCCACACAGCCGGCCGAGGCGGCTCCAGACAGCGCCATGAACGAAGCGGCGGCAATGGCGGTCGCCGTCGCGAAGGCAACAATGGTCTTCATGTTTCAGTCCCCCTCATCTCCCATCCCGGGACATAGGGGGCCACGTCGACGCGACGGACGCAAGATGTGCGAAAGTCGCGGATCGGAGGCCTCTCCGGTGGGAGACCGTCCTTGCGCCAAGGCCGCTGCCGCGCCATAACGCGCCCCGCGCCACAAGGAGCTTGAACGATGATCGCACTCCGCCCCCGTGTGTTTTCCGGCATGCAGCCGACGGGCAGCCTGCACCTTGGCAATTATCTGGGCGCACTGATCAACTGGGTCGCCATGCAGAAGACCCACGAGTGCATCTATTGCGTGGTCGACCTGCATGCCATCACCGCCGACTGGCTGGAGCCGCAGGAGCTACGGCAATCGATCCGGCGCGCGGCGGCCGCCTATATCGCGTGCGGCATCGACCCCAAGACGAGCATCATCTTCAATCAGAGCCAGGTGCACGAGCATGCGGAGCTGGCCTGGATCTTCAACTGCGTGGCCCGCCTCGGGTGGCTCAACCGCATGACGCAGTTCAAGGAGAAGGCCGGCAAGGACCGCGAGAACGCCTCGGTCGGCCTTTATGCCTACCCCAACCTGATGGCGGCCGACATCCTGGTCTACCGCGGAACGCACGTCCCCGTCGGCGAGGACCAGAAGCAGCATCTCGAACTCTCCCGCGACATCGCGCAGAAGTTCAATAACGACTGGCGCGAGACGATCGTGGCAAAGGGGTATTCCGACGGCGTGTTCTTCCCGCAACCCGAGCCGATGATCCTCGGCCCGGCGACGCGCGTCATGAGCCTGCGCGACGGGACGAAGAAGATGTCGAAATCGGACCCGTCGGATCTCAGCCGCATCAATCTCACCGACGACGCCGATGGCATCGCGCGCAAGATCCAGCGGGCGAAAACCGATCCGGATGCGCTTCCCTCCGAGACGAAAGGTCTCGAGGGGCGGCCAGAGGCCGACAACCTGACGGGGATCTATGCGGCTCTCGCCGGTATCAGCCAGGAACAGACCCTGAAGGAGTTCGGGGGCGGGCAGTTCTCGGCCTTCAAGAAGGCATTGGCCGATGTCGCCGTCGCAAAGCTGGCGCCGATCACGGCCGAGATGAACCGCCTTTATGCGGATCCGGCCGAGATCGACCGCGTTCTTGCAGACGGCTCGGCGCGTGCCCGGGCGATCGCCGCGCCGATCATGGATGAGGTCAAGGACATCGTGGGCTTCGTCCGCGCCTGACGCGGAATGGCGCACCGCGTTGTGCGGCTTGCGTAAAATTCGGACCTGCTGCGCTGCGAGCCACAACCGTTGTGGCTCCGGCCCGCACATGGCAACATTGGATCATGGTCAAGCAACGCCGAGTCTTCGAGCAAGGTCACCGGCGCAAGTTCCTGGTGATCATCGACGAGACGCCCGAAGTGGAGCGCGCGCTCTACTTCGCGGCGAGCCGCATCGGTCACACGGGTGGACAAATCGCCCTGCTCTACGTGATCGAGCCGACGGACTTCACGCAGTGGGCCGGCGTCAAGGCCATGCAGGTCGAGGAGGAGACGGCCAAGGCGAAGGCGCTTTTTCGCCTGAACCGCCGCAAACTCGACAAGGCCGGCTTCGAATCGATCCCGACAGAGGAAGTCGTGCGTTCGGGCAAGCGGCCGGATGAGATCGTCAAGCTGATCGAGGAGGACGAGGACATCGCGATCCTGATCCTCGGGGCCTCGACCGACAAGGGCGGCCCCGGCCCCCTGGTTTCGTCGCTGGCGACCGGCAAGCTCGCCGGATCGTTCCCGATCCCCATCGTCATCGTGCCGGGTAACCTCTCGCTCGCCGAAATCCAGGCGATGGCATAGGGCAAACCCGGTTTGGACGGTCGATTGCAGGCGGGCTCGCCCATGCCGAGTGGCTCATTCGCACTTTGACCTTGCCGATCCTATCTATTAGAAGAATTCCAGAGTGCTAAAGTCGGGGTTGCGCCCAGGAAGCGCTTCCCGGCGCTGGGCGGTGGACGCCCCCGATCAGAGCGAGGCGATCATGTTCATCCAGACCGAGGCCACCCCCAATCCGGCGACGGTCAAGTTCATTCCGGGCAAAGTCGTGCTTGGCGACGGCACGCTCGACTTCCGCGAGCCCTCGGAGGCTGCGGGGTCTCCGCTGGCGCGCCGGCTGTTCGCCATAGACGGGGTTTCGGGCGTCTTCCTGGGTTCCGATTTCATCTCGGTGACCAAGGGCGAGATCGAGTGGCAGCACCTCAAGCCCGCCGTGCTGGGCGCGATCATGGAACACTTCATGTCCGGTGCGCCTGCCGTCGAAGGCAGCGGCCACGAGGACGACGCGGAGACCGAGGACTTCGATCCGGCGGACGCCGAGACGGTGGCGACCATCAAGGAGTTGCTCGACACTCGCGTCCGACCGGCAGTCGCCAACGACGGGGGCGATATCGTCTTCCACGGGTTCCGTGACGGCATCGTCTACCTGCACATGCGAGGCGCGTGCTCGGGCTGTCCTTCGTCGACGGCGACGCTGCAGGGCGGCATCGAGCGGCTCCTGCAGCATTTCTGCCCGGAGGTCGTCGAGGTGCGTCCCGTCTGATAGGGTCGCACGACCGGCCGGAGACTGACGAACCCCGCTCCGTCCCGAGCGGGGTTTTCCGTAAACAGCGCTTGCCAACCAACACCAGGAGACCAGGACCATGTCCAACCGACTCGGCGACGATGCCTTGAAGCAGCTTTTCACCGAGGCGCGGACACATAATGCGTGGCAGAAAAAGGATGTGCCGGACAGCCTGCTGCGCGAGATGGTCGACCTGATGAAAATGGGACCGACCAGCGCGAACTGCCTGCCAGCGCGCATTGTTTTCCTGAAGTCGGATGCCGCAAAACAGCGGATCGCGCCGTTCCTCTCGTCGGCCAACCGCGACAAGTCGATGGCTGCGCCGGTGTGCGCCATCGTCGGACACGATACGGAATTCTACGAGCATTTGCCTCGCCTGTTTCCCCATAACCAGACCGCGCGGACGTGGTTCGAGGGAAAGCCGGAAGTGATCCAGGCGACCGTCATGCGCAACGGGTCGTTGCAGGGCGCCTACCTGATGCTGGCCGCGCGCGCCCTGGGTCTCGACTGCGGGCCGATGTCCGGCTTCGACAATGCCGGCGTCGACAAGGAGTTCTTTCCCGACGGTCGCGTGAAGTCGAACTTCGTGTGCAACATCGGCTACGGCGATCCGGCCGGACTGTTCGAGCGCTCGCCGCGCTTTGCTTTCGACGAGATCGCGAAGATCCTCTGACAAGCGTGCAACGCGGCCGGCTCTGCGGGGTCGGCTGGCGTCGGGCAATGGACCATCCTTGATGAACATTCTCGCCATCGACACCTGCCTCGGCGCACTCTCCGTCGCCATTGGCCGCGAACTGCAGGACGGGCGCTATTGCGTGGCGGAGCGCTATGAGGAACGGGCGACGGCGCACGCCGAGCGGCTGGCGCCGATGGTGGAGGCCGAGATGGCGCGGGCGGGTCTCTCGTTCCGCGACCTCGATCGGGTTGCCGTCACGCTCGGGCCGGGCACGTTCACGGGCGTGCGGACGGGAATAGCGTTCGCCCGCGGCTTGCGGCTTGCGGCGGGTGTCGAAGTGGTCGGCACGTCGAGCCTCGCGGTCATCGCCCATCGGGCCTTCGAGCTTGCCGAGCCAATGGCGCCGCCCGCGCCGCTACTGGTCGCGGTCGATGCGCGGCGCGGCAAGCTCTACGTGCAGCTCTTCGGCGCCGGGAATGCGCTCCAGCCCTTGAGCGGGCCGGAGGAGGTGACTCCGGATGGCGCCGCTGATGTCGCGCGTCGTCATGGGGCGCTGCTGGCGGGATCGGGCGCGCGGGCGGTGGTCGACGTGGCGGGAGAGGCGGCGCTGCAAGTGGTGATCGACGACATCGAGCCGCACGCGGGCGATCTCGTGCATCTGGCGCGGCGATTGACGCCGCTCGACGACGTGACGCCGCTCTACATCCGGCCACCTGACGCCAAGCCGCAGGCCGACAAACGTCTTGCGAGGACATCATGACCGGGGCCGCGGACGAGACGGGCGCGGGCAAGGGCAAGGCGCCGGACATGCGCCACGTCAGCCTGCTGTGGGCGCTGCCGGAGCATGCCGTGGCGATTTCGTGCCTGCATGGGGCTGCCTTCGCGGAGGGCTGGGACGCGACGGCGGTCGCGGGACTGCTGGCGCACCCGGGCTCGCTCGCGCTCGTTGCGAGCCATGGCGTTCCGCCCATGATCGGCGGTTTCGCACTGGCCCAGGTCGCCGCGGACGAGGCCGAAATCCTGTCGGTCGCGGTCGACGGCGCGTGGCAGCGGCAAGGGCTCGCGGCGCGGCTGGTGGATGGGATCAAGCGGGCGGCCGAGCGCAGTGGCGCACGGGCGTTGTTCCTCGAAGTGGCGCAGTCGAACGAGGCGGCGCTGGCGCTCTATCGCAAGACGGGCTTCGCCGAGGCGGGCCGGCGCAAGGGCTACTACGCCAAGGCCGATGGCGGGCGCGAGGACGCGGTCGTGATGCGGTGCGACCTTGCCGCGGCCGGCAGGCCGAACTGACCAGGGTCCAAGCCGGGCCGGGGTTGCCGAGGGACGCCTGCCGGTGGGGCTTCGGCATCAAAGTGTCGCGGCGACCAGCCAGAGGCCTGCGAGCATCAACAACGTGAGGCATGTCGAGACGTTGATGCGGACGTCGCCCGGTTGCCGCCGGTTGAGGCGTTGCCGCCCGCGTGCCTTCGGTGAGCCGGTCGGGGTGGGGGCCGCGGGGCGACTTTCCTTCGATCGCAGCCAACCCCAGGCGAAGCGACCGAAGCCGCCGGTGCGGGCCATCAACTCGGCTGGCGCGCGCCGCCAGCCGTACTTGTAGCCGAACACGAGGAGCACGATGACGCCGATCTGGGCGAGCGTCGATACCCAGCCGCCGAGGAGAAACCACACGACCGACCAGACGAGCCCGAGCGCGCTCGCAAAAAGCCACCAGATCCAGCCGAGCACATCCATTGGCCGAGCCTTCCTCCCCAAACCCTCTTCTCGGGTGACGACATGGCGGTTTTACGTATAGTGCGCCGCCAGAACGAGCCACGCTCGAAGGACCTGCCATGCCGACCAAGACCGCCCCGCGCCCGAAGACCGAAGCCGCTCCCGACATGGGCGCGTTGCGGCCGAAAGAATCGTTCCAGGACCTGATCCTCACCCTGCAGCGTTTCTGGGGCGCACAGGGCTGCGTCATCCTGCAGCCCTACGACATGGAGGTGGGCGCCGGCACGTTCCATCCCGCGACGACGTTGCGCGCGCTCGGCCCGAAGCCGTGGAATGCGGCCTACGTGCAGCCGTCGCGGCGGCCGAAGGACGGCCGCTACGGCGAGAACCCGAACCGGTTGCAGCACTACTACCAGTTCCAGGTGATCATGAAGCCGTCGCCGCCGGACATCCTGGACCTCTATCTTGCGAGCCTGGATGCGATCGGCATCGACACCAAGCTCAACGACATCCGCTTCGTCGAGGACGACTGGGAGAGCCCGACGCTCGGCGCGTGGGGACTCGGCTGGGAGGTGTGGTGCAACGGCATGGAGGTGACGCAGTTCACCTACTTCCAGCAGGTGGGAGGCTTCGACTGCCGGCCGGTGTCGGGTGAGATCACCTACGGGCTCGAGCGGCTCGCCATGTACGTGCAGGGCGTCGACCGGGTGTGGGACCTGAACTTCAACGGCCGGCACGACGAGCGCAAGCTGACCTACAACGACGTGTTCCAGCAGGCCGAGCAGGAATATTCGCGTTACAACTTCGAGCATGCGAACACGGAGATGCTGCTGCAGCACTTCAAGGACGCCGAGGCGGAATGCCAGTCGTTGCTGGAGAAGGGGTGGGATGGGTCGGTGGCGCCTTCCGACTCCCCTGCAGGGAGCCGGCCGGAGGGCGCGAAGGAGGGCGGGAGGCCGGAGGGCGCGAAGGGGCGTCACCTGATGGCGCTGCCGGCCTACGACCAGTGCATCAAGGCGAGCCACATCTTCAACCTGCTCGACGCGCGGGGCGTGATCTCGGTGACGGAGCGGCAGAGCTATATCCTGCGCGTGCGCGAGCTGGCCAAGGCCTGCTGCGCGGCGTGGCTGGCGACGGACGGCGGCGGGGCGGTGTAGGCTCAGTCCTTCTTCATGACGCCGGACAGGACGGCGACGAGAAGGGCGGAGAAGAACCAGCCGAGCACGACCTGAAGCCAGTAGACCCACCAGAGGAAGCCGTGGGGGAACGTCCACGGCAGTGCCAGCACCTTTGCGTTATCGAGCCGCAAGACACTGCCTTGCGGCAGGGTTGCACTGCATTTTTCCGGTTCCATGCCGCAGGGCGGCGAATAGACCGGCGCCCAGTCACGCTCCAGCCCGAACGAGACGATCGGCGTCACCACGTCGGCCGAGTAGAACCACGGACCGAACGCTGTGTGCTCCTTGGGCAGCTTGTCGCACGCCGTCCAGCGCTGGCCGAGGCCGCCGCACGGTTCCTTCAGCTTCGGATCGTTGAAAACGATGGGGTTGGTCGGCGCCATCAGCCCCTGGCGCTCGGCCGCGTCGTAGACGATGCCGCCCAAGAGCCAGATCAGCAGCAACAGGCCAATCAGGCGCTTGCTGCCGTAGCCGTAGCCGGCCAGCACGCCGAGGAAGAAGCGCTCGAGCTGGGCGCCGATGGCGCGGAACGGCTGTTGCGGCCAGTTGCGATGCCAGCGCGCCTTGCGCTCCGCGTCCTGCCGCGCCTTGGCGATGATGCGCGCGTCGCGCTCGTGGCCCATCTCGCGCAGCACCTTGACGAGCTGCTCGTAGGGCTGGGGGCGAAAGTCGGCGATGCGGTGGTGGTCGGGCTGGCGGGCGAGCCAACGGAGGCGCGTTTCGGCGTCGTATTTGCCCTGGCCTACGAGGCGGTCGTAGGTGAAGCCGTCGAGATAGATGGCTGCCGTCAGCTTCCGCCCCGTCGGTTGGCCGTTCTTGTTCCGCTCGTCGATCAGAGGGCTGTTGGCGCCGCCGGGCCAGAAATCCGGGTGGTCGATAACCTCGTGGGCATGTGTGCCTTGTGGAGCCGTTGATGACCGTAGGTGTCTTGTTTTGCGCCGAAGGTCCGAGCCACAGCGTACCGTGGATCTTCGCCGATTCCAGATTGAGAGCAGTGTTGGCATTCGTGTGCGCTGCCCCATTCGCGTCGCCGGAATTCCGCGTAACCGCATTGACGGAACGTGGCGCCGATGCAGTCCAGCCCGCCGCCGATCTCGGCGCCGAGGAGCCGGACCTCGCCCTCGGCCGTGAAGCCGTTGCGCATGAAGACGCCGCCCGCGATTTCGGCGCGGTCACGACAGAGCGCGTGGCCGCCGGCATTGCGGAACGTGGCGCCGTTGCACAGAGCTGCCCGCCGATCCTGGCGCCCGGGAGCCGGACCTCGCCCTCGGCCGTGAAGCCGGTCCGCAGAAATACGCCGGCCGTGATTTCGGCGCGGTCGCCGTTGAGCGCCGTGCCGCCGGCATTGCGGAACGTGGCGCCGATGCACACGAGCTGCCCGCCGATCTTGGCGCCGGAGCCGGACCTCGCCCTCGGCCGTGAAGCCGTCCGCGAGGAATACGCCGGCCGTGATTTCGGCGCGGTCGCCCTGCAGCCCCTGCACGTGCGAGCCGGCGAGCGACAGCACTGCGATCCGGGCATCGCGCACGACTGGCACCGACTCGAACCAGCAGTCGTGCAGCCAGAGTGCACGCACCTCGCAGCAGCCCTGGAGGTCGAAGTCACCCGTCACGAGCGCGCCGTTGAGGTGCACGCCCTTCTCATGCACAGGCACGTCTGTATCGCCGCCGAGGGCCAGGAACCGCAGGAAAGGGCCGCGCACTTGGCGCTCTGGGTTGTCGGGATCGATGCTGCGCCAGCCGATCTCGCGCTGGAGGCGCTTTGCGATCTCGTCCGATGGGGGCAATCGTCCGGCTCCTTCGCCAGATGCTTCGTGTCGATGCCGGCGAGCTTGTAGTGGCCCTTGGCCCGTCGCTCGGTCTCGGCGATCAGCGCTTCGACGATCACGTGTCGAGCGGCCTGCGCAACCGGGCGTGGTTTCGCCGTCGGGTTGGCCTCGGCATCCTCTAATTGGGCCGCCGAGGATCTGAGCGGCGAGGCGTTGCGCGATCTCGCCAGTTGCGCGAGTCGCTCTTGGCGCTTGAGCGCCAAAATCACCAGCGCTCACGATTGTGAAGATCACACTCCTCCCCGCGAGTCACGACGGCGAGGAGTTTTTCTTCGGCGGGGAGGAGGCCGGTCTTGGTGTCCTGGTCGAGGAAATCGCCGAGCCAGCGGCCGTGGGCCAAACCGGGCGGGCGCCGGCCGGATGCCTTCTCGGCCTTCAGCGTGATCAGTCGCTCGCGGCGGACCTTGTCCTCGGCGGCGCGGATCGGGTCGGACGGTGGCACGGAAGGCGTGGCGGCCGGGGCCTGCGTCCCGGCCGGGGGGACCGCTGCGTGCGAGCGGGGTGGGTGCTCGGCGAAAGGCGGCGCATCGGCGGGCGGCGCATCGGGTCGAGGTGGCGCGTCGCCCGTGCCATGCGTCGTGCCCGCTCTCTCGTCCAGACTGTCCGGTTCGCCGCTCATGCCGCCCTCCGCCCTTCCGACATCAGCCTAACGGGCAGATTGCGGCTCGGCGAGGGCCTTACAAGGCGCCGCGGCAAAAGCTAGGGTTGGACCTTGGACGGGACGTGCGTGCCCCTATATCGTGCTTCCGTCCGGGCGGGCCATCGTGCCTGGCCGGCGCGCCTTTCGGCGAGCGAGGGAAGGGCCATAGGAATGTCTGCCAAGCTCTACGGTGCCATCATCCTCGGCCTGCCGCTCGTGATCGTGGCGTGGGCGGTGCTGTGGCGGCGCAACCGGGCGGTGTTCTGGTTCGCTGTGGCGCTGATCGTGGTGGCGACGGGCTACCTGATGGCGACGGGTGCCACCGACGACATCGCCAACCGGCTGATCCCGAACCTGGTCGGCCCGCCGCCGATCCGCGCGCAGTAGGCACGCAAGGGAGCGGCACAATGACCACGACGCGCGCCGCCGGACTGTTCTACGGCTGGCGCGTGGTGGCCGCGTGCTTCGTCATCGCCGCGGTGACATGGGCGCTGGGACTGTTCGGCGCGAGCGTCTATCTGCAGGCGGTGACGGCGGCGCACGGCTGGCCGGTGGCCGAGGTGTCGTTCGCGATCACGCTGTTCTTTCTCGTCAGTGCCTCGATCCAGCGCCTCGTCGGCCGCAGCATCGACCGTTACGGGCCGCGTCCCGTGCTGACCATCGGTGCGTCATGTCTGGGCCTCGGCGTCGCGCTGATCGGGCAGGTCGGTGCGCCGTGGCAGCTCTATCCGTGCTTCGTCCTGGTCGGCATCGGCTGGTCGACGCTGTCGACGACGGGCATCTCGGCGACCGTGGCGCCATGGTTCGAGCGTCACCAGGGCCGGTCGATGACGCTCGCCATCATGGGGGCCAGCGTCGGTGCCATCGCGGGCGTGCCGCTGCTGCTGCTGGCGCTGCGAAGTCTCGGCCTCGACCGCGGCCTGATCGCGGCCGGCCTCGTCGCGGTCGTCGTCCTGTTGCCGCTGGTGTGGGGCGTCCTGCGCTATCGCGGCCCGGCCGATCTCGGGCTGGCTCGCGACGGCCTGCCGGTGGCGGGGGCGGCCTCGGGGCAGCCAACTCGCACTGCGGCTGCAGGCGCCAAGACCGGGCGCCCCGGCGTCCTCCTCTGGACAGCGGCCGCAGGGTTCGCGCTGGCGTTGACGGTGCAGATCGGGTTCATCACGCACCACGTGGCGCTCGCGAGCCCGCTGGTCGGTACGGGCGCGGCGGGGTGGCTGGTCAGCGCCACGGGCGTCACAGCCTTCGCCGGCCGGTTGATCCTGGCGCGTATCGTCGATCGCGTCGACGTGCGGCGGCTGGCGATGACGATCCTGCTGGTGCAGACCGGGGCTCTGCTGGCACTGGCCGCGTGGCCGACCGTGCCGGTGCTCGTGGCTGCGAGCCTCGTCTACGGCTACGGTATCGGGCACATCACGACGCTCGGCCCGGTCGTGGTGCGCCGCGAGTTCGGAGCCGAGGCGTTCGGTGCGACCTACGGCGCCGCAGCAACGGTGATCCAGCTCACCTCGGCGCTGGGACCGGCGCTGCTCGGCCTCCTGCGGGATGGATTCGGGGGCTACAGGCCAGGCCTCGCGATCGCTGCCGGGGTGACGACCGCCGCCTGCCTCGCGTTGCTCGCGGGCCGCCGTCTCGGGGGGCGTGCAGCGGCGGCGGCGGAAGTGGGCTGACGCGGCCGTCCGCGCAATGCGCTTGCCACCCGGAGGCGCGCGGCCTACCGATTGGGGCGGAAGGCAATCACAGACGTCGAGGAGCGCTCCCCCATGAAACTTTGCCGCTTCGGCCCCGCCGGCGCCGAGAAGCCCGGTCTTGTCGACGCCCAGGGCAAGATCCGCGATCTCTCCGCCCACGTGAAGGACATCGACGGCAACGTGCTGTCGGATGCCGCACTCGCCACGCTGAAGGCGATCGACCCGGCGACCCTGCCGGAGGCGCCGGCCGGAAGCCGCATCGGACCGCCCGTCGGGAACGTGAAGAACTTCATGGCGATCGGGCTCAACTATGCCGATCATGCGAAGGAGGCCGGGCAGGAGATCCCGAAAGAGCCGATCATCTTCTACAAACTGACCAACTGCATCTGCGGTCCGAACGACGACGTGATGATCCCGCGCGGCTCGACCAAGCTCGACTGGGAGCTGGAGATCGCGTTCGTGGTCGGCAAGCGGTCGCGCTACGTGGAGCTGGCTGACGCACAGAGCCACATCGCGGGCTACACGATCTGCAACGACGTGTCGGAGCGGCACTTCCAGATCGAGCGCGGCGGCCAGTGGATGAAGGGCAAGTGCGCGGAGACGTTCGGTCCGCTGGGCCCGTGGCTGGTGACGCGCGACGAAGTCAAGGACGTCAACAACCTGCCCATGTCGCTCGAGCTCAACGGCAAGACGATGCAGAAGGGCTCCACCAATACCATGATCTTCAAGTGCGACTTCATCCTGCACTACGTGTCGCAGTTCATGGTGCTGGAGCCGGGCGACGTGGTGACGACGGGAACGCCCCCAGGGGTTGGCCTCGGCATGAAGCCGCCGCAGTTCCTCAAGGCCGGCGACGTGATGACGCTTTCCATCGAAGGCCTCGGCCAGCAGAAGCAGAAGGTGGTTCCCTTCAAGCTCTGAGGGCCGGAGCGAGGCTGGCGGCGTATGAGCGCAAAGCGCTAGGGCTGCCCGCCGGTATCGTTGCGACCGCCGGCATTCGTCTACCCTGGTGCACCGGCCTCCCGCGCAAGAGGCCGGGAACCGTCAGGTCGAGGCGCGACGCCGGCATGGTGAGCCGCGACGGCGGAGGCCGATCGTCACCCGGATGGGGCGGATGGTCGCTTGCGGCAGGCCCGGCTGCTCTACCGGACCGGCCGTAAAGTGCTGTACAAGAAAGGGGCTTTCGCGGGCACCAACTGGCCTTGCGTCCCCCCGATTAGGGCACGGCATCACGATCAGGACTTCAAGACATGAAAACCCCCGACGTCATCTGCCGCGAGGTCGGCCTCAGGGACGGCCTGCAGCTCGTCAAGACCTTCGTGCCGACCGAGACCAAGCTCGCCTGGGCCAAGGCGGTCGCTGCGGCCGGCGTGCCGGAAATCGAGATCACCAACTTCGTGCCGCCGAAGGTGATCGCGCAGTTCGCGGATGCGACCGAGGTGGCGAAGGGCGCGCTGTCGATCGCAGGGCCGAAGATCGTGGCGCTGGCGCCGAACCGCAAGGGCGCCGAGAACATGCTGCTGGCCGGCGTCAGGAACGTGAACTTCGTGCTCTCGGTCTCGGAGGAGCACAACCTGGCGAACGTCAGAAAGACGGTCGACCAGTCGTTCGCCGAATTCGAGAACGTGGTGGCGCTGAGGAGCGAGCGGCCGGAATGGAAGGACATCCGGATCCAGGGCTGCCTCGCCACCTCGTTCGGCTGCACGATCAAGGGCAAAGTGAACCCGGACGACGTGCTCCGCTGCGTGGATCGATACCTGACGCTCGGGGCGGACGAGATCCTGCTCGCCGACACGGTCGGCTATGCGGCGCCGAGCGAGATCTCGAACCTGTTCCATCACACGGTGCGGCTGGCGGAAGGCAAGCCCGTCTATGCGCACTTCCACGATACGCGCGGGTTGGGCCTCGCCAACGTCTATGCGGCACTGGAGGCCGGCGTGCGTGCGTTCGACGCGTCGACCGGCGGCCTCGGCGGCTGTCCATTCGCGCCCGGCGCCTCGGGCAACATCGTAATGGAAGACCTGGTGTTCCTGCTCGAGAAGGAAGGACTCAAGACCGGCGTCGATCTCGAGAAGTACCGGGCCGCACGCGAGATCGCCGAGAAGGCGCTGCCCGACGAGAAGTTCTACGGCACCATCCTCAGGGTGGGCTTGCCGAAAGGCTTCACCCCGCCCACCATGGCCGAGGCAGCGGAGTAGCCTGCCCCGCGCGAGCCAGCCGGCTGCGCGTAGCGGCGTCGGCTCGCGCATCGAGAGGGCAAGCCATGGACGGGGACACGTTCGACTACATCGTCACTGGTGCCGGCTCAGCCGGATGCGCCGTCGCGGCCCGTCTCTCCGAGTCGGGCCGCTATCGCGTTCTGCTGCTCGAAGCGGGCAAGCGCGACAGCTATCCGTGGATCCACCTGCCGATCGGCTATCACAAGCTCTATACGCACGACACCTACAACTGGCGCTTCGAGAGCGAGCCGGTGGCAGGGCTGAACGGCCGCACGTCGTACCAGCCGCGCGGCAAGATGCTGGGCGGGACGTCGTCACTGAACGGGATGGTCTACATGCGCGGCACGCCGGCCGACTACGACGGCTGGCGCCAGCGCGGCTGCGAAGGCTGGGACTACCAGAGCGTGCTGCCGTTCTTTCGCAAAGCCGAGGACCAGGAGCGTGGCGAGAACGAGTTCCACGGCGTCGGAGGTCCGCTTCGCGTCACGGACAACACGTACCGCAACGAGATCATCGATGCGGCGATCGAGGCAGCGGTGGCTCTGGGCATCCCGCGCAACGACGACTTCAACGGCGCCACACAGGAAGGGACCGGCTACTACCAAACGACGATCGGCAAGGGGCGGCGATGGAGCGCTGCAACGGCATACCTCAAGCCGGCGCGCAACCGACAGAACCTCGTCGTCGTGCCGGAGGCACATGCGACGCGCATCGTCTTCGACGGCAACCGCGCGGTGGGTGTCGAGTATCGCACGCCTTCCGGCATGCAGATGGCGCGCTGCCGAGGCGAAGTGGTCGTCTCGGGCGGCGTCTACGGCTCGCCCCAGCTCCTGATGCTCTCCGGCGTGGGGCCGGGCGCGCACCTGCAAGAGCACGGCATCGCTGTCGTGCGGGATCTTCCGGTCGGCGCCAATCTGCACGACCACTTCAACTCGTTCGTCGCCTGGCGCGCGACCAAGGCGATCACGCTCAATGACCTCGCCCGGTCGCCCTGGGCAAAGGTGGACGCCGGCATCCGGTACATGCTCGGCAAGGGTAGCCCACTCTCGGGATCGAGCACGCTTGCCGGGATTTTCGTGAAGTCCGACCCGCGCCTCGACCGGCCGGACCTGCAATTCAACATCTCGCTCTACTCGATCGAGAGACGGGACAGGCACGGCGTGGTGCCGCACGCCTATCCGGGCTTCATGATCACGCCCGTGCATCTCGCTCCGGAAGGTCGCGGCCGCGTCAGTCTCAAGAGCCCCGATCCGTTGGCCGCCCCGAAGATCGAATTCAAGTTCCTGGAGACGGCCTACGACGTCGACGCGATGCTCTATGGCATCCGGCTCTGCCGGAAAATTGCCGAGCAGCCCGTGTTGAGGCCCTACATCGCCGAGGAGACGCAGCCAGGGCCCGCCGTGACGCGCGAGGAGGATCTGATCGAGGATCTGCGCAATCGTGGCGTCTCGAACCTGCATCCGGTCGGTACGTGCCGGATGGGCATCGGCACCGATGCGGTCGTCGATCCGCGCCTCAGGGTGCATGGGATGACGGGGCTGCGCGTCGCCGACGCCTCGATCATGCCGGCTGTCGTCGGCGGCAACACCAACGCGCCGTCGATCATGATCGGCGAAAAGTGCGCGGCGATGATGCTGGCGGATGCTGCGGCGTCGGTCGTGCCGGCGGGGGCGTGAACGAGCGTCCAGCGATAACGCTTCGCGCGTCCGACTTCCCCAGCGGGTAAGCCGAGGCCCGTGTGCACGCTGCGCCAGAGGCCGAAGGTGGCGCGCTCAGGCGGAAGCGTTGGCGGTGTGCGTGGGGGGTGGCGGCTCGTCGCCCGCTCCCCGCTCGTGCTCGATGTCGTCCAGACGCTCGCCCGTCAGCGCCGACTCGAAGGCGACCAGGCGCTTGCGGATCGAAAGAAGCTCGATGATCGTGGTCCACGAGTTGACGAGGTACTGGAACGAGGTCGACACCTGCGAGAACGCGGTGAGGATCTGTTGCAAGAGGCCGAAGGTGATCTTGCCCGCGGCGATGGTCGGGATGAGCACCACGTAGGCGAAGATATTGTCCGCCTGAAGGTACATGCCGCGGAAGACGTTGAAGTAGGCGTAGTGGAAGTACATGCGGAAGTAGTTGGTGCGGACGGCGTAGAACAGGTCCCTGACGGTCTGCGGCTGCGCGCGGTTGACGTCGTCCTCGCCGTAGACCAGCTCCTTGCGGTAGGCGGCCTCGACACGCTGGTTGCGGAAGTTGAGGCCGGGCAGCTTGATGCCAGCGAGGGCCAGCAGGCCGGTGCCGAACGCCGACCAGACGATCGAGGCGATGAGAAGCGGCGCCGGGATCTTGCCGACGACCGGCAACTCGGTGACGTGCGCCGACAGCGCGTAGAGGACGGGGAGGAAGGCCATCAGGGTCATGAGCGCCTCGATGACCGAGAGCCCCAAGTCCTCCATGATGGTCGCGAAGCGCATGGTGTCCTCCTGCACCCGCTGGGCCGCTCCCTCGACGTGTCGGACATGCGGCCAGTGCGACATGTAGTAGTCGTTCATGGCTGTGCGCCATCGGAAGATGTAGTGGCTGACCATGAAACGGGTCGAAACGTAGACCGCCATCCACATGAAGGCGATGGCCGCGAACGACACGATCAGCCCGTAAAGCTCGCCCGTGGTCGTCGTCGACCTGCTGGAGAGCGCGTTCTGCACGGCGTCGAAAAAGGGGCGCCGCCAGTTGTTGATCGCGACGGAGACCTGCACCGAAAGATAGCTGGAGAAGATGAGAACCATGGAGACGACCACGGACCACCATTGCCAGGGGTGTGGCTCGAAAATGAACCAGGCGCCGGCAAACATGGCGCAACAGAGGACGTAATAGAGCACGACGGAGAGGAATTGCGGGGTCAGGAAGTGGCGAAAACCGATGACATCGATCTCTGGCGATGTGGCGCCGAGCAGGCGCGCCAAGCTGTCGCCGACAAGGAACCAGACGGCAATGCAAAGCGCGGCATAGACCGCCGCGGATAGGAAGAAGAGCCTGGGGCTCGGAAAGAAGGATTTGAACACCGGCTGGCACCTCCGGAAGTGGGTACGGGCGTCTTATACGGGAGAACGGGCGTGCGGCAGACTTACAGTCTTGCAACGTTGGCGGTGCGGAAGGTCACACCCCCAGGCCGGCCGCACTTGCACCGCCCCGCGGGGGCTTCTATCCAATGGCGCAACGAAGCCGAATGTAGCGAGACGAGGAGCCCCAGATGTCCGACCAGCCGCTCACCATGCCGCTCGAGCAGCAGTGGACCGAGATCCGAGACGGTGTTCGCGCCATCTGCGAGAAGTTTCCCAACGAGTACTGGGTGAAGCTGGACCATGTCGCCGAGTATCCGACGGAGTTCGTCAACGCGCTGACCGAGGCGGGGTACCTGGGCTGTCTCATCCCAGAGGAGTACGGCGGATCGGGCTTGCCGCTTTCCGCCGGCTGCGCGGTGCTGGAGACGATCCACGAGATGGGCTGCAATGCCGCCGCCTGCCATGCGCAGATGTATACCATGGGGACGGTGCTGCGGCATGGCAGCGAGGAGCAGAAGCAGAAGTATCTGCCGGAGATCGCCTCCGGAAAACTCCGGCTGCAGGCGTTCGGCGTCACCGAGCCGACGACAGGCTCGGATACCACCCAGCTCAAGACGCGGGCGGAGAAGAAGGGCAACAAGTATATCGTCAACGGGCAGAAGGTCTGGACGAGCCGGGTGATGCACTCGGACCTGATGCTGCTGCTCGCGCGCACGACGCCGGTCGACCAGGTGAAGCGCAGGACCGAGGGCCTGTCGGTGTTTCTGGTCGATCTGCGCGAGGCGAAGGGGCGTGGCGTCGAGATGAAGAAGATCGACGCGATGATCAACCACAACACCTGCGAGGTGTTCTTCGACAATCTCGAGGTGCCGCCGGACGCGCTGGTCGGCGAGGAGGGCCAGGGGTTCCGCTACATCCTGTCGAGCATGAATGCCGAGCGGCTGCTGATCTCCGCCGAGTGCCTCGGGGACGCGCGCTATTTCATCAACCGCGCGACGGAGTATGCCAAGGAGCGCGTGGTCTTCGGCAACCCGATCGGCAAGAACCAGGGCGTGCAATTCCCGATCGCGCGCGCCTACGCGGAGCTTTGCGCGGCGGAGCTGCTGGTCGCTAAGGGGGCGGCGCTGTTCGAAGCGGGGCAGGAGTGCGGCGCGGAAGCCAACATGGGCAAGATGCTGGCGGCCGAAGCCGCCTGGCACGCGGGCGAGGCCTGCATGCAGACGTTCGGCGGATTCGCCTACGCGCGGGAGTACGGCATCGAGCGCAAATGGCGGGAGTCGCGGCTCTATCAGACGGCGCCGATCTCTACCAACATGGTGCTGGCGTTCGTCGGCCAGAACATTCTCGGCATGCCGCGGAGCTATTGAGGCCCGGCGTGGCGATGCTGCGGGTCAGAGCGAGAAGCACTGACCCGCGTAATAGGTGCACTTGCCGGTTTCCTTTCGATCAGAGCAATTGGCGCGCACAGCGACACCCATCGCCTTGTATCTCGAGTTCAGGATGTTGCTGCGGTGGTCGGACGAGTTCATCCACTGGCGCATGAAGGATTCGCCAGTGCCAGAAGTGTTGTAGGCAAGGTTCTCGCCAGCGCCGCGGCTCGACGGCGCATATTTGCGATAGCGCTCGTTCGGTCCTCGCCCGTCGCTTCCGTCGTGGCTCAAGAAGCCGCTCCTTGCCATGTCGGTGACGTGGCCGGTAATGGCCGAGACGCAGCGGCCATCGATCCGCAACGCGGGCAAGCCGTGCTGAGCCCGCTGCCGGTTGGTCAGTTGGACGATCTGCTGGGCGGCCCGGCCTACGGACGTCTCGGGCGAGCTTTTGGCCCGTTTCGACCTGGCCAGGACGCTGCCCGGGACGCAGGTGGTGGCGGCGAAAACGAGTGCCGCACATCCAGCGATGACGACAAAGGAGCTACGCGCGGACGACATGCTTGGCCTCGGCTCACTCGATGTTGGAAACTCTGGTAATTCAATCGCTTGTTTTCTTGTAACTCAAGCGATCAATGAGGCGAGGCATCCGTCCACCCGGCGCGAGAAGCGAGAGCCCTCACATTTCCCTGGCCTGGTCACGCAGCACGAACTTCTGGATCTTGCCGGTGGAGGTCTTCGGGAGCGGACCGAAAACAATGGTGCGCGGGCACTTGTAGTGCGCCATGTTGGCGCGGCAGTAGGCGATGATGTCCTCGGCCGTGGTCGGCCTGGCGTCCGGCTTCAGGGTGACGAAGGCGCAGGGGGTCTCGCCCCACTTCTCATCGGGGCGGGCGACGACGGCTGCCTCCATGACCTCGGGATGGCGATAGAGAACCTCCTCGACCTCGAGGGAGGAGATGTTCTCGCCGCCCGAAATAATGATGTCCTTCGAACGGTCCTTCACCTCGATATAGCCGTCGGGATGCCAGACCGCGAGGTCGCCCGAATGATAGAAGCCGCCGGCGAAAGCCTCATTGGTGGCGGTCTCGTTCTTCAGGTAGCCCTTCATGAGGGTGTTGCCGCGCAGCATGATCTCGCCGATGCGGGCGGCGTCGCGGGGGACCGGCTCGAGCGCATCGGGGGCGGCGACCATCATGTCCTCGATCATGGCGAGGGGCACGCCCTGGCGAGCCATCAGGGCGTAGCGCTGCTTGACGTCGAAGCCTTCGGCGTCCCAGGCAGCGTCATGGGCGCAATAGGTCGAGGGCCCGTAGCTTTCGGTGGTGCCATAGAGGTGCAGAACCTCGAAGCCCATTGCCTCCATGCGCTCGATGACAATGGCGGGAGGCGCGGCGCCGCCGGTCGCGACCTTGGGGCGCGTCGAGAGCTTGCGCTTCACGTCGGCAGGGGCGTGCACGAGCATGTTGAGGACGATGGGCGCGCCGCACATGTGGGTGACACGCTCGTCGGCGCAGAGGTCGAAAATGCGCTTCGGCTCGACGCGCCGCAGGCAGACATGCGTGCCACCGGCCGCCGTGACCGCCCAGGTGAAGGTCCAGCCGGAGCAGTGGAACATGGGCAACGTCCACAGATAGCGGCTCTCGTGGTCGAGCTTGAAGGTGAGCGCGTTTGCCATGGCGCCGAGATAAGCGCCGCGGTGGCTGTAGACGGCGCCCTTGGGATTGCCGGTGGTGCCGGACGTATAGAGAAGGCAGATCGAATCCCACTCGTCGACGGGGCCGGGATAATCGAAGGCCGGATCGCCCGCGGAGATGAAACTTTCGTACTCGATGTTGCCTAGGCTCGGTGCGTCGGACGTCTCGGGGTCAGCGACGTCGATGACGATCGGCGCCTTGGGGCCGAGACGCTCGAGGGCCTGCTTCACGGTGACATGAAACTCGCGGTCGGCGATGAGGAGCCGGGCCTCGCCGTGCTCCAGACAGAAGGCGATCGCGGCGGCGTCGAGGCGGATGTTGATCGGGTTGAGAACGGCCCCCAGCATCGGCACGGCATAGTGCGCCTCGAGCATGGCCGGGATGTTGGAGGCGATGATGGCGACGGTGTCGCCGCGGCGGATGCCAGCCTTGGCCAGCGCGTGGGCGAGACGGCGGGCGCGGGCGTAGAACTCGGTGTAGGTGATGCGGCGCGCGCCATGTACGACGGCGGTGCGGGCGCCAAAGAAGGTCGCGGCCCGAGCGAGATAGCTTACGGGGGTGAGGGGAACGAAGTTGGCGGCGGTCTTGGCGAGCTCGGGGCGGTCCATCGGGCGGGCTCCTCCGTGCCTGGTCGGCTGGCTGATTTGATTTGAGAATCCGAATATCACGGGGCCTTTGCGAGCGCCACGGGAGGCCGCCAAGCGGCGCGAGCCTATTGCCCGCGGCCGGAGAACTCGTCTTCGCCAATGGGACGGATGCCGGCAAAACGGCGCGCGTGCCGGAGCATCGCCGGGGAGGGTTTGGCGTAATGGCGCACGCGGCTCACCTCCAGGCCGAGGGCGCTGCGGCAGCCGGCCATGAAGGCGGCATAGCGGAACAGCAGCCCCAGCGAATCGACGACGGTGGCCTTGCCGCTTCGCATCAGGCCCTTGCGCCAAACGAACTCGTTGAGCACGCCATCGCCGGGAATGATGACTTCCGCGCCGGCCTCGAGCGCCCGACGGCAAGCGGCGTGAAAGCCTTCCACGATGGGAGCCGTGGCGTCGTCGTCGCCCTCGAGCATGTACTCGTCGATTGGAGGTTGCATTGCGAGCGAAGCGGCGAGGCGACGCTCGAGGCCGTAGACGTGGGCGACTTCCTCGTGCTGGGCCTTCTGGTCCTCGTTGAGCGCGATGAGGGCGAAACGCTGGCCGAGCGAGCAAGCAACCAGCATGGCCGTTTCCGAGAGCCCCACGACGGGAATGTCGACGAGCGATCGGGCGGCTCGTAGGCCGGGATCGTAGAAGCATCCGAGGGCCACGGCGTCATAGCCCTCACGCTCGGCGGTGAGCACGGCCTCGACGATCTGGCTCTCGTTGAGCATCTCGAGATAGCGATGGCGGATCGCATCAATCGGCACGAAGTCGGGGCCGTAGGTGCCGGGCTTGAGGCCATGGACCGTCACAGAGTTGCCGGCATCGACGACGCGCGCGGCGTGGTCGACGAGGGTGCGGCGATAGAGCGGGACCTTGTCGAGGTCGGTGAAGCTTTGATGCCAAATGCGCACGCTGCTTTTCCTTGGCTTGGCTTTCGCCTGTGCCCGGCATGACGTGCCGAGCCGGCCGTCTTGCGGGGCTACGACCGACGATGGCGGAGGGCACGTCGGCTTGACAAGGCTAACTGATGACCGAGCCTTGTCATGCCGGCCGGACGGTCTCAGGCTAGCGGGCCATGCGCGTCGCGAAGGCGGCCAACAGAGCGGGAATGAGATGAGGCAGGAAACATTCGACGTGGTGGTCGCGGGATGCGGCGTGGCCGGTCTTTCGGCGGCGGTTTCGGCGGCGGAATCGGGGGCGCGCGTGGCGGTGCTGGAACGGGCGCCGATGGAAGAGCGCGGGGGGCAGAGCCGCTACACGGAGGCCTACCTGCGCATGAAGAGCGACAGCGAGGTGACCGACGATTTCGAGGTGCATCTCGCGGAAAACTGCAGCGGGTACCTGGATCCGGAGCTCGAGGCAGAGACGGCCCGGGATCGCGACAGCCGCTCGGCGGCGGCACGGGCGCTGAGCCTGGCGGACCCGGACTTCATCGAGGCCTTCGCGCGGATGGCCGGACCAACCGTCGCCTGGATGAAGGGGCACGGTGTCAAATTCGACTTCCTGCCGACGCAGTTCCTGACCAAGTCGCAACCGCGACTACTTCCCGTCGGTGGCGGGCATGCGCTGGTGGAAGCGCTCGCTGCGCGGGCCGAGGCGCTCGGGGTCGCGTTCCTCTATGAGACGACGGCGCAATCGCTGGTCACGAACGACGACGGCATGGTGACGGGGCTGGTCGCGCGCGGGCGCGACGGAGCGGTGCGTCTTTCGGGGAAAGTGGTGCTGGCGTGCGGCGGTTTCGAGGGCAACGCCGAGATGATGACGCAGTACGTGGGGCCACGCTCGGTCTTCCTCAGGCCCATCTGCCGGGGCGGCTACTTCAACCGCGGCGAAGGCATCCGCATGGCGGTCGCGATCGGTGCTGCAACGGCGGGCGAATTCGGCAGCTATCACGCGGAGCCGATCGATCCGAGGGCCGGGGGCTCGGAGCCGTCGGTGTTCATTTTTCCCTACGGCATTCTGGTCAACAAGGAAGGCCTGAGGTTCGTCGACGAGGCGCCGGGGACAGTGGACGCCTATTACGAGCGGGTGACGCGGCGCATCTATGAGCAGCGCGACGGGCTCGCCTACGTCATCCTCGATGCACGCCACCAGCGCATTCCGAACTACCGCCTGGCGATCCGGACGGACCAACCGCCGTTCGAGGCAGGCTCGATCGCGGAGCTCGCGGGCAAGCTCGAGGTGCCACAGGCGGCACTGGTCGCGACGGTGGAGCGCTACAACTCGGCCTGCAGGGCGGGGGATTGGCGGCCGCTCGAGCTGGACGGCCTGAGGACCGACGGTCTCACGCCGCCGAAGTCGAACTGGGCGATGCCACTCACGGAGGCGCCGTTCCATGCCTATCCGATCATCTCGGCCAACGTGTTCACGTTCGGTGGGCTCAAGGTCGACACCGACGGGCGCGTCCTCGATAGCGACGGGCGTGCGATCGCCGGGCTTTACGCGGCCGGCGAGATCATCGGCACGTACTACCGGCACTATACGGGGGCGACATCGGTGCTGAAGGGCATGGTGTTCGGCAAGCTCGCGGGGGCGCATGCGGCGCGGCTCGGGAACAGCGTCGGCGGGTAAAGCCGAGGCCGGGCCGCAAGCATGGGAGCCGGTCCGGGTTCCGCCCTCGGCGAGGACGGCGGTACCGGCTCGGCGTCTGCGGTCGACTCGGGCCGGTCGCCGGGGTGCGGCGGGGCTCGCGGGAGGCGGGGACGGCGCCTAGACTTGGGCATGTCAGCGATTCGGGGACGGGACGCGCATGGCGCACGCGCTGCAGAGCCTACTCGGTGTGGTGCTGCTTCCGCTCGCTGCCTACGCGATGGCGCGTCGGGGGGGACGGCTCGCGCCGCGGGAGGCGATCAGGGTCGTTCTGGTTGGTGTCGGCATGCAATTCGCCGTCGGTCTGCTGCTGCTTCGGGTGCCGGCCTCGCGCGGCGTGTTCGATGCGGCGAGCGCGGTCGTCTCCACGCTCCAGAAAGCAATCGAGACGGGCATGCAGCTCGTCTTCGGCTATCTCGCCGGCGGACCGGCGCCGTTCGAGATCGCGCAACCGTCGTCGACTTTTCTGCTGGCGTTTCGCGGGTTGCCTCTCATCCTCCTGATGAGCGTGCTGACACGGCTGCTCTATCACTGGGGCGTGCTGCAGCGGGTGGTGGCCGTGTTCTCGCGGCTTTTCCAGCGGGCCTTCGGCATCGGCGGGGCGCTCGGCACGGCGGCCTCGGCCAACATCTTCGTCGGCATGGTGGAGGCGCCGCTGCTGATCAGGCCCTATCTCGCCGGGATGGGCCGAGGGGCGCTGCTGGCAACGATGGCCGTCGGCATGGCAACCATTGCGGGGACAGTGATGGCGCTCTACGCGGCCATCCTGGAGCCGACGGTGCCCGGCGCGGCGGGACACGTGCTGGCGGCCTCGCTGATGAATGCGCCGGCCGCGCTCTTTCTCTCGCGCCTCGTCATGCCGGAAGGTTTCACCGGAGGCCCCGAGTTGGGAGTGTCCGAGCCCGATGACGGGCCGCGCTCGAGCATGGACGCGATCGTCGTCGGGACGATGGACGGGGCGCGACTGCTCGTTGCGGTGACGGCAATGCTGGTGGTCGCGACAGCGCTCGTCGCGCTGGCGAACAGCATTCTCGGGGGGATCGGCGGACTGGTGGGACTGCAGCTCAGCATCGAGCGAGTGCTCGGCTGGGCGGCGGCGCCGGTGGCGTTCGCGATCGGTATCCCGTGGAGCGAGGCGGTGACGGCGGGGGCGCTGATCGCGAAGAAGGTGGTGCTGAACGAGCTCGTCGCCTACCTGGACCTCGCGCAGACGCCGGACGCGACGATCTCGGCCCGGTCGCGGCTGATCCTGACCTACGCGCTGTGCGGGTTCGCGAACCTGGGATCACTCGGGATCATGGTGGGGGGGCTCACGGCCATGGCGCCGGACCGGCGGGGCGAAATCGTCGAGCTGGGACCACTCGCGGTGCTCGTGGGGCTGATGGCCACGTTGCTGTCGGGGGCGGTGATCGGCACCATTGCGGGCGCCTGAGGACGGCGAGGGCGGCAGGGACCGGCGGGATGGCAGACGGGAGCGACGGTAGCGGCACGGCGGCGGCGACTCGGCCCAACGCCGATATGCGACCGGCCGTGGCAGAGATCATTCCGGCGCCCTATGGCGGCTATGCGCTGGCACTGGCCCTGGGCGCGATGGGGGCCAGTCTCTTCGTGCACTACGGCTTGCCGCTGCCGTGGTTCCTCGGCGCGTTGTCGGCGTGCCTGGTGGCTTCGGTTGCGGGGCTACCGGTGAAACGGCCGGCGCCGCTGTCGATTCCGATGCGGGCGGTGCTGGGCGTGGCGGTGGGCTCAGCCTACACGCCGGCGCTGCTCGACCGGCTTCCCAGCATGCTCGGAAGCCTCGCGATGCTCATTCCGTTCATGGGCCTGATCATCGTGATCGGCATGTCGTTCTACGAAAGGGTCGCCCGGTTCGACAGGCCGACGGCATTCTACTCGGCGGTGCCGGGCGGGCTCACCGACATGACGTCGATGGCGGAGGACTCGGGTGCGAATGTCCGGGCCATCATCCTGGTGCAGGCGAGCCGCATCCTGGTCATCGTGTTCGCGCTGCCGCTCTGGCTGCAGTGGCACGACGGGCTTTCCGTGGCGCGGGCGTTCGCGAGCCGGGTGCGGATATGGGAGATCTGGCCGTTCGATGCGGTGGTGATGGTGGCCATGGGCTGGGGCGGCTGGTGGCTGGCGCGCCGGATCGGGCTCGCGGGCGCGCCGATCGTCGGTCCGATGCTGGCCAGCGGCATTGCGCATGCGATGGGCTATACAGTGACCAAGGTGCCGCTCGAGGTGCTGGTGGTGGCGCAGATCAGCGTCGGCGTGATGCTCGGGTGTCAGTTCCGCGGGCTGACGCTGAAAGAGTTCACCGGCATGATGACGTGGGGCATCGCCAACGCGCTGGTGCTGCTGGTCGTGACCGGGGGGATGGCGGCGGCAGTGAGCGGGATCACGGGCTTCGATGCAGTCTCGGTGCTGCTGGCGTTTGCGCCGGGCGGACAGACGGAGCTCAACCTTCTGGCCTATGTACTCGGCCTCGATGTCGCCTACGTGGCGCTGCATCACCTGACGCGGCTCGCCATCGTCATTCTCGGAGCGCAGATGGTGTTCCGAACCAAGACGCACTGGCGACGTTAACGGGGCTTGGACCGAGCGGCCGAGGGCTGCCGCCGCTTGGCCATGTCCGGCGGATGGCCGGACGTGCTACACGATACAAGGCGTTCGAGGTCGCGGGCGGGAGCACCAATGGAGGGATGGATGGGGATGCTCCTGCGGTTCGTCGAGATGAGCATCGCACTCTATGCCTTGGTGGTGCTGACCGCGTGGCTAGCGCAACGGCACCTGATGTACGTCCCGGACCCGACGCGCGTGACACCGGCGGCGGCAGGTCTCACCGGGGTCACCGAGCAGGTGCTCGCGACACCGGACGAGGCGCGGCTGGTAACTTGGCGTGTCAAGGCGCGGGACGGGCGGCCGACACTTCTCTATCTGCACGGCAACGCGGGTAATCTCGCCGGGCGGGCGGATCGCTTTCTACGCTACCAGAGGCACGGTTTCGGCCTGCTGATGCTGAGCTGGCGGGGCTACAGCGGGAGCACGGGGCGGCCGACGGAAGCGCACAACGTGGCGGACGCCAAGCTCGCCTACGATGCTCTGGTGGCGGACGGCGTGCGGCCATCGGACATTGTCGTCTACGGGGAATCGCTCGGCTCGGGCGTTGCCGTGCAACTTGCAGCCGACCGTCAGGTGGGGGCACTGGTGCTCGATGCGCCGTACACCTCGATCGTGGACGTGGCCCTGTTGAGCTATCCCTATCTTCCCGTCAGGCCGCTTCTGATCGACCGATACGAGAGCAACCGCCATATCGCGAACGTGACGGTGCCGGTTCTCGTGCTGCACGGTGAGCGGGACGCTGTCATTCCGGTGCGGATGGGGCGTGCGCTGCACGAGATGGTGCGGGGGCCCAAGGAGCTGATCGTGTTCCCGGACGGGGCACATGTCGACCTCGACGATTACGGCGCCGTTGAGATGGTCACGCGTTGGATCGACCGCGTGGTTGGCGGGCCAAGCGGCGGCGAGGGTGGCGAAGACGCGACGAAGAGGGCGATGGGAGGGTAAGCCACTCGGGCGTCCGGCCGTCCGGCATGAGAATCGAAGTGCCGGCCGATGGTCCAAAAAGCCAAAAGCCCGGCACGAAGACCGGGCTTTCGCAAATCCAAATAGGTTCGGGTTGCGTCAGCGATTGGCGCCGGAGCTAAAGCCGCCAGCACCAGCACCAGCCCCCGCGCCGGTCGGCTTGGCGGGCTTGCCGGGCAACAGCCCCTCGCGCTGGGCGCGCTTGCGGGCCAACTTACGCGCGCGGCGCACGGCCTCGGCTTTCTCGCGGACGCGGCGCTCCGAGGGCTTCTCGTAATAGTTGCGAAGCTTCATCTCGCGGAAAATGCCCTCGCGCTGCATCTTCTTCTTTAGCGCCTTGAGGGCCTGGTCGACGTTGTTGTCTCGAACGAGTACCTGCAAGCGGCTGCCTTCCTCATGAATGAGGCCAATTGTGCTTGGCCAGTCCTGGATCTCGGTCGGGTCGCACCAAGGTAACCGGCAAAGCCGGTTGCGTGGACCCTCTTGCGGCTACATTTAGCAAAGCGAGCGCCAAGTGTCCACCGCAGTTGCGGACGGACATGCGCCGGATGCAGGTTCGAATCTGGGGTCGGTGATCGCATTCCGCAAGGGCGCCAAAGGGCCAAGAGATGCGCTTGAGCTTTAGTCGAGCACTTCATTCCTCTTATTCAAAGCATTGACATAACACGAATATTCCATTTTCAAGCCATCCTCCGATCACGATCGGGTCGTTAGAGAGGGCGGGGGGATCCGGTTCTCACGGAGGGGAGGTGCTCGTTCAGCGGACGGCCACCGGGCTTTGCCGCGCAATCTGGAGCGCCACATGTCGCCAACTCGATTCTCGATGTCCCGCACGCTCGCGGGCCTCGCCTGCACGGCAACGCTTGCCGTCGCTCACGCCCAGGCAGGTTGGGCCGCCGACCTCAATGGCGCGCCGCCCATTGCGCAGGAGGAGTGGGCAGGGCCGGGCCTACCCTCGATCTGGCAGGGCTTCTATCTCGGCCTGAGCGCTGGGTATGGGTTCGGGGATTCGACCCATTTCTACGACCGGGGCGGCAATCACGGGACGGCCTCGACCCAGCCTTCCGGGTTCATGGGGAGTGCGACAGCCGGCTACAACTGGCGCACCGGCCCAAGCATGGTGTTCGGTGTCGAAGGCGATCTCGGCCTGATGAACGTCAGCGCCGAAGACAAGGTCGTGTTCGACGGGCACATCTACAAGACCAACCTCGGGCCGATGTGGGGGACGGTTCGCGCCCGCCTCGGCATGCTGCTGTCGGAGCGTGCCCTGGTCTATGCGACGGGTGGCGGCGCCATGATGCAGGTCGATGAGGTGGTCGTAGGTAATACGCCGGGCGAGACCGCAACCAACTCGAGCACGCGGTCGGGATGGGTGCTGGGCGTCGGCGCCGAATATGCGTTCACGCAGTCGACCTCGCTGAAGGCGGAATATCTCTACATGGATTTCGGCCGTTATTCGGGCTACAGCGCGAACCGCGAGGACTATTACTTCGACAACCAAGTGCAGCTGGTCCGGGCGGGGTTGAACTTCAAATTCTGATGGCCGGTCACGGGCTGCCAGGCTGAAGCCAGGCCCCACTCGCGACAAGCTCGCTGTGTTCTCGGCCGGAGCAGGCTGCGCCAAGCGCCGCAGCTCGAGGCTTCGGCCGGGATGCAGGGGAAGCCGACGCGACCCGCAGCGGCCCGAGACCGAAGGAGAGACTCACTTGGCCTCAACGGGGCCGAGGCGGCAGGGGACGGCCGATGCCTCACAGATCACGCGTTTGCCATGCTTGCGACACGTGTAGGCGGGGCTGCGGGCCCTGAGCCATGCCGCGTAAGTCTTGCCAAGCCGCTTGTCGGCCCGCACCCTCTTGATCCATGCCGTGCGCGCACGGCTTTTCGCCGTGGCCTCGAGAACGCTGTAGCCGCCTTTCGCCCGGACTGTTCTGGAATAGCATTCGCCGGCCCAGGCGGAAGCGCAGGCGAGACTCGAGCCTGCAAGCAGCAGCATTACGGCAGCGATGGCTCGCACGTTCATGGCGAGATCTCTCCGGAATTGCGGCGCATCACGCATGACCCTCGACTATGAATCAGAGAGCGCCGTCACGATCAAGGCAGCGAATGCAGAACGCGCCAGCGAACGCCGCTTTTCCCCGCGAACCGCGCTTTTGGTTTCTTGGGCCGGCGTCGCAAACAGACATTCTTCCTGGTCAACGGGCCATCAGCATCGGCAACGTGCTGTGGGCCAGAAGATGGCTCGTGGCGCCACCGAAAATCATCTGGCGCAGGCGGCTTTGCGTGTAGGCGCCCTTAATGATGAGGTCGGCGCCGAGCTTGCCGGCCTCGGCCAGCAACACTTCGCCCGGCTTCCTGCCCTCGTTGCCGAGTGTCACCTCGCGTGCGTTGATGCCATTCGCGGCCAGCCAATTCTGGGCCTCGGTTCCGGACGGACCGGCAACGGTCAATCCATCGATGGTCATGATCGTGACGGTCTTTGCCTGCTTCAAGAGCGGGATTGCGGAAGCCGTCGTGTGGGCCTGCTCGGTGCTGCAGTTCCACGACACGAGGATGTTGTCGCCGAAGGTCTCCGGGGGGCTCGGCGGCGCCACCAGAATGGGCTGGCCGCTCTCGAAGAGCGCGCTTTCGAGCGTCGTCATGCGCGGGCCACGGCCGTTTGCAGCCGGACGGCCGATGACGGTGGTGTCGTAGACGCGGGCCAAGCTGCCGAGCTCGGCGTCGTCAATCGAGGGACCGGCGCGCCAACGATAACGAAGTCCGGACAGCTCTTTGAAATAGCCTTCGAAGCGCGTGCGCGCCTTGCCGACGAATCCTGCGTCGTCCCAGTCTGCGGGTGGGAATGTGACGGCGACGATAGGATCGGGTGCCACGATCTCGACGTGGACGGGGCGCAGAGCGACGCCTTCGACGATGGATTCGAAGCGTTTGGCGAGCAATGCGGCGCAGGCCATCACCGAAGGCATTGCCTCGCTCTGGTCCACGGGTACCAGGATCGATTTCATGGCAGCTTTCCTTCTTGCGACGGACGATTCTAGTGCCGATTCCAACCCAATGGACGCAGACTAGCATGCTTCGGCGCCAACCGAAGCATTCTCGTCGGACAATTGCGGGCGCTCCCGGGGGCGCTCTCGCTTCAGAACCGGGTGAGCGCGGCTATGGAGGCGTAGCCGCCGCCGATCCGCTCCAGATCGCCGTCGAGGCCCGCGGAAAGCGAGATCTCGCCCTTGTCCCACGCGAAGCGGGCGAAAGCGCCCGCTCGGCCGCCGTCGTGGTTGAGATTGCCAAAAGCTGCTGCCTCAAGGCCAACCGACCAGCCGCCCGAGAGATTGTGGCCAAGGCGGATGCGACCTCCGTAGGCTTCGAAAGGTTGGCTCCAGTTGGCATCGGCCTGGAAAAAGCCCCAGTCGGCTAGGCGAGTCCACGTCTCGACGACAAGCTTGATCCCGCTCCGGGTGCCTTGAACGGCGTTGTCGCCATCGGCATCGAGAGGCGAGTCGGGGCCGGGCGATATGCGGTGGCGCTCCTGCGTCAGGCCTCCATAGGCCTTCAACGTGGTAGGGCCCCAGGCCCAGTGGTAGCCGATAAGGGCATCGACCGAGGTCTGCTCGCCGAAAAACTCCGGCCAAAGGTGCCGTCTGCGCCCTTCGTCAAAGAAAGGCCGGGTGTAGCGGTAGCGCCCATATCCACCTGAGAGGCGGAGGCGAACGCCATTGTCGCGGAGGTCGCCGAAAAGAGCGGCGGTGAGCCCGCTATAAATGGACCATGAGGGGCCAGTGCCGTCGGCACCAGCCGAGACCTCGAACATCTGGCGGGCGGCGGCCGGCGCCGGAGCGATTCGCCCGGCAGGCACGCGCTCAAGCGCTTCCTGGCTCGAAGCCTCGGTCACGCCAGCCAGAATACATGCCGCGAGAACGGCCCCCCGCCCCGCGCGCGCCTTCTCAATCCGACGCCACACGACACATACCTGTTACGCTACGCTACCTGCCGTCCCTACATGCGGCGAGGCGTGCGGTAGTGTCGGACGTCAATGAGACGTCATCAAACAATCACAGGTTGAACTTTCGTGCGCGAGGCATATTTTTTCGGCTGATGATCAGGCAACGCCTCGACGCACAGTGCGCCATGCTCCGACCTCCGGTCGCGGCAGACCGAGGTTCTCGCGCAGCGTGGCGCCGGCATACTCCTTGTGGAAGAGGCCGCGGCGCTGCAGCTCGGGAACGACGAACTTGACGAAGTCCTCGTAGGTGCCGGGAACGGAGGTGGCGCCGATGACGAAGCCGTCGCAGACGGGAGCGGTGAAGTATTCCTCGAACTTGTCGGCCACGTCCTTGGCGCTACCGACCCAGGGATTTTGTAGACGCCCGCGCCCCGAGATGCGGATGAAGTCGCGAATGGTCGGGCTCTTGCCGCCCATCTCTGCGACGACACGGTCCCGCATGGTGTGGAGGCCAGTAAAGCGCTTCAGCTCGTCATCGGTGAAGGGCTCGTCGAGCGGCTTGGAGCCAAAGTCGAAGTTCATCGCCTCGGTGAGCAGAAGGAGGCTGTCGATCTCCTTCGGCAGAGTCTCGAGGAGGGCGCGCTTGTCCTCTGCCTCGGCGCGAGTCTCGGCGACGATCGGATAGACGAGGGTTCCGATCTTCATGCTATCGGGGTCGCGTCCGGTGACGGCGCAGGCTGCCTTGTACTCGGCGTAGGACTTGGCGCCGGCCTCGACGCCGATGTTGTAGGCGAAAATCAGCTCGCCCCATTCCGTCGCGAAGCGCTTGCCGCGGCCCGACTGCCCGGCCTGGATGAGAACGGGGTGGCCCTGCGCCGAGCGCGGCACGGTGAACGGCCCGCGGGAGGAGAAGAAGCGGCCCTTGTGGTCGATGCGCTTGACCTTGTCGGCGTGGGCGAAAAGGCCAGACTTCTTGTCCACGACCAGGGCGTCGTCGTCCCATGTGTCCCAATGGCCTAGCACGACCTCGAGGAACTCGTCGGCGCGATCGTAGCGCTCGTCGTGGCCGGGGAGCGCCTCGTGGCCCATGTTGCGAGCCTCGGCGTCGTTGAGCGAGGTGACGATGTTCCAGGCTGCGCGACCGCCGGTGAGCTGGTCCAGCGTCCCGAACGCGCGGGCGACGTGGAAGGGCTCGAAATAGGTGGTCGAATAGGTGACACCGAGGCCCAGGCGCTCGGTGGCCATTCCGATCGCCGTCATGCAGGTGAAGGCGTCCATCTTGACGCAGCGAACGCCGTTGGCGACGGCATCCTGGTAGTTTCCGGACTGGAATTCCGGCATCGAAAGGCGGTCGTCGAAGAAGGCCAGCTGGAATTTTCCGGCCTCGAGCGTGCGGCCGATGTGCCGGTAGAAGTCGGCTGTCATGAAGTCGGTGCGGCTGGCCGGATGACGCCAGGAGGCCGAGAAGTTCGAGCAGTTCTGTGCCTGCAAGAACCCGACGAGAACCATCTGACGCATCTTCCGCTCTCCATGTTTTGCGGGCAGCATAGTGCAACTGCCAGCGCCTTCTTTCCGTATATGTCCGGACTTGAGGCCTGGGGAGTGTGCCACTGGGCCGCAAGCCCCCAAACCAATAGCGAAAACGCCCTTCCCATGATGCCCTACTTCGAGATCCACGAGGGAGCCGCAGGCCCCCATATGCTAATGGTGCACGGCTTTCTCTCGAGCCGGTCGCAATGGCGTATCAATCTGCCGGCGCTGAAGAAGGTCACGCATCCGGTGCTGCTGGAGCTCCTGGGGCACGGAAGGTCGCCGGCGCCCGAGGCTGCGGAGCCCTATGCCGTTGCGTCGTATATCGCCGCGTTCGAGAGGATCCGGACGGAGATCGGGGCGGAACGGTGGGTGGTGTGTGGGCAATCGTTCGGGGCTGGCCTCGCGATCCAGTACGCGATCGAGCACCCGGAGCGGGTGATGGGTCTCGTGTTCACCAACTCGATCTCGGCGCTTTCGGAGAAGGACGATCCGGAGCGGGCGAAGGTGCAGGCCGAGCGCATGCAGCAGGTGCAGCACGGCGGCAAGGGTGCGCTCGAGGCGCTGAGGATCCATCCGCGGCATGCGAAGCGGTTTCCGGACGAGATCAAGGCGGAGATGGTGGCCGACGCGGAGCGCATCGCGCCGGAAGGCATCATCCGCTCGATGGCGTTGACGTCGCCGGACCTTTCCATCGCGCACCGGCTGGGCGAGGTGCGCGTGCCGTCGCTGCTCGTCAACGGCACGTGGGAGAAGCGTTTTCAGCCGATGCGGACCAAGGTGGCCGCGGAGATGCCGGGCGTGAAGATCGTCGACCTCGAGGGTGGGCACTCGATCAACATCGAGGCGGCCGATGGATTCGACCAAGCGGTGACGGAGTTCGTCACAAGCCTCAAGGGCTGAAGACGACCGCCTGCCGTGGCGCGTCAGGCCGGCGATCGACGGGACCCGGCGCATGAGGGCAACGCCGCAGTCCCGTCTCGCGCCGGCCTAGACAGACGCGAGCGACGTATGGCCCCGCTTTGCGGGTTCGTGGCGGAGCTTGCCGTCGCGTCGCGAGGATAGGGCGTATTCGCGCGAGTGGGAACGCCCGATTTTGGCGAAGGCGTTCGAGCCGATCTGGCAGGGAATCGAGCCGCTCAACGCCGAGATGTCGGCGGCTCAGCACGTCGTGTCAGCGGCGAGGGCGAAAACGGTGGCGGGGCGGCGGCTCCGGAGAAGCGCCTGCATCATCGCGTGAGCCGGGGCCGGCTTGTGCGACAGGGGCCGAACGCGGTTCGGCGCAGTCCGTCAACCAGACGTCGAACACGGGGTGCTCGAGCGCGTGAAGGCCCGGACTTTCCGCGAACATCCAGCCGGTGAAGATGCGCTTTTCCTTGCCGTCGAGCAGGATCTCGTCGATCTCGACGAAGGCATCGGTCTTCGGCGGCTCGGTCGGAGGGCGCGAGTAGCAGGCGCGGGGCGTGACCTTCAGGGCGCCGAAGCGCACCGTTTCACCGAGCTTGGCCTCGAGCCGGGAGATGCGGGCGGTGACCTTGTCCAACGCTGCGAAGACGGCTTTGCCGTTCTCGATGCGTTGCGATTCGGCGGCCCTGGCTCGGAACGGTCCCGCGGCAAGAAGAGCCAGCACGCAGATCGCAACGATGCCCGAGCGGCGGGCGCGGGTGGCGTCGCATGGGGCGGGAGAGGTGTCACTTCCGTGGCCATGTCGCATGGATGAAGCCTCGATCCCTCGTCCTTTGGTCTCAAGCAGGGTCACGCGGCGCACGCTCGCATACACCAGCAGGGTGATGCATGGCATGCCACAGATCGCCGAGGCCCGGGCACGGCCAATTGATTCGACGCAACTTGGGCGCCAGCGTGATCAGGCCGGCGGCACTTCGTCAATCGGGACGCCAGGCGGAGTAGTCGCCGGTGGCGCGCGGCCGGGTGCCAGATGCCAGGATCGATCCCGAGGGGCGATAGGCTTCGGACGTGCCGGTCATGTTGGGACGGTGAGGCTTCTGCCAAGGCCTCGGCTTGTAGCTTTCCTCGGTGGGCGGGGTGTCGACCGTGTAGTGCATCCAGCCATGCCAATCGGGCGAGATCTTCGAGGCCTCGGCACCGTCGGCGTAGACGACCCAGCGACGGGGCTTGCCGAGGGGGCCCACGCCTGAGCTCTGTACGTAGTAGCGGTTGCCCATCTCGTCGGTGCCGACGAGCTTACCGCGCCACCATGTGGTGAGCCGGAGCGACCATGTGTTGCCACCCCACCAACTGAAGATCTCGCTGAAGATGCTCATTGCCCTCACCGTGGCATCAAAGTCCGGCCGAACAGGCGGCCGCCACATCGTGAACGGCCTTATGACACTGCGGTTGCCGAATTGTCCAGCCGGCGGGCTGCCACGGGGAAGACGTGTGCGTGCGATCGAAAGGTGCGGCAGGATGTCCAGATGATGCAAAGACGCCACGGTGCGTTGCGTTCGTGGCGCCGGGAGAACTACTCGACTACCGCTTCAGGCGAGGTCCGACCACGTTTTCAACATGGCACTGGACGTGGCGTGTGGGGAGCAAGAGCCCGTAAACATGCCGATTGTGCCGGGGTCAATCCACTGGTCGTCCTACGAGTAAAATGATCATCTACATCTAGTGGTGCGGTCGCATGGGCAACCCCAAGGGCTCGTGACGAGGAGCGCGAATCGTCATAGTTTCAGGGTCATCGAGGGCGCACCCCAGTCGGGACGTTGCGCTTGAAATCAAACCCCAAGCCTGCCCGCAAGGGTGAGTGCGTTCATATCCGGTCGGAGTAGTGCAAACGACCGGAGCGGAAGTGCGCGTGTTTCGCGTGCAGCCGTTGTGTTGCCCAGTTGCATAGGAATTTGTCGCCGCCGCGTTTCGGCTGCAAGCGAAGGCCCGCCTGCTTCCACGAGCAAGCGGAAAATCAATCCAAAAAATAAGGCGGCGATGGCCGCTCGGTTTGTCTTCAGTCGAAGAGCACGTCAGTTGCCGCCCGAACGGGGCGCTTCATGAAGATCACGCGGCGGTTCACCGAGGCCGGCAAGTCACCCTATGCGACGATCACTTTCCGTCGCGCGACGTCCGAGATCCGAAATCCGGACGGCTCGGTGGTGTTCCGGCTCGAGGGCTTCGAGGTGCCCGAGCACTGGAGCCAGGTGGCGGCCGATATTCTGGCGCAAAAGTATTTCCGCAAGGCCGGTGTGCCCCGCCGGCTGAAGCGAGTCGAGGAAACGCAGGTGCCATCCTGGCTGTGGCGCTCGGTCGCCGACGATGCGGCGCTCGCGGAGCTGCCGGCGAAGGAGCGCTCGGGCGGCGAGGGTGATGCGCGGCAGGTGTTCGACCGCCTCGCGGGAACATGGACATACTGGGGCTGGAAGGGCGGCTACTTCTCGACCGAGGAGGATGCGCGCGCGTTCTTCGATGAGCATTGCTACATGCTGGCGATGCAGATGGGTGCACCGAACTCGCCACAGTGGTTCAACACGGGCCTGCACTGGGCGTATGGAATCGACGGGCCGGGGCAAGGTCATTACTACGTCGACTACCGAACGGGCGAGCTGACACGCTCCGAGTCGGCCTACGAGCACCCGCAGCCGCATGCCTGCTTCATCCAGTCGGTCGACGACGATCTCGTGAACGAGAACGGGATCATGGATCTGTGGGTGCGTGAGGCGCGCCTCTTCAAGTACGGCTCCGGCACAGGCTCCAACTTCTCGCGGCTGCGCTCCGAAAACGAGAAGCTGTCCGGTGGCGGGCGCTCCTCGGGCCTGATGAGCTTCCTCAAGATCGGCGATCGGGCAGCGGGCGCGATCAAGTCCGGCGGCACGACCCGTCGCGCGGCGAAGATGGTCGTCGTCGACGTCGATCATCCGGACATCGAGGCCTACATCGATTGGAAGGTGAAGGAGGAGCAGAAGGTCGCCGCCCTCGTCACCGGCTCGAAGATCTGCCAGAAGCGACTGAAGGCCGTCATGGCCGCAATCGTGACCTGCGACTCGGATGCGGCGGCAACGGCCAGCGGGCGCGACGAGCGGTGCTACGACCCGGCGCGCAATCCGGCGCTGAAGCGTGCCATCCGCGAGGCCAAGCGCGATCAGGTTCCGCAGAACTACATCCTGCGCGTCATCCAGATGGCGCGGCATGGCCAGACGGACATCGATTTTGCGACCTTCGACACGGATTGGGATTCGGAAGCCTATCTCACGGTGTCCGGACAGAACTCGAACAACTCCGTGCGTGTGACCGACGACTTCCTGCAAGCCGTTGGCGAGGGCGGCAACTGGAACCTGACCGCGCGTCTGGATGGTCGGACGGTGAAGACGGTCAACGCGCGTGAGCTTTGGGAGAAGATCGGCTACGCGGCGTGGGCATCGGCCGATCCCGGCATCCAGTTCCACTCGACGATCAACGATTGGCATACGTGCCCGCAATCGGGACCGATCCGCGCATCGAACCCGTGCTCGGAGTACATGTTCCTCGACGATACGGCATGCAATCTGGCGTCGCTCAATCTGATGACGTTCCGCAAGGCGGACGGATCGTTCGACGTCGCCTCGTTCGAGCACTGCTGCCGGCTGTGGACGATCGTGCTCGAGATCTCGGTGATGATGGCTCAGTTCCCGAGCCGCCAGATCGCGGAACTTTCCTATCGCTATCGTACGATGGGCCTCGGCTTTGCCAACATTGGCGGTTTGCTGATGGCAGCCGGCATCGGCTACGACTCGCCGCAAGGCCGGGCGCTGTGCGGTGCCATATCGGCGGTGATGACGGGCGTCGCCTACGCGACCAGCGCCGAGATGTCGTCGGAGCTCGGGCCGTTCGCCGATTACGGGCAAAACGCGGCCGACATGCTGCGCGTCATTCGCAATCACCGACGTGCGGCGCACGGCCTGCGTGAAGGCTACGAGGCGCTTGCGACGCGGCCGGTGCCGCTCGATCACGCGCTGTGCCCCGACAAGCCGCTGGCGGCGGCCGCGATGCGTGCCTGGGACCGGGCGCTCGATCTCGGGCAGGCCTACGGCTTCCGCAACGCGCAAGCAACGGTGATCGCGCCGACCGGTACGATCGGTCTCGTGATGGACTGCGATACGACCGGCATCGAGCCGGACTTCGCGCTCGTCAAATTCAAGAAGCTCGCGGGCGGCGGCTACTTCAAGATCATCAACCGGGCGGTGCCGGAGGCGCTTCGTACGCTCGGCTACAGCGAGGCGCAGATCGCGGAGATTGAGGCCTATGCCGTCGGGCATGCGTCGCTCAGGCAGGCACCGGCGATCAATCACACGACGCTCAAGGCGAAGGGCTTTACCCAGGACGTGCTCGACAAGCTCGAGGGCGCGTTGAAGAGCGCCTTCGACATCAAGTTCGTGATGAACCGCTGGACGCTCGGCGAGGAATTCCTAACGGAGACACTCAAGATTCCGAGAGAGAGGCTCGACGACCCGGGCTTCGAGCTGCTGGTGCATCTCGGCTTCTCGCGTAAAGATATCGAGGCCGCGAACGAGCATGTCTGCGGAGCGATGACCCTCGAGGGCGCGCCGCATCTCAAGTCCGAGCACCTGCCGGTGTTCGATTGCGCCAACCCGTGCGGCCGGAAAGGCAAGCGGTTCCTCTCGGTCGAAAGCCACATCCGCATGATGGCAGCATCGCAGCCGTTCATCTCGGGGGCGATCTCCAAAACCATCAACATGCCGAACGAGGCGACGGTCGAGGACTGCAAGTCCGCCTATATGCTGTCGTGGCGGCTCGCGCTCAAGGCCAACGCGCTCTATCGCGACGGCTCGAAGCTGTCGCAGCCGCTCAATTCGCAAATCCTGGCGGACGACGCGGAGGAAGCCGAGGAGATCGCGGCCGAGATCGCAGCCGACAAGCCGGCGGCGAAGCGGGCCGAATTGACGGCCGAGCGGATCGTAGAGCGGATCGTGGAGCGGGAGCGGGAGCGCGAGAAGCTGCCGACGCGCCGCAAGGGCTACACGCAGAAGGCCACGGTCGGCGGGCACAAAGTGTACCTGCGCACGGGCGAGTACGACGATGGGCGCGTCGGCGAAATCTTCATCGACATGCACAAGGAGGGCGCCGCCTTCCGCTCGTTGATGAACAACTTCGCCATCGCGATCTCGCTCGGCCTGCAGTACGGCGTGCCGCTGGAGGAGTACGTGGACGCGTTCACCTTCACGCGCTTCGAGCCGGCAGGCCTGGTGCAGGGCAACGAGGCGATCAAGAACGCGACGTCGATCCTCGATTACATCTTCCGCGAGCTGGCGGTGTCCTATCTCGAGCGTCACGACCTCGCACACGTCGATCCGCGCGAGATCGTCGGCGAGACGGGCCTTGGCTCGTCGGACGAGGAGCTCGAGGACGAGACGCCGCCCGCGATGCCGGCGACCCGGCTGGTGTCGAAGGGGCTCACGCGCGGGCTTCAGCCGAACGTGTTCGTGGTGCGCGGCTCGGCGGCGCTGGCAGCGGAGCCGGTGAGCGAGGCCGAATCGAATGCCGTCAGCGCGATGCAGAAGAGCGTCAGCAAGGCGTTCCAGCGCAACGAGGCGACGATGCTGGTGAGCGAGGCGCTGGTCGAGACCACCGTCGGCGCGACCGCTGCCGTGGTGGTCCGCGGCGGGGCTACACTCACGGTCGAGGAGCGGCGTCGCGAGGCGCGGGTCAAGGGCTACGAGGGCGAGAGCTGCCAGGAGTGCGGCAACTTCACGCTGGTACGCAACGGCACCTGCCTCAAGTGCGACACGTGCGGCGGCACGAGCGGGTGCTCGTGATCGTGTAATCCATCGGTTTTATTTCGCGACGGCAGCGCGAGCGGCGGGTGAACCCAGGCACCCGCCGCTCGCTCTTTTTCGGGCTTCAGCGGCAATGCGCTCGTGCGGACGCATCCGCACACCGCAGTGCCGTGTCGCCGGTCAGCGGCCGAGCACCGTCATGCGGATGCGGGCGACGCCCTGCCCGGTCATGTTGATGGCACTCGCGGCGGCGCGCGACAGATCAATGATGCGGCCGGCGATGTAAGGACCGCGATCGTTGATGGTTACCGTCACGGAGCGGCCGTTGCCCATGTGCGTCACGCGAACACGGGTGCCGAACGGCAACGTCTTGTGGGCAGCCGTCATGGCGTTCGGGTTGAACCAGCCGCCGGAAGCGAGACGCTGCGGCTGCCAGTAGTAGGACGCCATGCCAGTGGTGCCACCGCCGATCGAGCCTTCGTCGAAGGACGCCGTGCGGGTGCGGGCCGAACGCGAGCGCCGCTGCGGGCGATCCTCGTCGTCGGCAGCCACGCGCTGGGTCTGGCGGCGCGAGGCGCGGCGAACCGGGGCCTCGTCGTCGTCGCGCACGACGCGGCGGCGGACGTCCGGCGTGGCGCTGGCCCAGCCGTAGTTGCGGTAGGCAGTATTGTCGCCCCAGCCGTCAGCCGAGGCGGTCGTTACAGTCGCAAGAAGAGCGAAAGCCGCCACCGAGGCGGCGCGGATGATGATACGCATCGTGACCTCCTGTCGTCGTACGTCCCGGTCAACGGGACGCTCTGGCGCTGGCGGAGGCGCCACGATGAGCAGCCGACCGCCAGGTCCCCTAATGCGGCAGGTTGATCCGGGCTCGCCCTCGACCATCTGCCCCAGCGTGCGACAGTGCGCGCCGAGCCTTCGCCAGCCCCCCGTCAGGAGGCCGCACAGGCGGCGCGCAGCAGATGCCGTGCGACATGCAAGGTCAATCGATTTTTGTGAACCCTATTTATTAACCATATGGCCGCGTGTGTTAATTTCTCATCTTGATTCGTTCGCGCCAGTCGTTCTCGCGTGCCCAAATGACACCGCTTCAAGCGTTTTTTGTGGCGTTTCCCGTCGAAATTCACGGCCCGGAGCGTGCTGACATTCCTTTATCGCGGTCCCGTTATGCGCTATCGGCAAGACAGTCGCGCTCATGTGCTTCGCAACGGATTTCTCCCGTGACGCCAGAAACCTCGCTCGTCTCGCTTGCCCGCAACCCCGTTCCGAGCGGCGCCACGGTGGGCTTTCTGCCGGGACACGACGGCGTGCTGCTGCGCTTCGCGCGGTGGGATTCGACACGCGGACCGCGAAGAGGGACGGCGTGTGTTTTTCCCGGTCGCGGCGAGCCGATCGAGAAATATTTCGAGACGATCGCGGACCTCAGGCGGCGCGGCTTCGCGGTCGCGACGTTCGATTGGCGCGGCCAGGGCGGGTCGGAGCGGTTGCTCGAAAACCCGCACAAAGGGCATGTCGGAAGCTTCGCCGACTACGAGGCGGATGTGTACCGCTTCATGAAAGAAATCGTGCTGCCGGATTGTCCGGCGCCGTTCTTCGCTATCGGCAGCTCGATGGGCGGAAACGTGCTGTTGCGCCTCTCGGTGGTGCAGGGGCTGTGGTTCGATCGCATGGTGCTGCTGGCGCCGCTTCTGGACGTGGCGCGCGAGCGGTTGCCGGTTCCATCGCCGCTGGCCAAGACGTTCGCGAAGATCAGCGGCATCGGGCCGTTCGGGCGCATGTACGTGCCGGGAGGGACGGACACACCGGTGGACTTGTGTCCGTTCGACGGGAACCCGTTCACCTCGGATCGCGACCGGTTCGAGCGAAATCGGCAGCTCGCCGAACAGTGTCCGGACCTCACGGTGGGATCGCCAACGAACCGCTGGCTCAAAGCGGCCTACGCATCGTGTGCGATGCTGATGGAGCCGGAGCTGGCGCTTCGCGTGCGTATTCCGATGCTGCTCGTGGCGGCGGGAACCGACCGCATCGTGTCCTCGTCGGCGATCGAGACGTTCGCCAGCCGCCTCAAGATCGGGGCGCGGGTCGCGCTCGCCGGGTCGCTGCACGAGATCCTCCAGGAGCGCGACGAAATCCGCTTGCGCTTCTGGGCCGCCTTCGACGCCTATCTCGGCACCAAGTCGCTCGCGGCCTGATCCGGGGGCTCTCCCCCTGGGGCGAGGGTCGGGGTGAGATCGCGCGATCTTTGGCGGCGCGATCCGACTCTCCTTCGGAGAGCCGGCCAGATCGCGCGTCGGATGGGATTGGGTTTGGTTCGCACAATGGCTTCGATCCCAGCAAACGCGCACGGCGGCCGATCCCGGCCCTACGCGCCCGGCGGCCGGCTCCCCACCGGGGGAGTCGCCGTGCGCGAAGAAAGATCGCGCCACTAACGAGCACACCACCAATGACCTTCCTCTCCGCGGCCGATGGCGCGGAGGTGCGAGTGACAGGGCGCAGAGCGGGCTGGCCTCGCTCTTTTGCAGTTGGATTGGGATGCGGCCATCCCGCTCCGCCGCGCGTGACGGGGGTGGTCCCCCTTTTCGGACGACTGGTCCGCGAGCCGCCGCGCATCCGTGTTCGAACGGCGGCTCGTGCCCTTCGGGGCGTCTCACGACGGCCTTCGGGCTGCGGAATCCTCCGGCGGTGGCTGAGTACCGCCTGCGTCTGCCCGACGCGCGTTCGTCCCCTCATGGCATCCCAGCTCGAGCCCGAGGCCCCGGACGAGACGAACGCCCGCGAGGATAGGCCCGCGCCAAGGACCGGGGATAAGTTTTTGCCAAGGAAGCTCGTCGCCTCTTGGCCGTCCTTGCCTTGGACGCCTGCGGAGAGATGTCGAGACGGCGCTTGTCCGGCCGGGGCCTTCGGCCGGCGAGGGCTTGCGCAGCCCCCACGCTCCCGCGCCAGCGGCCGGCCACTGGACCCGCCTTGTCGGCGATAGCGGCACGGTCTTGGACGCGCGCTCTTGCCGACGTTTTCTGGGGCGTGTGTGGTCGTGCTTCGGGGCTCAGGCCTTGTTCTGCATGTGGGCGGCGAGGCGGGTTACGGGCGTCAGGATCGCCTCGCGCAACGCCTCGTTCTCCACCGTCTCGGCGAGCGCTCGTTCGAAGCAGAGCATCCAGCCGGCGTGCTCGGCCGGGCCGATGGGGGCGACGAAGTGGCGCCGGCGCAGCATCGGGTGGCCGTACTTCTCGACATAGAGCTGTGGGCCGCCGAGCCAGCCGGTCAGGTACTCGTAGAGCTTCTTCTCGCTGCCTTCGAGGCTCGGCGGGTGGACGTCGCGGCAGGCCTTCGCCTCGGGCAGCGTGTCCATCAACTCGTAGAAGCGCCGGACGAGCCGCCGGATCGTCTCCTCGCCTCCGATCGCCGCATAGAGCGTCGGCGTCTCGCCGCCGGGGGTCTCGGTCATGAGTCTTCGCTTCGGTCGCGGTTGTGAGAGAGCAATGTAGTGCCGGCCGGTCCTGTTGGGAACGAGCCCTTGCGCGGCGGCTTTTTCCAGCGGCGCACGTGGTGCCTTCGGCAGAGGATGTGAACGAACCTCAGGCCTTGCCCGAGGCTGCGGTTGACTGGGCGTTGGCACGCGAGAGGCGCGCTTCAGACGACGGCTTTACTGATTCGGTGCTCGAGACCCAGGGCGTATTTGACGTGCAGGGCCAGCTCGCGCGCGATGAGGCTTTTATGGTCGTCGACGAGACGGCCCGTTTCGGTGATTTGGCCACCTATGCCTCGCGCGACGAGGCCGAAATCCACGAGCGCATTCAGTACACTCCGGACTTGCGACGTGGACAGCTTGAAATCCTTTGCGATCGCGTGCGGCGCCGGAAAGGCGGTGCCGGTCATGGAGGCGGCGGCGAGCGAGACCGAAGTGGGCAAGCCGCCTGGCATCGTGATGATTTCGTGCAGCTCCGGAAACGGCTCGGTGATGCGCACGTCGTCTTCAATGATGGCGCGGCCTGAGCCGTAGACGACGCGGCCGATGAAGTCTGGGTCCTCGATCATCTTGTGCGCGCAGGCTGTGTTCTGCAGCAGGTCGTCCAGAACGCCGAGGCTGAAGCCGTAGACCTCGCACATCTCACGCATAAGGGTGTCCGACGGCACGAAGACCTGAATGCGACGATCGCTCTCCGATCGCCCCGTCTTCAGCCGGCCGAGCAAGGTCAGGGCGGTCAGCACGGTGCGGAGTGTGGCTTGCCCACAATTCTCGCGGGTCTCGCAGATGCGCAGCAGGTTTGCGACGGTGGCGCCGTGCTCGACGGCCCTGTTTCGCGCGGCGAAGTGCAGGAAGGCCACGTAGTTGATGACATGAAAGCCAAGGTTGGTTCCGGCACGATTGAAATAGCCGAGACCACGTCGCCACTCGACTACCCTGCCGACATACTTCCGAGCAGCCTCGTTGAACCGGGGGTGCCGGCGGATCGCCAAGGTAAGCGCTCCGAGAGGATCATCGCGATCGTTCTGCGAAAGGCGCTCCATGTGCTTCACCACTTACTGTCGCATCAAGGCCGCGTCGGCATCACGCCACGCCAATCTGGCGGACTGCAGGACCAATCCGCTCTTGCTGCCGCATTTCCGAAACGGACATCGAAATATAATTTCTCAGTAAAGTAATATTGCGAGCCGCGTCACTTTCATCGCTGCGGTCCTCGAGTATCACAGAGGCATGAAAACGAGGTTTCGGTCCCGGCTTGGCCGTCATTGCTTCTTCGATCGCGGCTTCTTCTTTCCCTTCGGTGCGGGCTCGTCGGAGAGGCCGAAGTCGAACAGCGCGGAAAGCGGCGCGCCTTGGCTCACGCCGGAGTAGCTGGAGACCACCGTCACCTTGGTGCCGACCCTGGCGAGGCTGGCGAGATGGACGACGTGCTCGTTCATCATGCGGAAGCAGCCGGACGACGAGGCGCGGCCGATCGAGCGCTCGTTGTTGGTGCCATGGATGCGGTAGATCGAGTTGCCGAGGTAGAGCGCGCGCGCGCCGAGCGGGTTGATGAGGCCGCCGGAAACGGTGATCGGCAAGCCGGGCTGGCGCTGGCGCATCTCGGCCGGCGGCGTCCACGACGGCCACGCGGCAATGCGGCTGATGTGCTGCGTCCCGGTCCAGGTAAAGCCGACACGGCCGACGGAGATGGGATAGGCGTAGGCACGCTTGCCGGGCAGGACGTAGTAGAGCTTGCGGCCCTGGGTATCGACGATGATCGAGCCCGGCTGCTCGTCGCGGTCGAGATAGACGACGGGTGGCTTCTGCGGCGCGATGTCGGGCTTCTCGCCGCCCTGCATATAGGCCGGGTACCGGGTCGGGGCGTAGGACTTGGCGCGGGACGCACGCTCGGCGTCGAGCTTGCGCTGGCGGGCCTCGATATCGCTCTGGAAGACGGGGCTGCCGCCCGACCATCCGCTCTGGGCCCTGGCCTCGCGCGGCGAGGCGACCAGTCCGGCAGCGGTGATGGCAAGCGCGCTGGCGAGCGCTGCGTGAGCGAATTTCATCCTTCCCCCTCGAGACAGAATGCGCCTGGCCGGTCTTGAGGCCCCCTGGATTTCGTACCTACTGAACATATCCGTGGGCGGCAAGCCTTGCCCGGCCGGTCTGTGACGGCCGGCGTCGCAAAATGCTGCGGCGTGTCATATTTGCATTTGCATGGCCGCGGGTCAGCGAAACGGTGGCTCGTCGAACGAGCGGAGCTTGCGCGAATGCAGCGTGTCGGCCCGGGCCTTCAGGAGCTCGAGGGCCGCGAGGCCGATTTCGAGATGCTGGGCCACGGCCGTCTCGTAGAAGGCGTTGGCGGCGCCGGGCAGCTTGATCTCGCCGTGGAGGGGTTTGTCCGAGACGCACAGCAGCGTCCCGTAGGGCACGCGCAGGCGGAAGCCCTGGGCTGCGATGGTGCCGCTTTCCATGTCGACGGCGATGGCGCGCGACAGGTTGATGCGCCGGCGCTCCTGGGTGAAGCGCAGCTCCCAGTTGCGGTCGTCGTTGGTCACCACGGTGCCGGTGCGCAGGCGCTGCTTCAGGGCGTTGGCGGACTGGCCGGTGATGTTGGCGGCGGCTTCCTGGAGCGCCACCTGCACCTCTGCCAGGGCGGGGATCGGCACCTCGGGCGGGACCAGCGAGTCGAGGATCCGGTCCTGGCGCAGATAGGCGTGGGCGAGCACGTAGTCGCCGATCGACTGGCTTTCGCGCAAGCCACCGCAGTGGCCGATCATCAACCAGCAGTTCGGCCGGATCACCGCGAGGTGGTCGGTGATGTTCTTGGCGTTCGATGGGCCGACGCCGATGTTGACCAGCGTGACGCCACTGCCGTCGGGGCCGGTCAAGTGGTAGGCCGGCATCTGATAGCGATGCCAGGCGGACGTCGCGACGAGCCGTTCGGCCTCCTCGGCCGGCGTGCCGGGGTCGATCACCACATTGCCTGGAAGCACGAGCTGGCGATCCGACGTTCCAGCGGCGATTTCCGCCAGGCTGCGGCGTACGAACTGGTCCACGTACCGGTGATAGTTCGTGAGCAGGATCCAGCGCTGAACGTGCCGCCAGTCGCTGCCGGTGTAGTGGACGAGCCGGCGCAGCGAGAAGTCGACGCGAACGGCGTCGAACAGCGCCAGCGGCAGGGGGGTACCCTCGACGTGTGCGTAATCGCCGTCAGCGATCTCGTCGCCGACGACGGAGAGGTGCGGCGTCGCGAAATGCCGTGCGAGCTCGGCCGGCGTCACGCCGGCGCGCGTGATCTCCTCGGCGCGCTCGAGGACATACGGATAGGGAATCTCCTGATCGCTGAGCGCGACCGACAGCGTTGCTCCGTAGTCGGCGACGAGGGGCTCGAGCTGCTCCAGCAGGTAGGTCCGGAAGGCCCGCGGATGGGTCACGGTCGTCTCGTAGACGCCTGGCCGTTGCAGCTTGGCGTAGGCACGCCGGATAGCGGCGGGCGGGGCATCGCTGCCCGTATAGGCGATCCGCAACAACGGATAGCGGAAGCTCGAGCGCTCGTTGCGCGATGGCGGCAGGCGATGGGCAAGGAACCTGTCGAGTGCGGTCGCGAGACCGCCGGCGGCCGACTGATAGATCGTCTCCAGCCGGTCAACCGCTTCGGCGGGCGAGAGTTCCGCGGCGCCCTGCTTGCTCATGACGAGGCCTTTCCCGGGTGGCGCCTCCGATGTCGGGGCGCGGATGAGCGACGCAACCCGTAGCCCGAGCTGCTGTACGGACATTCGCAAGTTTGCGCTTGCGGGCGTCTTCGCATCTGTAGCACGCTAAGCCTCGATCGTGAGCGATGGCGCGCCGAAGAGCGGCACGTTTGTCATCCGACACGACACGAATAACGCGCGGGCCGGCTCGTTTGACACGGGTCAACGGCAACGGCTCGCCGAAGCGGAAACGACCGAGGAGCACTTCATGACAACGAGGCGTTCGATCTCGAGAGCAGCTATCGCGGGCTGCCTCGCTACGGCAGTGGCAGGCCTGGCGCTGACGACCGCGGCGCGGGCGGCGGAGAAACTCATCTACGCCACCTACATCACCGACGTTTACTCCGCCAGCAAGACCGACATCTGGCTGATGAACGAGATCGAGAAGCGCTCCGGCGGCGAGATCAAATTCGAAAAGTACTGGGCGAGCTCGCTGCTCAAGGCGCCGGATCTGTTTCCGGGGCTGAGGAGCGGTGCGGCGGACGTCGTGCTCGGAGCGCCTGCGGGGTACAACGTGAAGGAGTATCCGCTGGCCAACGTGCTGATGCCGTTCATGTCGACGCGGGGCGATGCGGTGACGCTCGCGTGGCGGGATCTCTACAAAAACAATGCGGCGTTCCGCGGCGAGTTTGAGAGCAAAGGCGCGAAGATCCTCTACTCCGTCGCATGGGCCGAGAACACCGTCTGGTCGCGCAAGCCGATCGCCAAGCTCTCCGATCTGAAGGGGCTCAAGGTGCGCGCCGTGCCGACGATCTCGGACGCGATCCGGAAGCTCGGCGCGACGCCGGTGGCGCTCGCCTGGCCGGACGGGCTCGAAGGCCTGCAGCGTGGTGTCGTCGAGGCCATGTCGTCGGCGCCGTTCGATTCTGCCGTGCACGGCAACGTGCAGGATGTCGCCAAGCATGGCACGGACCTCGGTGGAACGGGCATCTTCGCCGTGGCGACGATCGGCATGAACCTCGCGCGCTACAACAAGCTCAGCGAGAAGCACCGCAAGATCATCGACGAGGTGGCGGCAGAGGCGCCGGTCCAGGGCATCAGGCTCCTGAATGAAAGCCTCGACGCTGCGGTCGCCAAGCTCTGCAACATGAAAGAGAAGCTCACGGTCAGCGAGTTCGACGCGGCCGACAAGGCCGAGGTGCAGAAACTGGCGGCGACCGGACTGCAGGAAGACTGGCTCAAGCGCGTGAAGGCCGAGACCAAGGCCGACGGCCGTGCGATGCTCGACGAGTTCCTCGGATACGTGCGCAAGTACGAGAAGGAAAGCACGTATGTGCCGGGCTTCGCCCGGTACAAGAAGAAATGTGGCTGACGTGCCAGAGAGGCGCTGTGCTGGCCCCAGTCCACAGCGCCTTCCCTCATGAAAACGACGGCAAGGCTTTGGACCGAACAAGCCTCATGCGCGTCGAACAGGGAGTAGATGCTCACATGAAACGGAAGCTTGCTTCAGCCACAGTGGCGGCCGCTCTGTCCGCATTCATCAGCACCGCGCCGCCGGCCCACGCCGCCGAGAAGATGATCTATGCCACGTTCTTCGCGGACTTCTATGCCGGCAGCAAGGCCGACATCTGGTTCATGGAGCAGGTCGAGAAGCGCTCCGGCGGCGAGATCAAGTTCGAACGCTACTGGAACCAGGCGCTGCTCAGGGCTCCGGACCTGATGCCCGGACTGCGAAGCGGCGCGGCGGACATCGTCAACTCGTCGGCGTCGATCTACAACATCAAGGAGTATCCGCTCGCGAACGTGATGATGCCGTACCTGACAACGCGCGGCGATGCCGTGATGAAGGCGTGGCGTGATCTCTACAAGAACAACAAGGATATCCGGAACGAGTTCGAGTCGAAGGGGGCCAAGCTCCTCTACGCATTCGCGTGGGCCGAGAACAGCGTGTGGACCAAGAAGCCCATCACCAAGAGCGACGATTTCAAGGGGCTCAAGGTGCGTGCCGTGCCGCCGATCGCCGAGCCGATCCGCAAGCTTGGCGCGACACCGGTGGCGCTCGCCTGGGCGGAAGGCATCGAGGCGTTGCAGCGCGGCGTCGTCGACGGCATCGGCTCGACGCCGTTCGATTCTGCCGTGCATGCGGGCATGCACGAGGTCGCGAAGTACGGAAACGATTTCGGCGGTACCGGCATCTATGCGATCGGAGCCATCGCGATCAGCCTCGCGCGCTACAACAAGCTCAGCGAGAAGCACCGCAAGATTATCGATGAGGTGGCGGCGGAGATGCCCGAGCAGGCTGCGAAAGCGCTCAATGCAAGCGTCGATGCTGCCGTCGACAAGCTCTGCGCAGCCAAGGACAAGCTGGTCGTCAGCAAGTTCTCGGATGCCGACAAGAAGAAGATCTACGAGATCGCGGGCGTCGGTCTGCAGCAGGATTGGCTGAAGCGGGTCAAGGCCGAGACCAAGGTCGACGGAAAGGCGCTGCTGGACGAGTTCGTCGGCTACATCCGCAAATATGAGAAGGACAGTACGTACGTGCCCGGCTTCGAGCGCTACGAGAAGAAGTGCGGTCAGAAATGACGCCTTGATGCCGACCACGGTCGCACACCCATGCGGCCGTGGATTTCACCCCGGTTCCATCCCTCTTGTCGAGCGAACCTCAAGCATGCTCCCGGTCATCGAAGCTGTGGAGTGGGTCCTCTTGCGCCTCGGCGTCTTGAGCGGCTTTGCCACTCTCATCGTCACACTCGTCGTGGTTGCCGACGTCGCCGGCCGCGCGATCTTCAACGCGCCGCTGCACAGTGCCACAGAGGTCAGCGAGCTTCTGCTGGTCGTGCTTGTGTTTCTCGGGCTCGCGGGCGCTCAGCAGAAGCGGCAGAACTACGCTATCGACGTAGCCAGTCGGCATCTGCCGGTCGGCCTGCAGAACCTGCTCGAGACGCTCGGTTACGTGTTCTGCCTCGTTTTGACAGCAGGGCTGGCCTGGTTCAGCACGAAGCAGGCGTTCTCGTCCTATGAGCGGGGCGAAGCCGGCTTCGGCATCATCGCTTTTCCGATCTGGCCGGCCCGCTTCATCCTTTCCTTGGGTGTGTGGCTGCTCTCGGTGCAGTTCGTCTGCGACATCCTCCGCTATCTCATCGGGAGCCCGCGCACGGCGGCCGAAGGCGGATCTGCCAGCGGGAGCCACGAATGACGGCGCAAGACTTCCTTCCGGGCCTCTCGATCATGGGCCTGCTGCTCGTCTTTCTCGTGCTGCGCATTCCGATCGCCTTCGCCCTCGCGGGTGCAGGTGTCGTCGGGCTTGCCAACGCGCGTCCATGGCCTGCCGTCGAATATCTGCTCTCGACGTTCGCCTATGGGGCAACGGCGAACTTCGCCTATGTCGTCCTGCCCTTGTTCCTGTTCATGGGGCACATGGCCTTCTCCGCGGGACTCTCGAAGAGCGCCTTCGAAGCAGGGCAGACGTGGCTCGGACGAATTCCGGGAGGGCTCGCTGCCGCTACCGTGTTCGGATGCGCCGCTTTCTCGACCATATGCGGCTCGAGCGTGGCGACGGCGTCGACGATGTCGCGGGTGGCGCTGCCGGAAATGCTGCGCCAAGGATACATGGCGCGGCTGGCGGCGGGCTGTATCGCGGCCGGCGGCACGCTCGGCGTGCTGATTCCGCCCAGTGGGGTGCTGGTCGTCTACGCCATCATGACGGATGTGTCGCTGGTGAAGCTGTTCGTCGCGGCCTTCGTGCCGGGCGTCATGACGGCGATCATCTACATCGCCGGCATCTATTTCTGGGTAAAGCTCAAGCCCGAGCTTGCGCCGTCGCAAGTCGGGATCAGGCCGCCGACATGGGGGGAGAAGTTCAAGGCGCTCGGCCATACGTGGGAGCTTCTCGTGCTTTTCCTGGCCGTGATGGGCACGATCTATCTCGGCGTGGCGACACCGACGGAGGCGGCAGCCATGGGAGCATTCTTCTCGCTTATTGCGGTCCTGCGCCGGCCCAATCGCCTGGAGAACGTGCTGACCGGGCTCCGCGAGACCGCGGCGGCGACCTGCTCCATCTTCGCTCTGGTGATCGGGGCCGGACTGTTCAGCCTGGGCCTTGCGACCACTCAGTTCCCCACCAAGCTCGCTACTCTGGTGACGGAGCTCAACTGGTCGCAGACCTCGACGATCCTGATCATCCTTATCCCCTATCTGATCCTCGGGTGCTTCGTCGACGGCCTGTCGATGATCCTGATCACCATGCCGATCGTGTTCCCGATCGTGACCAAGATCGGGTTCAGTGGCGTGCTGTTCGGACTTCTGGTGACAAAGATGGTCGAGATCGGCGCCATTACGCCACCCGTCGGGCTCAACGCCTTCGTGGTGAAGAGCATGGCGCCGGACGTTCCGCTGGGAGAGGTGTTCAAGGGATGCCTGCCGTTCGTGATCATGGAGCTGATCATCGTCTCGCTCATGATCGCGTTTCCGCAGATCTCGCTCTTTCTGCTGTCCGAATAGAATGGCAGCGTCGCGCGACGGCTGGAGCCGGCGTGGCGCTTGCCAAAGCCTATCGCACGGTTTTCAGCCGCCGCGCTGGTAGGGGAAGCAGCGCTCGCGATCGAGCGGCATCCCGAGATGACGCGCGAGGGCGGCGATCGCGCCGCCGTGCTCGGGATAGGGGTCGCTGTTCGCCTTGCCGACGATGATCGGCCGGAAGCCGGGCTGAGGTTTGCCGCCCGGAGGCAGCATGCCCGTGACGAGTGCCTCGCCCTCGTTGCTTCGCAGCGTCACGAACATCGGCATCGTGCGCTGTATGTAGTCCTTCAAGCCGATGTTCTGCTCAATGAAGCGACCGCCCGGTGGCGGAACATAGCTTGACTGAGCCCTCTCATAAGCCTCGCGGAAGTAGCGCTCTACGGCGTGGTCCATCTCACTCGATTCCGCCGCTGCCTCGGCAAGTGTCTCGAGGCGGAACCACGTATCGCGAGAGGCATCGCAAATGTACTGCATGACGGCCTCCTGCCAAAAGACACGAAACAGTACGGCAGCCGGGCGGCCAGTCAACCGGCTCGCCGGGAAACATTGAATGGCGCAAGAGGCGAGACCGTAGCAGGTGCGAGGCGGAGCAGGAGCGAACCTGGATCGCCAACGCAGCCTGGTGTGTCTCCGACGGCACGCAGAAGGAGTGCTCGTCGGCGAGAGAGAAGTGCCGCCTTGACCTTGCCCTAGTATTTGCCGATCTCGAAGGGGGATACCGAGACGGACACGTTGTCATGCGTCGGCTGTACGTATGCTCCTTCCTGCGGGAGCATCGGAGGGGTCGTGTGCGTTTCGCTCCGGTGAGCCGCCAAGCCGTCAGCCGGCGTGAGCGGCATGCCTTTGCCAGGGATGAGAGCCTTGTCTCCACGCACCACGCCGCCACCCCTTCCGAGGGTGATGCCACCGCCCTTACCGCAGCCGGTGACGTCTGACCCTGCCGATTCGACCGTGAAGGCCATCGCAGCGACCCATTCCAAGCGATCGCTCTTGAAGCGGGCATTGCTCGGGTTGACACTGATGATCGTGGCGGCTTTCGGAAGCGCGTGGCTCCTCGATGCGTCGATCGACAAGAACGAGGACGGGGCGGGCTCGGCATCGCACAGCCGGGCGACGATCGCCGGCGTGAAAAAGTGGGGCTATCAGCTCCAGGGGCTGCAAGTGGACAGGGTGGCAGCTGGCGATCACGACCTCATCGTGGTCGACGAGACGCTCGATCGCGAGAATGCCGATGGCACGGGGGCGGCCCTTGCGCGCCTCAGGCAGAAGCCGGATGGCGGGCGCCGGCTCGTCGTCGCCTATCTTTCCATCGGCGAGGCGGAGGATTACCGGCCCTATTGGAAGGCGGCGTGGGTCGCGCCCGGTCCAAGAGTGCAAAATCCCATTCGCTTCGTCGGATTGCGTTCGGCTGCGACATCGCCGGCGCGCACGCATGCACGGTTCGCCGCCAAACCGGACGCCGCGCCGCTTTTGCCAACGGCTGCAGCACCGGCGTGGCTCGGATCGGAGAATGCCGAATGGCGTGGGAACTACAACGTGCGCTTCTGGCATCCCGACTGGAAGGCCCTGGTGCTCGGTGGGCCAGGCGCGGCGCTCGACCGTATCATCGAGGCGGGTTTCGACGGCGTCTATCTCGATCGGGCAGACGTCTACAACCTGTGGCGACACGAGCAGCCTTCGGCCAAGGCCGACATGGTGGAGTTCGTTGCAGAAATCGCGGCGTATGCCCGCCGGAAGAAGCCGGGATTTCTGGTCGTGCTGCAGAATGCCGAGGAACTTCTTGCCAACAGCACAGTGCGCCGGGCTCTCGATGCAGTTGCCAAGGAGGATCTGCTCTATGGGCTCGAGCAGGAGGGGCGCGAGAATGCTTCCGCCGAGGTACAATCGAGCCTGCGTTACCTGAGGCAGGCGCGTCGCGAGGGTATTCCCGTGCTCGTCGTCGAATATCTTGGCGATGTGGCTGCGATCGATCTGGCGCGGCGGCGGATCGAGAGTGAAGGTTTCTTGGCCTATTTCGGTCCGCGATCACTGGATGTGCTTAGTCGGAGCAATTGACGAATCCGCGGATCCGGGTCGGGCGCCGGTGTCGTTGCGCCATATGGGGCATGCGATCTTAAGCTAACCAGCTAACTCTTCCGGCGGTCCTTCTTTGCGGCTTGGTCGGCCTAGCTGCTATTCAATCTGCGCGCTCATCCTTATGCGGAGTGCTTTTCGCCCGACTTTTCGCGGTCGCCATGTGAACGGGAAGATCACGCATGATATTCGTGCCCGCGCGGCTCGCAGGAGCGTATCTCATCGAACCGACCCCCTACAGCGACGAGAGGGGCGTCTTCTTCCGCAGCTTTTGCGAGGACGAGTTCGCACGGCACGGGCTCGAGACGCGCTTTCCGCAGCACAGCATCTCGATCTCGCGGCGGGCCGGGACGCTGCGTGGGCTGCATTTCCAGCGGGCGCCGCATCAGGAGGTGAAGGTGGTGCGTTGCGTCTCCGGTGCCATCGTGGACGTGATCGCCGACTTGAGACCGGATTCGCCCACCTACCGACAGTGGCAGGCCTTCGACCTAAGCGCTCGGAACGGGCACCAGGTCTACGTGCCGAAAGGGTTCGCGCACGGGTGCCTGACGCTGACGGACGATGCGGCCGTCAGCTATCTCATCTCGACGCCCTATGTTCCCGACGCGTCGAGCGGTGTTCGCTTCGACGATCCGAAGCTCGGCATCTCATGGCCGGGCGAGATCACCACGATGTCCGAGCGTGACCAGACCTGGCCGTTGCTCGATTGAAGCGGCGACCGCCTCAGTCGGCCGGGGCGTTGCGGCGTGTCAGCAAGTCTGCCTCTTGCAACCGCGCCGCGGCGCTGCGAATCGCGGCATAGGGCAGGCTCGACCGCTCGGTCATTGCGATCAGGTCGTGGTGGCCGTCGGCGAGATTCAAGACCCAGAGAATCGCCATGCGGACGGGTTCCGGCAGCGGCCGGCCGTCGGCATCGTCGTAGAGGCCGCGCTTGCCCAACTGCGGCTCGCCGTAAGGCATCGTGCTTTGCCAAGTTGTGTTGCTGTCGACCATGTCCAGCATTTCGCAGATGAGGCGAAGCGAGCGGTCGAGATGGGCCGGGCGGACAAAGTCCAGATTGTCGGCGGAGGTGTGATACTCGGGAAATTCGCCCCATCGGCTTCGCTGGATCGAGCCGACCGGCAGATCGAAGCCAGGCGAACAATACTGGCGTTCGTCGTAGCCGTACGGGGAGAAGTCGTCGAGGCGTCCGTGTGGCAGATCCTCGGCGCGAGCCAGGACGAGGGCCGCGGCACGATCGATTGGTGCGTTGCCGCGACGGCTGCGCTTGTAGGTAGGGCCGCCACCGTCGCCGATATTGGAGACGACGAGCCCGTGCTTGATCCTCCCGACGTCGTGGCGATTGGCGGCGAGCCAGGCCAGCGAACCAATGGTGCCGGGAATGAGCAGGAGCCGAAAGCTCAGCCGCGTCCGGCGGCCTGCAATGTGGCGCGCCAGCCAGGCGAGCATGGCAAGGCCCGAGCAATTGTCGTTGGCCATCGACGGGTGGCAGACGTGGGTCGACAGCAGGACCTCGTCGGAGCTTTCGCCCGGCAGCAGGAGCTCGCCATAGCTCAGCGACCCATTCGGATCGAGCGAAGAGTCGATGACGACGCGGTAGACGCCGTCCTGCATCGCCTGCAAGGTCCGATGTGGCAGGCAGAAGCCCCATGTCTCACGATAGTACGAGGTCCGGTAGGGAATGAGGTCCGGCCGATCGGGCAGGGTGTGCAGATGTGGACGCAGCTCTTCGAGCGTCATCGCGCGATCGACCGGGGCCGAGTAGCCAACCAGGTGCAGAGCGTGATCCGCCAGATCGACGATGCGGCGGCCCGCAGCGTCCGTGATATGCGCTTCGCGCACGTTCCACTCCGGCGGCACGACCCAATCGAAAGCGCGGCTGCCCGAGGGCACCTCGCGGATCTCGAACGGGGCGAGGTCGCGTAGAATGGCAAGCGTGTGGCGCACGCCATCGCCGGTCAGGCTGCGATTGACCGGATAGAGGCGCGCGGCCAGCGCGTGCAGCTCCTCGCCGGCTATGGGGGCCGGCGGCAAACTTTCGAGCAGTCCACCGCCGGGCATCGTCCTCTATTCCGCGGCTTGCTGGATCCGACGCAAATCGGCCGAGAGCACACCCTCGCTCATCAGCTGGCGCACTTGGCTGATGCGCTGATAGCGCGGTCCTTCGAACTCGTCACTCGTCAGCTTCGCCTTTTTGTACGCCTCGAACAACTCCCCGGCGCCGCGGCGGACGTCCCATTGCGGCTGGAAGCTCGGGAGCACGCGGCGGATCTTCTCGAAGTTGACACGGTAGGAGCGCTTGTCAGGCCCTGCGTCTGGCGCGTATTCGAGCTGGCAGCCCGGCACGACCTCGGCCACGACGCCGGCAATGTCGCGGATCATGTAGTTGTGGGCGGTCTGGCCGACGTTGAAGGCCTGTTTGTGGACCGCTTCGGCGGGCGCCTCCAAGGCCGCAATGAACGCTGCCGAGATGTCGCGGATGTGCACGATCGGGCGCCAGGGTGTGCCGTCGGATTTGAGATAGATCCGGCCCTCCGTGACGGCGAAGGCGACGAGATTGTTGAGCACGAGGTCGAAGCGCAGGCGCGGGGAGAGCCCGTAGGCCGTGGCCGGGCGCATGAAGACGGGCGAAAAATTGTTGTCGGCCAACGGCGCGATATCGCGCTCGGCCCACACCTTGGACTGGCCGTAGGCGGTCACCGGATTGAGCGCGCCGGTCTCGTCGAGCAGCTCGGTGTCGGCTAGGCCGTAGTTCGCGCACGAGGAGGCGAGCAGGAAGCGTTTGGCGCCGGCCGCCTTGGCGGCCTCGGCGACACGCACGCTGGCGCGATGGTTGATGGCATACGTCGTCTCGGGGTCGAGATTGCCGAGCGGGTCGTTGGACAGCGCGGCGAGGTGAATGACGGCATCGGCGCCGGCAAAGTCCTCGGGCCGAGCGTCGCGAACGTCTTTGCGAACCCACGGGACGTCGACCACGTCGCCGCCGGCGGCGAAGTCGCAGCGCGAGTAGAGGTCGATGTCGTAGCCGGAGACCTCATGGCCCCGGGCCTGAAGGAGAGGCACCATGACGGTGCCGATGTAGCCTTTGTGTCCCGTCACGACGACGCGCATTGGTACCTCACTACTTGGTTATCTGTCCGCCGGCGAGGCGGGTTCTTACATCTCTGCTGGTGACGAGAGTGGTGTCAGACGATTACGACCTTGCGTGCGTGGAAAGCCTCGGCGAAGCGCTCGGGCGCCCGGCATTCCATGCCGCGCAGGCGCGCGAGGCCGCGAAACGTCTCGGCATCGAACCAGTCCTTCGAGCGCTGCGTCGCAAAGTTCTGCATCAGCAACTCGATCTTGCGGTCCAGGATCGCCGCCTTCGCGGGCACGAATACGTTCGGGCGACCGAGGTCGCCGTCCCACTTGGGTATCTCATACTCCAGGGTGAGATGATCACGGAAGGTATTCTGCGTCAGCTCGGAGACGAGGCGATGATCCTGATGGGCGTCGTCGCGGTGATGGGTGAGGATCAGATCCGGCTCGACACGCTTTTTCAGGCTTTCGAACCAGTCCTTGATCTCGGAGCGCGCGGCGGGAAAGTACCCGTCGCCGAAAGCGCAGGTCTCGATCTCGGCACGAGCGGCGCCGGCGAGGAAGCTTTCGGCGGAGGCTCGTGCTTCCGCGGCGCGGACGCCCGCCGCACTCAAGACCGACCAGTGCACCTCGACGGCCTGCCCGGCGGCGATCCAGCCCAGTATCGTCGCGCCGGCGCCGATCTCGATGTCGTCGGAGTGGGCGCCGAGACACAAGATGCGGCGCGGCCTGGCTGTCGGGGAGAGCTCGAGGGCCATCATGTCGCTGGCACCCGTGGCGTCCGGTCAGGGGCCTGGTCGAGCCACGGCATCTCGCCGCGATCGACCAGCTCCTCGAGGTACTGGCGGTCCTTCAGCGTGTCCATCGGGCACCAGAATCCGTCGTGCTTGAAGGCCAGGAGCTTGTCCTCGGCGATCAGGCGCGCGAAGGGCGCGTTGACCAGGTCCTCGCCATCGCGCATGTAGTCGAAGATCTCGGGGCGCATGATGAAGAAGCCGCCGTTGATCCACAGATCCGCCTCGCGCGCGTTGCGGAAGCTCTGCGGGCGGCCGTCGGCGTCGATCGTGATCAGATGCATGCTCATGGTCGGCCGGACGGCCAGGAAGCAGGCGAGCTTGTTGCTTCTGCGAAACGTCTCGACCATGCGGGCGAGATCGACATCGGTCAGGCCATCGGAGTAGTTCGCAAAGAACATCTCCTCGTTCTCGACGTGGCTGCGCACGGCCATCAGGCGCTGGCCGACGTTGGGGGCAATTCCCGTGTCGATCAGGGCGACGCTCCAATCCTCGCGCGTGTCACCGATGATCTCGACCTTCCGGCCGAAACCGGAGACGACGCAGTCGGCGAACATCTGCGGGCGGCCGGAAAGGAAGAATTCCTTGATCACAGACGCCTTGTGCCCAAGGCACAGGACGAAATCCTTGTGACCGTAGGCCGCGTAGTAGCTCATGAGATGCCACAGGATCGGCTGATGGCCGATCGGGATCATGGGTTTCGGCACCGCCTCGGAATATTCGCGGATCCGCATGCCTTGGCCGCCGCAGAACAGTACCGTCTTCATGACGCCATCGCCTCGGCGGGCGCCACGATCGCGGGGCTCGGGATGGGGACGATGAACCTGCCGCCCCAGCTCTCGATGTGGCGCATCTGGCGCATGATCTCGTGCTTGAGGTTCCAGGGCAGGATAAGCACATAGTCGGGGCGGGCCTCGTCTATGGCCTCGGGCGGGTAGATCGGAACGTGCATGCCGGGCGTGAAACGGCCGTGCTTGTAGGGATTTCGATCGACCGTGAAATCGAGGAAGTCGGTGCCGATGCCGCAATAGTTGAGCAGCGTGTTGCCTTTTCCCGGGGCGCCATACCCGGCGATCGAGCGGCCTTCGCGCTTGAGACGGATCAGCAGGTCGAGCAGGTCGCGCTTCAGGGCACGCACCTCGCCATCGAAGCCAGTATAGGTCTCGATCCGGCGGAAGCCGCGCCGTTCCTCGTCGGCAATCAGGCGCCCGACCGCTGCCGATACGGGGTGCGAGCTTTTCTCGTGGGCAAGGTAGACGCGCAGCGAGCCGCCGTGTGTCGGCAACTCTTCGACATCGATCACGCGCATCGCGTGCCGCTTCGCCATGCGGTCGATGGCGATCATGGAGAAGTAAGAGAAATGCTCGTGATAGATGGTGTCGAACTGGCGCTCGTCGATCAGCCGGGCGAGATGCGGAAATTCGAGCGTGACGACACCTTCAGGCTTCAGGATGATCGGCATGCCGGCAACGAAATCATTGAGGTCCGGGACCTGGGCCAGCACGTTGTTGCCGACGATCAGGTCGGCGAGGCGGCTTTCGGCGGCCATTGTGCGGGCGAGCCGTACGCCGAAGAAATCGACGGTCGTCGGCACGGCTTTCGCTATCGCGGCCTCCGCGACGTTCGCTGCCGGCTCGATGCCGAGCACAGGCACGCCCTTCGGCAGGAAGTGCTGTAGGAGGTAGCCATCATTAGAGGCCAGCTCGACGACGAGGCTATCGCTGCCCAGCCCCAGACGACGCGCGATCATCTCGCAATAGTCTTTGGCGTGGGCGACCCAGCTCGTCGAGAATGACGAGAAGTAGGCGTAGGTCGTAAAGATATGCTCGGGCGCGACGTATTCCTTGAGCTGGACGAGGAAACAGTCCGGGCAGACCATGACGCGGAGCGGGTAGTAGGCTTCCATGCGGTCGAGCTCGTCGGCGGCAAGGTAGCTTTCGCACAGCGGCGACATTCCGAGATCGACAAAGGTGTGGGTGACCGAGGCGCCGCACAGGCGGCAGCTCTGGTGATGTGCGGGCGCTGCAAACTTGCTGGCAGCGGTCGTCTTCTGGTCAAGCATGGAGCGGGCTCTTGATGGAAAGGTCGCAGCCGATTCGTTCGGCGAGGCGCGTGATGACTTCGGAATCGACATCGGGGTCGAACTTCCGGGCGAACAAGATGTCGGGGTCGGTGATGCGATCCCAGTGATCCATCGTCAGGACGAGAGGCGTCGGCGAAGGGCCCCGCCACAGCATTAGGCGTTTCGGTGAGGCAACGAGGCTCGACCGCAAGGGACTGTTCAAGAGGATCGACTGGAATGCCAGCTCGTCGGGGAACATCGTGTAGCGCAAATACTGGAGAATGCGCCGGGCCTCCGGCGAGCGCACGATATGCTCGCAGGCGGCGCGATTGAGGATGCACCAGAAGGCGCCGAAGCACAGCTCGAAGCCGCGCGGCTGGGGGCGGGGAATGCGAGTGTTGCGGGGCTTGCCGGCCACCTCGACGTAGTAGGTCGAGAAGCGGTAGGCGAGATCGGGGCGCTCGGTCGGGAGATCGATCAGCTCGATGAAGCTCTTGTCGTGATTTTCCGTCAAGAAGGCCTCGATCTCGTCGAGCGGCTTGGTGGGGAGGCATTGTCCGCTGAGATTGACGTGGTGGCTCCAGTCGTCCGCCCAGTCGAGTAATGCCTGAATGGCGCGCAGCTCGACCCTCAAAATACTGCTGTTGCCCCAGCTGACCGGTTCGCTGTCCAGGAAGACGACGTTTGCCAACTGCTCCCTGGCGACGCCAGTCGCTATCGCTTCCCGGAAGGCCGGACCGGAGCGTTGGTTGCAATGAATGACGCAATAGTGGCCATTGCGGCAGATAGCGCGCGCAAGCGCGAGCACCTGACCGGGTGACTTGTGGACGGCGATTGAGAATGCCAGCTTCATCGGCTCACGGGGCCTCGCGGGGCCGCCTGCCCTGACGTCTGCCTGTTTCGCGCGTGGCCTACCATGCTAGAGCACTCCGCGATCTGAAGAAACCTCCTGTTGGTCCGTTGGGAGGAAGGGTGGCAAGCCATACGGCGGTCACGGCTCCCTCCTCGACGGAAAGTGGTGCGTTCTCGCCGCCCATCGCGGTGCGTATCCAGCCGGGGCACATCGCGTTGATCTTGATGTCGAGGTCCTTGAACTCGGCCGCCGAGACACGGGTGAGCGAATTGAGTGCCGTCTTCGTAATCCGGTAGGATGGGACCCCCGGGCGCAACTCGGCGAGTTGGCCGGCGCGCGAGGATACGTTGACGATCCTGCCAAAGCCGCGGCGGCGCATCGCCGGCAGCACCGCCTGCATCGTCAACAGAGCACCCATGGTATTCGTGCGAAACGAGGCGAGCAGTCGCTCGGGCGGCAGATCGAGCACGCTCGCGGTCTGGGGGTCGGGGCCATCAAGGAAGACGCCGGCATTGTTAACCAGGATGCCGATGTCGCCATGCTCTTCGGTGAGCGCCGATACGGCGTCGCGGACCGAGTTCGGATCATCGACGTCGAGGGCGATCGGGAACGTGCCCAGGCCTTCCGAAGCGAGCAACGCGGCCGCTCTCTCGCCCTTTTGCCGGCTTCTTGCGCTCAGCGCCACGCGGTAGCCGAGGCGCGCGAGCTGGCGAGCGATCTCGAGACCGAGGCCGCGATTGGCCCCGGTCACAAGCGCAAGCTCGCTTGTCGTCCCGCCGTGTTGCATTTCCCTTTTTTCGCTCTCGCAATGCTGTCGGACTGCTCGGGCCGCGGCCGAGAGAAGCCCCGCCGCCGGCTCTTCGAGGGGCGAACGTCTGAGATCGGCTGATGCCGAGCTTTTTACAGCTCATCTCCCGCCGTGTCGCGGTTGTCGCCCGAAGCTCCTTAACCGGCGCGCTGGGGCGTTTCGCGGATGTTCACGGGGGGCGGAGAAAGGTAACCGGGTGACCGTGACCGTCGCGGCTCAGCCTGGATGATGTGCGGAGCGACCGACGCTGAGGTAGGTGAACCCCATGCGCTCCATGTCCTCGGGACGATAGATATTGCGCAGATCGACCACCACGGGGGCTGCGAGCAGGGACTTGACCCGCTTCAGATCGAGTGCCCGGAACTCGTTCCATTCCGTCACGATGACCATCGCGTCGGCGCCGTCGATGCACTCATAGGCGCTCGCAGCGAGGGCAAGCCCCGGCAGTACCTTGCGGGCCTGCTCCATGCCTTCCGGGTCGTAGCCGCGAACGATGGCGCCAGCGTCCTCGAGGGCGGTGATCAGCGCGATGGAGGGAGCCTCGCGCATGTCGTCGGTATTCGGCTTGAAGGTCAGGCCGAGCACCGCAACGGTCTTGTCGCGAACCGAGCCGCCACAGGCCTGGATCACCTTGCGCGCCATGGCCCGCTTGCGTTGATCGTTCACCGCGGCCACCGTCTCGACGATCCTGAGCGGCGTTGCATAGTCCTGTGCCGTCTTGATCAGGGCGAGAGTGTCCTTGGGGAAGCACGAGCCGCCGTAGCCCGGGCCTGCGTGCAGGAACTTCGAGCCGATCCGATTATCGAGGCCGATGCCGCGCGCGACGTCCTGGACATTGGCGCCGACCTGCTCGCAGAGGTCGGCCATCTCATTGATGAACGTGATCTTGGTCGCGAGGAAGGCGTTCGCCGCGTACTTGATCAGCTCGGAGGTGCGGCGGGCCGTGAACATGATCGGTGGCTGGTTCAGATAGAGCGGGCGGTAGACTTCCGTCATGACCGCACGCGAGCGCTCGTCCTCACAGCCGATGACGATGCGGTCGGGACGCTTGAAGTCCTCGATCGCGGAGCCTTCGCGCAGAAACTCTGGGTTGGAGGCAACCGCCAGGTCGAGATCGGGGCGGGCCTTGCGGACAATGCGCTCGACCTCGTCTCCCGTGCCCACGGGGACCGTCGACTTGGTCGCCACGACGAGGAAGCCGCGGGCTGCTGCTGCAACCTCGCGAGCCGCCTGGTAGACGTAGCTCAGGTCGGCGTGGCCGTCGCCCCGGCGCGATGGCGTTCCGACTGCCAGGAAGACGACCTCGGCCTCCGGCACGCTTGCAGCGAGGTCGGTCGAGAACGCGAGGCGGCCTGCCCGGCGGTTCGAGTCGACCAGGCTCTCTAGGCCCGGCTCGAAGATCGGGATGCGGCCGGCCTCGAGGTCGGCGATCTTGGCTGCGTCCTTGTCGACGCAGACGACATCATGCCCGAAATCGGCGAAACAGGCGCCTGAGACCAGGCCGACGTAGCCAGAGCCGATGACAACGATGCGCATTCCGTCTGATCCCGCGTTCGATCCGGACTGGGCAGTGCCAGCGAGAGGCCGAGTGCCGGGGTGGCTCGGCCCGCCCGCCGTGGCGGGCTAGACGAGGCCCCGATCCGTGAGCTCATGCATGAGGGTATCGGCGAGGGCCTCGGGATCGCCCGAGGCGCCGTCGAGGCGGACCTCGGCGTTCTCGGGCGGCTCGTAGGCCGAGTCGATACCGGTGAAATTGGCGAGCTGGCCCGAGCGTGCCTTGCGGTAGAGACCCTTGGGGTCTCGCGCTTCGCACACCTCGAGCGGCGTGTCGACGAACACCTCCACGAACTCGCCGTCCTGGAACAGCTCCCGCGCCATGCGACGCTCGGCGCGGAACGGGGAGATGAAAGAGACCATCACGATCAGGCCGGCGTCGACCATCAGACGCGCCACCTCGGCGACGCGACGGATGTTCTCCACGCGGTCCTCGTCGGTGAAGCCGAGGTCGCGGTTGAGGCCATGGCGGATATTGTCGCCATCGAGGAGGTAGGTGTGATGTCCGAGCGACATCATCCTCTTGTCGATCAGGTTTGCGATCGTCGACTTGCCGGAAGCGGAAAGGCCCGTGAACCAGAGGCAGCAGGGGCGCTGCGACTTGGCCGCGGCGCGGGCCGCCTTGCTCACCTCGAGCGACTGCCAATGGATGTTGCTCGCCCGGCGCAGCTCGAAGTCGACGAGGCCGGCGCCGGCCGTCGCGAAGTTCAGCTTGTCGATCAGGATGAACGAGCCGAGCACCTGGCAATCGGAGAAGGGCTCGAACACGATCGGCCGCGACAGCGACAGGTTGCAGGACGCGATGTCGTTGGTCTCGAGGCGGCGGGCCGCGACCGACTCTGATGTGTCGATCCCCATCTTGTGCTTGATGGCGCTGACGGTCGCGCTCACCGTCTGGGTGCCGCACTTCAACAGGTAGGGGCGGCCGGGCAGCAGCGGCTGCTCGGTCATCCAGACGACATGCGCAGCGAGCTGATCCGCCACCCGCAATGAGGTGTCGGGGGCAGCGATCACGTCGCCGCGGCTGATGTCGATCTCGTCGGCCAGGACCACCGTGACGGCGTCGCCGACCACCGCACGCTCGACCTCATGATCGCCGATCAGAACGCGCTTCACGGTCGAGGTACGCCCCGAGGGGAGGACTCTCACCGCGTCGCCCGGTCCTACCGTGCCGCCGGCAAGCGTCCCGCAGTAGCCACGGAACTCCTGGTTCGGGCGACTGACCCACTGAACCGGCAAGCGCATCGAGCTCGAGGCACGGGATCCGATTTCGACGGTTTCCAGGTGCTCGAGGAGCGTCGGGCCCTTGTACCAGGGCATGCGCGTGCTTTTCGTGACGAGATTGTCGCCGTCGCGGGACATGACGGGAATGGCGACGGAGTGCGAGAGGCCGTGCCGCTCCGCCGTCGTGCGGAAGTCGGCTGCGATCTCCTTGAAGCGGGCTTCGCTGAAGTCGGCAAGGTCCATCTTGTTGAGCGCCAGCACGACGTGGCGCACCCCCATCAGGCCGATGATGGCGATGTGACGCCGGGTCTGCGTGAGGATGCCCTTGCTAGCGTCGACCAGAACGACGGCCAGGTCGGAGACGCTGGCGCCCGTTGCCATGTTGCGCGTGTATTGCTCGTGGCCGGGCGTGTCGGCGACGATGAACTTGCGGCGCGGCGTCGCGAAGTAGCGATAGGCTACGTCGATGGTGATGCCCTGCTCGCGCTCCGCCTGCAGGCCGTCGACCAGAAGCGCGAAGTCGAGATCCTTGCCGGTGGTGCCATGCTTGCGGCTGTCGGACTCCAAGGCGGCGAGCTGGTCGTCGAGGACGAGGCCGCCATCGTAAAGCAGGCGCCCGATCAGCGTGCTCTTGCCATCATCGACGCTACCGCAGGTGAGGAAGCGGAGGAGACTCTTATCTGCACTCATTAGAAATAGCCTTCCTGCTTCTTCTTCTCCATGGAGCCGGCGCTGTCATGATCGATGGCACGGCCCTGTCGCTCAGAAGCCCGCGCCGCCGCGATCTCGGCAACGATCTCCTCGATGGAGGTCGCCTCGGACTCCACGGCTCCGGTCAACGGATAGCAGCCGAGAGTCCGGAAACGCACGCGGCGCTGCTCGATTTTCTCGTTCGGCCGAAGCGTAAGGCGGTCGTCGTCCTGCATGATGAGAAGGCCGTCACGCTGGACGATCGGGCGGGGCGCGGAAAAATAGAGTGGAACCACGGGGATGCGCTCGAGGGCGATGTATTCCCAGACGTCGAGCTCGGTCCAATTCGAGAGTGGGAAGACCCGCATGGTCTCACCGGGCCGATGGCGCCCATTATAGAGATGCCACAGCTCGGGGCGCTGGGCCTTGGGGTCCCAGCGATGACCCTCGGCGCGGTGCGAGAAGACCCGCTCCTTGGCGCGGGAGCGCTCCTCGTCGCGGCGCGCGCCACCAATGGCGCAATCGAACTTGTGGGCGTCGAGCGCCTGCCGCAGTCCCTGCGTCTTCATGATGTCGGTATGGACGCTGCTGCCGTGCGTCAACGGCGAGATGCCCTGCTCGATACCGTCCTTGTTGATGTGGACGATCAGGTCGAGGCCGAGCCTTTGCGCCGTCTCGTCGCGAAAGGTGATCATGTCCCTGAATTTCCACGTCGTATCGACGTGGAGAAGCGGAAAGGGCGGCTTGCCCGGGTGAAATGCCTTCATGGCGAGGTGCAGCAGAACGGAGCTGTCCTTGCCAATCGAGTACATCAGGACCGGCTTTTCGCAGTCGGCCATGATCTCACGGAATATGTGAATTGATTCAGCTTCGAGCTGACGGAGATGACTGGGAAGGGTCAAGGGCTCATCCTACTAAACATTCTGACGCCGAGCCGCGCATTGCAAGCCATCGAGGATGCGGCCGCTTCCTGCCGTATCGTCCGAGCCGCACGACGCTTGAGCACATGCACATCAATACGATCGCGGCGCGTTCCTGTCCTGAAGCTGCCCGTCGACCGTACGCACCTGCTATAGACGGGCAGCGTTCGAAGGCCAACACCCCGCGCAGACAACTTCCACAGAAGCAATTGCATCTGGGCAACACTGCGACACATTGAAAGATTGAGCGTCTCTGTATCAGGTTGCGCTCGGGATGGAACTCGCGCCCGAAGTGTGAGGCCTAGCGCAGCGATGCCAATGCCGCCGCATAGCTGTTCGTCGCGATATGGTCGATCAAGTGTTGGCGCAGGCGTTGCGCGCGTGCGCGGGCAGTCGACGGGTCGTTTCGGATAGCGACGAGGTGTGTCGCGGCATGATCGATCGATGGCTCGGCCCACGAGCTCCCCGTGAGGCTGCTGTAGGCGGGATGCGGATCCGCTACGGGCACGATCCTGTAGTCTACAAGCCATGCGAGATCAGGGGAGCAATAGTCCAGATTGCCGGACCAGCCCGTGACGACGACGGGGACCTCGTGCAAAATCGTCTCGGCGATGGTCAGGCCAAATCCTTCTGATCGGTGCAACGAGACATATGCGTCGGCCGTGCACAACAGCGCATGGAGCTGCTCGGGCGGCATCAGCTCGTCGACGAGTCGAATGTTGGACTGACCTGCGATGTGCCCGCGCAGCAGCGCGATATCGGCCTGATGCTGGGCGCCGTCCGAAACCTTGATCACGAGCTCCGCGCCCCGGTCGGTTCCGAATGCCGCCCGGAACGCGTCGATCGCCCCGAACGGGTTCTTGCGATAGAGCGACGACCTGCAATTGAAGGCGTTGAGCACGCGGAACGGACGATCTCCGGTCGGCGCGCGCGGCGCCAGATCGGGAAAGCCGACCGTCACCGGATGCGGCACGACGAGGACGGGTTTCGTGGTATGGCGCCGAACGATGTCCCGGCAGAATGCCGACGGAACGAGAATGGCGTCGACATAGCGCAGCGCGACGATCCACTCCGGCGGCAGCTCGGGCAGCTCCCAGGCCCAGTACGCGATATTAAAGCCCCGGTAATAGCGCCGCACGCCAGACGCGATCATGGCCAGCATGATCAGAGGCGGATTGAAATGGAAGATCGTCGTTGCAGGCTTGCGTGGTGTCGGAGCCGAGTGCGGATAGGCCAGGCCGTTGTCGATCCGGAAAAGGGAGGAAAGATTGCGCGTCTCGATGACATATCCGGCGCGCGCCAGCTCATCGACGCAGAGGCGCGCAGACTGGCCGATGCCCGTGGCTGTCGAAAGCAGCCCGACGATCCGGACAGCCCTGTCCACGTCCGGCCGACGGTTCGGTGCCGCCGGTGGGAAGACGCGGCCAAGGCCTTCCCGCATGGCGTAATTGTAGACGGGGCCGGCCTGGCGGTAGAGCCATTGGCCGGCAGTGCTGACAGGAACCGCTACGCTCTTCGGGATCGGCATATCGAAGCACTTGTCCGTCGCGTGAGGGCGCCGCGTGAGGGTGATTTCCGCTATTCAAGCCGATGATATAGCCGGTGTCCTTATCGACCGCGACGTCCTTGGGCATGTGCGGCTCGATCGGGCGAGCCTCGCTGTCGGGACACTAGCCCATGATCCGCTTGTAGAGCGCGTCGATGCGCTCCTTGTAGCGCTCGGGCGAGAACTTCTTGGCCTGCTCGCGGCCCTGCCGGGAGAGCTCTTTGCACAAATCGTCATCGCTATCGAGCTTGCGGATGCCGGCGGCAATGGCGTCCACCTCGTTAGGGTCGACGAGCAGGGCCGCGTCGCCAGCCACCTCCGGCAGGGAGGAGGTAGACGATGTCAGCACAGGGGCGCCTGCCAGCATCGCTTCCAGCACGGGCAGGCCGAAGCCTTCGTAGAGCGAGGGAAACAGCACGGCCCGCGCGCCGCGCATGAGCGAGATCAGGCGCGCGAAAGGCAGGTATTGAAGGCGGCGTACCTTGCGGCTCGGCGAGATGACGCCATCCTGGAACTTGTACGTCAGGAACTGCTCGTCGGCGATGCGCTCGAGGTCGTGCTCGTACTGCCAGCCCGGGGCACCGACGATGACGAGCGGTCTTGCGCTGCCTGACGAGGCGTAAGCATCGATCAGGCGGGTCAGGTTCTTCTTCGGCTCGATGGCGCCGACGAAGAGGAAATAGCCGCCCGGCTCGAGCTGGAAGAAATGATCGAGCTCGTTGGCGAGATCGCTCTCCGCCGCCGCGAGCAACTCGGGGGGAATGTGCACCGACTGGTAGGTGTTGGTGATGCGGCTTTCGGGAATGCCGATCAGCTCGACGAGGTCGGCCTTGGACCGCTCCGAGACCGTGACGATGTGGTCTGCCTCGCGTGCGAGCAGGCGCACGAGCCTCAGGAAGTACTTCTTGTCATCGAGCGTGGCGAAAGGGATCCGCAGGGGCACCAGATCGTGGATCGTGTAGATATTGGGCACACCGCGGACGTGCATGGGCGTGGCGTGGGTCGCATGAAACAGGTGCGGCGGCGACTCGAGCCGAAGTTCGGCGCGCTTGTGATGCCGGTAGAAATGCAAGCGTGCAGCATCGGCGAGCTCGTGGACCACGTGCACGCGATCGAAGCCCGAGAGGCGCCCTCCAGCAGGTTGCATGACGGCGCCACTGAGGCGCAACGAGACCGGCCGCAGGCCGAACGGCGAGCCGAACACCGCGTGGCGTGCCAGCCAGAGGTAGCGGAGCGCGGGAGGGACCTTGCCTCCGCGCGCATCGTAGAAGGAGACCTCAGCCAGCAGGGGGTCCTTGGCATTCACCGGGCGGCGGCTGCCGACGACAACCTCGGTCTGGTAGCCGAGGTCGCGCACGGTCGATCCCAGGTTGCGGGCGTAGGTGGCGATGCCGGTCCCGGTATCGAGGGTAAGGTTGTGGCCTTCGATCAGAACGGTTCTTGAAGTCATGACTGGCCGTGCTGGCGAACGACAAGGGCGAGCGGTCGCCCGGAACGCTCGACCGAAGCCAACCGGGCTTTCGCATAGGACACGCAGCCGGTCGAGTCACGCGTCAAGTGCCGGACTTGCGTACTGGGGGTGGCGGGGGCGCAGCGCCCGGCCGGTCGCGCGCGATGGTCACGTGGTGGAGCGCGAGACGGCCTTCGAGAGCGCCCTCGTCGACGAAGAGCCGGATCTGGATCGGCAATCTCGGCTCGTCGACATTGACGGGGACGCGACACTTGAAGCGTCCCGCCTCCGGCAAAGGCGCCCCAGCCTCCCAAATCACGCGGTCGGTGTGCACATCGATCTTGAGGACGTTGCCGGACGTGTTCTCCCAGACCTCGATCTCGAGCTCGGCTGTCCACTGTCCCGCCGGCAAATGGAGATAGGGGCCGTAGATGAGGCAGCGCCGGCCACCGGTCATGGTCACCGGTCCGTACAACGGTTCGCCGAGCGGCTCGGCCGTCATGAAGGTGACGGTCGGCCAAACGAAAGCGCTGGCGGGGCGGCCTGCCATCACCTCGTCGAACCCCCCAAGGGCCGGGATCTCGGGCGCCGAGCCGACGTCGGTGGTCGGTTGCGCCTTGGGCGAAAGCTTCGGCGGTGTCGCGTCGGCCTTCTGGATCAACTCGACCACCCGACGCCACTTCTGCGGCTCGAGTGCGATGCCGAAGGCTCGGGATATGGTGGCCGCCAGATCCTCGGCGGCGGCGCCCGAGCTGCTCGGGCCAATACAGAAGCTGGTCGGGCAGAAGGCCAAATCGTGAATGGCGGACAGGCTCTTGGCAGAGGCACGGACGCTTTCGCGAAGGTCCGTTCCGAAGCGCTGCATGGCGGCCGCGACGATGTCGGCCGGCGGATCGAGCACGACGAGAATCGGTGCGCCGGACTGGCGCATCAGGCGGCAGATCTCGGCGTCGGGAATGTCGCCGAACAGCACGGTCGACTGGTTGCCTTCGTCGCTCCAGGCCTTACGAAGCTCCTCAGCGGTTGCCGCACCGACGAACCTATGGCCGCCCAGGGCGACATTGGCCAGCGCCCGCACTGCGCCGACGACGCGCAAGGTACTGAACGACGGTGTGCCGAAGACGCTGAGAAGCATGCGCGTATCCGTGTCGGCTCAACCAGGAAAGTAGAGGAGCCAGTCCTCGCCGACGTTCTGCGTCAGTACGGTCTTGTCGTTCACGCGGCGCATGGCGCCGTCGAAATCGACCATGTGCGGGTGGCCGAAAGACTTGCGAAGGCGCGACAAGAAATCCGCGGCATCGCCGTAGCGGGCGACGTTGAACTCCAGCAGCAAGGCCGGATGAAAGCGGGCGATCGTCTCCTGCATACCTTCCAGAATGGCGGCCTCGGAGCCCTCTGCGTCGATCTTCACGAGGTCGCAGCGACGAAGGTCGCGCGCGAGCTCGTCGAAGTTGGTTGCGGGCACCTCGACCGTATTCTTGCCGGCTTGCGCAACCACGGCCGCATTCTTCGGCTCGCCGGCGGGGACGACCAGGTGAACCGTTCCGTCCGGCTTGGCGGTGAGCGCCTTGGCAACGACCTGCGCGCGGGACGCGAAGCCGTTCAGCATCAGCGTTTCGGTCAACGTGGCGGCCGTGGTGGGCACGGGCTCCACGGCGATGACGGAGCCCGAGGGACCGACCGCGTCGGAGAAGAGCAGCGAGTAGTAGCCGAAGTTGGCGCCGACATCGACAACGGTCATGCCAGGTCGAATGAGGCGCGCGAAGAAGATCGTCAGCCACATCTCCCAGTAGCCGTCCATCATCACGTGGCAGGCGAAGCCGCGATCCTTGGTCGACAGGAGCATCTTGTAGCGTCCGAGGACGCGGGCGAGCACGGTCCCGTCGCCGAGGTAGACGACCTGGGATCGCGAGCGCACCGCCTTCTCGACGACATGGCGCGGATGGGCAGCAAGATCGGCAACGGTCAATTCCGGGAAATCATGCATGCCTCATTCCTTCGCAGGCGCGGTGTTCGATACCGCCGTCCCCCGCCTTCTACGCTGTTGCGGGGCGGGCGTCGGAGTGAATAAGCGGAAACAGCCTTTGCGCAAACGTCTCTTCGCACTCAGAGCGGTAGCCCGAGGCTCCATGCCGACCTAGATCGCCTTCTCGTAGACCCGGTACGTCTTCACCGGCTTGCCTGCCGCCAACTCGGCCAGCCTCACCATGGCGCGGTTGCTGGAAAGCACCCAGGAAAACTCGATCCATTCGATATCGTAGCCGCGCCCGAGCTCCATCAGGTCGGTGATCAGCAGGGAGAGCACGGCGGGCGCGATGATGTCGCCGCGATGGGCCTTTCGGATGCCGAGAAGAGGCACCCTCGCCGTCGTCCAGCGGTCGCGGAGGACGGCTGCCACCAGCTTCGCCCAATTGAATGGCAACAGCTTGCCGCGGAAGGGGGCGACGACCTGATTCAAATCCGGGAGCACCACCATCATGGCCGCGGGTTCGCCGTCGATCTCGACGATGCGACCGAACTTGCCGCGCATGATCGGACGCGTATCACGTGCCATGGCGTCGATCTCGGCCTTGCCCACCGGCACGAAGCCCCAGTTGTCGCTCCACGCGTCGTTGAAGATGTCGAAGATGAGCGCGACCTCGTCACGAAAACGGCTCATCGCCATCGGTCGCGTCTTTATGCGAGCGGACTGGCGCGCGAGAGCGGCGAGGCGCGTGATCTCCGGTGGAACGCGCTCCGGGTGCATGCGGTAGGCATAAAGGTCTGCGACGCCCGGCAGTCCGGCGGCCTCCACCAGCTTTCCGGTCCAGGGGGCGGCATGGCTGGTCAGGATCGAAGGGGACGTGTCGAATCCATCGACCAAGAGGCCGCTGTCCTGATTGACGGTGAGGTTGAACGGGCCGCGCATACGGGAAAGGCCACGCTCCTTCAGCCATTTGGCCGCGGTCTGCAGCAGGCCGTCCGCGATCGCCTGGTCGTCGACGCAATCGAAGAACCCGAAGAACCCGACGCCGTCGTGGTGGTGCTCGAGATGGCGGCGATTGACCTGCGCCGAGATCCGGCCAACGGGTCGTGCCTCCCGATAGGCGACGAAAAACGCCGCCTCACCAAACGCGAACAGCGGATTGTGGCTGGGAGAGATCCGCTCCTTCTCCTGCAGGTCGAGCGGCGGGATCCAGGATGGGTCGCCAGCATAGACCAGATATGGAACGGCGAGCCAGTCGCGCCGGCCCGCGGTGTCTGCGATCTGCCGAATCTCGAAGGTGGTGGTGCCGCTCATCGCTCTTGTCTCGCCAGGATCGCGGTTCCTGCCTGGATGACCCGATCCGCGAGGCCCGTCGGCAAGAGCGTGCCGAGTGCAACGGCTGCCCGGAGTTGCCAGGGAAAGAGGATCTCGGCCTTGCCCTTCGCCATGCCGTCCAGGATCCGCCGCGCTGCGTTGTCGGCATCGGTGACGAACGGCAGGCGGCGTGCGAGCGAGGCGCTCATTGGCGTTGCAACGAAGCCCGGGCTCACCACTGTGACCGAGATGCCCTTCGTTTTCAGGCTGCGGCGAAGGGCATGTCCCCAAACGCGAACTGCGGCCTTGGAGGCACAGTAGCCGGGTGCCTCGGGGAAGCCGTCGAATGCCATCATGGAGCCGACGATACCGATGCTGCCGTTGCGGCGCGCAACAAAGCGGTCGAGGAGTGGGGTGACGGTATTGATCACGCCCAGAAAATTGACGTCGAGCGTTCGGGCGATGGCGGCTGCGCTCTCGCCGGTCGACGGTGCGATCACGTCGGCGCCGCCGAGGCCGGCGTTGGCTATGACCATGTCCACAGGATCGGCATCATCGGCGTCCCGGATGCCGCTCGCGAGGCGATCACGGTCGGTGACGTCGCAGCGCAGGATGCGAACAGTCGCGCCTCGCGCCTCGCATTCCCTGCTTATCGTGTCTAGGCGAACGGGATCCCGGCCGCAAAGGGTCAAACGGCCTGCAGGCTGGGCGAGGCGGCGGGCAAGCGCTGCACCGATGCCGCTGCTCGCACCGGTGATGAGGCAATGCGAGCCGGACAACGAGCGCACTGGCCGGAGCGATGTCGTCACCATACGAGATCGGTTCCCCCGTCTCTTGCGTCCCCGGTGCTCCCAGTGGATCGTCCGGACCAGCCTGCGTGACCTTTACGGGTCCGGCCCGAAGGACAAGCGCACAAGAGGTTGGTTGCCACCCCTAGCCCACATTCCGTCGATATACTATGGAAGATACAGCGCGACAGATGCGCACCATTGCGGCGTGAGCCTCGGCGCCGCCCAGCGAGTCGGACACCATCGAGAGGTCGAATGACAGTCAGACGTTTGCTGTCCGTGCTCGCGCTCTTCTCGCCGACGCTGATCGTCGCCACTTATCTCGGGTTGATTGCGACAGACCGTTACGTCTCGGAGGCGAAGTTCGTCATTCGAACGGCTGCCAAACCGATCGGTTCGGCGGGGCTCGGTGCCGTGCTGCAGATGGCTGGCCTCGGCCACGCACAGGACGAAGTGTTCTCGGTGCAGTCGTTCATAACGTCGCGGACGGCGATCCAGAAGCTGGCCGAGCGTCTGCCGATCCGAGAGATGTACGCGCGCAAGGGGGCCGACTTCATCGCCCGCTACCCATCGATCATCTTCGGCCCGACCGCGGAAGAACTCTATCGCTACCTGGGGTGGATGGTCACCACGATCTACAGCAGCACCACCGGCGTGACGACGCTGCGTGTCGAGGCTTTCCAGCCCGAGGATGCGCGGCAGGTGGTGACCGTTCTCCTCGACCTCGGGGAGCAGGCGGTGAATGCGATGAACGCCCGCATCCACAAGGATGCGGCGCACTCGGCGCGGATCAAGGTGCGCGAGGACCAGCAGCGCCTTATCGACGCGCAGGTTGCCATCACGCGGTTCCGCAATTCCGAATTGCTGATCGATCCGGTCGGCTCGTCGGTGATCGTGACGGAGGTCGTCGCGCGCCTCAGCGCCGAGGCCGTGCAGACCGAGGCGCAGATCCGTGAGCTATCGGCGGCTGCGGCCGGCGCGCCGCAGCTCGCCTCCCTTCGGCGACGTGCCGACGCCCTGCAAGAGCAGATCAAACGGGAGCGGGCCCGGATCGCCAGCGAGGACGGCGGCCTTGCGGACAAGCTCGCGACTTATGAGCGGCTCGTGCTCGATCGCGAATTCGCAAAAGAGACGCTAACGGCCTCGGTCAAGGCGCTCGAAGCAGCGGAGCTCGAAGCGCGCCGTCAGCAGCTCTACCTCGAACGGATCGTAGAGCCAATCGCATCGGACTATTCCACGGCACCAGAGCGATTGCGGATCGTCGCGTCGACCTTCGGTTTGAACCTCGTGCTGCTGATGATCGTGTGGCTGGTCTACTCGGGTATCAAAGAACATGCAGCCGAGACCTGACGCGCAACAGCCGGAAGGCTCACTCAGAGAAGGGTTTGACGCGCAGACCCGCGTGCTCGGCGCCCTCATCGTGCGCGATCTGATGACGCGTTTCGGGCGGGCAAACGTCGGTTTTCTCTGGGTCATTCTCGAGCCGATGCTCTTGGTGTCGCTGGTCTTGCTGGTGAGGGCCGCTATCTTTCCTCCCTACGAGCACGACCTGGAGATGGTGGTCATCGTGCTCACAGGGTACATGCCGCTGACGCTCTACCGGCACATCACGAACATCGGGCCCAATCTTTACCGCCGCAGCATTCCCTTCCTCTACCATCGACACATCACGTTCCTGGACGTGCTGCTGGCACGCTCGGCGCTCGAGTTCGCGGCGACGACAGCGGCGCTCGTCGCGGTCTACGCCATTCTGCTGACGCTGCAGGTGTGCTCGCCGATGAAAGATCCGGGGCTGTGTGCCGCGGGCTGGTTCACGATGGGCTATCTGTCTTTCGGACTGGCGTCGCTACTCGCCATCCTGACAGAGGTCTCGGATACCGCCGAGCGCTTCATCCAGCCGTTGCAGTACATCATGCTGCCGATATCCGGCACGTTCTACATGATCGCCTGGCTGCCGTCGTCGGTGCAGGAGGTGGCCTGGTACATCCCGCTCGTGCATTGCTACGAAATGTTCCGCGCCGGCTTCTTCGGCGAGGAAGTCCAGACGACATATGCAGTCTGGTATCCGGTCGCGTGGGGAACGGTCATGGCGGCCTTGGGCATCGGTTTGATCGACTACGTGCGCGATCGGGTGCATACGGGCTGACGCAGCCAGACTCGGTCACGCCCGTTCATTTTGCCGAGGGGCCCAGGGTCACCTCGCTCGTTGCAATCCAGCGCGGGCCGTTCACGGTGTCGATGAGCACGCGCTGTGCCTTTGCCGACGCGGCCCTGTATCGCAGAGGAACGGTCAGCGCGGACACGCGAACGCGCTCGGCGTCCGCGCCCGTCTCCGAAGCATAGAGCGTCACGAGATCCTTGTGAAAAGCGACGATGCGACCTCTTTCTGCGATGGGACCGCCCGCCGCCAACCCAAGGGAGCCAGGTCTGGGCGGGGCAGCGCGTGTCGCTGCGGCCTCAGTCTGAGCGCCCGGTGCAGGCGGTGCGGTGATCGTCCGGCCGGCCGATGTCTGGGAGTGCGCAGGCTCAATGCCCGCCGAGCCGATCGCGGCGTCGGCACTGTTTGGCGGCGGCAACACCTGCTGCACGCTTTGGCCGCATGCGGCGAGCAGGACAAGGGTCAGGCTGCCGACGAGGATGCCGCGCGCGGCTGCTCCCTTCTTGGCCATCGTCATCCTTCGCCCCATCAGTACCCTCGTCGAGGCGGTGAGCCTCGCAATGCCGTATGCACCGCTACCACGGCGATCGGAAGGCGCCAATTGCCGGGTGGCCACATTTATTGCCGCATTGAGCGCAAAGAGTCGTTGCCGTGCGCCGTCATCGGGATACAACCGGCCGCAACCGAGAGCTGGCGGAGAAATTGATGGGTGAGGAGCTCGGACCAGGCCATGGTCTGCAATCGCTCGAGCTGAAGCCGCTGGCGCCGCCTGAGCCGGCTCACGTGGGTAGCCGGCGGTCCGTGCTCGCACGGTGGGTGCGCGAGCGACGCGGGTACATGCTGTTCGTCATTCTGCCGTCACTGCTCTCCGTCGTCTATTTTGCGGCCATCGCAGCCGACCGGTACGAGACCGAAGCGCGGTTCGTGGTGAGAAGCCCCAGCATGGCGGCCACGAGCCAATTGGCGAACCTCGTGCAAGGCTCAGCCATCGTACGCTCGTCAGACGACGCCTATGTGGTGCACGCCTACATGGAATCGCGGGATGCCGTGCGCAAGCTCGCGCAGACCATGGACCTCGGTGCGGTACTCAAGAAGGCCAACTGGGACGTCGCCTGGTGGTTCCCCGGGCCCTTCTACCCGCGCACCGAGGAGGGACGCTGGCGGCATTTCCAGCGCTTTCTGACGCTCAAGTACGACACGACAACCGGCATCAGCACGCTTCGCGTGCAGGCGTTCTCGCCGGAAGACGCCCAGGCTATCGCGCGCAACCTCCTCGCGAACTCCGAAGCTCTCATCAATCGGCTGAGCAACCGGGCGACGCGCGAGGCCATCAACACCGCACAGAAAGAAGTAGAGCGCAACCGGCAGCTGGCGCGGGCAAGCGTGGCTCGCGTAACGGAGTTCCGCCGACGCAATGCGCTGATCGATCCGGGCCGGGTTTCGCAGGAGGCGCTCAAGACAATCTCAGAGCTCGCCGTGCTCATCGCGCGCACGAATGCCGAACTGCTCGAGTTGCAGCGGGCATCACCCAACAGCCCGCAAGCCGCATCCCTGAAGCTCAGGATCACAGCGACCGAGAACCAGATAAAAAAGGAGCGCGAGGCGCTCGCGGGCGCGGATACGTCATTGGCCCCGCTGCTTGCCGAGTACGAAGGGCTGGTTCTCGAACGTGAGTTTGCGGAAAAGTCATTCGCCTCGGCCCAGTCGGCGCTCGATCTCGCGCGAGTCGAGGGCGAGCGACAGCGCCTCTTCCTCGAGCAAATCAGTGCGCCGTCGCTGCCGGATTTCGCGGTCTATCCTTACCGGATCGTCGGGATCATCGTCGTGTTCGTCGCGCTGCATCTTCTGTTCAACATTTTCAGCAGGTTGCTGAGGGATACGCGCTCTCACGCGGGGCGTTGATCGGAGGCCGACCAGTGCAACTTCTCGCCGAGCCCGCGCCAAGGCCGTCTGGCGATGCCGCACGCGCCATCGTGGCGCATGACATCGTCAAGGAGTTCCACACCGATCTCGGACTGCGGCGCGTGCTCGATGGCATCTCGTTCCGGGTCGGGATGGGCGAGAAGATGGCGGTGCTCGGACGCAATGGCGCCGGGAAGTCCACACTCATTCAGATTCTCTCGGGCCTGCAGCGCCCCACATCGGGCTGGATCGAGCGTGGCCTCACGATGTCGTGGCCTCTGGCGCTCGGAGGCGGCTTCGAGGGCGAACTAACCGGTTTCGACAACGTAAGGTTCATCTCGCGCCTCTACAACGTGCCGTTCAAGGAGACGTTCTCTTTCGTCGAGGACTTCACCGAGATCGGCCGGCAGCTACACATGCCCGTCAGGTTCTACTCGGCCGGAATGCGGATGCGGCTGGCGTTCGCGTTGTCGCTCGCCATCGATTTCGAGTGCTTCCTGATCGACGAGGTGATCCTGGTCGGCGACCGTCGTTTCCAAGAGAAGTGTGTCGACGAAATCTTCGGCAAGCGCCGAGGCAAGGCGATGATCCTGGCCGTGCACGGTGTCGACGTCGTGCGGGAGCACTGCAACTTCGCTCTGGTGCTCAAGAATGGCCGAGGGCGTGTGTTCGATGATGTCAACCTTGCGACCGATATCTACTCCTCTCTGTAAGTCGATCGGGCGTCTCAGGACCGAGACCTGCCGTGGCCGCGCAACAGGCGTCAGAAGGAATGCGACGGCGGTCGGTCTCCACAGCGAGCGCCAACGCCGTGCCTCTCGAGCGCACCCGTGTCGGCAGCACACGGCAAAGTCGGGTGGTGTCTGTGGAGAACACGGCGAAGAACAGGTCGTGGGCTGAAAAGTTTGCCTTGCTCGTTGGCTGCAAATAATAGATTACTTCTTGGTCGGACAGTTTCGAGAACAGGGGGGGCGATACCTGTTTCAATGAGGGGGACCGCGCCAGGTAGCGCCCAATTTGCTGGGTGCCTGTCGCTATCATGTGACGAAGAAGCCACTGGCGGCTTCGGTTATGCAGGTCCACCTCGCGATCGACGACTCTTAAGGTTGCAGGTCTGCTATTCAATGCCAGCTTCAAAGGCCTCGGGGGGATAGAGGTGGGTTCATTGCCGGTACGAGTGCTTCCAACGGCTCTTTTCGTCGTGGCAGCGTTGCTCTCTGGATGCAGCAGCGCGGGGCCGGCTGCACGAGATCTCGTATCTGCTGCCGAATCCGCCGAGCGACCCTTCGTCCTGGTGGAATTGTCAGAACCCAGTCTCGATCTCGTCGCAAACTGGAACAGGCCGTCTTTCGCTGCCGTGTACGGCGATTACCGAGGCCCGAAGACGCAGCGCGTCGGGGTTGGCGATACGGTTCAGATCAACATCTGGGAGACAGGGTCCGGCGGTCTCTTCGCGACGCCTGCGATCGATCGCGTGAGCGCCGGTGCACGCACCTCCACCATCCCCGATCAGGTGGTCGCGAGGGACGGCACCATCAACGTTCCGTTCGCGGGGCGGATTCGAGTGGCCGGCAAGACTCCCGAGCAGATCGAGGCCCAGATCGTCAAGCGATTGTCGGGCAAAACAGCCGATCCCCAGGCGATGGTCTCGCTGACGCGCAACATCAGTCACTCCGCGACCGTGACCGGAGACGTGACGACCGGCGCACGGGTGCCTCTCAATCCGAACGGCGATCGCCTGCTCGATGTGATTGCGTCCGCCGGTGGGATTCGCGCGCCGGTGCACGAGGCCTTCATCACGGTTTCACGCAACGGGCAATCGCTCAGCGTGCCCATGCAAGCCATTCTCGCCAACACGCGCGAGAATATCTATGTGCAGCCAGGGGATGTCGTGACCGTCTACCGGGCACCTCAGTCCTTCACGGCATTCGGAGCGACCGGGCGAAACGCCGTGATCAACTTCGAGGCCAACGGTATCACGCTGGAGGAGGCGATCGGCAAAGCCGGCGGTCTACTCGACGAGAGAACCGATCCCCGCGGCGTGTTCGTGTTGCGCTACGAGTCGGCGCAGCTCGTTCGCAAATATCCGAAGGTGCCGGCTCGCTTTCTCGACGCGAACGTCGTTCCAGTCGCCTACCGCCTCGATATGCGCGATCCAACGGCACTCTTCCGTGCTCGCCGCTTTCCGATGCGCGACAAGGACATCCTCTACGTCTCGACGGCACCTCTGAACGAGATCGAGAAAGTGGCGCGCGTCATCAGCCTGATCGGGTCGCCGGTTTTGACGGCCACCGCGATCTCTCGTAACGCTCGCTGAGGTTATCACCGCAATCAACAAGCCTATCTGGCTTGTCCGGTGGACCGAGCCCGGTCCTCTGAAATGTTTGTTGCTTGATGCCAGCTTGCTTCTCTACTTTGAGGCGAGGAAGCAACAAAACGTGACAGCGTTTCAACGGGCTCGCGATGATCGGGGATGTTGTGATCGGCCCCCATTCGGGCCTGACCCGCTGGGTGTTCGATGTCGTCACCCGGCTTGCCGAGTTGGCCGGTCGACCAGTCCGTGTGGTGGATCGTCATGATCCCATACGACTGGAGGTCGGCGAGCGACCAGTCTTCTTGACGCATTACCCGAGCGCTGCGGTGATCGAGGCGATCGAGCGGCGGTCCGTCACCGTTACGTTGGTGATGGAAGACTCACTCGATTCCGTTACTTACCTGCGCAGCGCGTTGTCCAAGTCGGTTTTGGAAATCGTTCGCGCGCTCACGGCGACGTCGGTCGCCAATCTGGCAATTGCCGCGGCCGAGGATGTTCTGTTTATCGATCGCGGGAGCGAGCGGGCGATCGGGGAGCATGTTGCCCGGCTCGCCCGGCAACTCGGAATCGATCTGGGCCAGATCTCGCTCGCCGATTCCGGACTCACTCACGGCCTTGATCCTGTGGCCTCGACCGAAGCTTTGCTTGCAGCGCGTGGGGATCACTACGCAGCGCCGGTGCGGCTCGGCAGATCAGGCGCAATCGATGCCGAAATGATGGTGGCGGTGGATGTGGTCGACCCTCTGCTCGCCTTCGCGCGGGGCGATTTTCTCCGCCCCGTGGTGTGGCCGACGTCGGTGTTCAAGGCTTATGACCGGCCTGACGAGCCGGCGCGCAAGGCGATCGAGGTCGCAGGTCCGGCGCGCAACATCTACTACGGACCCTACTTCTACTTGCCTCCAGCGCGGTATCGGGTCGAGGTCATTCTCGATTTCTCGGATGAGATCAGCGACGTTCCCTTCGTGCTCGAAATGCACGGGGTCACCTGGCTCACCAAGGCCAAGATCGAGGAGCGACGGTCGGGCCACTATCGCGGCTACTTCTTCTTCGACCACACCAACTCCGAAGCTTCGGTCGAAATCCGGCTGCGCAACGACAGGGCCGTCGCAAAGGGCAGCTTGTCGCTGATCGAGATGCTGTTCTTCGTACAGCAGTCGGAATGAGACCGTTGCGGACTGCGATCGACATCACGGTCGGAGCCGATTCCGTGGGCCTCATTACTCGGACCGCAGCCTCTTCTACTGGGAGCCGCATTTCCGAAGTCGCGTCCTGGTTGTCAGTTGCCTAGAGACTGACGAAAGAGGCCTATTTTTCGGGCTCATTCGCACGTGGGATGCCCTTCACCGTGACATTCAGGACACGCGCGCAAATGAACTGTGCGTTACTGGATATGCAGACGGGAAACCATATCGACTCGTCGCCGCCGACCGCGTAATCGAAATGGGGTGGGACTTGGTCTTTTTTGATTGAGTGGGGCGATGATGTTGAGCACGCACAGGGATCATGCTGCGGCGTCTCCTGCACGGATTGCGGATGGGTGGGTGTGGCGGCACGAAAAGCCGTGTCTCGATTTGATGGCAGCGCGTCTGCCGGCACAGATACATCCCGATCATCTCACCATTATGGGGGTCGCCGGGGCGGTGTTTGCAGCGTTTGGTTTGGCTCTCACCAACTGGACCTATTTCGGGTTGCCGATCGCAGTGTTCGGGCTGCTGGTCAATTGGCTCGGCGACTCACTCGACGGTACGCTGGCGCGGCATCGAAAGCTGGAGCGTCCTCGGTACGGTTTCTTCGTCGACCATGTGTCGGATCTCGGGTCTCAATTCCTGATTGTCGCAGGCTTGGGCTTGTCGCCGTTCATGCGCTACGACACTGCGCTTCTGGCGCTGGCCGCTTATCTTGCGGTGTCGGTCTACACGATGGTCAAGGTGCATGCATTGCGTGTGATGCAGCTCTCGTATTTTGGGGTTGGGCCTACCGAAATTCGGATTTTGATCGGTTTGGGGTTGATCGTTTCTGCTGTGGTTGGCGCTCCCGTCGTCGAGACTCCCGCCGGTCCATTCACCCTTTTCGACGCCGGTGCTATTGTGATCGCCGGGTTCACTCTGGTCTCGCTTGCGATTCTTTTCCGGCACGATGTGAAGTTGCTCGCCAAAGCAGATCCAAGCTTGCACGCCGCGCCTGTCGAGACGATCGTCATCGAGATCCGCAACAACGATACGAAGGGGTGAGTTTCGTCACTCCTGGTGCGCGTCCCTTCGCTCGGTTGGGCTGTGACGTGCCAAGCACGCGAATAGATCCTGGCGAACGGGTCATCGCGCATGGGACAGCAGCATGACCGGCAAGAGAGATCTGAGCCTCGAAGACTATGCTCATCGGCGCTGGGTGCTGTCAGGACTGGAGCCTCTGACGGAGCGCTTTCCGTACAATACCTCGACAGAGCTGATCGGCGCCGGATCCCACGGGCCGCTCAAGGCGAGCTTCGCCCACTACGACTACCTGGGCTTGGCGGACGAGCCATCGATTCAGGCCGCCGCCGTCGATGCGGCGCGGACCATCGGGGTGGGCTCGGGCGCTTCGCGACTCGTGGGGGGCGAGTACAACATCCATCGACAGCTCGAACGTGAGCTCGCGGCGTTTCTCGGCGTGGAGGACACGCTCGCGATGGTCAGCGGCTACGGTACGAACGTGGCGCTCATCGGTCATCTGCTCATGAAGGGTGATCTGCTGCTCGTCGACGAAGCGTCTCACAACAGTATCATGACGGGGGCGCGGCTTTCACGGGCTCAGACGTTGGAGTTCCGTCACAACGACCTGGATCACTGCGCACAGCTGCTCGCGCAGCACCGTGAAAGTTTCAAGCGCGTGCTCATCGTGGTCGAAGGCCTGTACAGCATGGACGGCGATGTGCCGGACCTGCCTCGGCTTTGCGCGCTTTGCCGTCGCCACGGTGCCTGGCTGATGGTCGACGAGGCTCACTCCATAGGGGTTCTCGGCAATCGCGGGCGTGGCCTAAGCGAGCATTTCGGTCTTGCTGCGGCCGAGGTCGATTTGATCGTCGGCACGCTCTCGAAGGCGCTCGTGTCGTGCGGCGGCTTCATCGCCGGGAAGCAACGCATCATCCAGTGGCTGCGTCATGCACTGCCGGGTTTCGTCTACAGCGTCGGCCTGCCGCCGCCGTCCGCCGCCGCCGCATTGCAGGCTTTGCGTCTGCTCCAGGATGAGCCGTGGCGTGTCGAGAGGCTGCGTGAGCGGTCGAGCTACTTTTTTGGCCGTGCATGCGCCAGCGGGCTCGAAGTCGGCACCGCCGTGGGGCACGCCGTGATTCCGCTACTGATGCCCGACGTGCCGACGGCGTTGACTGCGGGACGGGTGGCACTCGATGCCGGATACTTCGTGCCGCCGATCGCCCAGATCGCGGTTCCGAAAGATGCACCTCGCCTGCGGTGTTTTCTGACCGCCAAGCACACACACGAGCAGATCGACGGGCTTATCGAGGCGCTCGCACCATTTGCCGGGCTGCGGCGGGACGAGGCGCCTGTCAGCTCCTCGGGTACGAGCTAATTCGGGGCGAGCACCGGTCGGTGAAGGGGCGCGGTCAGCCGACCGGGGTCACGCCCTGAATGGCGCTGCTGCCGGCGTGCTCGGTTGGTCTGTTTACAACTGTTATACTCTTGGGCCGCCTCATCTATTCTTGGGCCACCTGAGGGGGCGATCGCTCGACCACTGAGTTTTGGGACTTGATGTCCCGAGGCCGGTTGTGTTCTAGAGCGGGTCGGGCCCACTCGATAGACATCTGGGGGTGGCGGAGACCCTCCGGTGGCTCTGCGTGGCGGGGCCGCGCGCCAGGTCGCGCGGCATTCAGGCTTTTGGCGCCGTGCTCGATGGCGAACCTGCTCGTTCGAGCCGGGCCTTTTGCACCGCTGGTAACGGTTGGTCAAGGCAGATGATTAATCATGTCGCGCCCGAAAGCGGTTTGAACCTGCTGTCAATCCGATGAAGCTGGCTGGTGCCGGTGAGCCGAGATGCGCGTGAGGTCAGGACAACGATCATGAGTAAGATCTACCCAGTCATTTTGTCCGGCGGTTCCGGCACCCGGCTCTGGCCGCTGTCGCGGGCGATGTACCCCAAGCAGTTCATTCGTTTCTTCAATGGCGACGAACCGAGTTTCCTTGGCGCGACACTGCATCGCCTGCCGCAGGATGCCGGCTTCGCACCCCCGATCCTGCTCTGCAACAACGATCATCGCTTTCTCGTCAAGGATGAGCTCGATCGGGCGGGCATCGATGCCGGAGCGATCTATCTCGAGCCGGTGGCGCGCAATACTGCGGCAGCAATTGCCGTTGGAGCCCTCGCCGTGCTCAAGGACGATCCCGAGGGCGTGATGGCCGTGATGCCGTCCGATCATGTCATTGCGGACGAGGCCGGTTTTGCCGACGCCGTGCGCAAGGCCGCGCGCGTTGCCGCCGGCGGACGCTTGGTGCTGTTTGGAATCAAGCCGTCGGAAGCGCACACGGGCTATGGATACATCCGCCAGGGTAATGCGGTCTCCGGCTCGGATAATGCTGCATTTGCGGTGGATGCTTTCTTCGAGAAGCCGGACGCCGCTACCGCGGCGGACTATGTCGCCGCCGGCAACTATTTCTGGAACAGCGGAATTTTCGTTCTCCATGCCCGCACGTTCATCGAGGAGATGGCTCGGCTCGAGCCGACGATTCTCGAGGCGGCGCGTGGGGCGCTTGCAAGTGCCGAATCGGATCTCGGTTGCATGCGGCTGGACAAGGCCGCGTTCTCGGCAGCTCCGAACATCTCGGTCGACTACGCCGTGATGGAGAAGACCAGCCTTGCGGCCATGCTTCCGATCGATGTCGGCTGGAACGATGTCGGATCTTGGGCGTCGCTTTGGGAAGTGGCGCCGCGCGACAAGGACGGCAACTCGATCCAGGGCGATGCCGTGGTCGAGGACAGCTCCAATCTCTACATCCACTCCGAGCGCTCTCTGGTCGCCACGATCGGCGTGAAAGATCTGGTGATCGTGGACACGCCGGATGCGCTGCTCGTCGCAGACAAGTCGCGCTCCCAGGACGTCTCGACCATCGTCAAGCGTCTCAAGGCGTCGAACCGGAAAGAGCAGGAGCAGCACCTGCGCAACTACCGTCCGTGGGGCTACTTCGAGACCTTGAACATCGGCACGCGTTTCCAGGTGAAGCTCCTGCATGTGAAGCCGGGCGCCAAGCTCTCGATGCAGATGCACCACCATCGCTCGGAGCACTGGATCGTCGTGCAGGGCACGGCGAAGGTCGTCATCGGGGAGATCGAGAAGCTCGTGCGCGAGAACGAGAGCGTCTACATCTTCGCCACGCAATGGCACCGCCTCGAGAACCCGGGGAAAGTGCCGCTCGAGCTGATCGAGGTACAGATCGGCACCTATCTCGGTGAGGACGACATCGTTCGGACGGACGACATCTATCAGCGAGCGCCCGAGGAAACGCGATAGGGCCGCTCGACGGTTCGCGGCGAACTGTTCCCGCTTGCTGCCCTACGACATTGCCGGCCGATCAGGGCTTGCCGCCAGCGTCAGCGGCGAGCCCTTTTCATGTCGGCCGTCACATCGCGTCGTAGTCGACGACGAGGTTGCTGCTCTCGGGTATCGCCTGGCAGGTGAGGATGAAGCCTTTCTCAACCTCCCACGGCTCGAGGCTGTAGTTCACCCGCATCCGGGCGTGTCCCTCGACCAGGCGCGCGCGACAGGTGGAGCACATGCCCCCTTTGCAAGAGTAGGGCGCCTTCACGCCGGCGCGGAGTGCAGCATCGACGACAACCTCTCCCGGCGCGACCGTGAACCGGTGGCGTGATCCGTCGATGATGGCGACGACCTCGCTCGATTGCGTGGTGTCGACGGGCGCGCTCGAGGGCGCAATCGTGCCGGACGTTTCGTCGGCTCCGGTGCTGGCTTCTGCTCCGGACGGCTGGCGTGGCGGGGAAGCTCCGGCCGGAGCGAAGAACTCGTGGTGGACGCGCTCGCGCGGCATGCCAAGATCGAACAAGGCATTTCTGACATCGCGGATCATGGAGCCCGGGCCGCAAATGAAGGTCTGATCGACATCGGCGATGTCGAACAGGTGACCCGCGAACGCCCCGATCTTGTCGGGCGTTATCCGTCCTTCGAAAAGCGGCGTGTCGCTCTCCTCGTTGCGCGAGAGCACGTGAATGAGATTGAACCGGTCGAGGAACGTGTCCTTCAGGTCCTCGAGGCGTTCGCCGAAAATGACGCTGTCGCGGTCGCGATTGCCGTAAATGAGCGTGAACCGTGCATCGGGCTGGCGACGCATCGCGTGCTCGGCCATCGCCACGATGGGCGTGATGCCGATGCCGGCGGCGATGGCGAGTACGTGCCCTTTTTCCCCTGGCGTCTCGGGCAGGATGAAGCGGCCGGCGGGCGGCATCGCCTCGATCGTCGCACCGGGGCGCAAATGGTCAAAGGCCCAGTTCGAGAAGCGGCCGCCGGGAATGCGCTTGATCGCGATAGAGAGCGATGGATCGTCGGGACCCGAGCAGATCGAGTAGGTTCGTCTCACCTCCTCGCCGCCGAGACGGGCCCGCAGCGCCATGTGCTGGCCGGGCCGGAAACGGAACGGTTCCTTCAATTGATCGGGGGCCGCGAACGTGACCGAGAGCGCATCCTTGGTCTCGTGACGAGTCGCGACAACGGTGAGGGGGACGAAATCATGCATCGGCGGCGTCCCTCAGAGGCACTTGAAGACGTCAAAAGGCTCACTGCAGCTTTCGCAACGCCAGAGCGCCTTGCATGGTGTGGAGCCGAACTCGGAGATGCGCGTCGTGTCGCTCGAGCCGCAGCGTGGACAAGCGACGTTCGGCGCGCTGAAGAGCTCTCCGCCACCGGTCGCGCGCGGCGGCGGCGGTGCGATCCCGTACTCGCGCAACTTGCGGCGACCTTCGTCCGTGATGTCGTCGGTCGACCAGGCGGGCGAGAGGATGATTTCGACCTTGGCATCGGCGAAGCCCGCCTCGAGCAGCGCTGCCTCGACATCAAGCTTGATAGCGAGCGTCGCCGGGCATCCGGTATAGGTCGGCGTGAGCGTGACGAAAATGGCGCCGTCACGTCGCTCGACGCCGCGCAGTATGCCGAGGTCGGCAAGCGTCACGACCGGAATCTCCGGGTCGGGCACGGCTGCAGCGACAGCTCTCGCTCTCGCGATGTCGGCATCGCCGGTGCATAACCCATCGGTTTCGCGTGTCGCCGACATCACCAGGCTGCTCCGGGGTGCGCGCGTGCAAACGACTGCATGTCGGCCAGCATCTCGGCGAGATGGACGTGCTTGCCGGCGCGGCCGCCTGTCGGGCCCGTCGGCGGGCGCTCGGGCCGGTCGAGGCCAGCCTCGCCCAACACGCGATCGATCGTTGCGTTCCAGATCGGGCGTAGTTGCTCGCGATCCGGGGCTATCGAGGCGCGGGCAAGCTCCTGCTCGGCGGCGTCCATCTCGAAAAGCTCGCCGACGTAGGGCCAGAGCGTGTCGAGCGCCGCGACGGTGCGCTGGCGGCTCTCGTCGGTGCCGTCCCCGAGGCGGATCACCCACTCGGCGGCGTGACGCACGTGGTAGGCCATCTCCTTCACTGCCTTCGCTGCGATTTCGGCAAGACCTGGATGCCGAGATGTGGCGAGCGCCTCGAAGTAGGGGTGCGTGAAGGCCGCGTAAAGCAGCTGGCGAACCATGGTGTGGGCGAAATCGCCGTTCGGCAGCTCCACCATCAGTGTGTTGCTGAAGGCGGCGGCGTCACGGAAATAGGCGAGGTCGTCCTCGCTGCGGCCCTCGCCCTCCAACTTGCCGGCGAGCGTATAGAAAAGCCGTGCCTGGCCGATCAGGTCCAGCGCGAGATTCGAGAGCGCGATGTCCTCCTCGAGCGTCGGTGCGCGGCTCGACCACTGTGACAAGCGGTGGCCGAGCACGAGGGCGTCGTCGCCGAGGGCGATCACATAGGGAAAGATATGGCGATGAGCTTCTGTCATCACATGTGCCCGACCTCGTCGGGGATGTCATAGAAGGTCGGGTGGCGATAGATCTTGTCGGCGGTCGGCTCGAACAACTGGTCCTTGTCGTTGGGATCAGACGCGACGATGGCCGACGACGGCACCACCCAGATCGAGACGCTTTCGCCGCGACGCGTATAGACGTCGCGAGCCGCCTGCACGGCCATGGTCGCGTCGGGGGCGTGAACCGAGCCGCAATGCCGGTGCGGAAGTCCGGAACGGGCGCGGATGAAAACCTCCCAGAGGGGAATCGGCTTCTCGCTCATGTCGCTCACTCCGCCGCTTGACGAGCCTCTGCTGCACGCCGGCTGCGCTTCTCGGCGTAGGCCATGGCGGCCTCGCGCACCCAAGCGCCGTCGGCCTCGGTCTGGCGCCGGTGTGCCATGCGCTCTTTGTTCATCGGGCCGTCACCCGCGATGACGCGCTTGAATTCCGACCAATCGATCTCGCCGTATTGCCAATGGCCGCTCGTCTCGTCGAGCTTCAGGTTCGGATCGGGAAACGTGAGCCCCAGGTACAGGCCTTGCGGGACGGTCGCGTCCACGAAGCGCTGGCGCAGATCGTCGTTCGAGAAGCGCTTGATCTTCCAGCGCGCCGAGTCGGCGGAGTGGATGCTGTCCTTGTCGGAGGGGCCGAACATCATAAGCACCGGCCACCACCAGCGGTTCAACGCGTCCTGCGCCAGTGCCTTCTGCTGCGGGGTTCCGCGGCAGAGCGCCAGCATGATCTCGTAGCCCTGGCGCTGGTGGAAGCTTTCCTCCTTGCACACCCGGATCATGGCGCGTGCGTAAGGTCCGTAGCTGCAGCGGCACAGCGGGATCTGGTTCATGATGGCGGCACCGTCGACCAGCCAGCCGATGATGCCGATGTCCGCCCAGGTTTCAGTCGGGTAGTTGAAAATCGAGGAATACTTGGCTTTACCGGAGAGCAGCTGCTGGTAGAGCTCCTCGCGCGAGACACCCAACGTCTCGGCTGCGGCGTAGAGATAGAGCCCGTGGCCTGCCTCGTCCTGGATCTTCGCAAGGAGGGCGGCCTTGCGGCGCAACGAGGGGGCGCGTGTTATCCAGTTGCCCTCGGGCTGCATGCCGATCACCTCGGAATGGGCATGCTGGGAAATCTGGCGGACGAGCGTCTTGCGGTAACCGCCCGGCATCCAGTCGTTCGGCTCGATCTTTTCCTCGGCGTCGATCGTTGCCTGAAACGTCGCGAGGCGTGCTGCGTCTTCGGGTCTCGAGCCGCCGCTCTCGTCCTGGGTGTTGAGGGCCTGGGTGTACATCCGGCGCTCCCTCGCTTGGCTCGTGTCGCTTCTTGCGCGGAAGCCTAGCACGGCGGGCTTTCGAGGGGTAGCGCGGCAGGTCAGGCTGCGAAACGCAGCGAGGGTGCGCCGGGGGGAGGCGCACCCTCGCATTCTCGCCGAGGCTCAGGGGGAGCGAGGCCCGGCGAGAGGCCCGGAAGACCGATCAGCTCGAGAGGCGGAGGCTGTTGATCTCCTCTGCGATCGCCCGGAATGCGTTGCGCAGGGTCTGAGCATCGTTGGCGTCGTAGAACTTCGAGGCGCTGCTGGCGCAGGACTTGAGCCTGTTCTTGGCGGCATTGGAGACCTGGAAGCCGATGGTGAAGACAACAACACCCTTGTCTTTCATGGCCGTGCAGGTGTTCTCGGCATGCTGGTTCGAGACGGGGCCATTGACGCCCTGGTTCTGGACGCCGCCGACGGTGTTGTAGTCGCCGTCCGTCATCAGGATCACATACTTCTCGGTGCGGCCGTCGCCATACGGGGCCGGAGCCGTGCCGCCCCAGATGCTCGACCATTCCGGGGAAACGAGCCCCCAAGCCCACGCCGCGCCGAGATGCCCGGCCGTCGAGCCGCCCGTGGTCAGACCGTTCACCGCGGAGCGCAGGTCGCTCTTGCTGTCGGTCATGGCGACCACGCGGTTGGCGTGACCGGGGCAAGCCGAGGCGCCGGAAAGCTCGGACCGGACGAGGAACCGGCCAGCCCCCGCGGGGGAGGCATCGGCCGCCTGGAGCGCGCTGTCGGCACGCTCGTAGACGCACTTGTCGGAGGGATTGCGACCACCGCTCACGGCCGTGATGTAGTCGCCGGCGTTCACGCCTGCGGCAAACGGAGCGAGGCCGATCCGGACCGAGTTGGTGGTGCCGCCGTCGGGCATCAGGATGTCTAGCATGCCATCGGGGCCGGCGACTGCGTCCTTGAGAGCAGCAATCTTGCTGCACGGCTGGCACATGGAGCCGGTAACATCGAGCTGGAGACCGATCTCGATGTCCTTGGTGTCGTAGATGGCAACCGAGCCCTTCGGCACCGAGATCTTCGAGATGCCGGCGACGTTGGCGAAGATCATCGGAACTTCGCTAGCGACGTCGATGGCGACCGAGTTGTTGTTGCGGTCGACGTTCACCGAGAAGCTTTGGACGTGGGCGTAGTTGCCGCCGCCCTGCATGTTGGCCTCGAAATAGCGCTGGGCCATTTCCTCGACCTCGGTATCGCTTAGGTTCTGGGTGCGCAGGCCCTTGGCGGCCGCGAGGGCCGCAGCGTCGATGGCGGCTGCCAGCTTGCGCTCGGCGTGCATTACGCGGCCCACGTCGATGGCGAGGCCGGTCACGAGGAAGATGACCATGATGCAAAGCGCGAAAATGATGGCGATGGTGCCCTTGTCGTCGCGCGCCACGTCGCGAGCCAGGCTCTCAATCTTTCTCGAATTAACGGCGAGCATCGGTTCTCTCCCTGGGACCCTGTCGTGGTCGTGCCAGGGGAGTGCAAGCCGAATGCCGACTTTCGGCCTCGCCCTCATCGCGCTCTTCTGTGAGGCGCGCGGGCGGCGCGGAAGGGCCTGGAAATGTTAAGCAATCCTTGATGCGCCGGTCGCAATGGGCCGAAACGCCGTAGTTGCGACC
>JAWKWD010000013.1:0-176648 GCA_041397805.1 Hyphomicrobiaceae bacterium
GAGATCGATCCTGACCGTGGCCTGGTCGTTTTTGTCGATATCGCCCTCTACGGTGTTGAACCGGTGCGTCTCGAAGATGGCGTTGACCTTCACCGTCTGCATGTAGACGTTGGAGCGCGCCGGATCGAGGACCCAGTCCTGGCGGGGCAGCTCTTGTGCGGCGAGGCCAGATGCGGCCGCAAGTGCGACGCCGAGCGCCATCCCGATTGCTGGAGCTGACTTCATTTCGGCTACCTCCCTCGAATACTGCCGGCGCTAATGCTTCGCGGCGCGGTTCGCGCGCTCACTTGCAGCCGTTCTCGGCCCACGACTTCAGATATGATTTCAGCGCACCACCATATGGATGCGGGTGACGCTCGATGTGCGTCGGCGTGGCGACGTAGGTCTTGCCCTGCTCGCAGAGACGCGCCGGGGTCCACTTGTGGCAGGAGGCGCATGGCTGCTGCCATACAGCGGCATCGAGACCCTCGATGGGGGCGAACTCGGGCTTGCCGGTCAGATAGTCGTCGAGGGAACGCGCCGGCTTCTCTGGCGCTTTCGGCATTTCGGGCGTGACAGGCGGAACATCGGGAACGCGCGGCGGGGCGAATGGCAGTCCCGGAAGCGGCACGCCGGCCCCCGAGGAGCCGCCCGGTGGCGGCAGAACAGATACCAAACGCATTGCGGTGATGGTCCGCGGCCCGGACGTTGCGGCAGGCGAAGTGCGGGCAACAGCCACAGACGTGGCCAGGACATGGCCCACGGCCAGGGCCATGGCGCAGGCGAATGCGGCGATCGCGCCTCGTGGGCAAAGGTCGGCAGCCACAGAGCCGACACACCGGAGGCTCGATGACACGCTCTGCTGTCCGCTTCGGCCGCCGAACCCGAAGATCTTTTCATTCACGCGTGCCGCGTGTCGCCCCACCACCCTATCCTCGCTCCCGCTGCGTCCTGCAAGACTGCACGCCAACCAGCCCCGCGCGCAGGCAGGCTGGTCGTTACCATCAGACAGCAGCACGATTCGGCGAGCGAGTCCGCCGTTATGCGTCCCTTAAGCTTAAGGCGTAGCGCCGGAGGCAGGCAAAACCGGCGCCTTCAGATCGCCGCCCGAGCACTCGGGTTGCAGAGGCGGGAGGTCTGCAACCTCTCCCCCGGCGGATCAGGCTTCGCCCAAGGTTCCCATGCGGAACTTCACTCGGGAAGCCGCAGGGTCGAGGTTGCGCTTGAACTTGGGCCCATCCGTCGGCTTGACGCGGAGCAGGACGAAGCATGTGCCGTTCGACTCGCGCAGCATCTTCGCGCCCTTGGCCAAGTCCGCCTCGCTCTCGATGGAGCAGGTCGACTTGATGCCGGCCCCTACCGCCATCTGCTCGAGATCGACACCGAGGCAGGTATGGCTCTTCTGGTAGCCGGTCTCGCCGTAGTGGCCATTGTCGACGCACAAAATGCGCAGGTTCGGTGGATTGAGGACGGCCGCCGTCGCAAGAGCGCCGACGTTCATGAGCAGCTCGCCGTCGCCGGTCGCGACCAGCACCTGCTTGTCGGGCCGCGCGAGCGCAAGGCCGAGGCCCATGGACACGGCCGCTCCCATGGCGCCAGCGAGGCCGTAGAAGTTGGGGCCATCCTTGGTCATGGCGCCAAGATCCTTGGCCGTTCCGGCGAGACCGGCGATGACCAGGAAATCGTCGGCATTGCCGACGACGGCGGGCACGGCGGTGATCCGATCCAGCGTGTAGCGCGGTCCTGCCGAGCGCTCGGGTGTGTCTGCCATGGGTTCAACTCCGTCAGGTGCTTCGACGCAAGAAGCCCGATCGGGATGGATGCCGGATCGAGGGCGGGCGCGAAGAGGGTGGTTGTCGTCGAGGGGTGAGCTGTTCAGAACGCTTTGGCGCCGATGAGCCGCTGGGTGAGCAGGATGGCGACGGCCTGGCCGGACTTCCACACCATGTTGGCAGCAGCGTCCACGGTCGCGGTGATCTCTTCGGGCTTCGTGACCTCGAGGACGATGAAGCCCATGGTGTGAAGGATCGGCTTGGTAGCCTGGCCCATGGAGATCTGCCAGGGATTGCCCTCGCCGAAATCGCCGCGCATCGACAGGACCGTGAGGAAGGGAAAGCGGGCACCTTGCACCATGGACATGAAGTTGACGCAGTTGCCGAGCCCCGACGACTGCATCAGCAGGACGGACTTCGCGCCGCCGAGGTGCGCACCGCAGGCGAGCGCCACACCTTCCTCCTCGGTGGTGAGTGCGATCGAATGGACGTCCTTGTCGGCGATCGAGCGATCAATGCAAACCCTATGGCCCGCGTCCGGCACGTAGGAGAATTGGGTCACGCCATTGCGGCGCAGCGCCTCGTAGAGATCGTTCTGCCAGCTCGTCGAAATTTCGCGAGCGTGGGCGTCCTCGGTCTTGAGCTCGGCCATGGGCTCCTCAAGGGTTGGGGGTGTGCTGGATTGGCAATCGACGGGAGAGGGTAGTGGCGCAGCCTAGCCTCCGCAAGCGTGCCAGCGTCGCCCGCAGCAAGGATGCTCGGCCACAAATCGGCGCCGCACGGGGGCGCCTGGTCCGGCCGAAAGCGCGACGTCCGCAACGGGCCTTTCAAAACGGCGAGGCGGTTATGGGGGCGGAGGCAAAGCTCGGCGCGCGTGCCACCGTAATCCCGGGTCTGGCGGCAAGCAGGCTCTTGAGACGATCCGCGACGCGACAGGCGAGCGCCACCACCGTGAGGGTCGGGTTGGCGTAGCCGGCCGTCGGAAACACGGCGCTGCTCGCCAGCAGGAGGTTCGGCACACCGTGAACTGCCAGATGCTCGTTCACGACGCTGCTCCGGGGGTCCATCCCCATGCGCGCGCCACCGATGGGGTGGACCGAGCTCGGGGTCGAGTAAACATCTTTCGACCAGGTCATCTCGCCGAGCCCTGCGGCCTCGATCTCCTGCTTGAAAAGGCTCCTTTGGCGCTGGACGGCCTTGTGGTCGGCCTCGGTGAACCGCCAATCGATGCGGACGATGGGTGTCCCGTTGGGATCGCGCTTGTCGCTCAGGCGGACCCTGTTCTCGGCATGGGGCAACTGCTCGACCATGGTCCACACCTCGAAGGCTGTGAAGAGGTCGCGCTTGTCCGCGAGATGCGCCCAGCCGCCCTTGGCAAGATGCGGGTAGTGCGCCTTGCCTTGCAGGAACCAGCCAGCGATCGGCAGGAGATCGCTGGCGCCGAGGGCGAGGCTCTTGAGCCGCTTGCCGACATTCACTGGGCGGGCCGCTCGCTTGACGTCGAGGGCCAGCGAGAAGAAGGCCTGAAAGCCAGGGGTCAGGAAATGGTCGCGCCGCGGAAAGAGGACGTGACATACGTTTGGAATCTGCTCGCGACGGAGAAGCTCGTCCCGGAAGGTCAGCTTCGCCATGACCGACATCTTTCCTTTCAAGCGCAGATCGAACAATCCGAGCGTATCGAAAAGACGCCTGTCACGCGGCTTGAAGGCGTTCATGTAGGATTGGGGATGGTCCATGTAGTAGCGGCCAAGGACCCCGTGGGCGTTGCCGATGCCCTCCTTGTGGACCGCCTTCGAATTCAACAGAACGCGGGTCGTCTCGACGCAGCCGACAGCGAGTACGACGAACTTCGCACGCACCTGCAAAGGCTGGCGTGCAGGATTGAGCGCCTTCACCGTCGTTACAAAATCGCCGGCCGCATTGGTCTCGAGCTCGACGACGCTGGCGTTCAGGTACGTGTCGATGTTCGGGGACTTGCTGAAAAGCTCATGCGCCCGGACGGTCCATTGGGTCTGGGGACCGAACTGGAACATCGTCGTCTCTATCCCCGGCGTCTCGATCGTCCCGGACAGACCTGGCTCTTTCCAGGCTTCCACATCGTATCGAAACGGACCTGCACCGCAGTGAACCTGTGCACGCTCATAGAAGGGATCGAGATCGGACCGGGAAATCGGCCAGCCGGAGTGAGGAATGCGATCCCGCTTTTCAAAGTCGATCGGATCGAGGGGCACGAAACGCGCTCCGATCGTGCCGCCACCAATGTCCGTCAGCCAACGATTGGTCGAGCCGCCGACACGGCGCTCCCGCCCCCAGCGCGGATTGTGATAAGCGTCCCCGAAGGTTTCCCCCTCGTTGAGCTGCTTCAGCTTGCGGCGGCGCCGGAAATCGCCGCTCTCGAGCACGACCACCTTGTGCTCAGTCCCGGCCAGCTCCCGCGCCAAGGTCTGGCCAGCCGGGCCGCTGCCAACGATGCACACATCGGCGTCGATCGTCGTGCCGGCCTCAAGTCTTGCAGCATCCTTCAGCATCACGACCAGTCCGAAATGTCGCCACAGCCGACGTCCGGCGCGATGAAAAGCGCGGAGGCCTCGACGACGTCATACAAGGAGCTCTTCAGCGCGTGGGCCGGCAAGCAGCGGAAAGGTGCTCAGTCGGGCAAATTGGCCCGGAACGGAAATGCGGCGATCTGCATCGCCTCTCGAAATCAACGCGACACTTCATTGCTCGTCCCCGACTCCAAGCGCAGCCCAGAGGCGTGAGAATTTGCGCGCTATCCCGGCAGCGGCACCCTGTCATCGAGCCAAAAGCAACGACGAGCCCCTGGCGGACTTGCCGCCACGAGCTCCGGATGCGAGCTTTAGACGTTCCCGCGTTCTCACCCCGCAGCTCCCGGTTCATTCCGGAAGCGGCCACGTTTCGGCAACTTGCCATGGATACGTAAAACTACGCAAGAAGCTTTCTCGCGCTGACGGACCAAATCCTTAAGGGATGCAACCTCACATGAAAATCAAACGCATAGAACACATCGCCATCGCTCTCAAGAACATGGATGCGGTGAAGGATCTGCTCTCCAACAAACTGGGCGTGGCGATGGAGTACGAGGAGACGTTGCCGGCCCACGGAACGACCCTCGCCATGTATCCCATCGGCGAGACTTATCTGGAGCTGCTGGAGTCAGACCGGCCCGACGGGCTTGTCAACAGCTGGATCGCCCAGCGCGGCGAAGGCTTGTTCCACATCTGCCTCGAGGTCGAGGACATCGACGCGTCGATGGCGGAGCTGCGGGGGAAGGGCCTGCGCTTCCAACAGGAGGAGCCGCGTGAAGGGCATGGCGGCAGCCGCATCGCGTTTCTCGACCCGGCCTGCACGGAGGGCCTCGTGATCGAGCTCGCGGAGTTGCCAAAGGGCGGGCATGGGACGCACGCTGCGGCCGAATGAGACGTCGACGCCAGCGCTGTGTCCTCGAGCACAGCCCGCGGCTATGGGCGGCTGGCCCGCGCGCCTCAATGATCGGTCTTGCGCTTCAGGCTGGTCATGTAGGTGATCAGATCCTGCCGCTCGCCGGTATCCAGTAGCAGGTGAGGCATCTCGCGGTGAGGTGTGGTCAGCCACACCTCGAGGGCGAGAGCCGTCATGCCGGGCGTATCGGCAATCGCCTGGAAGCTTGCCACGCCCTCGCGGGGAGACACCATTGCGCCAGGCTCGACGGCATGGCACTCGGCGCACAGGCGCGTCGCAAGCTCTTCGCCTCGACCGGAAACGTTGCTCGATCCTTGCGCCAGAGCGCCGGTCGGCGAGAAGAGAAGAGCGACGACCGCCAAAACAACCCATCTCATGTGCGTCTCCACCTGAAGTCCCTCCGACGTGGCGGCCTCATGCAGCCTCTCTCCCGCGCAGAACATCGCTGATCGGCGCGAGTGAGGGACCGGGAGGTCCCGCCTTCACATCCTTCTCCTTGATGACGACCGCCGCGACGGCCTTTCGCCCGAACACCTCATTCAACAGGGCCAGCGACCGCTCGCCTGCAGAGCCGCCGTGCGTGAGGAGCCATGCGACCTTCGGCAGGCGCAATCGCTCGCGGTCGATCACCGCGAGGAGAGGCGGCGCCGGACTGAACGCCCAGATCGGCCCCGCAAGCACCACAGCGTCATACCGGGCCGGATCATGCGCGAGAGCATGGATGGCAGGACGGCGCTTGCGCCAGCTGTCGGCCGCGGCCCGCCAGAAACCCCAGAAGCCGGTCTGGTAGCGGTCGCAACGGATCTCCTCGATGTCAGCACCGAGCTCGCGGGCGAGCGCCGTGGCGGCCGTGCGTGTGGTGCCGGTCAGGGAATAGAACAGAACCAGAGTTCGCATGCCTGATGCTCCATGCCCATCCGCCTCCTCGAAGACTGGAGCGGAAAGGCGGGAGCTGCATTGACACGCCGCAACCGCGGGCTGCTTCTCGCCGTCAGGCGGCAGTGCTTCGATGCGCGTCCTCGAGCACCATGGCGGCCCCCTTCTCGGCGATCATCATCGTCGGCGCGTTGGTGTTGCCCGAGGTGATGGACGGCATGACACTGGCGTCGATCACGCGCAGTCCCTCAAGACCCTTTACCCGGAGCCGGGCATCGACGACGGCGTTATCGCCCGGTCCCATCATGCAGGTGGCGACCGGGTGGAAGATCGTGGTCGCGATGTCGCCAGCCGCCTTGGCCAACGCCTCGTCGCCATCGATCTCGGGGCCGGGACGGAACTCCTGGGGCTTGTATTTCTGCAGTGCCGGCATGGAAACGATGCGGCGCGTGACACGGACGCTGTCGGCCGCGACGCGCCGGTCGTCCTCGGTGGCCAGATAATTGGGCCGGATCTCGGGGGGGGCGTCCGGGTCGGGCGAAGTAATGTGGACCCAGCCGCGGCTGGTAGGCCGCACATTGCATACGCTCGCAGTGAAGGCCGGAAACGGATCGAGGGGGTCGCCGAACTTCGGAAGCGTCAGCGGCTGCACGTGATACTGAATGTTGGGCGTGTCGCGCGAGGGGTCGGAACGCGTGAAGCAGCCGAGCTGCGAGGGCGACATCGTCATCGGCCCCCGCTTGCCGATCACGTAGTCGAGGCCGATCTTGGCGAGTTGCAGATAGCTTTGATACTGCTCGTTCATGGTCGTCACGCCCTCGACCTTGTAGGCGCAGCGGATCTGCAGGTGGTCCTGCAGGTTTTCGCCGACGGCCGGCAGGTCGTGCAGGACCTTGATGCCGTACTTGTGCAGAAGCGCACCCGGCCCGATGCCGGAAACCTGCATGATTTGCGGGCTACCGATGGCGCCGGCCGCGAGGATCACCTCGCGCCGTGCGCTGACCGTACGCGGCCCGCCCTGCTGGCGGAAAACGAGCCCGGTACAGCGCTTGCCCTCGATGGACAGCCACTGGACGTGGGCGTGCGTGGCGATCGTCAAATTCTTCCTGTGTGCGATGGGGTGCAGGAAGCCTTTGGCCGTGTTCCAGCGCACGCCCGACTTCTGATTGACGTGGAAGTAGCCGCAGCCCTCGTTGTCGCCGCGGTTGAAATCGTCGGTCTTCGGGATGCCGGCCTCGAAGGCTGCCTCGCGAAAGGCGTCGAGGATCTCCCAGCGGACCCGAGCGTTCTCGATGCGCCATTCGCCGCCACGCTCGTGCAGGCCTTCGAACGCCGATGGCTCCATGGCCCACTGGTCCTGGTGGCGCTTGAAGTAGGGCAGCACGTCGTCCCAACCCCATCCAGGGTTGCCCATCTGGCGCCAGCCGTCGTAGTCGCGCGCCTGCCCGCGCATGTAGATCATGCCGTTGATGGACGTGCAGCCGCCTAGCACCTTGCCGCGCGGATAATTGAGGACCCGGCCGTTGAGACCCGGCTCGGCAGCGGTCTGGAAGCACCAGTCGGCGCGGGGATTGCCCATCAGGTAGAGGTAACCGACGGGGATGTGTATCCAATGGTAATTGTCCTTCCCGCCAGCCTCGAGCAGGAGGACGCGGGTCGCCGGATTCGAGGACAGACGGTTGGCGAGCACGGAGCCAGCCGAGCCCGCGCCGACGATGATGTAGTCGTAAGTGTCCTCGGCGGCGGTCATGGTTCCTCACCCCTTGCAGCGGCCCGGCGGAGCGAGCCTTGCCTTCGCTTTGGCCCACGGCGATCACCATCGACGCGAGCGTTCAGTCCTTGCCGGCGAGACTTGCCTTCAATGCCGCCGACAACCGCAGCACCCGCCCGCTCACCGAAACGAGCACGACGGTCACCTCGGCCTCGCACAACAGCTCACCGGCCCGCGAGACAGTCTGTGCGAGCACGAGCGTCGCCGCGCTCATCGCCCTCACCTCGGTCGTCACTTCGAGCACATCGTCGATGCGCGCAGGCTTCAAATACTCGAGATTGAGCCGCCTGACGACGAAGGCCGCCTTCTCGCCTCCGGCGCCGTCGATCAGTGCACGGTGCGCACTGCCGAGCAAGCGCAGGAAATCAGAGCGCCCGCGCTCGCACCAGCGCACGTAGGAGGCATGGTAGACGAGGCCGGAGAAGTCGGTGTCCTCGAAGTAGACGCGGACAGGGAGAACATGCGCCTGCCCTCGCTCGCGCGCGACGAGGCGACCCGCGAGGTCCGGCCAGTCCGACGGCACAGCTTCGCCGTGCATCAGGGGGCGGTCCGGCGACGACCGGGCAACTTCAACCGCTCCGCTTCCCGGCGCCTTGCTCACACGGGCCTCCGCTTACTGCCCCGTCCCGAAACGGGACGGCCAACGACGATATGTTCATCAACTTCTTTCAGACAATCTGAACGCGGAGGTGGGACACTGCTCACGTCGGCCGCGAATCTGGCCGACCCATGAAGAAGTCGACAAGGTGGCGTCGCGCCCGGTGGAGCAGCTCGCATGAGCCCAGGCTCGCCGGGCGCAAGCCTTTTCGCGGGCTCGCGAGGCGCCCTCATCGGCCGAGTACCATGTCGCCGACAAGACCGACGAAGAAGAGCCAGCCGACGAAGCGGTTCGCCTTGAAGCGGGCGAGGCAGTTCTGCGGACTCGCTGTGTCGAGCGTCGCAACCTGCCAGGCAAGACAGGCGCCCGCCAGAAAGAGCGCCAGCAAGGTGAGAGGGCCGGCGCCAGCCTGTAGCGCTGCAAGCACCCACAGTCCGACAGCGGCGGTATAGAGCCCTGTCAGCCAAGGCCGGGTCGCCTCCCCGAAGCGAATGGCGGTGGACTTAAGGCCGAGCGCCAAGTCGTCCTCCTTGTCCTGGTGCGCATAGATCGTGTCGTAGCCAATGGTCCAGAGCACGCAGCCGGCGTAGAGCGTCACGGCCGGCCAGGCGAGCGTGCCCTGAACGGCAGTCCAGCCAACGAGAGCGCCCCACTTGAAGGTCAGTCCGAGAACGACCTGCGGCCAGTAGGTGAGCCGCTTCATGAACGGATAGACCGCGACGAGGGCCAGAGAAGCGATGCCCAGCCAGACCGTCGTCGCGTTGAATTGCAATAGGACCAAGAGCCCCGAGAGGCATAGCGCCAGCATGAACACGGCAGCTTGGCGGGGGGTGACCTCGCCGGACGGAATCGGGCGACCACGCGTGCGGGCTACGCCGGCATCGATATCGCGGTCGACGATGTCGTTATAGGTGCAGCCGGCCCCGCGCATGACGAAGGCTCCGACCAGGAACAAGAGCAAATACCAGACGTTTGGATAGGGCCTGCCGGCCGCAACCTCGCCCAGGCCCTGGCCCCACCAGCAGGGAAAAAGCAGCAGCCACGCGCCGATCGGACGGTCGAAGCGGGCCAGACGCAGGTAGGGGCGCACGCGCGCCGGGGCCTGCCTGTCGACCCAGTTGCCGGGTCGGGCATCGGGAACGGTCGGAGCGGTATTGACGGGGCCAGTCATGGCCGGAACCTAGGCCCGACGGCGGCAGCCTGCAATGCGGTGGTATGTGACCGGTATCAAAGCGCGCCCCTTTGCGAATTTCGAAGATGATAAGATGCGCGCTTCGGGACAGCTCTGCAGAACACGAGGAGTTTCGATATGAAGCCTATTCGCACCTGGATACTCATCGCCGACGCGGGGCGCGCACGAGTGCTCGAGAACCTCGGTCCTGGCAAGGGAACCCAGCCGGTGGACGGGCTCGCCTCGGAATCGTCCCTGCCGGGCTCGACGCACGAGATCGTCAGCGACCGACAGGGGCGGTCGTTCGAATCCACGGGTGCAACCCGCCATCCGATGACGCCCCCGACCGACCCGCGCAAGCAGATGAAGCGCGCCTATCTCGAGATGCTGGCCGACCAGCTCGACGAACGGTTGCAGGCGGGCGCGTTCGACAGGCTCGTCGTCGTGGCGCCGCCGCCGGCACTGGGCGTGCTCCGCGGCGCATTCAGCGACCGGCTGTCTGCGGTGATCAGCGGCGAGGTGGCCAAGGATCTGACCAAGACGCCTGACCACGAGCTCGGCTCGCACCTATCCGACCACTTACGGATCTAGCCCTGGAGCGGCCGCCGTCCGGGACAGTAGTCTTGAGGGCGAAGGACAGGTTAAAGATGGCGTCATGACAGACGCCTACGATTTCCGGGCGCAACGCCTCTACGTGACGCATGATCTGACGGAGGGTGCGAGCCTCTCGCTCTCCCGGGAGCAGGCGAACTACGTCGTCAACGTGCTACGTCTTGGCGACGGCGCGACGGTGCACGTTTTCAATGGGCGACACGGCGAGTGGCGCGCACGGCTTGCACGTCAGGGCCGACGCGACGCGGTGCTCGCCGTCGAGCAACTTCTCCGTCCGCAGGCCGGGGGACCGGACCTGCACTATCTGTTTGCGCCGCTGAAGCGGGCCCGGCTCGACTACATGGTGCAAAAGGCCACGGAACTCGGCGTGGCCCGCCTGGTTCCGGTGATGACACGGCATACCGTCGCCGAGCGGGTCAATACGGATCGCATGCGTGCCAACGTCATCGAGGCGGCCGAGCAATGCGGCATCCTGCGCATCCCGGAAGTCTTCGAGCCTCGAGCGCTGAGGCGCGCTCTCGAGACCTGGGAGACGAGCCGGCGGCTCATCTTCTGTGACGAGGAAGCGCCGGTCCGAGATCCGGTTCTGGCGCTCGGAACCATCGATCCCGGGCCTGTCGCTCTTCTCATCGGCCCGGAGGGCGGATTCGCAGAGGAGGAGCGGGAGATGCTGATCGCGCACCCCAGTGTCGTCCGGTTGGCGCTAGGCCCACGGATCATGAGGGCAGACACCGCCGCAGTTGCCGCGCTGGCGCTGGTGAACGCGGTGTTGGGTGACTGGCGATGAGGCCGCCGCACGTTTGGCGCGGACAGCAGCGGCCGAGCGGCTGAGCGAAACTAAAGCCATCAACAAGAAAAGCTCATGCCCCTCACCTGATCCTCAATCCTGCGTCAAGGGCTTGTGCGGCCCAGCGACGACGGCCATAAGTGGACCCTCTTCGAGCCGTGGGCGAGCGCTGCGGCCGCCCCTTATCGTTAAACCGAGGTTCAAGCATGTCGACCCGTCAGGCAGGCTCAGACGCTCCGCCCATCGGCTCTCGCGACGACCTCGTCGAATGGTTCGCGGCCGGCTCCAAGCCCAAGGCTGAGTGGCTGATAGGGGCCGAGCACGAGAAGATCGTGTTCCGCACGGACGACCTCGGGCCGGTGGCCTACGAGGGGCCGCGCGGCATCAGTGCGCTGCTGGACGAGCTTTCCCGGCGCTACGGCTGGGAGCCGATCCGCGAGGGCGATACCGTCATTGCGCTGAAGCGGCCCGAAGGCGAGCCTGCGGCGACCGTCTCGCTCGAGCCGGGCGGGCAGTTCGAGCTTTCCGGGGCGCCGCTTTCCGACCTGCATGCGGTCGACGCGGAAACGCGAGAACACATCGAACAGGTGACAGCGATCGGCCACGACCTGAAACTCGGTTTCCTCGGGTCGGGCTTCTCGCCGAAGTGGACGCTCCCCGAGACGCCGAAGATGCCGAAGCGGCGCTACGCCGTGATGACGCGCTACATGCCGAAGGTCGGGCACCACGGCCTCGACATGATGTACCGGACGGCGACCATCCAGGTGAACCTCGACTTCGCCGACGAGGCGGACATGGTGAAAAAGCTGCGCGTGTCGCTGGCGCTACAGCCGGTGGCAACGGCCCTTTTCGCCTCGTCGCCGTTCAAGGAAGGTAAGCCGTCCGGCTATCTTTCACTCCGGAGCGAAGCCTGGCGCGACACGGATCGCTCGCGGACGGGCCTTTTGCCGTTCGTTTTCGAGACCGGCATGGGGTTCGAGCGCTACGTCGAGTACGCGCTCGACGTGCCGATGTACTTCATCTACCGCGATGGCAACTACATCGACGTCGCGGGTGCCTCGTTTCGCGACTTCCTCTCCGGACGGCTGGCGGAAAAGCTGGGGCGGCCCGAGCTCAAGGGGATCGAGCCGACGATCGACGACTGGTCGGATCACATCACAACCATCTTTCCCGAGGTGCGGTTGAAGCGCTATCTCGAGATGCGCGGCGCTGATGCCGGGCTCACACCGCAAATTGCAGCGCTGCCGGCCCTCTGGGTCGGCCTGCTCTACGATCAGACGGCTCTCGATGCGGCGTGGGACGTGGTCAAGGGATGGACAGCGGAAGAGCGCGATGGGCTGCGCAACGCGGTTCCGCGCTCGGCGCTCGGCACACGTTTCCGGCGCATGCCGCTTCTCGACATCGCCCGCGAGGTGGTCTCCATCGCGGGTGAAGGCCTGAAAGCGCGCGGCGTCAAGACCGCCAAAGGGGAAGACGAGCGCATCCACCTCCAGTGCATCGAGGCGACGGTGGACAGCGGCCGGACGACCTCCGAGGTCCTGCTCGAGGCCTACGAGGGGCGATGGGGCAGGCGCATCGAGCCGATCTTCCGCGAGCTCGCATTCTGAGGCGCACACCCGGCCGATCCGCTCGAGGCGTGGCGCGCGCCATGCAATCCGGCTCGACGCCGCCGCGGCGGGCGCTATAAGAGCGGCCGAGAGAATCCCCCCCCTCCGGAGGCGACGTCGATGGCAGGCAAAGAGTTGGTCGAGAGCCCGAGAGCGAATGCCGACGCGCAGACCAAGGCGCGCATTCTGGCCGAAGCTCTGCCGCATCTGATCCGCTACGACGACGAGATCGTGGTGGTGAAGTTCGGCGGCAATGCCATGGTGGATCAGGCCCTGGCCGACGCCTTCGCCAAGGACATCGCCTATCTCAAGCTTTCGGGCGTCAATCCTGTGGTGGTCCACGGCGGAGGGCCGCAGATCGGCTCGATGCTGAAGCGGCTCGACATCAAATCCGAGTTCGTGCACGGCCTCAGAGTGACCGACCAGCCGACCGTCGAGGTGGTCGAGATGGTTCTCGCGGGCTCGATCAACAAAGGCATCGTGTCGGCGATCAACCGGCAGGGCGGCAAGGCGGTCGGACTTTCCGGCAAGGACGCCAACCTGATGATCGCCAAGAAGATCACGGAGATGCCGGATCCCGAGACGAACGAAATCAAGCCGGTCGACATCGGTTTCGTCGGCGACCCTGCGAAGGTGAACCCGGAGATCATCGAGGTGATCTCACGATCCGACCTCATTCCCGTCATCGCGCCGGTCGCCGTGTCGGCCGACGGGGAGACGCTCAACGTCAACGCCGATACGTTCGCCTCGGCGCTGGCGGCGGCCCTCAAGGCCAAGCGCCTGCTGCTCCTGACCGACGTACCGGGCGTGCTCGACAAGGACAAGAAGCTGATCGAGGATCTCACGGTCGACGAGGCACGCGCGCTCATCCGCAACGGCACCATCACGGGCGGCATGATCCCCAAGGTCGAGGGCTGCATCGAGGTGGTCGACGCCGGGGTCGATGCCGTGGTCATCATAGATGGGCGCGTGCCGCACTGCGTGCTGCTCGAGCTGTTCACCGAGCATGGCGTCGGCACCATCGTGCGCCATTCGCGCGAGTAGGACGGAGCGGCCGATCCGTCTCGTTTCTGCCTCGGCCGGTACGACGTCCGGTGAACCCTACCGTGACCGCCTCTCCGTTTGACATGGCGCAAAGCGGAGCGTGCAGAGGCTCTCCTACGCTTGTCTCAACGGTGCGAGGCACGGGAGGCCGCCATGACCAATCGCAAGCTTTCGCTGATCGTGAAAGACCAGAACCCTCTGGTGATGCGACCGACGGCAACCCTGCAGGAAGCCTCACGCAAGATGTGGGACAAGTGCGTCGGCTCGGTTCTGGTGGTCGACGAGGGAGAGGCTCTCGTCGGCATCTTCACGGGGCGCGATGCGGTCAAGGCGCTGGCGCAGGGCCGCGATCCGGCCAAGACACCACTCGCCGACGTGATGACGCGCAACCCGACCACCATCGCGCCCGAGAAGCGCGCCATCGACGCGCTACGCATGATGGGAGACGGCGGCTATCGCCACCTGCCGATCGTGGAGGAGGGCCGGATCAAGGGCATCGTCTCGCGGGGCGATTTCAAGGGGCCAGAGATCGACCGGCTGGATACCGAGGAGCATCTCTGGGAGACGCTCATGTGAGCCGGGCGCCCCAGCCTGCGTACCGGGTGTTCGCGGGCTCTCGTCGCCCCGGCGGCCTCACCGCGACGTTTCAGACATCGCGGTGAGGTGCACCAAAGCACGAGGGCCCGCCCCGATCATGCGGGCTCGGCATCTCGTTTGGCCCACATCTCCTTGAACGCCGGTCTCGCATGGCAAGCGGCGAGCCACGTCTTGACGTTCGGAGCCGCCTCGAAGAGTGCGGGCGCTGCCGAGGCATAGCGAACGCATTCCGCGACGTTGATGTCGGCCACCGTAAAGCGTCCGCCGACGACATGACCGGTCTTGGCCAGTGCGGCGTCGAGCACGGCGAACGGGGCCTTCAAGGCCTCGATGGCGGCCGTGGCGGCTTTCGGGTCACGCATGACCTCGAGCGCGCGGCCCTCGACCTCGGTCACGGCCCAGAAGGACCACATCGTCATCAGGCCATCCTCGGATATGTCGGCCGGCGCCAAGGGGCCGCCGTGCTTTTTCGCGAGATAGAGGTTGATTGCCAGAGATTCGCAGAGCACGAGGCCGTCGTCGTCGATGGCCGGCACATGTCCGTTCGGGTTGATCTTCAAGAACTCCGGGCTGCGGGAGGTCAAGGCCGCCGCGTGCGCCCGGTAGGGCTGGGTGACCGGAACGTGCTTGAATGGGATGCCTAGCTCGCCCGCAAGCCAGATGTTGCGGGTAGCGCGGCTGCGATAGACGCCGTAAATGGTGAGCATGGGGAGTTTCCAGACCAAGCCGGTGGGAAGGCGCATCCCATCACGCCGGCCCGAGGAATGGCAAGCCCGGTCGCGCCGGGGCCGCAGGATGGCAGCGATGCAGCGAGCGCCGGACACTGCAGGAGCGAAGCAAGTGAGCAGCCAGACGACCAGCCGGCAGGCGCGCGGCTTCGACCAGACCCGCATCTGGATCTTCGACCTCGACAACACGCTTTATCCGGCAGAATGCAATCTCTTCGCCCAGGTCGACCAGAAGATGGCCGAGTACATCCAGCGGTATCTGGGCGTTCCCTTCGCCTACGCGAAGCACCTGCAGAAGAGCTACTATCGGCAATTCGGAACCACGCTCGCGGGCATGATGCAGGTGCACAACATGGACCCGCACGACTTCCTCGAGTTCGTGCACGACATCGACCTGACCGGGATTCCCGAGCACCCGGAGCTGCGCGCCGCGATCACGCGGCTTCCGGGACGCAAGCTCATTTTCACTGCGGGATCGCACGCGCATGCCGAGCGAGTGGCGACGAAGCTCGGCGTCATGGATCTCTTCGAGGACATCATCGACATCGTCGATGCCGCCTTCATTCCCAAGGAGAAGCGCGAAGCCTACGACCGGCTGCTCGCCTCGCACGGGGTCACACCGGCCGCAGCGGCCATGTTCGAGGACATGCCACACAACCTCGAACCGGCGCACGAGCTCGGCATGACGACGTGCCTCGTCCATTCGAGCTACATCGACCATCCGATCCAGCTCAAGATCCGCGAATGGAAGGAGCCGCCGGCCCACGTGCACCACATGACCGAGAACCTGGCCGGGTTCCTCGCCGCGCTCGCTACCACCCACGACGACAGCTCTCAGAGGTGAACCTTCACCGGCAGGCGCGCCAGCGGCCGCGATCAAGATGGAAGTGATTGCGGTGGGCCGCGTTGTATGCGGGGCCGATGGCGACACGAAAATAGCGACAGGCACCGGCGTGGATCGCGGACAGGAAGCGGCCAGAGGCGTCGTCCTTGCCCCAATCGCCCAGGACCGTGATGCGACGGCCATCGGCGAGGCGGAATGCGGCCAGGTCCAGCGCATTCGCCGAAGCATGCTCGCTCGGCCGGTTGGCGAACGCGGGGCTGCCACGGATGTTGCGGCAGGCGTAGGTACCCAGGTGCTCCACGACGGCGACCCGGCTGCCCAGCTCGGACAGGGCGGCCGGCTGCACAACATGGCGCATCCATAACGCGATAGCGGCCGCAAGCTCGCAGGTCATCGGCCTTGCTGCGAGCCGAGCCTCAGCGACGGACGCGACATCAACCGCCACGAGCCAGCCGCAGCCGCCGTGCGGAGGATTGTCGGGAAGCGGCGTCGCCTCGATGACGGCAGGACGAAGCGTGCTGCGGCAGAGGCCGGGATCGTTCCGGAGGTCTGCAAGTTGCCGGTCGAGGAGCCACCCACCGGGCTGTTCCAGGTCGAGAGGCCAGACATCCGAAATGCGGGGCAGGCGGCCGATCTCCAAGCCGACCACCGACGCCGCCGCGAGAAGGGCAACGACCGCCAATGCCAGCGCAGTCGCTGCGGCGCGCACAGCCAGGCTCCTTTACCGTCAGCCTTCGTGGCGTGGTGCGGCCTGATCCTGGGCGGCGGCGCCGCGACCTTCACCGGAAGGAGAGGCCGCGCCGTTGGAGTCGTCGCCCGGACCGGCGGGCGGCCGATGCACGCGAAGACGCTTGATCCGGCGGGGATCGGCGTCCAAGACCTCGAGCTCGATGCCGCTCTCGTGCGCGACCAGCTCGCCCTTGACCGGCACACGTCCAAGACGCGCGACCACCAATCCGCCGACCGTGTCGATCTCGCCCTCGTCGTCGGGACGCAGAAGCTTCACACCGAGGTGCTCCTCGAGCTCGGCGACCGGTGTGCGCGCCTGTGCGACGAGGCCATGGCGTGCGTCCTCGGCAATGTTGGCGGCTTCCTCGACGTCGTACTCGTCCTCGATATCGCCCACGACCTGCTCGACCAGGTCCTCGATGGTAACGAGGCCGTCGGTGCCGCCGTACTCGTCGACCACGAGCGCGATGTGATTGCGCGTGCTCTGCATGCGAATGAGCAGGTTCACCGCCGGCATAGACGGTGGCACATTCAAGACAGGGCGAAGCAGGCCCGCCGTTCGGATCGGCCTTGCGAGATCGACACCGGCCTTGCAGGCCACGGGAGCTTTCGCAATCACGGCGGCAGGTCTCTCAGCCGCGGACGGCTCGACGGCACTCAGGTAACGCAGCAGGTCCTTGACGTGGACCATGCCACGCGGATCGTCGAGCGTCTCGTGATACACGGGGATGCGGGAGACGCCGGCCTCATTGAAAAGGCGCATCAGCTCGGCAATCGTCGCTTCCTGCTCGATCGCGATGATGTCGGCGCGCGGGACCATGACGTCCTCCACGCAGAGGCCTCCGAAGCGAAGCAGGCGCAACAGCATGTCCCGCTCGGTTGCCGAGAACGTGCTGTCGCCCGCGGTTTCGGAACGGACCGCTTCCTCGAGTGTCTCGCGCAGGGTCTGCTGGGCGCCCAGCCCAAGCCGCGCGCGCAGAGCTGCCAGCCAGCCGGGGCCGCTCGGACTTCGAGGCGGATCGCCATTCTGAACAGACTGGCCGTTTTCGGGCACAGCCGGGGATGTCGCGTCGTTCGAATTTGCCATGAGCTGCCGCTTACTCGCTGCGATAGGGGTCAGGAACGCCAAGAGCGGCCAGAATGTTCGTCTCCAGCGCCTCCATGACCTCGGCCTCGGCATCGGATTCGTGGTCGTTGCCGAGGAGGTGCAGTACGCCGTGCACGACGAGGTGCTGTATGTGGTGGAGGAGGGGAATGCCTTGGTCTTTCGCTTCCGCGGCGACGGTCTCGGCGGCGAGCACGACATCGCCCAGAGGCTGCGCCTCGCCCGGCGCGAGCGCACCTTCGGGAAGCGCCTGAGCCGGGAACGACAGCACGTTGGTCGGCTTGTCCTTGGCGCGGTAGCGCGCGTTCAGGGCGCGTACGTCCGCATCGGTCGCGAAGGCGACACAAGCGGCAGCCGGAGCGGCGAGACGAGGCGCGACGGCGGGGGCCTGCGCGACAGCGCGAGCAACTCCTGCAACGAGCCTATCGAGCTCGCCCAAGTCCGGCCAGTCACCACCCTCGACAACTACCTCGAGAGCCAAACGTGGAGGAGGCTCACTTTCGCGTCTGTCCTCATCCCTCGTTCTTGGGCCTATGTCGCCCGGCGTATCCATCGCGTCTTCGAAAATGCCTTTCACTCGATCGCTGTACTCGTCCGCTCCGCCCGATCATAGGCTTCGACGATGCGTGCCACCAGATCGCGGCGCACCACGTCGGCCGACGTGAAGCGGATCGCCTCGATGCCCTTCACGCCTTCCAGCAGGCGAACCGCCTCGCCGAGGCCCGACTCCTGGCCGCGCGGCAGGTCGATCTGGCTTGGGTCGCCAGTGATCGCCATCTTCGAGCCTTCGCCGAGCCTGGTCAGAAACATCTTCATCTGCATGCTCGACGTGTTCTGGGCCTCGTCCAGGATGACGAACGCGTGCGACAGGGTCCTTCCCCGCATAAAGGCCAACGGTGCCACCTCTATGACGCCCGAGGCGAGATCCTTCTCGACCTTCTCTGGCGCAAGCACATCCTTGAGGGCATCGTAGAGGGGGCGGAGATAGGGGTCCACCTTCTCTTTCATGTCGCCCGGAAGGAAGCCGAGCCGCTCGCCGGCCTCGACGGCCGGACGCGACAGAATAATGCGCTCGACGACGCCGCGCTCGAGGCAAGCGGCCGCGAAGGCCACCGCAAGGTAGGTCTTGCCGGTCCCTGCCGGACCGATGCCGAAGACCATGTCGTATTTCTCAAGGGCGCGCAGGTAGGCGCTCTGCATCGGGGTGCGTGCCGTAACGATACGGCGTCGGGTGCGGATCTGAGCCATGCCCTCGGGTCTCGGCGAGCCGGACCGGGCGTGCCGAATAAGACCGTCGATGTCGCCGCTGCCGATGCTCTCTCCCTTGGCCACCCGGTCGTAGAGGGCGTTCAACACCTCCCGAGCTGTCTCAGCCCCGGCCTTCGGCCCGCTCAGCGTGATGACGTTGCCTTTGGCATGTGCCGTAACGCCGAGCTGGCTCTCGATGCGGGCAAGATGAGAATCGTACTCGCCCAGCAGCCGGGGCAGCAGGCGATTGTCTTCGAATGTCATGACGACGCTGTGCTGGTCGTCGGTGGCCTTGGGCGGCCTGGATGCCCCCGAGGGCGACGATCCGCGAGCCTCTGTCAATCCTGCTCTCCTAGAAGCGTGTCCGAGAACCGGGCGAAGCTATCACCGATCCGGCTCCCGCGCGCGACCGTTTTTCAGGGAGCCATGAACACCGCCTACGAATTTTTTATGACACCTGCCAGGCTGTTCGGGCCGGCAGAGACGATCATGGTCGGCACAATGCAGCCGAGCCAAGTTTCGCTCGCCTCGGCGTGCACAGGTTGCAGGTACGGCGAGCGGCCCACGAGCTGGCCCGGCTTACGGCCCGATCTCTCGAACAAGACAGGAACGGTGCGGCCCACGAGACCCGTCGCGAACTTGGACTGCTGCTCGTCCAAAAGCGCTTGCAGGCGTGCCAGTCGCTCTGCCTTGACGGGCTCCGATACCTGCCTCTCCATCGTGGTTGCCGGTGTGCCGGGGCGGGGACTGTATTTGAACGAGAACGCCTGCGCGAAGGAGACTCTGCGGACGATCTCGAGGGTCTCCTCGAACTCGCCGTCCGTCTCGCCCGGGAAACCCACGATGATGTCGGTCGACAGGGCGAGGTCGGGGCGCGCCTCGCGCAAACGGGCAACCAGGGCCAAGTACTCGGCTCCGGTATGCTTCCGGTTCATGGCCGCCAGAATGCGGTCGGACCCCGCCTGGAAGGGCAGGTGCAGGTATGGCATGAGCTTGGGTTGGCGGGCGTGGGCCTCGATCAGGTCGTCGGTCATGTCCCGCGGGTGGGAGGTCGTATAGCGCAAGCGCTCGAGGCCCTCGATCTCGGCAAGACTGCCAACGAGACGTGCGAGCGACCAACTCGTTCCGTCTGGTGCCTCGCCGTGGTAGGCATTGACGTTCTGGCCGAGCAGCGTGAGCTCGCGAACGCCCTGGGCGACGAGCTGGCGCGCCTCCTCCATCAGCCTCTCGACTGGTCGGGACAGCTCGGCCCCCCTTGTGTAAGGGACGACGCAGAACGTGCAGAACTTGTCGCAGCCCTCCTGGACGGTGAGGAATGCGGCCGGCTGGCGGCGCGCCTTGGTCGAACGGCCCGGAAGGTGATCGAACTTGTCCTCCTCGGGAAACTCGGTCTCGACGATGCCTCGCTCACCCGAGCGCACCCGAGACACGAGCGCCGGCAGATGGTGATAGCTTTGCGGACCGATCACCAGGTCGACGACGGGGGCGCGGCGAACGATCTCGGCACCCTCGGCCTGGGCGACGCAGCCGGCCACCGCAACCATCGTCTCCCGGCCTTCACGGGCGCGGCGCAACTTGATTGCACGGATGCGGCCGAGCTCCGAATAGACCTTCTCGGCCGCCTTCTCTCGAATGTGGCAGGTGTTGAGGATGACAAGGTCGGCGTCCTCGGGGGTGTCCGAGATGAGGTAGCCCTCGGCACCCAATGCCTCGCTGATGCGCTCGCTGTCGTAGACGTTCATCTGGCAGCCGAACGTCTTCACGTGGACGCGGCGCTCGTTGAGGCGCTGCTCCGGCGCGCTCGTCGCGCGCGCCCGAGCCGGGTCGACGAGGTCTCCGTGTTCGCGATTGCTGGTCATCCGCCCCGCCCACTCTCGCTGACAGCGGCGGCGCATGCATTACGCCTCGACCGTCGCTCATGAAAACACATGATGAACTCTACGTGACACAATGCTGCGGCGCAACAACGCTTCGCGAACATCGCTTTTGAGCGTAAACGGATAATTCAGCATGCACACTCGATGGTTCGCGTCCGGGCCCACGCAAAGCCAGAATATCCCTTTTCAGAACAATCAGCTTCCCATCAATTCGACTGATGATGCCGACGCGTCGACCGAACCTGTCCGAGACCTGAGGCACGTGTCCAATCAGGGCATGATGGCGGGGGCCGCGCCCCGCGATGCCGCCTCCCATACGGTCAGAGCCTGACGCGTGGCGGCGACGTCGTGCACGCGCAGGATGCTGGCCCCCTGCGAGGCTCCCGACAGGCCCGCCGCGAGCGACCCCGGCACCCGGTCAGCCGGCTCGACGGCACCGGTGAGCCTGCCGATCGTGCTCTTGCGTGACGCGCCGAGCATGATCGGCGTGCCGAGCGCATGAAACAAGGAGAGGCCCGCGAGAAGCTCGAGATTGTGCTCGAGCGTTTTGGCGAAGCCGATCCCGGGGTCCACGACGATACGATCGCGCGCAATCCCGGCCCGGAGGCAGCTCTGCACGCGCTCGGCCAGGGCGTCGAAAACGTCGAGCAGCACGTCGGCATAACGCGGATCGTGCTGCATGGTCTTCGGATCGCCGCGCGAGTGCATCAAAACCACGGGAAGGCGCGTCTCGGCCATCACGGCGAGGGCTTGCGGATCATAGCTCAGCGCCGACACATCATTGATCATGTGGGCGCCAACCGCGGCGACACGGCGCATCACCTCCGACTTCCGTGTATCGATGGAGATGCGGGCGCGGGTGCGACCGACGAGGCCCTCGACGACCGGCATGACCCGCCGAAGCTCTTCCTCGACGGGAACCGGCTCCGAGCCGGGGCGTGTCGACTCACCTCCGATGTCCAGAAAATCCGCCCCTTCGTCATCGAGTTGGCGCGCAAAAGCGATCGCCTGCCGTGCGCTCGCAAAGCTACCTCCATCGGAGAAGCTGTCGGGCGTGACGTTGACGATACCCATGATGCGCGGCCGATCGAGGGCGATGCCTGCGAGAGGGGCTCGTTGCGCGGCGAAACCGGCCAGAGCCTCGCGCAACTGCTCGCCCTGCACGCCACCACGAGCCATCTCGTTGCGTGCCTCTACCGGGACGACGATTCGCCTGTCTACCCGACCATCGGCATGGCGCTGGATCAGCTCAAGGGCCGCGAAGACCAAATCCTCGCGGTCACCGATGCGGATCACCTTGTCGGGCGTCGCATTGACGCGCCCCGGCGCCCGGGTCACCCGTCCGACGGGGCGAAGGTATGCGCGGGCGATCATTCATTCCTCGTCTGCAATCGAGCGCAAGCAGGAGGGCCCTCCAGTCCGCGGCGCGCCGGCAAGAACGTACAATAGCGAGCATCCGGCAGAAACGGGGCGGCGCTGAGCATCGCCGGCAGACTTCAACGCCGGCTGACCTCGGCCGAGGGGCCGAGCCTCGATTCACCCGACCGATTGCTGCTGAGCCACGTCACGCCAATGAAAACCACAGCCGTAACCGTCAGTGCTACCGCAAATGCAATGTCGCGGGCCCCGCGCTGAGCGCGACGCCGCCAATCGTTCGGTTCGAAGTCGTGCCACAGTGACATATCAGGATTAAGCGTCACCGGTGGCCCGTTCGATAGAGCGCTGTTGGCCGCGCGACAGAAGAACACATGAAGCCTTGAAACCCAACAACCAGGGTCTCCACCGGCCTCACAGGCCGCGCACGATGCAACCGAGAACGAGCACCAGATATGCCAGAACCACGAGGCCGAACTCGTGCCCTGTGACGAGCGGAATGCTGGCGTTGGCGAAACGCGACACAGCCGCGATCACCATCAGGACGATAGAAGACGTGAATGACAGAATGCCCGGTGCCTTGAGACCCATCCGCGTCGTGCTCCTCTTTCCCTCGCGTCCGCCGCTTCCGGCTGTCCCGCGTCCGTCCCCAATTGCGCGGCCGTAGACTGCGGCAGAACCCGGCGATGCGATTCGCTCGGGAGCGCGGATCTCGACTAGCAAAATTGACTAGCCGGCGCAAAGCGCTGAGGGAAAAGGCCAACAGGCGTTTTCCGCAAGACTATCGCGGATGAATTCCGAGCGCCGCGATGCAGGTGCCTCAGGCTCCAGGCGCGGCTCGGGGTGTCGACGGGCGGCGCCCCCAGACTGCACGCCAAGCGAAGAGGAGGAGAACGAGAGCGATGGCAGCAAGGCCCACGAGCGCGGTCGGGTAGCGCCAGATCAGGAGGCGAGGCGACACATCACCGCTGCGCGCCGCATCCACGTCCTTCAAGAACTCGCCGAGGTCCAGAATATCGCCCGACCGCAGCATGATGTTCAAAGCTGCCGACTGGTCGCGGCTGGACAGTACCGCGTTGCGCACGTGGGCCGGAGCCACCCACTGCATGCGAGACGGATTTTCGGCAACGGCGGCGAGCAGGCGCTTGGCTGCCGATCGCTCGAGCGAGACAAGATAGCCCGAGAGGCTCGCCAACTCGGCCTCGGGAAGAGCTCGCGAAAGGCGCTTCAGGTCCGGAGTGCCCAGCTCGAGCAGCGGCTCTATGTCGCGTGCCGGTAGGGCCGCCAGCCGGGTGATCGCGACGCGGTCGTCGAGCGCAAGGATGCGCTCCAGACCGGCCCGCGTGAGGTGGGCGGGATCGGCGCGCCGATGCACCTCGAACTCGAGCACTTTCGGGATCAGCGCATCTCCGGCCAAGGCACGCCAAGCAAAGCCAGCTTCCAGGGAACGGCGATCGCGCGCGATCTCGAGCACGCCCGCCGGCCAGCGTTGCACCGCCTCGGCGAGCGAGCCGTCGGCGATCCGCGAGAGGAGACGCGGCTCGCCACCCTGCGCCAGCTGCAGGGCCACGATCTCGTCCAGGCGCGCCAAGTCGGACGATGCGACATTATCGATGAACGTCTTGAAGGCTTCATCGCGCTCGGCGAGCTCCAGCACCTTGGCATGGGCACCGCGGAACTCCCGCCAGATGTCGATGACGCGCTCGGAGGTCCGTTTGCCGATGTCCCTGAGGTGTGCCTGGATTTCGGTCGCGACGGAGCTCGCCAGCTCGGCCTGCACCTTGTCCCGCGTGGCGGGTGCCTTCATCTCGCTGGCGATGATCGGCAGCACGCCGTTGCGTAATTCCCAGATGTCCTTGGCCACGAGCACGACACCGATGCCGCCCGCCACGACGGACACCACACGGCCGAGAACGGCTCCAACAAGACGCTGCCCCACCCGCGAGGCCAGGTTGCCAAGCTGGCGACGCATGATGATGGCAACCAGGCCGGCCAGCCCTTCCTTGCTCTCGACGAGCACGCTGCCTCGCGAGACAGGAGCCACGCCCTTGGCGGCATCAATGGCGAACTCCTTGCCGGCATCGCTCGCCACGACACGCGCGACCGTGTTGCCATAGCGGGGGCCCAGGAACGCCTCGAGGCAGCGCGTGGTCGGCTCGGCCGCATCGGCCGTCGCGAGCTCGAGGCGGCGCCCGACGGTCTGCCCGACGGTGACGGCCAGCGTCTCGATAGCGCGGCGCATGTCCTCCGAGCCGTAGACGCGCTCGGCAGCAGCCTTGGCAAGGCGCTCCTGCGTCTCGCGGGATGCGAGACTCTTGATCAGCTCGCTCCAGCTCGTCTCCTGCTTCAACTCGTCGAGGACGGCGTCCACGCGACGCGTGAGCACCGCGTCGATATCGCCCTTTCGCCAAGCCTCGGCGACGATCGGTTGGTACTCGAGCCCACGGATCGACGTTTCGAGAGCAACGACGGTGACCTGCTCGATCGCCTCTCGGAACTGTGCCTCATCGCGAGCCTGGCAGGCCTCGTAATCCCCCCGGCCAGCGATGCCGGGGGCACGCGAAGGCGTCTCAACGGCGGCCGCGGAACGAGGAACCTGCTCTGCCTGGGCCAGCGGCGCGAATGCGGCCCCGTGCAGCAGCGCACCGGCTGTCACCACGTATATTGCACGGCTGCGGATCGTCACTCTCCCTCCGGGCCTCGTCTGGACTGTCACGGATGCCGTCCAAGCGTGGCATTCGCGTGACAGATAAGCGACGCCCGGCCGATTTACCAATTCCGAATCGAAGGTGTCGCGGACAGACGCTCGTGCTGGCGCCTGCGCCGTGGCATTAGCGATGGCGGCGCGCTTCCGGGACGCTCCGCGATCGGCGGGGGCCTCGGTTTCGAGGTGCGGCCGGACGGACCTCGCAGGGGAGACAGAACACCGTGAACGCCTACGCCCTCGCCGGCATTCTCGGATACGTGATCGTGCAGTTCGCCATCGGCGCCTGGGTCTCACGCCGGATGACGTCCGAGCAGGACTACATCCTGGCGGGCCGCTCGCTCGGACCGGGCCTTGTGGCCTTCTCCGTCTTCGCGACGTGGTTCGGTGCGGAGGCGATCGTCGCCTCAGCGGGAGAGATCTACAGCAGGGGGCTTGCCGGAGGTCTGACCGATCCATTCGGCTACGGCGTCGCAGTATTGATCGTCGGGCTCCTGCTCGCGGCGCCTCTGTGGCGGCGCGGCATCGTCACCTACGCCGACATGGTGCGCAGCAGATACTCGGCAGCGACGGAAAAGCTGTTCGTTGTCGTGCTGTTGCCGGGCTCGGTGCTCTGGGCGGCGGCGCAGGTGCGTGCGTTCGGGCAGATTCTCGGGTCCACTACGGGCCTCGATGTCGGTACGGCGGTGGTGATCGCGGCCGTGCTGGTCGGGGCCTACTCGGTGGTTGGCGGTCTGCTCGCGGACGCGGTGACCGACGTGGTGCAGGGCATCGCGGTCATGGTCGGGCTCGTCGTGCTCGCGCTCTTCGTCGCCGCCGCGGTCGGCGGCCCGATGGCAGCGATCTCCGGGATCGAGCCGGCGCGGCTCAGCCTCGCCCAAGGTGCGGACGAAGGGCCGTTCGACCGATACGAGAAGCTCGCGGTGGTACTATGCGGAAGCCTGGTCGCGGTCGAGCTCGTCTCGCGGTTCCTCGGCGCGCGAAGTGCCAAGGTGGCGGCAACCGGCACCGTGGCGGGTGGCCTGATGTACCTGGCGTTCGGGCTGTTCCCGCTGTTTCTCGGACTGGTCGGGCCGGCGCTGATCAAGGGGCTGGGCGAGCCCGAGCAGATCGTCCCGAAGCTCGCCGAGGCCTACCTGCCGCCTGTCGGCTATGCCCTGTTCGTCGGCGCGCTGGTCTCGGCCATCCTGTCGGTCGTGCACGCGGCGCTGCATGCCCCGGCCGCGCAGCTCTCGCACAACGTGGTGTTGCGCATCCTGCCAGGGCTGTCGCCCCGCGGGAGGCTCTATAGCGTGCGGCTTTCGGTGCTCACCCTCAGCCTGGTGGCGTGGGTGCTGGCGCAGAGGGTGACGACGATCAAAGAACTGGTCGAGCTCGCCTCGGCGTTCGGGAGCGCGGGGGCGATCGTGGTGGCAATGTTCGGGCTGTTCACCGGTTTCGGTGGCCCGATCGCGGCCATGTTCGCGCTGGCATCCGGCTCGTTGGTCTGGGCCCTGGGAAAGTTCGTCCTGGAACTCCAAACGCCCTATCTCGCGGCACTCGGGACGGCGCTGGCCGGCTATGTTGTCATGGGGCTTATCGAGCACAGGCGCCGACCTCCCTCAGGCACTCACGTGCGGTCGAGATGAGCGTTTAGATAGTGCACGGCTGCCACACCGCTCAGCGATTTGCGCATAGCCCGAAGCCGGTGCAATCACGATACGTGGTTAACGACGCGACCTAACCTTCAGATCCGACCGGCATTTACACCTTCTGACCAGCTTGGGGACCCAGTGACGCGGCGTTTACGATGGCCAGTGGCACGGTGTTTGCGCACCGCCCGAGAGGCGCTAGTGCTAGACGGACGGCAACGCCTGAACTGATTACGGTCAGGCAATCAACGGGTTGGGCCAGCGTGTCAAACACGCGTTTGAAATGTCAGGTGTTGGTGGATTTCGACGGGACCATCGCCACCGAGGACACGACCGACCGCCTGCTCGAGCGTTTCGCCGAGCCGGGCTGGCTCGACATCGAGGACGATTGGAAGGCGGGACGTATCGGCTCGCGCGAGTGCATGGTCCGCCAGATCGCGCTTCTGCGCGCGACACCTGACGAGCTCGACCGCTTCGTCGCAGAAATCGAGATCGATCCAGCATTTCCTGCCTTCGTCGCCCTTTGCCGGGCGCGCGACATCGAGATCACAGTGGTATCCGACGGCCTCGACAGGACCGTCGGCGCGGTTCTCGACCGACATGGGCTCGATCTCGCCTACCGCGCCAACAAGCTCGAATGGCTCGGCGGCAACCGCTGGCGCCTCCTTTTTCCCCACGGGCGTGCGGACTGCCGGGCTCTCGCGGGCAACTGCAAATGCCAGTTCGCCTCACATCCGCCAGGCACAGTGCGCGTCGTCGTCGGCGATGGCCGCTCGGACTTCTGCGTCGCCGGCGAGGCCGAGCTCGTCCTCGCCAAGGGCGCTCTCGCCCGGCACGCCGCCACGACCGGACTGCCGCACTTCGCGTTCCGATCCTTCTCCGAGGCCACGTCGCTTTTCGCGGCATGGCTCGACGATACCTCACCTCAACCCGAGGCCAGCCACGATCTATCGAGGGACGAGTAGCTCCATGGACAAGTCGATGCACTGGCCCGACGGCGATGCCTCCTCAGGGCCCAGCGAGGCCGAGCTGCTGGCGCTCGAGGAGCGCTACTGCTCGCATGGCGACACGGTGCACTACACGACGCCTCCGAAAATGTTCACGGACTGCCAGGGCTCGTTCATGTACGACGCTGCTGGCTCGGAGTACCTCGACCTGCAAATGTGGTACTCGGCCGTCAACTTCGGCTACAAGAACGAACGCATCGCCGACGCCGTTCGCCGCCAGCTCGACACGCTGCCGCAGGTCGCCTCACAGTACCTGCACCGCGAGAAGATCCTGCTTGCCGCCATGATCGCAAAGGACATGGAAGCGAAGTTCGGCGAGCAGGGGCGTGTGCACTTCAACGTCGGCGGCGCGCAGGCGGTCGAGGACAGCCTCAAGCTTGTCCGCAACGCCAAGGGCAAATCGCTGATGATGGCGTTCGAGGGCGGCTATCATGGTCGCACTCTCGGCGCTTCCGCCATCACCTCGTCCTATCGCTATCGGCGTCGCTACGGCCACTTCTCCGACCGGGCCATGTTCCTGCCGTTCCCCTACCACTTCCGGGGACCGAAGGGCATGACGAAGGAAGAGCATGGCGCCGAGTGTGTCCGGCACCTCAAGCGCCTGTTCGAAAGCGAGTATCACGGCCTCTGGGACCCGAAGACGCGTCAGTGCGAGTATGCGGCGCTCTACATCGAGACGATCCAGGGCACGGGTGGCTATGTCGTGCCGCCGATGAACTTCTTTGTCGAGCTGAAGAAGGTGCTCGACGAGCACGGCATCCTGCTCGTCGTCGACGAGATCCAGATGGGGTTCTACCGTACGGGCAAGCTCTGGTCGGTCGAGCATTTCGGCGTGACCCCCGACATCCTCGTTTTCGGAAAAGCGCTGACCAACGGTCTCAATCCGCTGTCTGGCATGTGGGCAAAGGAAGAGCTGATCAACCCGACGGTGTTTCCCGCAGGCTCGACGCACTCCACCTTCAACGCCAATCCGATGGGTACAGGCGTCGGCCTCGAAGTGATGCGGATGCTCGCCGAAGGCGACTACGAGCGCTCGGTGCCGGAGAAGGGGCGCCGCTTCCTCGATGGCCTCGAATACCTGAAGCGGCGCCACAAGATGGTCGGCGACGTCGACGGTCTGGGCTTGGCACTGAGGATGGAGATCTGCGAGCCGTCCGATAGCTTCACGCCCTCGAAGCGGCTCGTCGACCTGATGGTGGACGAGGCCTTCAAGGCCGACCTCGAAGCCAGGGGGCGCCGCTTCGGCCTCGTTCTCGATATCGGCGGCTACTACAAGAACGTCGTCACTCTGGCACCCAGCCTCGAGATCTCGAACGACGAGATCGACCTCGCCATCGAGCTTCTGGATCAGCTCATGGCGCGGGTTGCCCGCATCGAAGGCCACGGCTGAGCGGATCGAGGCTCACGGCGGGCAGAAGCGAGCAGATCGCCCGTCGCAGGCCTCAGGGAACGGACACGGGATCATGAGCAACAGCACGGGGGCTCCGGACCGGAGCACGTTCCACGCGGGCAGCCGGGTCGGCTTCCTGCTGATCCACGGCCTAGGCGGCACGCCCGTCGAGATGCGCTATGTGGCGCAAGGCATCGCGCGCGCAGGCTACACGGTGCACTGCTGCCAGCTCGCAGGACACTGCTCGACAGTCGAGATGCTGCGCAACTCGACGCCTGAGCAGTGGTACGAGAGCGTCGAGGCAGCTCACGACAGGCTCTCGCAGCACTGCGACGTGATCATTGCGGGCGGGCTATCGATGGGCGGCATTCTCGCAGCGCAGCTTGCGCAGAGGCGGCCGGACGGTGTGCATGCGCTCGCCTTCTACGCGCCGACGCTCTGGCTGAACGGCTGGTCGATGCCGTGGTACTCTCGCGTGCTGCGCTACATCAGGCCGACGCGCTTCAACATCCGGACAACTCTGCCCGAGCACGAGCCCTACGGCCTCAAGGACGAGCGGGTCAGGGCGCTCGTCGTGCAGAGCATGCAGGGCAAAGACAGCTCGGAGGCCGGCGTCTTTTGCACTCCGGTTCGCTGCTTTTCCCACTTCAACGCGATGTGCGATGTGGTGAAACCGAGGCTCGGTGAGATCAAAGTGCCGTCCCTCATCCTGCATCCCAGGGAGGACGACATCGCTGACATCGACAATGCGTTCTATCTGCAGCGGCGCCTGGGTGGACGCGTCGACATGGTGGTGCTGGAGGACAGCTACCACATCATAACGCTCGACAAGCAGCGCCAGCTGGTGGTTGAGCGGTCGACCGCTTTTGCCGAGACGATTGCCCGTGCGAATGCCGACCGGATCAAACCTGCCGTTCAAGACACGCGCGACAGCGTCGCCATCACAGCGGCTGAATAGCGCGCCGATCGGCTCAGCGCCGGGCAGCGAGCTTGTCGCCGTGCTTTTCCATAAGGCGCTTCTTGGTCGACAGACTGCGCTGGACACGAACGCGAAGGAGCGGCGCGATCTGCCAGGCAATGAGAGGTGCGATCAGCAAGCTGGTGCCGACGATCGCTGGCAACAGCGTCGGCGCCCGAGCATTGAGGCCGCCGGCCGACAGAACGATGGTGGTCCCTACGCCGAACAGCACTGCACCAATCGGCATCGTAAGCAGCACTGCGATCCAGGCACGGGTAGACATCAATTTCGGCCTCCAAGCGGAGTTGAGACTTGACGCTTCAACGGGACAAGCCGCGACGACAAAAGGAGTACGCGATCATCGAACCCGCCACGCGCGCGGCCAGTTCCATGATTGATGCGCCGGTCACTCGGCAAAAGCATGGCGGATGGCTGGGGCGCCACACTGCCCCAGGGCTACTTGGCGCAAACCGATCCGAGACAATTCCTGATGAACATGTTCGCCTCTAAATCGCAAGATTTTTTGGTCTCGACGCCGGCGGGAGTGGGCGCCATCGCGGAGGCGGACTGGCAGCGACTTTTTCCCGACGAGGCCGAGGGCTGGGCCTATTATCGGGCAGTTGAGGCCGCCCCGCCGCCGGGCTTCCGCTTCGAGGCAATCGCCGTCTCACGCGGGGGACGACTCGTTGCCGCAGCCCCGCTGTTTCACGTCACGTACCGTCTCGATACGCCTCTGCAAGGGCGGCTCAGACCGATCGGCGACTGGCTGCACCGAACGGTGCCTCGTGTCGTCGCACATCCCGTGATGGGGCTCGGTTCGCCGCTCGCCGACCGCTGTCACCTCGGCTTCGATCCGGACTTGTCGCACAGCGAGCGGGAGCAGGCACTGACGGCACTGCTGCAAGGTCTCGACGAGAAAGCCGCGCGGGAGGGCGTTCGCATTCTTGCGATCAAGGATCTTGCCGACAGAGAAGCGCAGCCGATCGACGGTGTGCTGCAAGGCGCGGGCTTCTCGCGCATCGCGGGGTTACCCGTCTCGGTCCTCGACCTGCCATTCACATCGGAAGCCGATTACATCCGCTCGCTCTCGGCCAACAACCGCTCGGTGCTCAGGCGCAAGCTCAAGACCGCGGGCCCGGTCGCCCTCGAGACAGTGACCTCGATCGCCGGGCTCGAGGACGAGATCTATTCGCTTTACGAGGAAACCCGAGCCAACAGCCGCTTCGACTACGGAGACTTCGAACAGCTCTCACCGCGCTATTTCCGCGATGTCGTGGCGGCTCTCGGGCCGGAGCGGGCGGCTCTCATCCTGGCCAGGGTCGATGGCCGGCTGCTCGCCATGAAGCTTCTCTTCATCGAAAAGGACCGGATCATCGACAAGTTCTGGGGCATGCGCTATCCGGCCGGCCGCGAGCACAACCTCTTCTTCGTCGCCTGGATGGAGGGTGTGCGCTTTGCTCTCGCGCACGGCGCGCGCAGGTACCAGTCGGGGCAGACGGCCTACGCGCAGAAGATGAAGCTTGGCAGCCGGCTCGATCCGATGTGGGTCTACTTCCGCCATCGCTGGCCGGTCGTAAACCGCATCTTCCGGAGGGCGGCGCCCCTGATCGCGTTCGACAAGATGGATCCCGAACTCGCAGACATTCGAAAGCGCCGGAGCGGTTGAGCGCGGGCGTTCGAGCGGGAACCCATTAACGACGGCGGCGCCAGACCGGCGCCGCTTCTGCCTGACGATGGCCTTGCCGGCCTTGCCTACTCAGCGGAGGCGGGCGTTGATGGCCTCGAGGGCCTTCGAACCAGGGCACAGCTCGGAGACCGGGATCTCGTTCAGCGGGCGATCCGGTGTCTGCAGCACGTCATGCAGGTCGTCGCCACCTTCGTTGACGTAGAGAAGCCCGGTTGCCACCTGGCCCTGGGATGCGTTGCGGCGGATGGTCATGATCGCCTGGTCCGGGTCGCGGAAATCGTGGCCACCGTCGAGCTTGTTCAGGAGCAGGCGCGAGCCATCGTGAAGCGTGACGGACGCCGTCGTCCCGGCATCATACGAGACCGTGATCTCTTCCTTGGGCTCGATGTAGTCGAGCTTGTTCTCCGACGCCATGTTGTGAGCCCGGACATAGTCGAAGCTCTTGGTCGAGGCCGGGTGGTTGTTGAAGGTCACACAGGGGCTGATGACGTCGAGGAAGGCAAAGCCCTTGTAGCTGACGGCAGCCTTGATGAGCGGAATGAGCTGCTTCTTGTCGCCCGAGAAGGAGCGCGCGACAAAGCCAGCGCCGAGCTGGATCGCCATCTGGCACAGATCGATGGCATCGAAGGGGTTGGCCTCGCCTTTCTTCGACGGCGAGCGCTTGTCGTTGGTGGCCGAAAACTGGCCCTTCGTCAGGCCGTAGCAGCCGTTGTTCATGACGATGTAAGTCATGTTGAGCTTGCGGCGGACGGCGTGGGCGAACTGGCCGAGACCGATCGATGCGGTGTCACCGTCACCGGAGACGCCGATATAGACCAAGTCGCGGTTCGCCATATTGGCGCCGGTCGTCACGGACGGCATACGGCCATGGACCGAGTTGAACCCGTGGCTGCGCCCGAGGAAGTAGGTCGGCGTTTTGGACGAGCAGCCGATCCCCGACAGCTTCGCGACGCGATGAGCCGGAAGGTCCATCTCGAAGCAGGCCTCGATGATGGCGGCCGTGATGCTGTCGTGGCCGCAACCGGCGCACAGCGTCGACATCGAGGCTTCATAGTCTCGGTGCGTCAGTCCGAGCGCATTCCTCGGCAGCGCAGGATGATGAGCAATCGGCTTTGCGATGTAGGTCATGGGGTCAGCTCTTCGACTGAGTGGACACGGTAGCAGCGTCGATGGCTGCCTGAATGGCATTGCGGGCTTGCGGACTATTCTTCCAGCAGGTGGTGCCGACGACGGCCGCCGCTTCCGCGCAGATGCTCCCCGCATGCTTTGTCGCCAGTTGACGAAGCGAACTGATGCCAAGCTGTTCCAGGCGGGCAACAACAGTCGGCCCGACGCCCTTCACGGCCAGAAGTGTTTCGCGTTCGCTGGCTGCGAATCTCTTGGCCATGATCACTCCGCCGCCGCAGCTTTTGCCGGCCTCAATTGCTTGAGCACTGCGCCGCGAACGAATTCCGCGGTCATCGGCGTACCGTCGTAGTTGAGCGTCGGGATCAGCTTGTCTTGCGGCACCTCTGCCTCGACGGTGAGAAGCTGGCGCATCTGTGCGTCGCGGTTCTGCTCGACGACGAAGATGCGCTCGTGCGCCGCGCAGAACTCCTTCACCTCCTCGCCGAACGGGAAGGCCTTCAGGCGCATCGAATTGACCTTCAATCCGTCGCGCTCGAGCAGGTCGAGCGCCTCCAGGACGGCAGGTCGGGTCGCACCGAAGTAGATGAGGCCCGTCTTGCCTGCGGGGTCGCGCATCGCGAGTTCCGGCTTGGGCACGATCGTCGCCGCGGTGTCGAACTTCTTGCGAATGCGGTCGATGACACGCGCGTGGATCGCGCCGTCCTCGGTGTAGCGCGCGTTCTCGTCATGGCTGGTGCCACGCGTGAAGTACGAGCCCATCGTCGGGTGGGTGCCGGGCAGCGTGCGATAGGGGATCGCGTCGCCGTCAACGTCGAGATAGCGACCCCAGGGCTTGCCCTTCTTGTCGGCAAAAGCCTCCAGTTCCTCCTTCGAAAGCACCTTGCCGCGGTCGGCGAGGCGGCTGTCGTCCCAACTAAAGGGGTCCGTCATCCAATCGTTCATGCCGATGTCGAGGTCGGACATGACCATCACGGGAGTCTGCAGCCGCTCGGCGAGATCGAAAGCGTCGGCGCTCATCGAGAAGCATTCGGTCGGGTTCGACGGGAAGAGCAGCACGTGCTTGGTATCGCCGTGGCTGGCGTAGGCGCAGGAGATGATGTCGGGCTGGCCGGTGCGGGTCGGCATGCCGGTCGACGGTCCGCCGCGCTGCACGTTGTAGAGAACGACCGGGATCTCGGCGAAGTAGGCGAGCCCCAGGAACTCGCTCATGAGCGAGATGCCAGGGCCCGAGGTCGCCGTGAACGAGCGGGCGCCATTCCAGCCGCCACCGATCGCGACGCCGATGGCGGCCAGCTCGTCCTCGGCTTGGACGATGGCATAATTCTTCTTGCCATCCTTGCCGACGCGGAGGCGCCGGGCATGCTTCTCGAAACCCTCTGCGAGCGAGGTGGAGGGCGTGATCGGATACCAGGCACAGACGGTCGCGCCGGCATAGACGGCACCGAGGCCCGCCGCCTCGTTACCCGTGACCATGATCTTGCCCTTGGCACCCTCAGCGTGGCGGACCCGGATGGGCAGAGGGCACTCGAAGTTCTCCTGCGCGTACTCGCGGCCGATCTGGACCGCCTGCATGTTGGCGGCGAGCAGCTTCTCCTTGCCTTTGAGCTGGTCTGCGACGACGCCCTCGAGCACCTTGACGTCCATGTCGAGGAGGGCGGTCAACGCGCCAACGTAGACCATGTTCTTGAAGAGCTGGCGCTGGCGCGCGTCCTTCCAGATCTTGGCGCAGATCTCGGCAATAGGGAGACCGATTACGGTGATGTCCGAGCGCTGCCACAGACGCGGCATGGTGGAGTCGTAGACGAGCCAGCCGCCCGGGACGAGCTCGGCCACGTCGTTGGCGTAGGTCTGCGGGTTCATCGCCACCATGACGTCGATGCCGTCACGGCGGGCGATGTAGCCCGCCTCCGAGACGCGAACCTCGTACCAGGTGGGAAGACCCTGGATGTTCGACGGGAAGATGTTCTTCGGCGAGACCGGAATGCCCATGCGGAACAATGTCTTGGCGAACATCGTATTGGCCGATGCGCTGCCGGAGCCGTTGACCGTCGCGAACTTGATGACGAAGTCGTTGATGCCGCTCATTCGAATTCGATCCTAGCTTTGCCGGGCTCCTCGAGATCGGGCTCTCGGCCGACCGGCGATCGCTCTCTTAATCTCTCCATTGGTCGGCGGAAGACATCCGCCGCCTCATTCCAGATACTCATTGTGCTGCGCGAGGCAGGCTTTGGACGCCTGCGCCTCCACGTAGAAGAACTTCTGCATGTCCCAGGCGCCCGTCGGACAGCGCTCGGCACAGAGGCCGCAGTGCAGGCAGACATCCTCGTCCTTGGCCATGATACGACCAGTCTTCAACGGCTCCGATACGTAGAGATCCTGAGTCGCGTTGAGCGCCGGAACCCTGAGCGACTTGCGCAGGGCGGCCTCGTCGTCATTGTCGGTGAAATTGATGCAGTCGACGGGGCAGATGTCCATGCACGCGTCGCACTCGATGCACAGCGGAGCCGAAAACACCGTCTGGACATCACAGTTCAGGCACCGCTCGACCTCGCGGGCGGCCAACTTGTCATCGTAGCCGAGCTCAACTTCCAGCTTCAGGTTTCGGATCGAGGTCTTGAGGTCGGCGTGCGGTACCGCGGTACGGTTCTGATTGTCGTAATTGTTCGAGTAGGACCACTCGTGGATACCCATCTTCTGAGAGACGAGCGTGTGGCCGGGCCCGGGTCGCTCCTCGATCGAGCGGCCGTTGCAATAGGCATCGATCGAGATGGCCGCCTGGTGGCCATGACTCACGGCCCAGATGATGTTCTCGGGGCCCCAGGCGGCATCGCCGCCAAAGAAGACTCCGGGACGCGTCGACATGAAGGTCTTGCGGTCGACCTTGGGCATGTCCCACTCGCCGAACTCGAGACCGATGTCGCGCTCGATCCAGGGGAACGCGTTGTCCTGGCCGATGGCCATGAGCACGTCGTCGCAATCGATCGTGATCATCTCGCCGGAGCCCTTGAGCTGGGGCCGGCCCTTGGCGTCGGACCCAGTCTCGATCATCTTCTCGAAGACGACGCCGACGAGCTTGCCACCTTTGACGACGAAAGACTTCGGCGCGTGATTGTCGAGGATCGGGATGCCTTCGTGGACGGCATCCTTGATCTCCCATTCCGACGCCTTCATGACCTTGCGGGGCGAGCGGACGGTAACCGTTACGGCTTCGGCACCGAGACGTAGCGCGGTGCGGCAGCAGTCCATGGCGGTGTTGCCTCCGCCGATGACGACCACCCGCTTGCCGATCTTCTCGACGTGGCCGAATGCAACCGACGTGAGGAAGTCGATCCCGATGTGGATGTTGGCCGACGCTTCCTGCCGGCCGGGGATGTCGAGATCCTTGCCGCGGGGGGCGCCCGTGCCAACGAAGACGGCGTCATAGCCCTCGTCGATGATGGCCCTCAGGCTCGTCACCTCGTGGCCGAAGCGCGCCTCGACGCCGAAATGGACGATGCGGTTGACCTCTTCGTCCAGCACCTCCTCGGGAAGTCGGAACGAGGGGATGTTGGTCCGCATCAGGCCACCCCCCTTGGGGTCCTTCTCGTAGAGGACGCAATGGTAGCCAAGCGGCATCAGGTCGCGGGCCACGGCCAGTGATGCCGGGCCGGCACCGAGAAGCGCGACCCGCTTGCCGTTCTTCTTATCGGGGATCGCCGGAAGAAAGCCGTCGATCTCGCCCTTGTAGTCGGCGGCGACGCGCTTCAGGCGGCAGATGGCCACCGGCTCGGCATTCTTCCTGGTCGGATCCTTGGCGTTCGGCTCGTCGCTCGTCTGGAGGCGCCCTCGCCGGCAGGCCGGCTCGCAGGGGCGATCGCAGACGCGGCCCAGGATGCCCGGGAACACGTTCGATTCCCAATTCAGCATGTAGGCGGCGGCGTACTTGCCCTGCGCAATCAGCCGAATGTACTCGGGAACCGGCGTGTGCGTCGGGCAAGCCCATTGGCAGTCGACGACTTTGTGGAAGTACTTGGGGTTTGAGATGTCGGTCGGGGCCATGCGTGCTCTGGCCCGCGCTGCGATCTCGCTCGCCTGCATCGCGCTTTCTTCCCTGGATCGGTTCCTCGCGCCGGATGCCGGACCCCGGCCTATGGCCGGATCGTTCCAGGCGCGGTGCCGGTCGTGGCCTCTCGTCTGCAACCCGATAAAGGTCCGGACAAGACCAACCGCACAAAGGCACCTTCTAGCGGGCAACAGAGGCCCACCGCAACGACTTGTCGTGCGGCAGTGCACAATGAACGGTCATTACGTTACCGAGACGTGGCCCATTCGACGCCGGTCTGCGCCACCCGAGTTGCGGAGGCCCGGGGTTTCCGGGGTGGTTGACCATGAAATTGCCCGATCCTGCGCCAATGGGTCGTGTTGCAAGCCCGCAACTCAAGGACTAGCTGACTGGCCATGGCACGCACGGCGACATTCGTGGAGCGGCTCGCGAATCCGACCCAGTTCATGGGGCTTTCTGGCCGCATGCTGCCGTGGGTCTCGGGTCTCGCGGCGGTGGTCATCGGCATCGGGCTGTGGCTCGGCTTCAACGCGCCCCCCGACTACCAGCAGGGTGAGACGGTCAAGATCATGTTCATCCACGTGCCCTGTGCGTGGCTGGCCATGGCCACCTATCTGCTGATCGCGGTCTCGAGCATCGGGCTCCTGGTCTTCCGGCACCCGCTCGCCGACGTCTCGGCTAAGGCAGCGGCGCCACTCGGCGCGGCGTTCACCTTGTTGGCCCTGGTGACCGGGTCTCTATGGGGAAAGCCGATGTGGGGCGCCTACTGGGTGTGGGATGCCCGACTGACGTCGGTCCTCATCCTCTTCTTTCTGTACCTCGGGCTGATTGCGCTCAGGTCCTCGCTCGACGACGAGGCATTGGCGGGGAAGCTGACGGCGGTGCTGGCGCTGGTCGGTGTGGTGATCCTGCCGGTGATCAAGTTTTCAGTCGAGTGGTGGTACACATTGCATCAGCCATCGACACGCTTCACCGCCACGCTCGATCCCGTGTTCCGCACGCCACTCCTCGTGATGGCCCTCGGATTCACGCTGATGCTGGTTGCCATGCACATGAAAGCAATGCGCAATGAAATCTTGAGACGGCGCGCAAAGGCAGCGGCGATCATGGCGGTCGAGCGCGCAGGGCGTCTTGCCACGGCGGACGCTTCCATCGAATAGCCGGGCTGCAGCTATTGAAGGAGCCTGCCATGGATCTCGGTCCGCACGCGGCGTTCATTTGGCTCTGCTACGGGGCTGTTGCGATCGTCATCGTCGGGTTGATCGCTTGGCTGTGGCTCGACGGACGACGGCGGCAGCAAGAGCTTGACCTGCTCGAGGCGAAGGGCGTCGGCCGCGGCATCCGATCGAAAGTCGATGGTCAAAGCGACCGAGCCGAGGCATGACAATGGACAATACCAACGCAGCGGAGGGCGGAACGACCACGTCGCGGCGGCGGCTCCTGCCGGTTCTGATGCCTGCGATCATCTTCGCTGCCGTCGCCGGGCTCTTCCTGGTGGCGTTACAGAAGGGCGACCCGTCCAAACTGCCGTCCGCACTTCTCGGCCGCGCGGCCCCCCTCGTCGATCTGCCAGCCGTGCCTGGCCTCGCGAAAGGCAGCGAGCCCGTACCGGGCTTCGCGACGACGGCGATCGGCAAGGGCAAGCCGGCTGTGATCAACTTCTTCGCCTCATGGTGTCGGCCGTGCGCGGAGGAGCATCCGCAGCTCGTGGCTCTTGTAAAAAGGTCGAATGTCACGCTGATCGGCATCAACAACAAAGACGAGCCTCAGAACGCCATCCGGTTTCTCAAGCTGCACGGCAACCCCTATGCAGCGGTCGGCGCCGACAGCAATGGGCGCGCCGCCATCGAATGGGGTGTCTACGGCATGCCGGAGACATTCATTGTCGATGGGGCCGGCACGGTGGTCTTCAAGCACGTCGGCCCGATCACGCCCGAGGTACTCGAGCAAAAGATCCTGCCGGAGCTCGCGAAGGCAGGCGGCACGAAAGGCGGCTGAAGGGCTGGCCACGACGGCGCCCAAGCCCTAGCGTGATGCGCGAGCAGGCAGTCGCGAGGGCCATGGAATGAGTGAAGCCGACGTGATCGTCGTAGGCGGGGGCGGTTCAGGCCTTGCCGCCGCTGCCGAGGCGGCCGGCCTCGGGCGGAAGGTCATTCTCGTCGAAAAGGGGACGAGCCTCGGCGGCAGCACGGCATGGTCTGTCGGCTCGATCTCGGCAACGAATACCCCGCAGCAGCGGGCTGCAGGTATCGTCGATCATCCGGACGCACACTTCGAAGATCTCGAGGCGCTGTCCGGAGCAATGGCCAACCGCGACAACCGTGCGCTCAGGCGCATCCTCGTCGACAACATCACCGAGACCATGGCGTGGCTCGAAAGTGCGGGCCTCGTTTTTGTCGGTCCCAATCCCGAGCCACCGCACCGTCTGCCGCGCATGCACAATGTGCTGCCAAATTCGCGCGCCTTTCCAGAGATGCTCGGTCAGCTCTGCAGGCAACGCGGTGTCGATATCCGCCTCGGGACGCTCGCTGACGGCCTGATGGTCGAGAGCGGGAAGGTCGTCGGCATCGTCACGCGACGCACGGACGCCAACGGGCCAACAGGCGAGGTGCGAGCCCGGGGGGGTATCGTGCTCGCCGGCGGCGATTTCGCGGCGAATGCCGCGATGAAGAGCGAGCTGGCCGGCCCGGCGACGGTCAAGATCAACGCCGTCAATCCAGGTGCGACAGGTGATGCCATCCGCATCGCGCGCGCCATCGGGGCCGAGGTGGTCAACGGGGACATCGTACGAGGGCCGATCATCCGCTTCGTGCCTCCGCAGCGGGAGAGCCTGCTCAGGCGCCTGCCTCCCAAGCGCTGGCTCGCCAAGAGCCTCGCCCTGGCGCAGACTTATCTGCCGGACGCGATCAAGCGACGTTTCGCCATGGAGTTCCTGGTGACCGCCCTCGGGCCCTGGCGCGGACTCTATGAGGCTGGTGCGATCCTCGTGAACCGCAACGGACAACGCTTCGCCGACGAGCTCGGAGCTGCGGCCTCGGCTCTTCCCGAGCAGCCTGACGGTATGGGCTACATCGTCATGGATGCCCGGATCGCCGCCCAGTTCTCGGCATGGCCGCACTTCATCTCGACGGCTCCGGGCGTCGCCTACGCCTACCTCGCGGACTACAAGCGCAACCGCCGCGACATCTATCACGAGGCGGAGGAGGCAGGCGCGCTCGCCCTGAAGCTCGGAGTGCCGGAGGAAGCGCTCAGGCGCGCGATTGCTGAAAGCGGCGGGTCAGGGCGACCTGCCCTGGGCGGGGGGCCGTTCGTGGCGCTCGGCCCGGTCAAGAGCTACGTCATCTTCACCGACGGCGGGCTCAAGGTCACCGAGCGACTCGAGGTGGCAGGGGCCGACGGGCAGCCCATTCCCGGGCTCTACGCGGCCGGCTCCACCGGGCAAGGCGGAGTCCTGCTCGAAGGGCACGGCCATCATCTCGGATGGGCCTTCGTCTCAGGCCGAATCGCCGGACGGAATGCGGCTCTCGAGATCGAAGCGGCGATCAGCAAGGAGACGGCGTGACAGGCTCGAGCCTCCTTACTTCCTCGACTCGAGACTGTTGATGTAGGCGACGATCTTGTCGACCTCGATATCCGGCAGGCGAAATTTCGGCATCTCGTCGTGCGGTGCGGCGATGCCGCGGGTCAACGGCTCGCGGAGAGCCTGCATCGGGTGGCGCTCGTGCAGGCTACGGAACGTCGGTGCGCTGGCATTCGGACTCGCTCCATCGAGGCCTGTCGCATGGCAACGAGCACAGTGGCTCTCGACGAGTGTCTTTCCCTCTCCGATCAAGCGGGCACTCTCGGCCGCCAAGTTCCCCATGGCGCCGAGGCGCTGCAGGCCTTCCCGCGCTCCGGTCAGAGAGGGGTCCAGCAGGAGCGCGTTCCGGAAGTCGTCGATCGCCTCCTTCTTGTGGCCGGACGCCTCGTGGGCATAGCCACGATTGTTGTAGGCGAGCGCATAAATCGGGTTGATGGTGATGGCCGTGGTGAAATCCTCGATCGCTCGCGGCAGGTTGCCCGCAGCCTTGTAGGCGAGGCCGCGGTTGTTGTGCGAGACAGCGCTGCCGGGGGCCAATCTCAAGGCCTGAGAGAAGTCGTCGATCGCCTGCTGAGCGTCGCCCTTCAACAAGTAGGTGTGGCCGCGCCCATTGTGGCCGAGCACCCACTTGGGCTTCAGCCGGATCACCTGCCCGTAGTCGGCGATCGCGGCATCCACGTTCTTTCGTGCGACGTGCACCTGTGCGCGATAGGCATAAGCCGATCCGTCGTCCGCTTTCAAACCGATGGCCTCACCCAAATCGGACAGCGCGGCGTCGAGGGCTCCGGCCTCGGCTCGCGCACGGCCCCGATTGCGATAGGCGACTGCCTTCTGCTCGGATGTCGCGTCCCGCAGCGCGATGACCGCGGTGCAAGCGGCGATACGGGTCTCAGGATTCGAGGCGGCGCGGCAGTCGTGCACCGGGTCGGCGCGCAGTGGCTCCGGCGCCCACGCAAGCGCACCGATCAGCAACAGCGTGGGGGCTGCAAGCCTCGAGCCTTGCACCATCGATCCCCTCCCTCATTCTCATCTTTGCGAACTCTGCGCCCTACAGACGGCTCGCGCGTTGACCGGCATCAACGACGCCAAGGGCCGTGGCAAGCCCCGAAGCGGCCTTTCCAGACCTATTTCTTCAGTGACATGATATACGCGATGACGGCGCGGATCTCATCGCGCGTCAGTGGCACGTCCGGCATGGCCGGATGCGGCAGGATAATGGCTGCGGCCAAACGCTCCGGCGTCGTCGTCGATCGGTTGGCGATGGCCTTGAAGGCGGGAACGTCGGCGCGAGCGGTGCCGGTAGGGCCCTCGCCCGTTACGTGACAATTCGAGCAGAGCTTGGCAGCGATGGTCTTTCCAGCGGCGGGATCGCCAAGCGGTGATTGTGCGCACGCAGGCGCGTAGAGCGATCCGCCTATCAGGAAAGCAATCAAGGACTTACCGAGAGATGTCATGCCAGTCGTCACCTCTGTTGCCGTGCCGATGCTCACCGACGCGCCGCAGGATCGCCATTTGACGATCCGCCGCAGACGCGCGGCCTTGCGGCAAGCCATAGCCGAGTCGGGCCCCCACTCAGGCTCAAACATCGACGAAGGCGCCGGTTCCTTCGTTCAGGATCGTCAGCGCTCCGCTGCCGATATCGAAATGCGCACCGTGAAGGGCCACGCGACCACGGCCCTCGAGAACCTGAATGCAAGGGAACGTGCGCAGGTTGGCGATCGAGGCCTTGATGCCTTCACGCTCGAGCGCTGCGGCGAGGTCAGAGACCGGCCTCGATGCATGAGCCTGACGAACGGCTTCGCGTGCGCCGTCGAGCATCGACATCCAGTTCGAGATGAACTGGGCGGCCGTCTGCCGCGCCGCGTCGTGCTCGAGGCAGGCGCGAACGCCGCCGCATCCCGAATGGCCCATGACAATGATGTGACGGACGCGCAGGTTCAGGGCGGCAAACTCAAGCGCTGCGGAGACGCCGTGATACTTGCCCGTGGTCTCGAACGGCGGCACGAGGTTGGCGACATTGCGCACAACGAAAAGCTCGCCGGGCATGGCCGAGAAGATCGTTTCCGGGTCGACACGGCTGTCGCAGCAGGAGACGACCATCACGTCGGGCGTTTGACCACGCTCGGCAAGTTCCTCGTAGCGATGCTGATTCGGCGCGTAATGGCGGAATCGGAAACGCTTATAGCGATCGGCCAAGTGGTCGGGCAGAAGGGACATGGTAGCGCTCGCGTCTGGCGTTTGCGTCCTTGCGCACTCGTACGCGAAAACAATCGGCGCCTCCAGTCCCTCCCTGTGCTCGAGCCGCCGCGTCGCGGACAGGCTCAGGCGACGGCTTCCGCCGCAAGGCGCAACACATCGAGGTTGGCGCCGGAGAGCAGCATGGTGCCGACCTTGTTGCCTTCCGCCGCGGCCTTCCACTCCTTGAGCCGCCCCTTGATGCGGTCGGGCGTGCCAACCAGGAACAGTTCGTCGATCAGCTTGTCCGGTACGGCCGCCATGGCGTCCTTGCGCCGTCCTCCGAGGAACGCGTCCTGGATCTCGACGGCGGCGTCCTCGTAGCCGAGGCGCTTGGCATAATCGTTGTAGAAATTCTTCTCGCGCGCGCCCATGCCACCGACGTAGAGCGCCACCTCGGGGCGAAGCTGATCGCGGCATTTATCGAGATCCGGCCCCATGGCGACCTTCACGAAGGGCGTGATGTCGAAATTCTCGAGCGTCGGCGGGCGACCTGCCGCGGCCATGCCTTCGAGCACGGGCTTCGTAATGAGGTCGGCCTTCTCCGGGCTCATGAAGATCGGCTGCACGCCGTCGGCGACCTCGCCGGCGGTCCTGATGCCGGCGGGGGCGATGGCGGCCGTGTAGATGCGGATGTTCGTGTTCGGCTTCAGGATGGACTTGAGCGGTTTGCCAAGGCCTGTCGCGCCTTTCCCCGGATAGGGGATCTGGTAATGCTCGCTCGAATGCTGCAAGGGCTCCTCGCGAGCGAAGATCTTGCGCAGAATGGCGACGTACTCCTTCATACGCGAGAGCGGCTTGCCGTAGGGAACGCCGTGCCAGCCCTCGACGACCTGCGGTCCCGATGGGCCGAGGCCCAGGAGAAAGCGACCGTTCGACATGGCAGCGAGCGTCATCGCCGTCATAGCGGTACATGCCGGAGTTCGGGCTGGAATCTGCATGATGCCGGTGCCGGCCTTGATGCGGCTCGTCCGGGCCAGCGTCCAGGCAATCGGCGTAACCGAATCGATACCGTAAGATTCCCCCTGCCAGACCTGCTCGTAGCCGAGCCTCTCGGCCTCGAGCACGAGATCGGTATTCGGCCCGCCCTCCTCACCGGCATAGCGCAGCAACAATCCGAGCTTCATGGCAACCGCTCCTTTCGTTTCCTCGCCGTTTGCGCCTCGTGGCGACGGCTGCATCGGTGAAGCATGACGTCGGGCGCAAATCCCTCCACCTATCGCGCTGTGACCTCGTCGCAAAGGCAGCTTATCCGGCCGCCACGCTAGCGCGGAGAAAGGAGCATTGCACGCGCCGCAAGCGAGGTTCAGCCATTGAGTGGCATGGAGAGCCACATGTGGGGGCCATCGCCCACCTCGCGGCTTCATGCTGCGAGACTCGCCTTTAGTTTGTCTTTCAGGGTGAGCCTGAGGCGGGAGCGCAAGAGGGTCAGTACGGCGACCTCCTCGGGCTGCAATGCTGCGAGGTCTTCGCGCAATTCTGCCTCGACCTTATCTTTCACCTCCAGCAATAGAGCCCCTTCGACATAGGTGGTTATAATCTCGGGATGAACGTAGCATTTGCGGCAGATCGTCGGCGTATTGCCGAGCCGGGCCGCCACCTTCTGGATGGCATCGCGAATGTTCCGCTTGGCGCCAGCTGCGCTATCGAATTTCTGAAACTCGCCGAGCGCCATGGCGGCGAGAACCGTGCCGTGCCAGGTGCGGAAATCCTTGGCGGTAATGTCCTCGCCGGTGATCTCGCGCAGATAGTCATTCACGTCAGAGGACGTCACATCCCGGATCGCGCCGTCGTCGTCGACGTACTCGAAGAGTTCCTGGCCGGGCAGGTCCTGGCAGGCGCGGATGACCTTGGCGATACGCCGGTCGCACACATTTAGCTTCCAGACCTTGCCGCTCTTACCCTTGAAATTGAACTTGAGGGCTGAGCCATCTACCTCAACGTGCCGGTTCTTGAGGGTGGTCAGGCCATAGCTTTTGTTGGCGCGGGCGTACTCGTCGCTGCCGACCCGGATGAGCGTTGCCTCGAGCAGATGCACCACCGTCGCGAGCACCTTCTGCCGGTTCAATCCGCGCAGCGCCAGATGCTCCTGAACCTTGGCGCGGATGGCAGGCAGGCTTCCGGCAAAGGCGAGCATGTGATGGTACTTGGTGCTATCGCGGACCTCGCGGAAGCGAGGGTGATAGCGATATTGCTTTCGTCCCCGCGCATCGCGTCCCGTGGCTTGCAGGTGCCCATTGGAGCGCGGGCAGATCCATACGTTGGTCCAGGCCGGCGGCACGGCCAATGAGCGGATACGCTTTAAATTGGCTACATCCTTGAGCGTCTGCCCTTGTGCGGTTTCGTACCGAAATCCCTTGCCGGAGCGCTTCCGCGTGATCCCCGGTGTTTCATCGCTGACATAGACCAAGCCGGCGGCTTCCGCCGCTCCCTTTGGATCGACGACCGTCTCAACTGACTGTGGTGCGCGGGGAAGGGAGCCAGCCATGGAGAAAAATCCAACTAAGTCACGACCAACTTGAACGAATTGCCGGTCTCCGCCGTTCCCGAAGGGATTTATCCTGAGGCGCGATAGAGACAGAGCATGGCGCGTGAAGCACGCCCTTTTGGCAGTGGTGACTGGGGCCTCGACGGGAATTGGCTACGAACTGGAAAAATGCTGCGCCAGAGCCGGGTTCGATTTGATTGTGGCGGCCGGTGAGCCGAAGATCCACGACCGGCCATCGGGAGGTGTCATTCGGCTACTGAGCACTCCCTCCAATCGGTCAGGCCATCAGGCAAATTGACTGCGGTCCCCAGGAGTTCGGCCATGCGTGTCGATCAAGCAGAGGCAGTGGTCCGTGCGCTCGGGAGGCTGGAACAACGACTTACCGCGCGGAAAGATTGTTACCTCTCAGGAAAGCGACATGTCACGGAGAACGGAGCGGAGCTTTCTGCGTTAGTTGCTCAGGAGATCGCCCAGGAAGTCGAGCAACTGCATTGGCTCATGGAGCGCGTTCGCGAACTAGGGCGACTCGAGGCCTAGGCTGAAAGGCACGGAACTCAAGTCACAGATATTCGGCATCGCCGCGAACATAGATGGTCGGCGGCGATGCCTGGCTCGTCCGGATTGCCCCCCGGACGAGCCAATTACTGTTTTGACGCGTGTAGAATGAAGGCCGGAACAGGCAGATATTGGCAGGCAGGCTGGCCGCGCGAGGGACGTAGAAGACAGCGGGTCTTTCTATGGAACTACTTGCCGCCGGGCTTGTTTGACGAAATCGACGTCGTCACGCCTCCGCACCCGAGCCTCACAGTGATGATGTCCGGCCCGCCCGGCACCCTCTCCCCCATCCCCCCGGGCGGGTCCCTCTGTCTGAGGCTCGATGACATCCTGAGCGTGGCCTCAGCCCTTTCCGTCGGTCAAATATACGGCGGGCCTCGCGGCGGCAACCTACGGCACGTCCGGGCGTTTTTATCGAGCGGGTCCCAGTTCTGCGCCGCGTGAGCTTATATCAACATCGAGTTCGTGCGGAATAGCCGCGGGCGCGCCCCGGTCACAGCGGGCGGAGTCCAGATGCAACAGGATCATGAAGGATCAACTCAGCGGCGTCCAATTGACTCCGTCTCAGCGTTGCACACGGCGCTGATCTGGATTGCAACCGCAGGCGGCTTTTTCCTCGTTTGGCACTTGCGGTACTTTTTGCTCATGGCATTCGCCGCGGTCATTCTCGCTCTACTGCTGCAACTCCTGGCGTCGCGGATAGAGCGGCTAACCGGCCTCGGCTCGCGAGCAAGTTTCAGCTTTGCGATTCTCATCGTGCTCGTTGTGATCGGGATGACGACTTGGCGGTTCGGGACGATGCTCGCCGGTCAGCTCAGCGAACTGGCGTCGCAAGTCGAAGGCGGCGCTCAATCGTTGGAAGTCTTGCTGCACGAAAACGGCTTAGGAGGGCTGGGATCGAATCTGGCCGCTGAAGGCAGCTCTTTACTCTCGGGCTCCGTAGAGAATTTCGCCTCCACGGGTATCGCTTTCGCGGAGAGCGCGCTCGTCGTCATCGTAAGCGCAGCATATCTTTCCGCCGAGCCATTCCTTTACCGGCGCGGGCTGGCGCGCGTTCTGCACCCACTCCTGGGCAGCCGGGTCGATCGGCATATTGGAACGGTCGGGCGAGCACTCCAGCTCTGGTTGCTGGCTCAGCTGATCCTCATGCTTCTCGTTGCCGTATTGACGCTCATCGCTGCCTGGATGATCGGCCTTCCCAATCCGTTGGCTCTCGCCCTGATCGCTGGCATTGCCGAGGCCGTTCCCTACATCGGTCCCTTCCTGAGTGCCGTCCCGGCTCTTCTCATCGCAATCACAAAGGGTTTCTTGCCTGCTTTCTGGACCGCCATTGCCTACGTGGTGATCCATATTCTCGAGGGCTATCTCGCGGCGCCTCTCGTCGATCTCTATTTCATTACCATTCCGCCCGCGATCGTACTGGGTGGCATTGTCGTGTCAGACCTTGTCTTTGGAACAGCGGGCATTTTTCTGGCAGCGCCGATGACAGTTGCGGCGTTCATGGCCGCGCGTTCTCTTTACGGCGACGAGCCCGATCTGAAGTGACTCACGGTTTCGCCGCTGCTGCGATTGTCCATCGGGAAACGCGCCAACGACGCGCGTGCGGATTGTCGGCTGGTCCTCCGGGACCTGCCGAACAGTCGATTTCCGTTTGGGCCGCGTATATCGCGTCGGCAACGTCCGCATTGCTCAGCAGCGGAACTATTCTTTTCAACCGATAGTCACACTCCTTTTGCCCAGATCAAGGATCGGGAAACGTACCCTCAGGTAGCGTGCTCATGTCGATCCACCTCGATGCTCTTGGGCAACAGGCCTTCGGTGGCCATGAACTCCTTGACTGCTTCCCAGGCCTTGGCGAGCGGAATGTAGAGCTCAATGGGCATGGGGTCGTCGTGGAGCGTCCTGACCCATCGCAGTTCGTTCCAGGCGTGTCCGGAACTCGTCTCATTGTCGACATTAGGATTGGCTAGCTGACCGGGAGCCCGGCCCTCGCAAGTCTCGCGCAAATGCGGTCCATCACAGGCTCGGAATAAAGCATCGCCGCACGGGTCTTGGCGCAGGTCATGTCAGGGTAGTCCTGGAGCAGGAGACGCAGCCCCTCGGCGGCGGCTGCGTCCCTTCCCGCATCCACATATGCGGGCACCAACTGGCGATAGATCCAACGGGCATTCGGGTTGCTGGCGAGCGCCTTTTCCATCCACTTGATAGCTTCACCGTGGTGCGCCAAGAGGTAGTGCGCTGCACCGATCCCGAAGTGGCAATTGAAATTTATCGGGTCGAGTGGGCTCAATCGCAATGCCCTCTCGAAGCAGGAGATGCTCTCTTCCGCTCGATCCCGATAGCCGTGCAGCCAGCCAAGCCTGTTCCAGCCCCAACTGCAGTTTGGATCGTGCGTCACAGCGCGGGCCAGCAGCTCCTCGGCCCGCTCGAAATTTCGCACGAGCGTGTGGGCAGCACCCAACATCGACAGGGCAAACGAGTCGTCTCCCGCCTGGTGCACGGCGCGCTCGGCAAGGTCCATGGCCTTGCGGCTGTCCGATGGAACATCATCAGACCAGCTATAGACGCAGCGCTGCGCGTGGCACCATGCCGACATGGCGAGCGCAGACGCATATCCGGGATCGCGCTCCAAGGCCTTGGCGAGCAACGCCAGGCCCGTTGCGTTGGACTTGCGATCCAGCATCGCGACATGCGGCAAGGACTGAATATAGAGGTCGTATGCGTCGAGGCTGCCGGGCCGCTTGCGGCGTGACCTGGAGACTTCCGCGGATCGAATCGACGGCTGAATCGCGCCGACTACGCTGCTGGTGATCTGATCCTGAAACTCAAAGACGTCGAACAGGTTTCCATCAAAGCGGTCCGCCCATATGTGATGGCCGGTGTCAGCCTCGATCAATTGCGCGGTGATGCGAAGCTTGTCGCCGGCCTTGCGCACGCTGCCTTCAAGAACGTAGCGCACGCCAAGCTCGTGTCCGACCTGTCGGATGTCGACAGGTCGACCCTTGTAGATGAACGTCGAATTTCGCGCGATGACGAACAACTGCCGGACACGGGAGAGACCGGTGATGATGTCATCGACCATGCCGTCGGCGAAGTATCCTTGATCGGCGTCGCTCGACAGGTTGTCGAATGGCAGCACGGCAATAGACGGCATATCCGCGGCGATGTCGTGGCTGCCTGCAACCTGACCGGTGTCGCACGCGCCGGTGCGATCGATTTCCGAAGCCGTATCGAGGGGCATCAAGTCGAAGCGGAGCCCGCGACCACGTACCGTCTTGATGACACGCTGGGCTTCGCCATCGTCGCCGAGCGCCTTGCGCGCCGCGCTGACACGCGTGGCGATCGCAGCGTCGGAGATGATGCGCCCCTGCCAGACGTTCTCGACGATTTCGTCGTAGCTCACCAGCCGGCCCCGGTTGGCGACGAGGAATGCGATCAGCTCGAAGACTTGAGGTTCGACGACGACGGGCGTACCGCCGGAGCGTAGGATGGCCGCATCGAGATCAATCTCGAATTCCTCAAATCTCAGGAAATGGCTGTTGCTGACGGTCCGCATTCATTCATTGTCTCCACTCGCCCCTTCGTCAGGGGGATCTCAAGCAGAATAAATCGTGCGTCTTCATCAATATGAAGCCTATCTGAAGGTGGCCTGAAGGCAAGCGTCAAGCAGTGAACTGCCGGTGCTCCTAGTGTCGGCTCGTCGGCCCAGAAGGGGATCGACCGAGCAACGCAACCGATGGAGACTGTGATGACCGGCTTCGATGCGATCGCCTACAAGAAGACCACACTCGGGCAATGGGAGGCAGTCGCCGACCGCTGGAATGCATGGGGTTCGCTGCTCGATGCCTGGCTGGGTCCGGTCAGCGAGACGCTGCTCGATATGGCAAAAGTCACGGCGGGCAGTCGTGTGCTGCATGTGGCCGGCGGCTCCGGGCAGGAGGCGCTGCAATCGGCACGGCGCGTCGGACCTGCCGGCTTCGTTCTCACCACCGACCTGTCGGAAGCGCTGACGGCCCTCGCCGCAGCCAACCTCGAAGCCGCCGGATACAGGAACGCGCGGGCACAAGTCATGGACGGCGAGCAGTTTTCGCTTTCCGGCGATCCGTTCGATGCCGTCCTGTCGCGGGTGGGGCTCATCTATTTCCCCGACCAATTGGGCGCGGTCGAGCATCAGGTTGCGGCACTTCGGCCCGGCGGGCACATCGGTGCGATCGTCTATGCGACCGCCGAGGAGTGCCGCTTCTTCTCCGATCCCGTCGGCGTGATCCGGCGGCATGCCGCACTGCCACCGCCGGCGCCCGGCCAGCCCGGTCCCTTCAGCCTCGGGTCGCCGGGCCGGATCGAGGCGCTGTTCGAGGCAGCCGGTCTTGTGGATGTGGAGGTGCGAAGGATCAATGCGCCGGTTATCCTGCCGACTGCTGCGGACTGCCTGCGCTTCGAGCAGGAGTCGTTCGGCGCGCTCCATCAGATGCTCGGGAAGCTGGACGAAGCAGGCAAGGCCCGGGCCTGGGCGGAGGTCGGCGAAAAGTTGAAGGCCTTCGAGACGAGCGGTCGCTTCGAAGGTCCCTGTGTGATGATCGCAGCCGTCGGTCGGACGCCCAATTGAAGAAGGCCTGAGCAATTTTAGCAGCCACACTATTCATCCCCTCCAGGCACGGGTGTACGTGCCTGGTGGCTGGACCGACCAAGTCGATCGAACGAATTGGAGACCCAGATGAGCCGCTTTGACGAAACGATCACGAGACGTGAAAGGTTACGCGAGCTGCATCCAATGCCAAAGCCCGCGTCGGCTCTCAAGGCAATCGATCGAATCGATGACATCTGTCGCCGATACATTGCCGCATCGCCATTCGTCATGGTGGGAACGCGAGGCGCGGATGGTCGACTGGATCTGTCGCCGAAGGGTGATCCACCAGGCTTCGTGAAGGTTCTGGACGAGCACACCCTCGCGATCCCAGACCGTCTGGGCAACAATCGGCTCGATACGCTCGAGAACCTGCTTGTGAACCCGGAGGTCGGGCTTTTCTTCCTGATACCGGGCAATGGAGACACGTTGCGCGTGAGTGGGACGGGCCAAATCGTCCGCGACAGTCGCCTGCAGCGTGAGTTGGCGATCAACGGCAAAGAGCCGAATGTCGTTCTGATTGTGAATGTCGAGGAGGCCTTCATGCACTGCCCCCAAGTGCGTGGTTCGCGTAGCACTGTGGAAACAGGAGCTTTGGCCTGATCGCTCGAACGTGCCAAAACTGGCAGAGGCGCTGGTGATGCATTCGGCGCTAGCTGAAACCGTGGCCGAAATGCAGGCCAGGATCGACAAAGATGGTGCTACGCGGCTATACTGAATTCGGCTAGCATCAACGAGAACGTCTGGAAGGGCCGCATCATCCCCGACGCCGCGATCGCCACGCGTGTCAACCCGGCGGTCGCTGCCAAGACTGGCTGATCCACCTGATCAAACTCGCAGCGATCATAGCTACTTCACTGGCAATCCTGCCTTGCGCAAACCTTCGAAAAAATGTTCGGCGTCTTCCGGACGCCCGAACACGCACGGCCCAACTCGCCGTTGTTGGCGGTCGATCGTGAACGTCGGGTCGAGACGGAGAATTTCGGACACTTCCCTGCGCGCCTCGTCGAGTTGGCCCAACTGCGCGTGGTTGGCCGCCCGCCAGCTATGTCCAGCTCGAAAGTTCGGTGCCCGGGAGGTGCATTCCAGCAGCCACGGCTGCGCCTCCGCGTACCGTTTCAGTGTGTGGTAGGCAAAACCGAAGAACCCGGCCACCGCTGCCGGGTAGAACGGGTCGAGGTGCGTAATCGCGCGCAAGACCTTGATGGCCTTCTCGGCTTCGCCCCCGTAGACGAGCGCCAGACCATAACGCCAGTTGGAATAATTGGGGTTCAGGGCTGTCACCTTCTCAAACTCGGCGAACGCCTCGTCGTGCCGACCCATGAAGCTCAAAACGAGCCCCAGGTGCTCGCGCGCGACTGTCAGATTGGGATCGAGTTGCACGGCCTTTCTGGCGATCTCGTGAGCTCGCTCCAGAGCGGCATCCGTCAGATAGTCGTCGTCCAATGGATGGATGTAGGCGCATAAATAGATGTTTGAAAGCAGGGCATGGGCGCGGGCATAATTCGGGTCGATAGCCAAGGCGCTCTGCAGGTGCCGCCGGGTCTCGTACAACTCGGCCGCTCGATACGTCGTCAAGAACGAGGTAAACGCCGCTCTCCCCTGCAAGTAATAATCATATGCCTGCCAGGTCTGCGGCGGCCGCGCCAGGACGCGCGCGACTTCCAATTTACCCACATGCGCAGTCAGTATCGAAACAATGGTTCGCGCCACTTCGTCCTGCACAGCAAAGACGTCCTTCATCTCGCGATCGTAGCGCTCCGCCCAACAATGAGCGCCATTGATGGCATCGACGAGCTTGGTTGTGATCCGAACGTGCTCTCCAACCTTTCGGACGCTGCCTTCCACTAACTAGCTGACTCCTAATTGACTTCCGACTTGCCGGACGTCGATATCGCGGCCCTTCAATTTGAAACTCGAGTTGCTGGCGATGACGTGCAACTCTGAGAACCGTGACAACTCGGTGACGATGTCGTCGGTGATGCCGTCGCTGAAATACTCCTGCTGCGGGTCGCTGCTTAGATTGATGAAGGGAATCACCGCGATCGCTGGCTTGCTGTGCAAAGGCGCACGCCCGGCAGGCGCATCGCGCTGCGCATTCACCTCGATGATCGCGCCGCCGGCGGAGCTCTCATGCTCAACCGGGGCGACGAACAGGTAGCCGCGGCCGGGCACCGTCTGCGGATAGCGCACGCCATCGCTGTCGGTGGCCAACACCTTGCGCAAAATCGAAATCTGTCCCTGAAGGCTGTTCTCCTCGACGACTCTGTCCGGCCAGACCTCGGCCATGAGCGTGTCCTTGCTCACCACCTGACCTCTCCGCTGGATGAGCGCCAGGAGCACATCGAGCGCGCGCGAGCCGATCCGAACCGGTGCATCGCGCAACAGCAGCTCACGCCGCCCTACTAAGAGGCGGAAGAGACCGAACCGGTACTCCCCAGCGTCGCTCGGATGGGATCGCACCACAGTCGTGGCTCGAGACGTATGGTTGGCGTCGCTTGTCACCCTTGGCACCCGACTGCAGAAGAATTCAGGACAATTCAGGTCGCGGGCAAAGACTTTGTGGGACTTCCGGCCTCACAGTATCACGCTCAAGCCGCCGAACAAGGCTCGGGCCATCGATTGGCCCTGAGGCGCTGCACACGCAAATCCCGAAAACTGGAGGAACACCAATGCTAAAGTTTCTATCATCCACGCTGTTGGCGGCGCTTCTCGCATGCCCGATCCCTGCGGTAGCCCAGCAATCGAAGCCACAGACGCTCCGGAAGTTCATTATCGAGCGTGATATTCCAAAGGTTGGCAGCCTTGGCTCGGCAGATCTCAAGGGTGCGGCGGCCAAGTCGAACGAGGCCCTCGCGACGATTGGAACGGATATCCAGTGGGTCGAGAGCTACGTTACAGCTGACAAGACGTTCTGCGTCTATCTCGCTAAGGACGAGGCGACAATCAAGAAGCACGCCGAGCTCAGCGGTTTCCCAGCTTCGAAGATCACCGAGGTGCGTCGGAAAATTGATCCCACGACAGCGGGTGATTGACGCAAGCACCCGACCTTCGGGATAAATGGCATGAGCCATGCGTGTTGCCGTGGCTTATGCTGCCGCTAGTAGTTCAGCTTCGGAAGCGAACAAATCAGCATGATGGACGGCGGCATGCTCGATTGTGGCCCTCCGGGAAAATAGAACCAATGAGGTCTCGAGTGGTAAGCTGCCATTACGGCCGAGACCCGTCATGGACCTGGTAGCTGCACCGCACAAGCGCTTGACCGCCGTGATCGGCTACTTCCGGAACATGAGTGTTGACCCCAGGCACGACGGCAGAGAGGCGCAGGCTCGACGATGTCCGGCTATCTCTGAGACGGAAGGTCGTGCCTCAATACCGACCGTCAGTCTCGTTTCGTTCTCCTCTCGGCAGCTTTGGCCCTGATCGCGTCGGAAATTGATTGGCGTTCGGCCGGCAGGATCGGGCCAAGACCGACATTGTTTTTTGAGGTGCCCTACATTCGTTGTTGGCAGGTATTGAGGGGATGAGCGTCCGTGATCTTGCATGGAGACGTTGACGTGCGCCCCGTGGACTATGATTGAGCAGCGACCTGGATCGCATACTCGACCGAGTGCTGGCACCCGCGCCTCCAGATTTCGTCCGCGCGCTTGGATCCGAGAGCCGCTCGGGCTGCATCCAAGTATCGCTGCACGCGTTGACGGTCGGCCGGTGAACCCGGCGTCCCGAGCGTCTCCCGCATTGCCGCGGCGGCGGAGAAGAGTTCGATCGCAATTGCTGGCTTGCCTTCCGAGGTCAAGCGCGAAGCCTGCCCTTCCATGCATTCGGCGAGTCCGCGCTTATCCCCGAGGTTCCTGCGGAGATTTAGACTTTCAGCTTCGAGTTTCCGAGCGACTTCGTGCTGCCCGAGGGAAAGTGCGGCGGCGGCTTGATAGTGAAGGGCCCACGCCAAGCCGCGTCTATCATCGATCGTGCGGAACGACGCGACACTCTCAGCAAGATGGTGCTCCGCCTCTTGGGCGTTTCGGTCGAGCGTGATCACGCCAAGGTAGTGCAAAGAGAGCGCAATGCCTCGCACATCTCCGAATTGCCGGGTGAGCCGAAGGCTTTCCTCGAGCCGTCTGCTGGCCTCGGCATCATCACCGAAGTCGTGGGCGACGCGTCCCAAATTCCGCAGCATCCAGGCCGTGGTCCAATCATGCTGCAATGGGCGTGCCATGGCCAATGCCTCGTCGAGCAGACGTCGAGCCTCGGGCAGATCACCGAGGTATGCACGGCAATGCCCTCGAGGCCTCTCACCCACGTGGCCTCCGCTTCAAGCCGAAGCTGCTCGAACGCACCGACGGCCCTTTTCGCCATCGAGCGCGCCAATGCGTAGTCTCCTTGCAAGAACGCAAAGTTCGCCATCGCTCTCAGCACGCCCGCCTGCGCGCCCGGCGACGGGCAGTCACCCAAAGCCATCGCGTGCTCGGTCCAGCGCCGGCCCTCCGTGAAGTGTCCTCGAACACCCCAGAACCACCAGAACGTTCCGACCAAACGGCAGCCCAGTTCGACATCCCGGGCTTGCTCGAGCGACCATCTCAGCGCGGCTCTCAGGTTGTCATGCTCTCGGGTCAGTCGCGCGAGGCTTTCCTCTTGAAGAGGGCCGAACAAGTCCGCCCCGCAGGCCTCGGCAAGCCGCAGGAAATGGTTTGCATGCCGTTGCTGGGCCGCGTTTGCATCCAATGTCGCCGCTAATCTCTCGCTCGCGAACTCCCGCAATGTTTCCAGCAACGTGAAGCGAGTCTGACCATCGACTTCCGAGCGTTGAAGCAGGCTTTTGTCGAGCAATGATCCCAAGGTGACCAAGGTCATGTCATCTTGGACTTCGCCCGTGACGGCCTCGGCAGCTTCAAGGGTGAAGCCACCGACGAATACACTCAGAAGGCGGAAAAGCCTCTGTTCGCCCGCATCAAGGAGTTCATAGCTCCAGAGGATCGTATTGCGAAGCGCCTGTTGTCGGTCGGGGGAGTCGCGCGGTCCCGCGCTCAAAATCGGGAGGCGCCGAGCCAGGCGACCCAACAACTCTCTCGGCGTCAGCAGTCGCAACCTTGCTGCCGCCAGCTCGATAGCGAGGGGAAGTCCGTCCAAACGCAGGCAGATTTCGGCGATCGCAATCTTGGTCTCAACACTCATCGTCAAGTTCGGTTGCGCGGCCTGAGCCCGGAGTAAAAAGAGACGAACGGCTTCCGAGTTACCAACCGCAGTATCGGTGCGCCAGTTTACAATCTCTTCGAGCGACGGCAGCGCCATTGGCGGAATGCGAAGCTCGTGTTCCCCGGACAAGCGAAGAGTGGCGCGGCTCGTCACGAGTACCTTGACGCGGGCGCACGCCGTGAGAATCCCCGAAACGACGTGCGCGGCCGAGAGCACGTGCTCGAAGTTGTCGAGGATGAGCAGCAGTTCTCGCGAGCCAATAGACTCGTGAAGGTTTGCTGCGATCGGGCGATCCTTGTGCTCCTCTACGCCGAGGGTGCTCGCGATCGTCGCGGCGGCCAAACGCGCATCACGCAGTGGCGCCATATCGACGAACCAGACGCCGTCCCGAAATTCCGAAGCCAGTGTCGTGGCGGCCTGCAGGGCCGTACGGGTCTTCCCGACGCCTCCGACGCCAGTCAGGCTGACGAGGCGAATATCGGATCGGCCAATCAGGGCTTGGATCGAGGCCAACTCCCGCTCGCGACCGACGAACGGGGTGCCGGGCGCCACAAGGTTGTGCTTCGTCGGTCGCCGGCTCTGGGGCGCGTGAAGTGCAGTCGTGGGTTCAAAGCGAAAACCGCGACCGTGCAACGTCTTGATGAACCTCTGCGAGGTGCCGTCGTCACCCAAGGCCCGACGCGCCGCGTTGATCCGGGTCGATATGGCGGAGTCCGAGATAGCCCCGCCGCGCCAGACGCCATCGACGATGTCCTGCTTGGAAAGGATGCGGCCGGGGTTCGAAGCTAGGAATACAATGAGGTCGAAAACCTGCGGCTCGACCTTCACCGGGCGGCCGTTGCGCAAAATTCGACCGCTTTGGTGTCGAGCACGAACTCGCCGAAGGTCAGTACCATGTCGGCTAACCAATGTGACCGATATGACGTCGAACGAAATTCTCAATCTCGCTGGTGAAGCGCGTCCAGCCCGGATCTGAGGCTTGATAATGGTTGCGGCTCCTCGAGAACGATGAAGCGGGCGCCCTTGATCCCCGATGCTATCTCTTTGCCCGCATGCAAGGGAACAACCGCGTCATCCTTCACGTGCATGACCAGTGTCGGCGCTCGGATCGACGGCAAAAGGTCTCTCACATCGATCTCAGCGAAAGTGTTCATGAGGCGGAAGGCGTTCTCGGGCGTTACCGTCTCCCTTTGCAGCCTCATGAATTCACTGTGCTGGTCCGGCGTGCCGTCGGGGTAAAAGAGCGCTGCATAGGCCTGCTGTCCGCGCTGGATTGTCATCGCCCCAGCAGAGCGCGCCGCGCAGCAAGGCCTCGCGCTTGTCGCGATACTTGAGATCCGAAGTGCGACGCCAGCCGGCCGCATACCCGCCATTGATGATCAATCCCGCAACGCGCTCGGGATGCCTGTTGGCGTATGCGATCGAGATGGAGGCTCCTTGTGAGCTGCCGAGCAGGATGAAGCGCTCCAGCCCCAACTCGTCGACCACCGCTTCGAGATCCTCAACCATCTTCTCCAACGAAATGTCTTCGACTGACCAGTCCGAGAGGCCGTTTCCGCGCTCGTCGTACCTTATGTATCGGCAGAACTGCGTGAATGATTGTCCAATCCTTGGCGAGAATACCGTCAGAGTCGTACTGGATATGGGTCATGAAGCTGGCCGCCTTGACGAGCGGTGGCCCCTTTCCAGTCTCGCCGTAGGCAATATTGATGCCGTCGCGGGTCCGGCAATACCGCACCTGGACGTTCTGCGGTTGGTCGCCTGCCAGTCCGGGCTGATCCGATGAACGTGCGTCGGTAGGGACGACCGCGAAGCGAAACCCGCGACCGTGAACGGTCCTTATGAATCGCTGGGACGCGCCGTCGTCGCCCAGTGCTCGGCGGGCCGCATTGATCCGCGTCGAGATGGCCGAATCCGAGATCGCCTTGCCGTGCCATACGCCATCCACGATGTCCTGCTTCGAGAGAATGCGACCGGGGTTGGACGCCAGGAACACGAGCAGATCGAAAACCTGCGGCTGACTACAGGGCGGCCGTTCGTTCCGCAGCTCTGCCGCCGCCAGGTCGATAACGAATTCTGCAAACCGCATGACCGGCCCTCCGCCGAGCCCGACCGTCTCCGTGTGAGCACTGACAATATAGCGCAGAAATAACGGGCGTCTGGACAATTTCTCAAAGCGATCTTCAAGCCTCGCGCCGGATTGCGCGCCAGTCTCGGAGCTCTGCCAATCCCAAGCGAGGTCGCCATGCTTTCAGACGCAATCACGACTTTGAAACAATCGCTTCGAGGCGCCGTCATCACGAGGGAAGATCCCCGGTATGACGAGGCGCGGGCGCTCTACAACGGGATGATCGACAAGCGGCCCTTGCTCATCGCCAAGTGCTCGGACGTTGCGGACGTCAAGACCGCAGTCAACTTCGGGCGCAGCAACGGTTTGCGCATTGCCATCCGCGGTGGCGGGCACAACGGCCCCGGTTTCGGCAGCGTGAACGATGGCCTGGTCATCGACATGTCGGCGATCAACGGCGTTCGTCGACCCCGCGACCCGCACCGTGCGGGTCGGCGCAGGCTGCACGCAAGGCGACGTCGATCATGCGACCCACGCCTTCGGTCTCGCGGTGCCTGCCGGCATCATTTCGACCACGGGCATCGCCGGCCTCACACTCTCGGGCGGACACGGCTATCTCACGCGCAAGTTCGGCCTCACCATAGACAACCTGCTCGAGGCTGATGTGGTGCTCGCCGACGGCAGCTTCGTCACCGCGAGCAAGGACCATAATGCCGACCTGCTGTGGGCGTTGCGCAGCGGCGGTGGCAACTTCGGGGTCGTCACGAGCTTCCTCTTCCGCGCGCATCCGGTAAAGGACGTGTTTGCAGGCCCAATAGCCTTCGACCAGAAGCACGCCCGCACGATCATGCAGAAATTCCACGACTTCATCAGTAGTGCACCGGAGGACCTCGGCATCTTTCTCGGCCTCAAAACCGTGCTCTCCTGTGATCCTTTTCCGAAGGAGAGATGGGGCAAGCGGATGTGCCTGCTGATGTGCTGCTTCAACGGTTCGCAAGCCGACGGAACAAAGGCGCTCGCGCCGCTCCTCCAGGAGTTACCCGAACCCTCGTTCAACTGGATGAGCATGATGCCCTATCCCGGCGTCCAGTCCATGTTCGACGGTCTCTACCCGAAAGGTCATCAGTGGTACTGGCGTGGCGATTTCCGTGAAGTCGCTTTCCGAAGCAGCGATCGAAGCCCATCTGAAGCAGGCTGAGCTGACGCCAACCGAGTTGTCCCTAATGCACCTCTACCCGATCAATGGGGCTGTGCAGCGGGTACGCCCGGAAGACACGGCCTGGAGCTGCCGTGACGCGACCTATTCAATGGTGATTGCGGGTATCGATCCGAATCCCGGCAAGGCCGGCGCTGTGACGCAATGGACCAAGGCCTACTGGGACGGCGTGCACCCCTTCAACCTCGGGGGCGCATACCCGAATTTCATGATGGATGACGAAGGCGAAGCCCGCATCAAGGCCAGCTACGGCGAAAACTACGCCCGCTTAGCCTCGGTAAAGAAGAAGTACGACCCGAGCAACCTGTTCCAAGTTAACCAGAACATAAAGCCGGCGGCTTGAACTGGACCTCTATGTGCGTCGGGCGGGCCTCCTTCCGTCCGACGACATTACTACCTCTGCTTCGGAGAACGGCTGCCATCACAGCGGACCAAAGGAACAGTGGCGGCTCAGGTTCAACCTCGACAGTCACGGACAGTTCTTTAGACGGAAGGTTCCCATCCAGGACCGACAGTGGGCGAGACGAAGCAAAAACGCGGACGCGATGCCTCCGGAAAAACGGTGCCGGGCAGACAATCGACAAGCAGGGCCATTTCCGGAAGTAGCGGCTAGGCGTCTTACTGCTACGCAGCGCAAGGGGAACCGACGCGAAGCTGAAGCATTTTCTGATACGTGTGCATCTACTGGGCGAAGCGATAGCAGACCGGGCTGCGAGCCCCCTTCAGCCATGAGCTTCGTGGCTGAACCCGACAAGAATCACTACTTGCTCTATCGCGATCAGGACGAGGGGCTTGATGCCGTTGGAGAGCGTTCGGGTGGCGTTTCGTAGAGAAGTAGTGCGTGAGTGATTGCCGTGTCGCAGTTGCGGAAAAAGGGCAGTTGCATTGTCGCCGGCGGCGGGCCCGCCGGTATGATGACGGGCTATCTTCTCGCGCGGGCTGGCATCGACGTCGTCGTGCTCGAGAAGCATGGCGATTTTCTGCGCGACTTCCGCGGTGACACCATCCATCCCTCGACGATGGACATTCTTGCCGAATTGGGATGCCTCGACGAGTTTCTTGCGTTGCCGCATCAGGAGGTGGCGCATGCGGACTTGGAGATCGGCGGTGAGCGCGTGCGGGCCATGGATCTCTCGCACCTGCCCGCACGCTGCAGGTTCATCGCCTTCATTCCCCAATGGGACTTTCTCGATTTCCTCGCCGCCAGGGCCAGGCGCTTTCCCTCCTTCAAGCTGAAGATGGATGCCGAGGCCGTCGATCTTGTCCGCGAGGGAGATCGCATCGTCGGTGTCGAGGTCAGAACCAAAGACGAGGTCTCGCCATTTCGGGCGGACCTCATTATTGCCGCCGATGGGCGGCATTCAACTTTGCGGCGGGCTGCCAAGCTCGAGGGAAGGGATCTGCGTGCTCCCATGGATGTGCTGTGGTTCAAACTGCCGCGCCACATCCATGACGATCATGCCGTGCTGGGCCGCATTGAGGCAGGACAAGCCCTGGTCATGCTCGACCGCGGTGACTATTGGCAATGCGCCCTCATTATCCGTAAAGGCACCGCCGATGTGGTCAAGGCGCAGGGCCTCGAGGCGTTTCGGTCCCGTATCGCCACGCTCACGGCAAGGTCGATGGCGGACGAGATCAAAGACATCGACGACGTGAAGCTGCTGACGGTCGTTGTCGATCGACTGCGGACGTGGTGGCGTCCGGGCCTGCTGTGCATCGGCGATGCAGCGCACGCCATGTCGCCGATCGGCGGAGTAGGCATCAATCTGGCGATCCAGGACGCAGTGGCCGCGGCCAATGCCGTTGCGGAGCCCCTGCGAGCCGGTCGCTTGAGCGACGCGCATCTGCAAAGCGTGCAACGACGGCGCAGGTTTCCTACGTGGGCCACGCAGACGCTTCAGGTCGCAGCGCAGAACCACATCATCGATCCAATTCTGAACTCCTCGGCGCCACCCAAGGTCCCCTGGGCACTACGCTTGATGCAATATCTGCCGATACTGCAACGCGTTCCGGCGCGCTTGATAGGCATCGGGTTCACGCCCGAGCATGTCGAGATTGCCGCAGCAACAGCCGAGGCACCGTGACAACTTCACCGGCGGCGTGGCGGCCCGGCTACAGTGGGTTCGCGTCGACAGGCATTCGCGCATTGTTGTAGCGCGGCAAGTCCGCTTGCGAGCCACTGCAGCATCACGATGCCACCGACAACACCGCTCTACGTGGCCGTCGTATTTCTGAGTTGGGCGCTTAGATTGTGGGGGAGAGCCTTCTCGCCCGTCTTTCCGCCGGGCAATTGAGGAACGGCCAGTCGCACAGGGACGCGGCTGATCGCCCGCGAGCTGCCAGCATGCGACATGAGCCGCAGAGCATTGGGCGTGTTCATCGGGCCGCTGGGATACGGTAGAGGCGGCCGGTGGCCTCGAGGTCGGCGCGGCTCCAGGGCGGGCCCACACCGTCGATCATCCAGCCGAGGATCGCCCAGAGATCACGATCGACAGCAGCGTCGTCGAGGGGCTCGAGCGCCTCCGGCAGCGCGAATATCTCGACACCCGCCGGGAACGGCTCGCCACTGCGGCCGATGAAGACCAGCTCGTAGGTCATGCCCGATGGAGCGCGGACATAGGCGGGCACCGACAGCATCACCCGGTCGAGATCGAACGCCGCAGCGAAGAAGGCGCGGAACTCGGGATAGTGACCGACACGATGCTCGGTGAGGACGAGTGCGCGGCGCTTGTTTGAGAGGTCGTGAGCGGTAACGATCGACACGTCGGTCATGATGGTCACGTCCCCTGCGCCTTAACTCGCTCCAAGAAGCTCGCGATCAGCCCGCCGATCTCGACTCCCGAATCTTCCTGCAGAAAGTGCCGTCCGGTGACGAGATGCGGCCCTTCAGCGTGCGGCAGCAGTGCCTTGAAGCGGGCGGCGAACGTCGCGTGATCGAACACCTCGTCCTCGCGGCCCCAGATAATTTGGGCCGGCCAACTCACGCGCGCCAACTCCTGCTCCAGCCACGCGAACCGCTCGATGGCACGCGCCGATGCGTCGAGCGGAATCCAGCGCGGCCAGACCCAGGTGAGCATGCGATCGGCCGGATCGGGAAGCACAGCCTCGTAGACGGCCTGCGCCTCGCGGCGAAACCGCTCCCGGTCGACGACGGAAAGGTAGACGCCGCGCCCCGCGAGCGCTGCGTGATTGCCGAGCAGGTAGGGTCCGACCAGCGGAGCGTGCATGGTGCGCCAGGGAAAGACGCGGGTGTGGAACTCGGCCGGTGGCATGGGCCAGGCCCACGTACTCATGATGACGAGGGCTCGGATGCGCGTCGAGTTGGAGAGCGCCATGGCGAGACCAGTCGGCCCGCCCCAGTCGTGGCAGACGACGGTGAGCCGCGTGAGATCGAGCTGGCGCACCAACGCGACGAGATTGGCGGCGTGACCATCGAGCGTATGCGCATGCTCGCTCGTAGGCTTCTCCGAGAGACCGAAGCCGATCTGATCAGGCACGATGACGCGATGGCCCGCGGCGAGCAGCGGCGGGATCACCTGACGCCAGAGATATCCCCAGGTGGGATTGCCATGCAGTAACAGGACGGGATCGCCCGCGCCCTCGTCAATGTAGTGCATGCGCCAGCCGTTGACGCGCGCGAAACGCGGACGATAGGGCCACTGGTCGCGTGCCGCATCGGGGATGGCGGCAGATCCGAAATTGGGTTGGGTTTGCAAGCCGACGCTCCTCGAGAATACCAATGGCCTTTGGACGCGGCCGGCCGAATGATCCGTCTCGGCCGGACGCGGTTTTCTCAGGCGATGCTCCTCAGCTTCGCCAGTGTCTCCGTCGCCTCGGGGCGCACGGTGTAGTCGGGATCGGCGTCGACCGATTGGACGATGCCGTGCCGATCGATCACAAAACGTGACGGCACCGGCAGCTCCCAGGCCGGGTGTCCCGTGTTTTTCGGCAGATCGATGCCGAAGCCCTGATAGACGGCCTTGAGATCATCCGGCAGGGTGAACACGAGCCCGAACGACCGGGCTATGCGGAGTCCGGCATCGGACACGATCGGGTAGGCGAGCTTCTGCTTGTCCGCGAGGCTCTTCGAGATGTCGGGCTTCTCGGCGGAGAAGACCACGATATCGCCACCGGCGGCACGCACGTCCGAAACGATTTCCTGCAGAGCATCCAGCTCTGTGCGGCAGTAGGGTCACCAATGCCCTCGGAAATAGGACAGAATCAGCGGTCCACGCGACAGGAGATCAGTAGAGTCGATCGTGCGGCCGTCGTGTGCCTGACCGGCGAAGCCCGGCATCGGCTGGCCGACCTTGACGATGCGATCGAGAATCCCCGAGGCTCTGAGATCCGACGTCGCCCGGTGCATGATCGCCTGCCGGTCGGGCGGTATCCGTTTCCCGGACGCCTCTCGTATCGCGTCGAGTTTTTCCTTCAACGACATGTGTGCCTTCTCCTACACTCGTGGCTGCCATGACGATCGTCCCCGCGCTCGGACAGCCGTGGCGAACGCAAGGCCGCACGCCGATCACACCGCCAGATGCCGGAACATGTTGCGCCGGGTCTCCTCGTCGATCTCGGCCTTGAATGGGTGGCGGTCCTTCAGCGTTGCGGCCTTCTGGGCAGCGGGCCGGGCTGCGATCTCGTCGTGGAACCGCTTGACGTTCGGATACTTCGTCCAGGCGTCGTCGCCCATGATGAACGGGGCCATGCGCGACCAGCCCCAGAAGCTTATGTCGGCAATGGTGTAGGTGTCGGCGACGAGGTAGCGGTGCTGCGCCAGACGGTCGTCGAGGATCTTGAAGTGCCGGTTGGCCTCGAACTGGTAGCGCTTCTGCGCGTAGGGCACCTGCTCGGGCGCGAAGTGCCGGAAGTGCACCGCCTGGCCGGAGAACGGACCGACGCCGGTCGCGACGAACATCAGCCAGGACAGCAGCTCGGCGCGATTGGCGGCGCCGGCCGGCGGCAGGAACTTCCCCGTCTTTTCGGCGAGGTAGAGCAGGATCGCGTTGCTGTCGAAGACGGTGATGCCGTCGTCGATGATCGAGGGCACCTTGGCGTTGGGGTTGACCGCCAGATAGGCCGGGCTGAACTGCTCGCCGCGGCGCGGGTCGACTGGGATCGCCTCGTAGGCGAGCCCCATCTCCTCCAATGCGAGCGCAATCTTGGTTGGGTTGGGCGAGCCGTTGAAATAGAACTTGATCATGAGCGTTCTCCCTGAGGTGAGCTGGCGGCGAAGCCGTCGACGATGATGAACTCCAAGGTGGCGCAGTCCTTGCGATGCGTGATGATTGCCTCGAAATCGGCCGAGCGGTAGCAGGCTTCGGCTGTCGCACAGTCCGCAAACTCAGCGATCACGATGCACCAACCCTGAGAGGGGCCTCAAACGTCATGACCCTGCCACTGCGAGCGACGTGCTGGTCGGCGAACCTCGCCGATACGGCGGGCGATCATGTAGCGTAGTCCTGGTAGGCGACACGTTCATGTACGACGACACGGACAATGAAGCAGGCTTCCACGCTTGCGCTCTCCTCAACAGCTGGCTGGAACGAAGGCTGCCGTGGCGGGCCGCAGGAATGCTGTAATGCGCGCGACGAGGCCGACGGCCGCCAACAGCCCGATCGTCACCAGGACGAGCCCCGTGATCTGCATGTGGTCCGGCCATTCGCCGACGAGCGGGATGCCGATCAGGATCGAGATCGCCGGCACGACGGCGGGGAACAGCACGGCACGGCTGACACCCAGAATGGCGATCGCCTTGCTGTAGGCGAGGAGAGTCACGACACCTTGGATCAGACCTTGTGCGATGCCCTGTGCCAACAGCGCATCGGCGGGCAGTGTCGTCAGGCGACCAAGGCCGCGATAGGCGAGATATCCCGGCACCACGACGAGCGCGGTCAGAACCGCGACCACGGCCGTTGCGCGCATGGGATCGATGCGCCATTTGCGCATCAGAACGGTGAAAGTGGCCCAGAGGAGGCTGGAGGTCACGAACATCAGGTCGCCAATCCAGGTCGTGTCGGTCACCGCGCTGCCGGCGAAGCCGTGCCAACTGACGAAGACGACGCCGGCGATCACGGTCATGCCACCCACCACGTGCCATCTCGTCAGGCGCTCGCCGAGGAGGACGACGGCACCAAGTGTGCTGAGGACCGTGACTGTCGACGGCGCGATGACGGCACCATGGGCGAGCGGCGCATAGGCGTAGCCGCCGGTCTGAAGAAAGGCGAACAACGGACCGCCCGTCAGGAGCAGCAGCAAGCCGCGCTGCCATCCAATGCCGGCGAGCGTCGGCAGGCCCCACTTGATGAGAAATGGCAGCATGACGAGGCCGGCCACCGCGCCTCGGGCGAGGATCATGTCTTCCGGGGCAAGGCCGCGCAATGCGCCGGCACGCGCCATTGCAAATGACGTTGCCGCGCCGAGCGCCATGATCATCCCGAACACATAGCCGAGGGCCAGTGAAGGCGGCTTGTTCGACTGCTTGGTCATGGCGCTCATGACTGTCTCCGTCATTGGTTCGCTATCGCTGTCGAGACATTGCCTGCACGCAGCGCACAGCATAAGTGAGCACTGACACATGAGACTGATACGTTTAGCGCATGAATGGGTGATTATTGCGGCTTCGCCGCGGTGCTGGCCGCTGTCTGGCCGAAGAGCAGCGTCTTGCCTTCCTCCGTCACCGCGGGCCGCTGCGCCAGGGCCGCGCCCTTCTCATAGGCACGGACAACGGCTGGCCGCGCGCGCATTGCATCGAACCAGCGGCGCAGATTGGGGAAAGCATCCAGTTCCTGCTGCTGGCGCTTCCACGGTACGATCCAGGGATAGGACGCCATATCGGCTATCGTGTAGTCGCCGGCGATCCACTCACGACCGGCAAGCTGGCGATCGAGCACACCATAGAGGCGGTTGGTCTCGTTGACGTAACGGTCCATGGCGTAAGGAATTCGCTCCGGCGCGTACTGGACGAAATGGTGGTTCTGCCCGGCCATCGGCCCGAGCCCACCAACCTGCCAGAACACCCACTCGAGTGCCGTCTTGCGACCGCGGACTTCGCGGTTCATGAACCGCCCCGACTTCTCAGCGAGGTAGACGAGGATGGCGCCCGACTCGAACACCGTAATCGGCTCGCCACCGTCCGCTGGCGCGCGGTCGACTATGGCGGGCATGCGGTTGTTCGGCGAGAAACTCAGGAACTCGGGCTTGAACTGGTCGCCGGCCGAGATGTCGACCGGCTTGATTTCGTAATCGAGCCCTGCCTCCTCGAGAAAGATCGTGATTTTGTGCCCGTTCGGCGTCGGCCAGTAGTAGAGGTCGATCATGACGCGTGTCCTTGATGCAGCCTGGCTTCGAGCTCGGCGATGCGCGCCCGCAGAGCCGCTGTCGCGTGCTCGACGTCGGCTAGGGTGTAGCGCTCAGTGATGTGCTGTGGGCAGTTCCAGTCGAAAGCCTCGATCTCGATCAGGAATCCCCGCTCGATGCGCGTCTCCGCGCCGTCCAGCGTGAGCTTCCTCATCATCTCGGCATCATCCGGGGCGAACAGCCGGACACGGCCCAGCACCTTCAGGCGCGTCCGGTTGGCGTAATCCATCAGAAACAGCGACACCCGATCGTTGCCCGCAAGATTTCCGACACTGATGTACTGCCGGTTTCCGCTGAAATCGGCGAAACCGATGGTCTTCTCGTCGAGCACGCGCAGAAATCCTGGAGGCCCGCCTCGATGCTGAATGTAGGGCCAGTCGGTCTCGCTCACGGTCGCCATATAGAAGCTGTCGCGCGCGGCGATGAACTCGGCTTCACGCTCACCAAGGCGATGGCGTGTCGGCTCGCCGCCTTCGAACCGGGCGTAGCTCCGGCGGCTGCCGTTCTGCTCCTGAGCCGCCTTGACGCTCGGCGTGAAGGCGATCTCCGCAAATCTGTGACCCACGTCGGTATCTCCGGTTTTAGCCCGGCCGATCAAGCCGGTGCGCCAAGGTGACCGATCCGGATCGGTTTGATGATCCGTCACGCAATGTGCGACTCGGTCAGCGCAGCCAGCGCAGCGATAGCCTCGCTCGGTTCGAGGCGCTTCCGATAGTCGGGATCGACAAAAGCGAGTGCGATGCGGCCGCCCTTCTCGATGACGTAGGTCGCGGGCATCGGCAAGGACCAGCGGTCATCGCCGTTACGCGCCGGCAGGTCGTGACCGGCCTTGACGAAGTAGGACTTCACGGCATCCGACAGCTCGAAGCGGATGCCGAGCGCATCGGCGAGACGGCCATGCTCATCGGAGAGAACTGTGAATGCGAGGTCGTTCTTCTCGGCCGTAGTCAGCGCGTTGTCCGGCGTCTCGGGCGTGATGGCAATCAGGCGGGCACCGAGGCGCGTGATCTCGGGCAGCACCTTCTGATAAGCGCGCAACTCGAGATTGCAGTAGGGGCACCAGCCGCCGCGATAGAATGTGACGACAAGTGGCCTCTCCGCTGCCAGTGCAGCCACATCAACCGCGCGGCCAAGCTGATCCGTGAGCGTGATAGGTGGGAATCTATCGCCGGCCTTGATCGCCTTCGCGGCCAGCGGCAGCAGTGCGGCGTTGTCATCGGTCATCATCTGCGCGATGGCCAGACCGACCCGGTTGGTCCAGGTTGCCTTGAACGCTTCGAGTTCGTTTTGCAGGGACATGTCGGCCTCCTCGGAATGGCGGGTTCGTCTGCGCCAGGGTCAGAGATGCCCCAATCGTGCCCGTTGCATAACTGGCCCGGGTTTCATATCATTGATACATAATATGTATGGATCCCCCATGGATCTTCTCGGACCGATGCGTACGTTTGTTCGCGTGGTGGAGGCCGGCAGCTTCACCCGAGTCGCCGCCGAGCAGAGCACGACGCAGCCGACCATCAGTCGGCAGGTGGCGGCGCTGGAGGAGTATCTCGGCGCGCGCCTCCTCACGCGTACCACGCGTGCCCTGACCTTGACCGACGACGGGCGCGCCTTCTACGAGCACGCGCTGCGCGCGCTCGAGGCCGTGGGAGAAGCTGAGAACGCCGTCGGGCGGCGGCAGGCCAAGCCGACCGGTGTGTTGCGGCTTGCTGTGCCTGTCGTGCTCGGACGCCGACATATCGTGCCGCGACTGGCGCGCTTCCTTGCACGTTATCCCGAGGTTTCGATTGATCTCGCCATGAGCGACGGCTTCGTCGATCTCGTCGAGCAGGGGATCGACCTCGCAATCCGGGTCGGTGAGATCACCGACCAGAGCCTCGTCGCCCGCAAGATCGGTATGGTGCGCCGCTTGACCGTCGCCTCGCCGGCTTACCTCAAGGCGAAGGGTACGCCCCGTACGCCCGAGGAGCTAAAGCGCCACGACTGCATCGTCTACACACGACTTGCGACCGGCAACCGCTGGCATTTCGAGAGCATTGACGGCCCGCTGTCGGTGATCGTCTCTGGTCGCTTCCGTGTCGATAACTCGGAGGCCGTGCGTGAGGGTGTGCTCGCCGGGCTCGGTATCGCTGTCATCCCGGCATTCGCCTTCTCCGACGAGATCACGCGCGGCGCCGTGAAGGTACTGCTCAAGACGTACGAGCCCAAGCTGCTCCCGCTCAATGCCGTCTACCCCTCACGCCGCTACGTGCCACTGCGCGTGCGCGCCATGATCGACTTCCTGGCCCATGAGCTCGAGATCGATCCGGTGCTGAGTGGCTACGGTGCGAGACCATGACAGAGCTTTGAATCCCCTTCTCGCTTCGGTTGGCCAATTCGGAGCCTATCACGTCCGGCAACCTGGGTCGGTATGCTGTGAAACCCGTCCGGGGCATGTACAGTGAGCCATCGCAGAGGATGCCGCCCGTTCTCAACGTGGTGGTTGGGTTCTCAATGCCGGGAGGTCACTATGCGCGTCGTCATTGCCATGATGAAGCACGAGACGAATACGTTCTCGCCGGTGCCGACACCGCTCGGCCGCTTCGCCAAGGGGATGCCGGTGCCGCCACGGGGTGAGGCTGCTCGTCGCGCCTTCGAGGGCACGGGCAGTGCGATGGCCGCCTTCATCGACATCGCCAAGCGCGAGGGCTGGGAGATCGTCACTCCGATCGCCGCCAGCGCGCCGCCCAGCGCGCCCGTCGAGGACGCCGCCTACGAGGAGATGACCGACGCGATCTGCTCGGCGGTGGCGGCCGGCTGCGACGCCGTCATGCTCGACTTGCACGGTGCCATGGTCACCCAGAGCCTCGAGGACGGCGAGGGCGCACTGCTTGCCCGCATCCGCCGGATCAAGCCGGGCGTTCCGATCGCGGTCGCGCTCGACATGCACACCAACATGTATCCGGCGATCGCCGACAATGTCACGACCTTGGCCGGCTACCAGACCTATCCGCACATCGATACCTACGAGACGGCGATGCGCGCGGGCGAGGCGCTGGTCAAGGCAATCAAGGGGGCGGTCAGACCCGTGATGGCGTGGGGGCAGCGGCCGATGTTGCCGCACGTCATGCGGCAGGGCACTGACCACATGCCGAACCTCGGCCTGCAGGCGCGCGCCCGGCAGATGGAGGAGAGCGGTGAGGCACTGACCGCGACGTTGTTCGTCGGCTTCCCGCATGCCGATATCAGCCAGGCCGGTCTCAGCGCGGTCGTCGTCGCCGACGGCGATGCCGCCAAGGCCCGACGTTTGTGCGACGAGTTGCTCGACGAGGCTTGGAAGCAGCGCGAGGCGTGGGTCTACAAGATCGAACCGTTGGCCGATTCTATCGCGCGGGCGAAGCAGGCCTCGACGAGTGGGCCGGCCCAGGGGGCAATCGCCAAGGGCCCGGTCGTACTTCTCGATCACTTCGACAATTCGGCCTCGGGCGGCACGCAGGACACCATGACTGTGCTCGGCGCCATTCTCGACGCTGGCCTCGAGGACGTCGCGGCCTTCGCCATCTGCGATCCGGCTGCTGTGCAGGAGCTGATCGCCGCGGGCATCGGTAACACCGCCACCGTTATGCTCGGCGGCAAGCTCGACATGCCGGCGATCGGGCTGAAGGGTGCGCCGAGGCGCGTGACCGGCCGCGTCAAGTTGATCTCTGATGGTCTCTATCGTAACCAGGGGCCCGCCTCGAAGGGCGTGCTGATGGACATGGGAGCAACCGTCGTGCTCGATACGGGCAAGGTAGAGATCGTGGTGTGCTCGCGCCAGCAGGAGCCCAATGACAAGAATTGCTTCCTCTCACTCGGTATCGACCCGACGACTAAACGCTTCCTGATGCTCAAGAGCCGGGTGCACTGGCGCGCCGGCTTCGCCGACATTATGAGCGAAGTGATCGAGTGTGCCGGTACGGGCGTGTGCACGTCGGACTACAGCCAGCTCACCTTCCACAACGTGCGCCGCCCGATCTACCCGCTCGACCGCATCAACGAGTGATCCAGAAGCCGCAGTCGGCTGGCGCCAATATGACGTGAGCAGATCGCTGCGCTATCTCGTCCGACGTCGAGGGTATCGCGTATGCAGCCTTCGCCCGTACGGGAATGCTCTGGCAATCACAGCACGTCGTACCATGGCGGAAGCTATTTGCGGAGGATTTTCTCCATCGATTTGCCCCTTGCAAGCTCGTCGATGAGCTTGTCGAGATAGCGGATCTCGCGCATCAGCGGCTCCTCGATCTCCTCCACACGGACGCCGCATACGACGCCGGTGATGAGAGCGCGCGACGGATTCATTCTCGGCGCCTGTGCGAAGAAGTCCTCGAAGCTCGTCTTGTGCGCCAGCTCGGCTTCCAGCGAGTCCTGACTGTAACCGGTGAGCCAGCGGAGGATCTCGTCGACGTCGGCTCTGGTGCGGCCCTTCTTTTCCGCCTTGGCGATGTAGGAGGGATAGACGCTCGCGAGCGGCATGGCATAGAGGCGACGCCAATTAGCGATCGTCCTGGCTGATGCTTGCTTCATGACGGCTGCTCCAATGGCGGCCCCGTTACGTCGGGCATGACGTCGATGCCTTCGCCGGGAAAGACGGTGATGTGTGGGTGGTCCTGGAAGAGGGCGGCGGCGGCGTCGATGTCGGTGGCCTCGACGATCACAAAGCCGGCGATCTGGTTTTGCGCGTCGACAATGCCGGATTTGGTGACGCGTCTGGTCTTGCCCACCATGACGTCAGCAGTGACGATGGCGGCGGCGTTGCGCTTGCACCACTCCTTCCATGCCTTCAGGCCGACTCTGTCGATTGCCTCCTGTTCGGATCTGGGGCGCGCGCGGAAGGCGACGACGTCTTCCGGCTTCATGGTGTAGACGGCAACGAAGCGAGGCAAGGGCGTGCTCCGGGCTTGATCGGATGAGAACCATATCGGGGCAAAATGGCCGGAGCGAGATCCCACGCGCAGTTGCTGACACTGCCACGGTAGTGGAAATTGAAGCTCTCCGGGCGACGTCAGTCGGCGTCGTCGCAGCACCGGGCAAGGCTCGACTCGCGTGACGTGGAGAAGGGGGCCTGCTCTTTGGTTCGCCGACGATCGATCCAAATTGCGCATCATGACCTAATCGATTTCGGCGACGATAGCGGCGCCGCAGACCATGCCTGCAATCGGCTGGACAGCGTCAGAGGTCAAGTGTTGATTTTCTCGACGATCTCAAAGCCGATGCGCGGTGCTGTCGCCCGATAATGTTCCAGCAAGAGCGCGAAACGGATGAGGGCTACAAGTAAGCCCCATCGACCGCCAATGCAGCGCCCGAGACGAAGGCGGCCCCTTCAGAGCACAGGAACGCAGCCGCCTCCGCGACCTCGGCCGCGCTTCCCGGACGGCCGACGGGATAGCCGCCCACCATCTCCGTGCGCTCTCTCTCGCTCAGAGCCTGGAACCGATCGGCGATGCGGGTACCCGGGTCGCCGATAATGAGCCCGGGCACCAGCGCATTCACCGTAATCCCTTCCGCACCCAGATCCTTGGCGAGCTGGGACGTGAAGCCGAGCAGCGCAGCCTTGGCGGTGGCATAAGGCAGACGTGCGGCCACCGTGTTGGGCGGCCCCTTCTCGCCGTATGCTATGATTGACGATAGCACCACGATCCGGCCGTAGCGCTGTCGGCGCATGATCGGTACGACGGCGCGGCAACAAAGAAACGTCGATGTGACATTGAGATCCATCACATTGTGCCAGACGGAATCGCTGATCTCGTCGATTTGATAGGCCCGCGTGGGCCCCGCGCCGCCGGCGATATTGATGAGCGCGTCGATGCGCCCGAACTCGGCCATGCAAGCCTCGATCGCCGTTCCCACGTTATCGGCCTGGGTGACATCGGCGATAGTGGTGAGGCATCGCGCGCCTTTTGCCTCGACGCGTGGACGCGCCGCCTCGAGCGCGGCACCGTTGCGATCGATCAGATGGATGTCGAAGCCCTGACCTGCCAGCTTCTCCGCCGTCGCCTGCCCGATGGCGCCGCCGCCGCCCGTCACAACCGCTATCCGTCTCGTTGCACTCACGGCTTCCTCCTCTGTAGCTTTTCGCACTTGGCGGTGTACGATCGTCGCCCGAACACGGGGTCAGGATCGCGATGAACACCACCAATCCACTGTTCAACGCCAATCGCTTGAAGCTCGGCATTTTCGGCACCAACGGCAAGGGCGGTGCGCAGACGCTGGTTCCCGAGGCCTACAAGCCGACTTGGGCCGCCTCGGTCGAGACGGCGCGCCTCGCCGATGCGGCGGGCTTCGAGGCGATCGTCGCTTACGCGCGCTGGAAGGGCTACATTCCCGGGCGGCCAGAGCATGTGAGCGGCATTGTCCTCGACCCCTTCACGTGGTCCGCTGGCATCGCCCAGGCGACGCGCTATTCGGCGGTGCTCGCAACGACGCATGCGCCGACCGTACATCCCGCTTGGTGCGCCAAGCAGTGCGCGACCATCGACATCATCTCGGGCGGCCGCTTCGGCCTCAATATCGTAGGTGGTTGGAACAAGCATGAGCTCGAGATGTTTGGCACTCCGCTGAAGGAGCACGATGCGCGCTACGACGAGCTCGAGGAATGGCTCACCGTCGTCGAGCGGCTGTGGTCGGAGATCGAGGAGTTCGATTTCGAGGGGCGCTACATCCGCCTCGTGCGCGGATCGTCGATGCCGAAACCCCTGCAGCAGCCGCGTCCGCCGATCATGAATGCTGGCGGCTCGCCGCGCGGCATGCGCTTTGCCGCGCAGCACGCCGACATGTGTTTCGTCATTCTGAGGAGCGATGAGCCGGAGACGTGGGCGCAACAGATCGGCGCCTACAAGCGCATGGCGGCCGAGCAGTTCGGCCGCACGGTGCAGGTGTGGACCTATTGCCCGGTCGTGCAACGTGCGACACAGGCCGAGGCCGACGATTATCTCAACTACTATGCCGTCGAAATGGAGGACGGCCCGAGCCTCGATGCCTGGTCGGCCGGCCTCGGCACCCAGACGCAAATCATCGAGCCCGGAAAAGTCGCCGAGTACCGCAAACGGTTCGCAGCCGGTGCCGGCGGCACGATGCTCGTCGGCACTGCGCTATCGATCGCCGACCGACTCGAAGCGCTCGTCGAGGCTGGCCTGGACGGCGTGCTGTGCACGTGGGTCGATTTCGTCGACGGCATCAACCGCCTCTCGGCCGACGTAATGCCGCTGCTCGAGAGTAGAGGACTGCGGGGGCCGGTATGACAGGCCGCCTCCCCCACGCCGACGGGCGAGGCCTCCGCATCTCCACCATCATGCATGGCGAGCGCAACATCGCATCTGGGCGCACGAGCTCGCGAAATCCGGCCATGCGGTCCGTCTGCTGATTCGGGCCACCAGACGGCAGGGAGCGCTATAGGTACGACCGGATGTGCGCTGCATAACGCGTGGGGTAGCCGAGCACGCCGGGAATCAGGAGCAGAGCTGTCGAGCGCGGCGGAGCTCCGTCGGGACGTCGGGCAGCTCTTTGCTGCGCCGCGCCCAATCGCGAGCGAAAGGCTGCGCGTCAAAAAATGCCGAGCTAGTGCAACTTGACGCGCGGGCGTGTGGATCGGCGGATCCAATTGCCGACCGAATCGAGCATTACAAGGCCCCAGCCGAAGAGCACCGCCAGGTGGCGCTTATAGAGCCAGCGGTAGAGGAGCCTCGCAGCGAAGCCCTCGACCTCGAGCCCGGCGCCGCGGATAAAGCCCATCAACCGCCCGACCGCGTGCTCCTCGCCGAGTGACAGCAGAGAGCCGAGGTCGTTGTAGTGAAATTCGCCGAGATGCTCCCCGGCAAGGTAACGCGGAATAGCGCGCGCGAGGAAAGCCGCCTCCTGGTTCGCGGCTTGGGCGCGCGGCGGCACCCTGGCATTCGTACCGGCCCAGGGAGCAGCCGCGCAGTCACCCAAGGCGAAGACGGCGGGGTCCGAGACACTCTGGAGGCTGCTCGTCACCACGATCTGGTCGCTGCGATTTGTCTCCAGGCCGCCCAGGCCCGCAAGCAAACGCGGCGCGCGCACGCCTGCCGCCCAGATGGTCATGTCGGACACCAGACGCTCGCCGCCCTTCAGGACAACCGCATCCATCTGGACGGCGACTACGGCGCTGGCGTTTCTCGTCTCGATGCCGAGCCGCTCGAGGGTGGACTGGACGGAATTGGAGACGCGCTCCGGAAGCTGCTGGACGAGGCGGGCGTCGGCGTTGACGACGGTGATCGAGAGATAACGGTCCGGATCGATGGTATCGAGGCCGTAAGCCGCGAGCGCACGCACCGACGAGCGCAGCTCGGCTGCAAGCTCGACGCCTGTCGCACCGCCGCCGACAATGCAGACGCGGAAGTGACCGGGCGGCACTATCTCTGGCTTGTAATTGGCGCTCATGCAGGCCTGCAAGATGCGGTCGAAGATCCGTTCCGCGTCGGCGGCCGTGTCGAGAAAGCGGGCGTGAGCGGTGACTCCGGGGATTCCGAAGTCGGCGGTGACGCCGCCGACGCTCAGCACGAGGACGTCGTATGAAAGCTCGCGTCGCGGGATGATCTCGCGCCCGTCGAGGCCGAGGGCGGGTCCGATGCTGACGCTTCTAGCAGCTCGGTTGAGACCTTCGAGGTGCCCTTGCGCAAAGACGAAGCCTCGCCATTCGGCCAGTGCCAGGTAGGAGACCTCTTGGCTCGAGACATCGAGCGTGCCAGAGGCAATCTCGTGCAGCAGCGGCTTCCATATGTGCGTTGGCGACGGGTCGACGAGATGGACGTCAAGATCAGTCCGAGAAGCCAGGCGTACGGCCAGCTCGATACCGCCCGCGCCGCCTCCGCAGATGACGACCCGCTTATGTTCAGCCTCCATATCAACCGCCTCGCGACCAGCCGAGATCGAGCTAGCGCAGCTCCGTGATCGAGCGCGCGGGGTTTAACCCTTATGTCGCAACTTTCTCGTCCTTGATCTTGATGAGAGCATCTAGCACCATCGGTTTGCATGTAATTCGCTCCACCCAGCAGGTATCGAGGCGTGGGTCGGCGTTGTCATCCGGATGCCAGCGATAGTCGCCGCGCGGCTCGTTCCATAGCCGACCCGGCTTAACCTTCGAATTCTTCGGCAAAGTCAGCGCCACCACTTGCCTGCGCTCCGTTATGACGCCGACTCCTTAGGAACTTGCCGGTTGGATCGTAATGTCGTCCAGCTAGTTATTCGACTTTTCGTTCTTTTCGGGCGCGGGAGTGCTGCCCGTATTTTTTTCTGGCGCGGTCGTGTTGCCCGTGGTCGGACGGGCAGTCGCTCTCGGCTGGCCTGTGCCGGTACCGGATGCCGCGCTGCCGGGAGTTGCTTCGGTTTGGCCATTTTTCGGCCCAGGTAGGAGACCGGGGAGACGCTGTTGCGTTTTGTCCGGGGGTTGGGTGGCCTGAGTTTCACTGTGCCCAGACGATGGACCAGATGTTTGGGCGACGAGGAGAGCGGGGGTCGCCGTGAGAAGGGCTGCGGCGACAATTGCGCAAAGACGGTTCATGCAAATGGTCCTTTCATGGGATTAGGGGGGTGCCGGAGGGTCACGTGTCCCCTCCGGCTCAAGGCTGTTGATTACTGGTTCGAGTTCTGTTGGGACGTGTTGCCGGTAGTCTGACCACCGACGCCGTTAGCGTTGTTTTGGTTGTCGGCCGAATGGGCGCTGCGGTTTTGTTGCTGGACGTCAGTGCCCGCTTCGCCAGTTCCAGTGCCGGTCCCGGCCGGCTGGGCCGAGACTTGCGACTGGCTCTGGACCCGACCGCCGGATTGCTGGCCTTGACCCTGCGTGTTTGCCTGATTGCCCTGGCTGAACTGTTTGCCCTGGCCCTGTCCGAAGCCCTGGTAGCCCTGCCCGGACTGCTGGCCTTGGCCAAAGCCCTGATCACTCTGCCCGAACTGCTGGCCTTGGCCCTGTCCGAAGCCCTGGTTACCCTGCCCGGACTGCTGGCCTTGGCCAAAACCCTGATCACTCTGCCCGAACTGCTGGCCTTGGCCGAAGCCCTGGTTACCCTGCCCGAACTGCTGGCCTTGGCCAACGCGCTGGTTACCCTGCCCGAACTGCTGGCCTTGGCCGAAGCCCTGGTTACCCTGCCCGAACTGCTGGCCTTGGCCAACGCGCTGGTTACCCTGTCCGAAGCCCCGGTTGGCTTGGCCAAACTGTTGGCCTCGGTTCATGAATTGACCCTGGCCGAAGTGCTGTCCCATTCCGCCTCCGCTGCCGGTTGCGGCTGTAGCGCTCGGTTGGAAGCGGCCCGTGTACCACTGAGACATGCCGAGGTTGGCGAGGAGCGCCGTCGTCAGGGTTCCAGTAGGCTCCAGGCCGTTGGCAGCTTGAAATGCCTTGGCCGCTTGTGTCGTGCTGCGGCTCCAGTTGCCGTCTAGCTGACCGGCGTCGTAGCCCGCTTGGTTTAGGCCCTGTTGGACGACGCGCACTGTAGCGGGGCTCGCCCAGATCTCGGTGCCGGGACCGGCTGTCGTTTCCTGTGTCCACCTCTGCCCCGACTGACCGCTCTGCTGCTGCGAGCCGGGTCCCGAGGAGAAAATGCTCTGATTTCCGCCCAGCGCCGTTATGAGGGCGACGGTCAGGCGACCATTGGGCTCGAGGTTGTTGGCTGCCTGGAACGCGGTCGCGCAGCGGCCGGTTTGGGACCCCCAAGTACCGTCAACTGTGCCGCAGTCATATCCCTTGGCATTGATGGCTTGCTGGATTTGGCGAACCTGGGCCGGACTGGCGTAGAGCGAAGTCCCGCTGTCGGCAGCCGTCTCCTGAACCCAGCGCTGGCCACCTGCTCCAGTCCGACCTTCGCCGTAGGAGCCCGAAATGACGCTGAATCCTCCGAGAGCGTTGATGAGCCCTATCGTGGGAGTACCGGTGGGCTCGAGGTCGTTCGCGGCTTGATAGGCACGGGCCGCTTGGCGCGTGCCGTCGTTCCAGGTTCCGTTCAAAGTGCCGGCTGAATAGCCCTGCCTGTTGAGAGCCTGCTGGATCAGCCTGACGGCTGCAGGGCTGAGCATGATCGTGGTGCCGTCGCCTACGGCACGCTCTTGCGTCCAGCGCTGATTCTGCTGCTGCTGCTGCTGCTGTTGGGCTTGGGCCGCTGCGGTCGTGGCCAGTACGGCTGTAACGGCCGTCATAAAGAATCTAGTATTCATGGAACCTCTTCCAGACGGGATTGTCGCTTTGGGTTACATCGCAGATGCATGAGCAACTAACGATGTCTGAAGCGAACGTGAGCCTCCCACCCGGGTTCCTGTGGCGGAGGGAAAAAGACGACGGGCTGCCCTCGGCGGGCGCGCCCGATCGTGGCACACGCCCACATGTGCAGAGCAGATGGTGCGGCCGACCTGGTCTTTCTTCACATCAAGTTTTTTGTTCGCCCCCAGCGCAACGGCTTGGCCGCCGCCCCGATGTGCAGCGGTTCATACGCTCGTGTCTCGGCATGGTAAGACTTCGGTGAGCACCGCAGGGCCAGCGCTTTTCAAGCGGCTCGCCGGGCGAGATGTTCCGCCGGCACGGGATTGCGGACGCGACCTTCTACAATTGGCGCAAGAAGTACGGCGGCATGGACGTCTCGGAAGCAAAGCGCTTGAAGTGCGAAAGTTCGAGGCCCGAGAAATGAACGAGTGCACCTGCAGTGGCGACTGCCAACTCTCTGCTCCGCACATCCGTTGGCGCCCCCTATGGTCTGCACGGAGGGTTCGCAATTCGACGTTCTGAATACTGGAAGTCGGCTTTCGAGGATTTTCAACCGACGCCTGGTGACGGGGCGGAAACATTCGGCGCAGTTCGCGGATCACTCATTGGCAAGAAGAAGGCTGCTGAAGTGGCCAAGATTGCCGCCCCTCCGAACAAAGAGAACAGGAGGGCAAAATTGCCGTGCCTATCGTACAACCATCCGGCCAAGTGGACGGTCAGGCCTCCAATGCCCAGGGCCAAGACGAACTTTGCTCCATAAGCAACAGCACGCCACCTGAAAGGCGTATAGCGGGCGACCAGCATGTTCTCTGCCGCTGCAAACGTAAGCATGAAGCTCATGACCAGCAGGATCGCGACGAGCAATGGCACGTCCGACAAAGACGTGATTGTAAACAGCAGCGGCACTTGCAGCAGCCAGAAGACGATATAGATCGAGCGGGCGGGATATCGATCCGCCATCCAACCGCCAATAAGGCTGCTCAACGAAGCGAGACCGGAGACGATCCCGACGAAGATACCGATCTCGGTGTAGCTGGCGGCCAACGTTCGGTTCAACCCCATCTCCATCAGCTTCGGCATGGTATTCGTTAGACCGGAATAGACGACACCCGTACAAGCCATGGTGATGGTCAGGATGATGAACACACGGACGAAATCTCTCGAGTCCGCTTGGCTCGTCGTCACGCGATCCCTCGTTACGTCGGCGATCCAACCCGCGCGCCAAACGAACAAGAGAGCGAGACCTGCGAGCAAGGAAAGCATGCCGGGAATGATGAAGGCGGCCCGCCAGCTCACGTGATCGATCATCAATCCAACGAAAACGGGTGACAAAGCGCTGCCGGCATTGCCGAACACACCATTGATACCAAGCGTCATTCCCTGTTTTTTTGCCCAGGCGATAACCCAGGCGATACCCACGGGATGATAGATGGACGCGAACAGGCCGATCAACGTCAGGCCGACGAACAACCCTCTCGGCCGGTCTGCCAGGCCCACGACGATGGCGCCGACGCCGATGCCGAGGAAAAAGATCACCATCATGCCGATCTGGCTCCACCGGTCCCCAAGCCAGCCTGCTGGTAATGCAGCAACACCGAACAACACGAGTCCCAGGCTCGACAGCCCGAGGAGCTCGCCATACGGCATGTCGAATACCTTCGGAAGGTAGAGGACAGCGGTCGCGTAGAGCACAGTAAACATGTGCGAGAAGCTGTGCCCGACATTCGAGAACACCATTGCAGTCATTGCCTGGCTATGTTCGCTGGAGCGGGTCATGCAGCTATCCATGCACGTAAGTGTCTATGAGATGCCATGCGAGGAACAGATCGCGGCCTGCTTGCGGGCGCTTCCCCCCGGCGACGGACGACGTGCCCTGGATTATCGCAAGACATCCAGATAGCAGCCTACTCGCTCCCCTCAGGCAAGTGTTTTGCGATTTCCCCGAAGTGGGAGCACGTCGACCGCGATCGGCAGTGATAGTTGCATCGGTCGTATCCGGTCGGCGTCGAGGCGCAGCTAATCAATTTCCGCTGACAGCGACGTTGCCGCTATGGCGCAGCCCGCCATCCGTCAGTGGCTGCCCCTTCGCAAATCGGAAATCAACCTCTCGATCGCGTGAGCCGGGGCAGCATAACGACAGGGAGCACGGCCGCTGGAACAAGCAACGGGTATACCATGTGCCGCTCGGCGATCGCGCCAAAGCCGGCACCGACGGCGTAAGCGATCCAGACCCAGCCAAAGATCGCGAACCCATCTGATGGCGGCGCGTTAGGTTGGCGCGCATGCCACAGCCAATGGATCAGGCCTTCGCCGACCTTCTGCAGATTGCCCGTGATGAAAACCGTGTTGAGCGCAACGCCGTTGAATCGGTTCGCGGCCGAGTTCTGCAGTCCCATGCCAAGCGGCAAGACGAGAGAAGCAAGTTCGTGGTCCAGGAACCCGCATAGAACAAGCAGACCCCCGACCCCGCAGAGAACAGTCCACACTGGGATTGTGAGACGCAAGAACGCCTGGGCCAGAGCCACACCGACCAGGAACATAACGATGATAGCGAAGTGGTTCGCTGCCGCTGACCACTTTTGCTCAGCCAACTCAACGCCGAGAAAGATCGTGTTGCCGGTCATCAAACCGGCAAAGGCTTTGAATCTAAGGTATCCGACGGTATCAGCGCAACCGGCAATAAGCGCCAATAGGATCGCTTGTGCCATCCTTCCGCTCCCGTTGCGTTCACTTCACGTGTCGCAACGCGGTCGTGGACGACGTTGCGAGACGTGTCAGCTTGTCGTCGGTGGCCTTTGCCTCGTCGAGCGTCTCGTGGAGAATTTTCGCACAATCCTCGCGGCCGAGCGCCTTTGCCCAGGTGACGGGTGAGCCGTAGCGCGTGATCTCGTAGTGTTCGAAGCGACGTCCGACCGCATTTTGGCGCGCGAGGGAAGCGCTATTCGATATGTCAACGCAGGACAGCAGCCGCACGTGCCGTTGTGAGCATCAAACACTAGGCCAGCGCATTCGTCGGCGGCATGGCGTCGTGCCAGTCGGTCAATCTCTGGAACGCATCGGCCACCCTGAACAACCGCGCCTCGCCGAACGGCCGCGCCTGCAGCATCAGCCCGATCGGCAGTCCGCGAGCATCGAAGCCGCAAGGAACGCTGATCGACGGCAGCCCCAGATAGTTGACGACCCTCGTATTCGCCGACACCGCGTTGAAGGCAGCGATGGTTCCGGCTCGTCCCGAATCGACATCGGTCTCAGCGCGCGTCGGCACCTTGCTGCGGACCGTGGGAGCGGCAAAAACATCGACATCGCAGAAGACGGCGTCGGCAAACGCCTTGAGAATCGGCCCCCGCCGCGACAGGGCCTCGATGTAGTAGGCGGCCGGTATCGCAAAGCCGCCGTAGATCCGCGCCGACAGGTGAATGCTGTAGTCGTCCGGGCGGTCGCGCATCCACTCGGCGTGTATCGCCGCGGCTTCGCATCTGGACACGATCGAGCCGTAGGTTGCCACTGCCTCCATGTAGGGCAATGAAACAGGGATCAGCTTCGCGCCGGCGGCCTCGAGCGCCTTGAGGGCGGCGTCGATGGCAGCCCCCACATCGGCATCGACGTCATCGAAGAAATAGTCGCGCGGCACGCCGATGCGCACCCCGCGCACATCGCCCGTGAGCGCCGCCTCGTAATCAGGGACAGGCTCGCGCGAGGAGGTGGGGTCCTTGGCGTCTTGCCCCGCGATGATCTTCATGATGCGCGCGCAGTCGCGCGCCGTGCGGGCCAGCGGACCGACGTTGTCCGCCGAGAACGACAGCGGCATCGCACCGTAACGGGAGACGCGGGTCTGCGTCCCCTTGATACCCGTCACGCCGCACAGGGATGCGGGAAGGCGGATCGAGCCGCCCGTGTCGGAGCCGAGTGCTGCGTAGATGAAGCGCGCCGCCACGGCCGCGGCGGAGCCGGACGAGGATCCGCCGGTGCAGTAGTCGGTGTTCCAGGGGTTCCTGCAGTCGCCGAAGTGCGCGTTGTGCCCCGTCGGGTTCTGCGCGAACTCCGCCATGTTGAGCGCGCCCACGGTGATGGAGCCGGCCGCCTCCAGCCGCTGCAGCGCGGTCGAAGCGTGAGCGGGATGAAACTCTCGCCGGATCCTGGACCCCGCCGTGTTGGGCTTCCCCGGCTGGTAGTACATGTCCTTGTGGGCGAGTGGCACGCCATGCAAGGGACCAAGCAGCCGGCCCGCCTTGCGCAGGTGGTCGAGGCCCTCGGCGGCCTCCAATGCCTCCTCGGCGTCGAGCCGGATGAGCGCGTTGAGCGGTCCGTCCTTCTGCTGGAAGGCCTGGATCGATGCCTGCGTGAGGGCGACTGCCGTGATCTCACCCCTGGCGACGGCGTCGGCCGCTTCAGTCAGCGACAGGGCGAGCAGGGCCGCGCCTCCGGCGACGCTCGGCGTGTCCGTCTTCGCGGTCGCGGCGACGGTCATGGTCGGCGTCATGGCAGCAGCTCCCGATCCTTCGTCGCCAACAGCGCAGCCTCGAAGCTCGATGGCTCGTCCTCAAACGCGATCGAGCCGCGAACGGCCCGGAAACCCTCGATCACACCGGCCAGCTGGCGAGCCATCTCGCGCGCCTGCTCGTTGGGCACCGCGACCCCGAACCAGGTCTTGACCTGCTGCTCGATCATCGCTTCGACATCTTCGGGCATCATTGGCTCCTCACTCTCACCGCGCCGGCCAAGTCGGGTCAGATCGCGGGACGCTGCCTCTTCCAGTCCGTCGCGCGCTCGTAGGCGTGGCCGGCCGCGAGCACCATTGCGTCCTCGAATGGCCTTCCAACGATCTGGAGCGCAAGCGGCAATCCGGTTTCGCTGAAGCCGTTGCAGACCGACAGTGCCGGTGTGCCGGCGACATTGAACGGCATGGTGAAGTTCGGCACCTCGAAATTTCCGTACTTCGTGACGGCCTCCAGCCGTGGTGCCGGCGTGGGCACGGTGGGCAGCACGAGGACATCGAACTCGGCCATGACGCGTGCGAGCGCGCCTCTCAGCTCGTGGCGCATGCGCACCGCGGCGAGGTAGTCCGCCGACCCGATGAAGGCCCCCATCACGACACGATCGCGAAAAAGCTCGCCATAGTCGTTGTAGCGCGACTTCAGCCAGGGCTCGTGCACCGAGTACGCCTCGGCAATCATGATGAGCATTCCCGTCGCAAACCAGTCCTGCAGCGGCGGCAGCGTCACGTCCGCCACCTTGGCGCCGAGGCCCTCCAGGACGCGGATGCTGCCGGTCATGGCGGCATGCACCTCGGCCGCGACGCCAGTATCCTTCTCGTAGAAATGCCGGACGACGCCGATCTTGAGACCGGCGATGTCTCCGGTCAATCCGGCGCGAAACGACCCGAGGCTCACATCGGCGCTCGCCGGATCGCGCGGATCGTGACCGGCCATGGCGTCGAGGAGGATCGCGCAGTCCTCCACGGTCCACGCCAGTGGACCGGCATGGTCGAGCGTGAAGGCCAGCGGCTGGATGCCGTGCCGGCTCAGCAACCCGTAGGTCGGCTTGATGCCGGCAAGGCCACAAAAGGCGGCCGGCAGGCGGATCGAGCCACCAGTATCCGAGCCCGTGCCGCCGAGCACGAGACCGGCCGCCACCGCAGCGCCCGTGCCGCTCGACGAGCCGCCGGGGAAGTGGTCGCGGTTCCAGGGATTGCGTGCGGGTGGCCACGGCAGGTCGAAGCTCGGGCCGCCCCAGGCGAATTCGTGCGTTGCCAGCTTGCCGAACGGCACGACGCCCGCGGCGGCTAGCTTTTCGACGGTGAAGGCGCTTTCAGCCGGAACATTGGAAGCGAGAAGCCGCGAGTGCGCGGTCGTGGCGAGGCCGGCGGTCGCGTAGATGTCCTTGTGGGCGAACGGAATGCCGTGCAACGGTCCCCGCGTGCGTCCCGCCTTGATCTCGGCATCGGCTCGGCGTGCCGCCGCGATGGCCGCATCCGGCGTCTGCAGAATGAAGGCGTTGAGCTGGGGCTCTGCGCGACCGATACGCTCCAGGCACGCCTCGGCGAGCGCGGTGCAGGTCAGGCGCCCGTCTGCGATCTCGCGCGCGGCCTCGGCAATCGTCGGAATGGTCATGGCGCTCATGTCCCGAAGCCCGGCTTGAAGATCACGGCAGGCTCGGCTTCGCGTGGCCGGCCACCGGCACGCACGCGCACCGCCATTGCCGCAACGTGACGATAGCCGTTGTAGATCTCGGCGAGCTGGGCCGGCGTGAGGTCGAGGCCGGCCGCCCGGGCCCGAGCTGCGAGCTCCTCAGGCGTCATGGCATGCATGTCGCTCATTGCGCGTTACTCCCTGCCTGGATCAGCGCGATCGTCTCGTCCGTGCTGCGGACGTCGCCGAACATCACGGCGACGGTTGCCAAGGTGGCGTTGTGCTCCTCGTCGGTACGCGCCGCGTTGGCGTCCGACACCATGATGCACTTGTAGTTCATCATCATCGCGTCCCGGATCGTACTTTCGCAACATACGTTGGTCGCCGTGCCGACGATGATCAGCGTATCGATGCCCCGCTGCCGTAGGATGAGATCGAGCGCCGAGGAGCCATGGACGAGCGCACTGAACCGCCGCTTGGGAACGACGAGATCCTCGACCTCCACGTTCAGGCCGGGAAAGATCTCGTGGCCTTCGTTGCCCGGCGTGAACGCGTCCTCCATGCGCTGTCCCCAATCGCCCGTCGCGAAACTTGCGCGCCAGACAGACCACGTCATCGCAGCCTCGGCATCGTAGGTGTTCTTGATCCATACGACAGTGCCGCCGGCGCTGCGGGTCGCGGCCGCGAGACGATTGACGTTCGGCACGATGGCCCGGGCCGTCGGCATCTCTGCCGGCGCGCCCGGTGCCATGAACCCGTTCTGCAGGTCGACCACCACGAGCGCCGTGCGCGGCGGAATGATGCTCGGGAAGGCGCGCTCTCCGCCCCGCCGTGAGCCGACGCGCTCGGCGACATAGGCCGGAAGTGACACGCGATGCAGTCGCTCCTCAGTGATCATGGTGGTCGTCCCGCAATTCTGTGGCCGAGGCTTTCATCTCTATTTCAGGCTGACACGCGTCAGATCGGTGAACCAGCTCTGCGCCGGCGTGTAGCCCTGCACCTTCTTGGAGAAGGCGCGCGGGTTCAGATCATGCACGATGAAAAGCCAGGGTGCCTCGTCGACGAGCATCTCGTTGAGCTTGGCGAGCTTGGGCGTGACGTCCTTGCCCGAGAAGTCAGCCTCGATCTCGTTCAGCAGGGCATCGACCGTCGGGCTCTTGAACTGTCCCCAGTTCGAGGACGTCGGCGCGACGTTGCGGCTGTGGAACCAGCGGAGCGCCATGGAATGGTCCCAGGTCACGAGGCTGATGTTGGAGCCGTGCAGTTTCTGCACCGTGGCGTTGTCCGGACCCTGCCTGAACGTGACGAGCATCTGGCCCCATTCCACGACGTCGAAGCTCACCTCGAAGCCGGCGGCCTTCATGCTGCGCTGGATAACCTCGTTCATGGGGATGGGCAGCATCTGGCCCGAGCCCGACGTCGAGATCTGAATGCGCACCTTGACCGGCTTCTCGGGGCCGTAGCCGGCTTCGGCGAGCAGGGCCTTGGCCTTGGCCGGATCGTACGAGTACTTGAGGGCCGGATTGCCGGCGAACGGCGTGTCCTTCGGCCAGAACCCTGTCGCCGGCTCGGCCGTGCCGTTGAGCAGCTTGACCAGGGCCTCGCGGTCGACGGCGAAGTTTGCGGCCTGCCGAACGCGCTTGTCGGCGAAGGGGCTGTCGGGCGTGATTTTGAGAACCCACGGCCAGATATGCGGATAGCGGGACGTGGAAACGGTATAGCCCGCAGATTTGAGGCTGGGGATGGCGTCCGGCGGCGGTACCTCGATCCAGTCCACCTGGTTGGAGCGCAGCGCCGCGAGCCGGGTGGTGGCCTCCGGCATCGGCACCAGCATCAGACGGTCGACCTTCGGGACGCGCTTCTTGTCCCAGTAGGCAGCATTCCTCTCCATGATGATCGACTGGCGCGGATTGACCTTCGTGATCTTGAAGGGTCCGGTCCCGGCGGGCGCCTTCGCAACCTCCGCCCAGTTCTTGCCCGCCTTCTCCCAGGCCGCCGGGCTCGCGAGCAGAATCTGTGCCGTCATGTACGGGAAGTAGCTCAGCGGCACTTTCGTGTAGATCGCGATCTTGTGGTCGTCGATCTTCTCCCACTTCGTGATGAGCGGGACGCGCGCGCGGGTGATCGCGGAGCCGTTGGGCTCGAATTGTGGAGACTTGTCGTCGTAGAATCGGGCGAGGTTCCAGGCGACCGCATCGGCGTTGAACGGCGCTCCGTCGTGGAATGTCACGCCCTGGCGCAACGTGAAGATCCATTTCGTCTTGTCCGCCTCGTCGACGCTCCAGGATGTCGCGAGCCCGGGCACGATGTCGGGCAGGCGTGACGTCTGCGAAAGATCCCACAGCACGAGCGCATCGAAAGCCGTATAGCCCACGAACCGCATGCCCTCGAAACCGTTGTTGGGCATGCCTGTCGTCGTGGGGATGTCGGCCGCCGTCATGGCGATCCGGAGCGTCCTCTGTGCCATCGCGGCGGGCATCGACGAAAACGCGAGAATCGCGGCCAGAGAGACTGCCGCGGTAGATTTGAATTTCATGGCACGGTGCTCATGTGTGTGGACCCGTTCCGCCAGGTCCGGTTTCTCGCCCGGTGCATGGGGAATGGTCTTATCGTAATCTCCGAGAATTATGTCGTATTGCCGAAAACGCAGTCATCGAGGCCCGAATTTAGATCACTCCAGGGCAGGGCGCCGGATGTATGCTCGGGACCAGTAGGCTCACGTTCCGGGTCCGACCGAGACCCAACGTCTAGGGCGCGCTGCGCTCCAGAAGGGGCTTGAAAAACGGGCGCAAGGCAGACATTGCCGCGTCGCCGGCCTATCAGCGGGGCGGCCGCAATCCTGGAGACGAACGACACGTGCTCAAGTTCATCGGCATGCGGCTTCTGCACACGGTTCCCATCCTCTTCGGCGTCTCACTTCTCGTCTTCGCACTGGTGCACATGGTGCCCGGCAATCCGCTGGACATCCTGCTGCCGGCCGACGCCCCGAAGGAGGTCATCGAGCGGCTGAAGGCCGAGTATGGTTTCGATCAGCCGCTCTACGTCCAGTATTTGAGCTGGCTCGGGCGCGTCCTGGCCGGAGATCTCGGAACGTCGGTGTTCACGGGCCAGAAGGTTGCCGGCGACCTTTTCAGCGCGCTCAACAACACGCTCGCGATCGCTCTCCCGGCTGCAGTTCTGGGCTTTACGCTCGGCATTGCACTGGGAGTCGTGACAGGACTCCACCAGGGAGGATGGATCGATCGCGTGTTTTCGGTGCTGTCCATTTTCGGGGTGAGCGTGCCGCACTTCTGGCTGGCTATCGTGCTCGTCGCGATCTTCTCGGTCGGCCTCGGCATGTTGCCGGCGGCGGGAATGGCGGGGGATGGCGGATGGCCGACGAGCCTCGAGGATGTGAGCTATCTCGTCCTGCCGGTGATCAGCCTGAGCCTCATTCCGATTGGCATCATCAGTCGACTCGTCCGATCGACGGTGCTCGAGGTGACGGGGCAGGAGTTCGCCGGTGCGCTGAAGGCGAAGGGGCTACGGCGAAGGCGAATTCTGCTGCACATTCTGAAGAATGCAGCGCCTCCGGCCCTGGCCCTCATGGGCCTGCAATTCGGCTACCTGCTCGGGGGCTCGATCCTCGTCGAGACCGTCTACAATTGGCCAGGCGCGGGCCAGCTCATGAATCTCGCCATTTTCCGGCGTGATATTCCCGTTCTGCAGGCGACCGTTCTCATTCTTTCGCTGCTGTTCGTTCTCATCAACCTCCTCGTCGATGTTTTGCAGGCTTTGATCGATCCCAGAATGCGGAGATAAAGTCGATGGAGATGGCGGAGACGAACACGCAGGCGACCCGGCGCGAGCCGGATGTCGAGCTCGTGAAGACCTACTGGCGAAGCGTCGGCGAAAGGCTGCTCCGCGACCGGGTGACAGTCGGCGTCGCGCTCATTCTCGCGGTGATGGTATCGGCCTCGCTCCTTGCGCCGTGGCTCGCTCCGCACGATCCCATGGCCGGGTCGGTCGCCAATCGCCTGAAGCCGGTCGGGACGACGGGCCACTTGCTCGGGACCGATGAAACCGGCCGCGACATGCTCTCGCGGATTCTCTACGGGGGCCGGCTTTCGCTCCTTTGCGGACTGACGCCGGTGATCCTGGCAACGCTCATCGGCGGCTTCATCGGCGTCATTGCCGGTGTTGCCGGCGGTGTCGTCAACGCTCTTCTCATGCGCCTGATGGACGTGCTCTATGCTTTTCCCTCGGTGCTGCTGGCGGTCGCCATCTGCGGCGTGCTCGGCGCGGGCATCACGAACACCATCCTGTCGCTCACGATCGTATTCGTTCCGCCGATCGTTCGCATCACCGAAAGCCTCACGACACAGGTCCGGAACCTGGATTTCGTCGAGGCGGCGCGTGCGGCGGGCGCCTCCCATCTGGAGCTGATCCGCTTCCAGGTGATCGCCAACATACTGGGGCCGCTTTTTGTCTACGCCACCAGTCTCGTCTCGATCTCGATCATCCTGGCGTCGGGCCTCAGCTTTCTCGGTCTCGGTGTCGTGCCGCCGGCCGCCGAGTGGGGCCTCATGCTCAATGCGCTGCGACAGGCGATATGGGTCGACCCAGTGCTCGCCGCTCTTCCCGGCGTCGCGATCCTCGTGACGTCGATGTGCTTCAATCTCCTGAGCGACGGCCTGCGCACCGCCATGGACACGAGGCTCAAGGCATGAGCACGCCCGTAGCCTCGACGGCCATTTCTCCCAGGCCGGACCGCGGTGGTCCGATGCAGCCGCTCCTGAATGTCGAGGGCCTGCGCAAGCATTTCCGGCTGAAACGGGGATTGCTCGGCGGCGGCGGCGCCGTCGTGCGCGCGGTCGACGACATTAGCTTCTCCGTCAGCAAGGGGCATACTCTCGGCATCGTCGGCGAGTCGGGGTGCGGGAAGTCGACGACGGCGCGTCTCCTCATGCATCTGATCGAGCCCGACGCCGGCACCGTGGTTTTCGATGGAGATCCTGTCGGTGGGCCGCGCGGGGTGTCGCTGCGCGAGCTGCGCCGCCAGATGCAGATGGTGTTTCAGGACAGCTACGCCTCGCTCAATCCCCGCGCGCAGATCGCGGACATCATCGCCTTCCCGGCTCGCATCCATGGTTTGGGTGCCAGAGACGCCCGTGACCGGGCAGCCGGTCTCCTCGAACAGGTCGGACTGCGGCCGGGCCAGTTCGCACGACGCTATCCCCACGAGCTGTCAGGCGGTCAGCGCCAACGTGTCAACATCGCACGCGCGCTCGTTTTGAGCCCGCGCCTCTTGATACTCGACGAGGCCGTCTCTGCACTCGACAAGTCTGTCGAAGCCCAGGTGCTCAATCTCCTGGCGGACCTGAAGCAGCAGCTTTCACTGAGCTATATCTTCATCAGCCACGACCTCAACGTCGTCAGGCATGTGAGCGACCGGGTCCTGGTGATGTACCTGGGGCAGGTCGTCGAAAGCGGCGACACCCGTTCGATCTTCCGGACGCCGCGCCATCCCTACACGCGCGCGCTCCTGTCGGCCGTGCCGACCACGGATCCCGAGCGCCGCACCGCGGTGGCGCCGCTCACGGGCGACCCGCCGAACCCGATCAATCCGCCCGATGGTTGTCGTTTCCACACGCGCTGCGCGTTTGCAGAAGCGGTCTGCCGCAAGCTGATGCCGCGCATGGCCAGCGCGGACAGTGGTGCGGGCGACCATCTCGTTGCCTGCCACATGGCGAATGCCGGATCCGGTCACAGCCAGGCCGGCAGCGCGGGAGGGATGAGCGCATGATCACTGCCGACGACACGCAAACGGCGGTCAGTGTCGACAATCTGGCCGTGCGCTTCGTCACACGCGAGCGGACGCTCTACGCGGTCAACGGCGTCTCGTTCTCATTGCGCCAGGGCGAGGTGCTGGGCGTGCTGGGCGAGTCGGGCTCTGGCAAGAGCGTGACATTGAAGGCGATGTTGCGGCTGCTGCCCGGAAGCGCCGAGATCTCGGGCGCCGTGCGTGTGGGCGGCGACGAGATCATCGGCCTGCCGGAAAACGCCATGGAGCGGCTGAGGGGAAGCCGGATCTCGATGATCTTCCAGGAGCCTATGACGGCGTTCGATCCCGTATTCACGATCGGCGAGCAGATCGCGGAGACGATCGTCAGGCACGAGGGCACCTCCTGGCGGCAGGCGCAACGGCGGGCGCTGGAGCTGCTCGAGCGGGTTCAGATTCCCTCGGCCCGCCAACGGCTCGGCAACTATCCACACGAGATGTCCGGCGGCATGCGCCAGCGTGCGATGATCGCGCTGGCGCTCGCGTGCAGGCCGATGGTGCTGCTGGCAGACGAGCCGACGACGGCCCTCGATGTCACGGTGCAGATGCAGGTTCTGCTGCTCCTGCGCGAATTGCAGCGTGAGATGGGCATGGCGGTGATCTTCGTTACGCACGACATTGGCGTGGCGTTCGAAATCTCGGACCGGCTGGCCGTCATGTATGCCGGGCGCATCGTCGAGACGGGACCCGCCGTCGAGATCGCGCGCAACGCAGCCCACCCCTACACGCGGGGGCTCCTGCGCTCGACCCTCAAGCAGCGCGACGAGGGCGAGCGTCTGAAGGCGATCCCCGGCGCGCCTCCCGTCTTGTCGTCGGCGCCGATCGGCTGCAGCTTCGAGCCGCGTTGCGACGAGGCGATGCCCGTTTGCGCGTCGAGCCTGCCAACTTCCGACACGGTCGGCTCGGGCCACCAAGTGCGATGCTTTCGCTTCGGCTGCGCGCCGTCGCAAGCTGTCTCCACCAGCACGAACCCAGGAAATTGCCTCGGATAAAACTCAGCCGGGCACCTGCTATCCCACCAGGTATGCTGCACCCGCTCACAGCCGCTCGAGGTCATAATCTTTTTGAATCAACTTCTTGACCGACGCAGTGCAGAGAGGAGGACAGGAGGTGGGTAACGGTGGCCAAATGTGGTAGGAATTGGTGCGGGAGAGCCGAGACTCTGCAGCAAGCCATTGATGCTACAGGTGTATTTTTGGATTTCTGGCGGAGAGGGGGGGATTCGAACCCCCGAGACCGGTCACCCAGCCTGCCGCATTTCGAGTGCGGTGCGATCGACCACTCTGCCACCTCTCCGTTCGGCCTCGGGTAGCGCGACGACAACGGCGGACATTCCGCGAAGCATCGGCAGCCGGAGCCGGCCTCGGGGCTTCTAAGCGATGCCGCGCGTCGAGGCAAGACCGTCTTCCAGCCCAGGGGACGGCGGGCAAGAAGGGACCGCCGGTTGACTGTAGCACTTGGAGGGCCCAAAGCAGGGCCAAGCCTGCTCCCCAATCAAAGGCATCTCACAGCTCAGGACTGCGCCCATGCCCATGCTCACCGGACGTGTTGCCGTCGTTACCGGATCGGCCCGAAACATTGGGCGTGCGACGGCCCTCAGACTTGCGCGCGAGGGGGCCGCCGTGATGGTTCATGCGCGACGTGATGCTGACGGCGTCGCCGAGACGGTTGACCTGCTCACAGCTGCGGGCGCGAAAGCGGACAGCCATCTGGCAGACCTTTCGACCGAAGAGGGTGCTGCCGGCCTCATCGCAGCGACCATCGCGGCTTTCGGCCGGTTGGACATCCTGGTGAACAATGCCGCTGTCCGCCGCAACACACCGCTGACCGAGATGTCCTTTGCGGAATGGCGGGAGGTTCTGGGCGCAAGCCTCGATGCCTCGTTCCTGGCGACACGGGCGGCTGTGCCGCACATGATTCCAGGCAAGTGGGGGCGCATCGTAAATCTGGGTGGCATCTCGATGTTCATCGGGCTTGCCGGGCGCGCGCACGTGTCTGCGGCGAAGGCCGGCATGATCGGCATGACGCGCTCGCTGGCGAGCGAGCTCGGGCCGCACGGAATAACGGTCAACGTCGTCGCGCCGGGCGCCATCGCGACAGAGCGGGGCGCCGCTGCTGGAGCGCGACCGTCCGGCACCCTGTCGGCTGGTGTTCCGGTCGGGCGTGACGGCTTTCCGGAGGAGATCGCGCATATCGTCACCATGCTCTGCGGCCCGGACGCCGCCTACACAACGGGGCAAACGATCGAAGTCAACGGCGGCCGGCACTACTCTTGACGAGATTGGAAGGCAACAAGAGGCGCTGCGTCGGCCAGGAGGTGCGCGCGTCCGCCCGGCCTCACGCTTCTGCCTGCTGCTGGCGCGCCCCGACGTATGCGAAAAGCGGGTCACCGCAGCCTCGGCGAAGGAGTGATGCATGTCCAAGACGTACCGATGCCTTGCATTTCCGCTGCTTCTGGGCGCCGCCCTGATTTGTCAATCGGCGGCTTCGCACGCTCGCGAAAGCGTCCGACCCGGCGTGCCGGCACCGGACTTCACGGCGAAAGACACTCGGGGGGCACCCGTGAAGCTCAGCAGCCTGAAGGGCAAGACCGTGGTGCTCGAATGGACCAACCACGACTGCCCCTACGTCCGAAAACATTACGGCACGGGCACGATGCAGCAGCTCCAGCGCGATGCGGCGGCCGAAGGCGCTGTCTGGCTTAGCGTCATCTCGTCGGCGCCCGGGAAGCAGGGGCATGTCGCAGCGCCTGAGGCCGACAAGCTCACGGCTGACCGCAGGGCCGCGCCGACGGCCGTGCTTCTCGACGAAGACGGCAAGATCGGCCGCTTGTACGGCGCCACGACCACGCCGCATATGTTCGTCATTGATAAGTCAGGCGTGCTCGCCTACGTGGGCGCTATCGACGACAAGCCCTCGACCTCCCCAGCGACGGTCAAGACCGCTCGCCCCTTCGTGCGAGAGGCTCTCGCGGCGTTGAAGGAAGGCAAGGGCGTGGCGACTTCGTCGACGCGACCGTACGGCTGCTCGGTGAAATACGCCGAATAGCTGACCATGCGGCGCGCTTTCGCAGATGCCGCCCCACGCCGCGGCCGCGTTACCCGCAATGCCCGCACAAGCGACAGAGCCACGCAAGGAAGCCCTCGCGCGGCCCTTTCGGCGATTGCCCGGCAAGCCGGGAGCTCAGATGGCGCGGGTTACTGCCACTTCATGACCTGAAGGACGGCCGGCCCGAGAATGACGATGAAGAGCACGGGCAGGAAGAAGATGATCATCGGCACCGTGAGCTTTGGCGGCAAAGCGGCTGCCTTCTTCTCGGCTTCCGACATACGTGCGTCGCGGTTCTCCTTCGCCATGACGCGGAGTGCCTGACCAACCGGCGTGCCGTAGCGCTCGGCCTGAATCAACGCGGTGGCGACGGCCTTGATACCGGGCAGGCCGGTGCGCTTGCCAAGGTTCTCGAATGCAGTGCGCCGGTCCTGCAGATAGGAAAGCTCCGCGGTTGTCAGGCTCAACTCCTCGGCAAGCTCGAGCGACTGGCTTGCCACCTCTTTCGACACCTTGCCGAAGGCCGCTTCGGTGGACATGCCGGCCTGCACGCAGATGAGGAGCATGTCGAGCGCGTCCGGGAACGCCTGACCGATCGCCGCCTGCCGGCGCTGGACGAGGTTCTCGATGATCATGTTGGGAAGATAGAAGCCCATGTAGCCCGCGCCGATGGCCATGCCAAACTTCACGATCGGCGGGTACTGCAGGTTCGACAGAACGAACAGGTAAACGAGCGCCACGATGGCAACGATGATCGGAGCCAGGAGCCGGAAGAACATATAGGCGACAAGCGGTGCCTGCCCCCGGAGACCCGCCATCTTGAGCTTGTTCTTGAGCTCCTCGGACTCGAAGCTCGAGCGCAGGTTGAGCTGATCGACGATCTGTTGCATGAACCCGCGCGGCGTCTGACGCAAGCGGCCGCCACCGCTCTCCTTGGCCAGATCGGCCAGGCGTTGCGCCCGCATCTTGTCGCGCTCGGTCGCCATGACCTTCATGCGCTGACCCATGCGGTCCTTCTGCAGGACGGGCATCGCGATCGTGAGCACGGTGACGAATGTTGCGACCGAAGCCAGCACCATCACCATGAACTGCGGCTTCATGAATGTTTCGATCAGATCGATCACGGCCCGCCTCGCTTCTTGTCGTCGTCTAAGCAGCCAGACCCGAGGACCGCCTCTGAGCGGTCGCCCGGCCCGCAGCTCAGTACTTGAAGTTGATCATCTTGCGCATCACGAGGATGCCGCACGTCATCCAGAACGCTGCAATCATCAGCATGAACTGGCCGGTTCTCGTGTTGAAGAGCAGCATGATGTAGTTCGGCGTGGTCACGTAGACCATGCTCATGACGATGAAAGGCAGAGCTCCGAGAACGGCCGCCGACGCCTTTGCCTCGGCCGACAGGGCGCCGACCTTCATGGTCAGCTTCTTGCGGTCACGAAGCACGCCAGACAGGTTTCCGAGTGCCTCGGACAGGTTGCCGCCTGCCTGCTGCTGAATGCCGATGACGATGGCGAAGAACTTCACCTCGGGCAAGGGCATGCGCTGCATCGTGCGCTCGAAGCATTCCTGAAGCGGCACGCCCACACGGCTCTGCTCGACGATGTCCTGGAACTCCTCGCGGATCGGAGAAGGGCTCTCCCGCGCGATGATGCCAAGGCACTCGTTGAGCGGAAGGCCGGACTTCACGCCTCGCACGATGACGTCGATTGCGTTGGCAAACTCTGCGGTGAACTTTTTCTGCCGCTTCTTGGTCAAGTGGGCCAAGACCCAGCGAGGCAAGCCGAACGCGCCCACGAAGGCTGCGGCGACAGATATCAACGGCGACATTCCGGGCGTCGAATACAACGTCACGGCACCCACAACAACTCCGGCGATACCACTTGCGATCCAGAATGCGTTCGTGGTGATGTCGAGGCCTGCGCGCTGCAGGCGCATGCGCAACGTCACCTTTTCACGGGCTTTCTGACGATCCTCGATTTCCTTGAGGGTGTCGGCAACCTGCCTCCGCCGATTCTGCATCTCCTCGTCGCGAGCGCGCGCCTGGGTTCGCTTGGCGCGATTCTCGGTGACACCCTGCATGCGCTTGTCGCGCTGCACCTCTCCCGACAGATACGGGTTGACGAACAGGAAGATGACTGCTCCTGCCGACACCGCGATGACGGCGCCGAGCAGGATCTGCATCATTTCAGGCGAGAGCTCAGCCATCTCATTCACCTATCGTATTGCCGTACTCGTCGCGAACCTCGCTCGAGGCAAGCGCCTGGGTCAGCCTCTCGGTTTCGCCGTAGTATTCGGCCCGCTCCCAGAAGCGGGGACGCGCGATGCCCGTCGAGCGATGGCGACCAACGATCTTGCCGTTGGCGTCCTCACCGGTGATCTCGAAGACCAACAGGTTCTGGAGGGTGACGACGTCGCCTTCCATGCCGACCACCTCGGTGACATGAGTGATCTTGCGCGAGCCGTCCCTCAGACGAGACGCCTGAACGATGATGTCGACGGAGCCAGTGATCATCTCGCGGATGGTCTTCGTCGGAAGCGAGAAGCCTCCCATCATGATCATCGATTCCATACGCGAGATGGCCTCGCGCGGGCTGTTGGCGTGGAGCGTGCCCATCGAGCCGTCGTGGCCCGTGTTCATGGCCTGCAGGAGATCGAACGCTTCAGGTCCGCGCACCTCGCCCACGATGATCCGCTCCGGACGCATACGCAGGCAGTTCCTGACGAGATCACGCATCGTGATCTGGCCTTCGCCTTCGAGGTTCGGAGGACGGGTCTCGAGACGGACCACATGGGGCTGCTGCAGCTGAAGCTCGGCGGAGTCCTCGCAGGTGATGATGCGCTCGTCGAGGTCGATCGAACCCGTCAGACAGTTGAGAAGCGTCGTCTTGCCCGAACCCGTACCGCCCGAGACGATGATGTTGCAGCGGACACGGCCGATGATCTCGAGAAGCGTCTTGCCGGCCGGCGTAATGGAGCCGAACTTGACAAGCTGCTCGAGACGCAGGCGGTCCTTCTTGAATTTTCGAATGGTGAGCGCGGGACCGTCGATGGCAAGCGGCGGCGCGATGACGTTGACACGAGAGCCGTCAGGAAGACGTGCGTCGCAGATCGGGCTCGATTCGTCGACACGGCGGCCGACCTGGCTCACGATGCGCTGGCAGATGTTCATCAGCTGGGCGTTGTCGGCGAAGCGGACGCCCGTCTTCTGCACCTTGCCGCCGACCTCGATGAAGGTCGTGGCCGCACCATTGACCATGATATCGGCGATGTCATCCCGGGCGAGCAACGGCTCGAGCGGACCATAGCCGAGAACGTCGTTGCAGATGTCCTCGAGGAGCTCCTCCTGCTCCGCGATCGACATCACGACATTCTTCAGCTGGATGATCTCGCTGACGATGTCGCGGATCTCCTCGCGCGCTGCAGCCGCCTCGAGCTTGGCGAGCTGCGTCAGATCGATGGTGTCGATCAGCGCGTTGAAGACCGTCGTCTTGACGTCGTAGTACTCCTCGGAGTGCTTGCGCTGCGGCTCGACGGGCGGCTCAGGTCGCGGCGGCGCCGGCGCGGGTGCCGGCTTCGGCTCGGGACTCGCCTTCGCCGGTGCCGGTGCCGCCGTCTGCTGCGGCGCCGGGCGCCGTGGTGCGCCTGCCTCGTTCGATCGCCTTCCGAACATGGTGAGGGCTCCTTACCGCTTGATCTTGAAGCGCTCGAGGATCGGCGCCAGCGCCGACTTCTTCTCGACGCGATGCTCACGCCGGCCCGTGATGGCGAGGGCGACGTCGCGGAAGTTCTGGACGGACTTGGCCTTGGGAGACATCTCCTCGACCATCTGCCCGTTGTTGGCAGCCTGGCCGAATGTCTCGGCGTCGAACTCGATCACGGCGCAGGCCTTGAGATCGAGGGCCTGCTCGAAGTCCTTGATCGGGATCTCGGGCCGCTTGGGAACGCCCTGCATATTGATGACGAGGTGGGGCGGCCGGTCGTTCTGGCGAACCTGCTTGAGAAGATCGACGAGGTTCTTGGTATTGCGCAGGCTGGCCAGATCCGGCGTCGCCGTGACAATGATCTCGTCGGCCTGCGTGAGGATCCGCTTCGACCAGGACGTCCAGACGTGCGGCAGGTCGACCGTCACGTAGGGCACGTTCTGGCGCACGACGTCGAGGACGATGTCGCAGCTGTCCGCTGTGAGATCGTAGTCGCGATCGAGCGTGCCGGGCGCCGCGAAGATCGACAAGTGCTCCGAGCACTTGGTGAGCAGGCGATCGAGCAGCACCTCGTCGAGACGCTCGGGGCTGCCGAGGGCCTCGGCGATGCCCTGCACGGGATCCTGGTTGAAGTCCAGACCGGCCGTGCCGAATGCGAGATCGAGGTCGGCAATCACGACGCTCGCCTTGAGCAATTCGGACATGCACCACGACACGTTGTGGCACACGGTCGATGAGCCGATGCCACCCTTGGCGCCGATGAACGCGAAGACGTGGCCGACGGGATCGGCAGTCGGATCGTTGTAGAGGTTGGAAATCGACTCCATCACCTGCATCGGCGAGACGGGGCCGATCAAGTACTCGGCAACACCGCGCTTCAGAAGCTCGCGATAGAGAAGAACATCGTTGGCGACACCGACGACAATGACCTTGGTGCCCGCGTCGCAGGATTCGGCCAGACGATCGAGCTGCTCGATCATTTCACCCGAGCGAAGCGACGACTCGATTATGATCAGGTTCGGTGTCGGGCTTTCTTGGTAGTGCGCGACGGCGGCCTCGATGCCGCCCATGTGCACCGATACGTGCGCTTTCGACAACCGGCGATCATCGGCGGCCACCTGGACCGACTCAGCGGTCGAGGGGTCTTCGCAGAAAGCCTGGATCGAAATGCGTGGGATCGGACGCGCACGATCGTTGCGCATCTCCTCGTATCCGTCGTCGCCGACCATCGCGAGCTCGCGGCTCGTTGCCTCAGCAGTCATGGCGTGCGCCTCCTTGGTCCTCATGCAATCCGATTACTTGTCGCTCTTGGTCGAGGCGCGCTCGTCCTGGTCTTTCTTCGCGACGGTCGTCTCGCCCTTGTTGAACTTCTCCCAGCGATCGTCGCGGCGCTCGGAGGTTGCGGGCGTCATGGTGCGCGGTCCCAAGAGGTCTGCGGGATTGGCGACTTGCATCGCAAAGTTGCGCTGCGTCGCACATCCCAGGTTCGGATGCGGCAGGTTACGCGCGTCGTCGCCGAGATTGTTCGGCCAGAGACCGCAATCGGGCGCCTCCGCGATGTAGCGCATGTAGGACACGCGGATCGCAGCGTTGTGGTTTCGGCTCGAATAGGGCGCGACGGCGATGCGGCTCTCATCGATCCCGTAGTCGTGGGCGATGTTGCGTACGTCCGCCACCGCCTTCAGGGCCGAGATCTCGTTTGCGGAGCCGGACGGCACCGCGATCGAGAGGCGGCTGTTGCCCGAGTCCGTCGAACGGTAGCGGCCGATGAAGTCGGCGACGCGGGCTCGCTGGTGGGGGGTCAGGCCATCCGAGCCGCGCGCGACATGCACGGAGTGGGTAGCCGGTTGCTCCGACACGATGATCGGGTGGCGCTGCTCCGGGCTGATCATCGACCAGCCCGCCACGTGACCGCCGGGGTCGAGGCCGTTCGAGCAACCCGCCAGGGCTAGGCCTGCGAGGGCGGAAGCGATCCCGATGGCGGCGGCGCGAGCCGAGCGGCGGGTGACCTTGGTATGCATGATCGTATTGGACATTGTGGGTCTCCGACGCTCTGGCCTTAGTCGACGATGAAGCCGATGGTGCCGTCCTTGATGCTGCCGTGGGCAGCGGCCGGGACGTTGTTGCCGTAGACGCGGTTCATGTGGCCGAGAAGATTGGTCTTGAGGTCCGAAGCCGGTGCCAGGCCGTCGGTCGGCCGGGCGAGCTTGTGCATGGCGCTCGGGCGGGCGACGTAGGGCGTTACGAGGACGACCAGCTCTGTCTCCCGCTTGATGAAGTCCTGGCTCCGGAACAGCGTGCCGAGTACTGGCAGGTCCTTCAGGCCGGGCAATCCGTCGATATTCTTGCGCGTATCCTCGGAGATGAGGCCTGCCATGGCCAGCGTGCCGCCCGAAGGAAGCTCGACGGTGGAGCTCGCCTTGCGCTTCTTCAAGGCCGGGATGGCAACGCTCGAGAGCTGCAGCGATCCCGCGTCCGTCAGCTCGGACACCTCGGTGTCGATCTTCAGGTTGATGCGGCCCTCGGAGAGCACGATCGGGGTGAAGGCGACGCTGACACCGAACTCCTTGAATGTGATGCCGACCTGGCCCTGGTTGTTGGAGACCGGCACCGGGTACTCGCCGCCAGCCAGGAACTTGGCCGACTCACCGGAGATGGCCGTCAGGTTCGGCTCGGCCAGCGTCTTGATCAGGCCATTGCGCTCGAGCGCCTTGATCGTATGCCCGACGCAGTTCTTGCCGGTGCCCCATACGCCGGAGAGGCCGGAACTGACGAAGGAATTGTCGATGCCCGCAGCCGAATCCGGCGAAGCCACGTCGCAGCCTGCTCCAAGCGCCTTGTCCGAGTGACGAAATGCTTGTGTGGCGCCACCCAGACCCGCAACGGTCGTCAGGGGGAAGGCGTTGTTGGTCATAATGGCGGTTGCGAAATTCCCGAGATTGAGCTCGGCACCGAGATTGATGCCGAACTGCTTCAACACGGAGCGCTCGACCTCGGCTACCTTGACCCGGAGCATCACCTGCTCCTCGGCCTCGACCTGAAGAAGATTGATCACCTTCTTGGACTGGCGCGTGTCGGCTTCCGGCGTCGGACCGACGATGAAGCGGCTGGCAATGTCGGCGGCACGGGACGCATCCGAGGGATTCTTGACCGAACCCGTGAGGATCACCGTGTCGTTCAGGATCTCTGTCTTGATGCTCGAGCCCGGCAGCAATCGCTTAAAGAGCGTATCCAGCACCGACGTGTCGTGCTCGACGATCAGCTCGAACGTGGCAATCTGCTGTCCATTGGCATCGAAGAAGAAGGCGTTGGCCTGGCCCACCTTCTTGCCGATCAGGTAGACCCGGTTCGAGCTTTGGACGACCGCGTCGACAATGTCTGGGCTCGAGACGATGACGTCCCGAAGCTCACGAGGCATTTCGATCAGCATGGACTTGTTGCGTCCAAGCTTGATGCTGCGCGTGAGCGGAAATCCATCCCGCTCGGTGAGGCGCATGATCGATTGATGATGTGGATCGAATGATGGCTGCGCGGAGACAGGACGAATGCCTCCGCGTCCGGAATAGTCGGCTGCCTCGGCCGTCGGCGCGAGGAGCGCATGAGCCACGAGACCGGTCAGCCCGGCAATAGCGGCGCCATAAGACTTAAGCGAGTAGTTGCGCATGGTTTCAAGCTTTCTGACGAGCTACCGGGGAGCACGGACAGACGCAAACGCAACCTTCACGACACACGAGCGAGCTTTCGCCCTGGCAGTTGAGCAACTCAGTTCACACCGTAGGAGCGCGACTTGACGCCGTAGCGGAGCACCTTGACGCTGCTCGATGCCTTGGCATCCTTCCGCGACGTCTCGGGGCCTTCCTTCCGATTGAAGTCAGCAATCGAGCGCAGGGCCAGCGTGACCTCGCCCTTGGAGCGGGCGAGGACCAGCTCCTCGGCCTGCTGAGGGCTGAGCTCGAGCGTCGCGGTGTTTCCGTCGGCGTTTTTCTGGCCTTCCTTGACCTCGATGCGCTGCCCGATGGCGAGCACGCGGATATCGCGGAAGAGAGTCTCGCTCGATGTCTCCTCGCCGCCGGAGCGGGTGCGCTGCTTGCGCACGAGAATGACGTCGACGTGATCGTTCGGAAGGATCAGCTTGCCGGCGGCAAGGTATTCGTCGCGGATGCCGACCGACACCGCGCGCTTGCCCTGCGGCAGAATGGCGGCAAGCACGCCGCCCTCCTTGGCGCTGACGAGCTTCGCCTTGGTTATCGGCTCGCCAGCAAGAATCGGGGTGCGGGCAATGGCGCCGACGAAGGGGCGCATCCCGCTCGAGGAACCGCCGGCGCTGCGGCTGACGGAACCCGGCGGCACCGCGTCCTGGGGCCAGGACTGCCAGCGGAAGGACGACTCAGTGGTGATCTGGCCAAGCGAAATGCTCGAGCGTGCGACGAGCACCTCGGTGGTGTTCGCACGCGTCTCAACTTTAATCTCACGGGGCTTCGACACCATGTTCTTCGCGAGGAAGAAGGCGCCAAGGCCGCAGACACCAGCGATCGCAATGCCAAGGAGCTGAGCTCGCTTCATGACGCAATAGTCCTTTCAGGGTCCCGGTTCGGGGGGCGTGAAAGAGACTGTGCTCGACAAATGTCAATGGCGAGTTAATCGATGCGCCAACGGAGAGCGGCCGATTACAAATTCTTGCGAATTGCGCATCCGCGGACCTCCACGTCCGCCCTCACTCCGTCAGACTGCAAGGCTCTGCAGCCAAGGTGTGGACGGATAGAGCCAGAGGCCGCCCGCTGCGAGCGCTATGCCGTACGGGACGCCGCCAGCCTTAGTGTGAAGCCGCATCGCCCAGGGCTGACGGCACAACCAGAGGGGTGGCGTGATGCTGCGATAGAACAGGATCGCGATGACGAGCACACCACCAGCGATCGAGACCAACACAAGATACTGGAGGAGACCCTCGAAGCCGAACCACAAGGCGGCCGCAGCCAGAAGCTTGGCGTCACCGCCACCAAGAAAGCCCAGTGCAAAGAGGCCGATGCCGACGGCGAGCATGAAAAGGCCCGCGCCGATATGGCTCGCAAGCTCGGCCCAGCCGAGGGAAGCCATGACGGCGGCGACGAGAAAAGCCGCTATCAAGCCTATCGAGATCCGGTTGGGGATGGTCATCGTGAACAGATCCATCGCGCCCGCGAATGCCATCGCAGCCGGAAACGACAGGAACAAGAGGAACTCGAGCACAGCTACGCACCACTTTTTCTGCCGCTCACTGCAAGCGCGCGGCGGGAACGGATCTGGGGAGTGTAAGAAGAAAGGGTAAACCCGGCCTTAAGAGGCGAGCCGAACCGCTCACCGGTTCGCCAGACCGGCCTGCGCATCTTCGAAAATGGAAGAAAGATCATGTGCGATCAGTTGTGACGCACCGATAACCCCAATCGAGATCAGGACGCCGATGAGACCGTACTCAATCGAGACCGAGCCGGCTCGGTCGCGCCAGAAGTGAGCCAGACAGCTTCTCACGGATCGGCTCCGCTGTCGTCGACAACCCCGGCCAAGAGGCCGACTACCAGACTCGCCGCAGACGCAAAGGATGTCCTTGCGACCGGGGAACGGTTACGCAAAGAGACTAGGAGCGCAGACGATGACCGCTCGAGCATTTGCAGCATCGCGGCCGTCGCGTCGAATAGGGCGCGCCGGCCGCAATTCATCATCAGCGGTTCTGCAATGCGCCCTGGACGTCGTTGAACGTGCCCTGAAGCTCGCTGCTCACGTTCGTGATGGCGGCGATGCTGGCGACGCTGATCAGGGCGGCGATGAGGCCATACTCGATGGCGGTGGCACCGGATTCGCACTTGGCGAAATTCGCGAGGGTCTTCATTCCAGGAGCACTCCCAACTCGACTCTGCAACTTCATTTTTGTTTGACCTGCCGTCGTTCAGCTGGCCTCGAACAAGATCGTAGGAAACCTACTTGAACGACCGGTTAAATCGCGGACGGGGCCAGGCTCGGGCCTCTGGTTTCGATCGTCCGATCCTTAATGAACCATGATCGGAATTCGCCTTCAGCCAAGGCACTGGCCGACAGGGCCAACAAGGAAAACCGCCCGGCTCCAGGGGGAGCCGGGCGGCCTGGCAGTCCATGCGGCGAGAGCGGAGCCCTCGCCTACGTGACCGACGCTTAGCGGTTCTGGAGACCGGCCTGGACGTCGTTGAACGTGCCCTGGATCTCGCTGCCGACGTTGGTGACGGCCGTGATGATGCCCACGCCGATCAGGGCGGCGATGAGGCCGTACTCGATGGCGGTGGCGCCGGACTCGCACTTCGCGAACTTCGCAAGGAACTTCATGACTCGTACTCTCCCAACTTGCCTTACCGGGACCCCAGGCCCCACACTATCCGGCCGGGGCTCTATCTGGCCTCGACTTCGGACAGCCTATCCCCGAGCATTGAACAAGAGATTAAACCCATGATTTATCGCCACGAATTGCTATTCGCGCGGCGAGATTTGGACAAATTCCGGTAAACAAAAACGTGCGCATTCGAGCTGACGCCCCTTTCGCATCGAAACGGCACAGGAGAGCGACCGTCGTTTGCCATTCGTTCATCAATTTGGGGGCATGATCGCGGTGAGAACGGTCCTTTGCCGACGGAGCCACTGTCCATGTCGAGCCGCGCAAAATCATGTTTCACCCGATCGCGCATCGGGACTTTCGCGCGGGGCATCGCCCTCGCGGCCCTGTTGCCCGTCGGCGGTGCAGCCGCACAGGATCTCGTCGTCAAGTACGATCAGTCCCAGCTCCTGCGTCTGCCACGCCCGGTCTCCGAGATCATCATCGGCAATCCGTCGATTGCCGACGTGACGGTGCAGGCCAGCAACCTCCTGGTCATCACGGGTAAGACGTTCGGGATCACGAACGTGATCGCTCTCGATTCCGAGCGGAACGTGATCCAGGACCAGCGCGTCGTCGTGGCGCGCGAGGAGGCGCGGGTCGTCAACCTGCAAAAGGGCGCGAAACGCGAAACCTACAATTGCACACCGAACTGCAATCCGTCGCTCGTGGTGGGCGACGACCAGGGCTACTTCGAGACGGTGGGCCGCATGGCGGAGCGGAAGATCAAATTCTCGGATTCGTCGGCTGACGGCGGCGGCAACAACAGCCAATAACCGCCTCACCTTCGAGCAAACCTGCCGAATTCATCGCGGCGCGGGCATCAACCCGCGCCGTTTCCGTTCTCGGACGGCTCCTGCGCTCATAAGAGATGCACGGCGTGTGGGAAGAATAAGCCGACCAAGAAGAAGAAGCCGCCTCCAACCGTCAGGAGACCGGCGGCGACCAGCAGGTGAGACACGTGTGTGATCAGATAGACAGAGGCCAAGACGATGGCGATCTGGAACAGGGCCGAGGCGATTTCAAAGTGATGGTACTTTTCGGTGTAGAGATCGCGCTTGACCTCGGCCTTTCGGGCCCGCTCCTGGAGCTCCTTGCGCCCTTCCCCTCCGGATGCCGTCGGCTCCGACTGATAACGGGCGACGTCCGCCCTCCAAGCCGCGATCCGCTTCTCTAGAGCCGAGCGGACGGCGGGGTCCCGCGCAAGGGCCAAATCGACCTCGAGCTGCTCGGCTGCGGTCTTGATGGCCGTCTGACGAACGGTCTTCGCCTGGTAGAATGCCCAAAGGTTCGAAGCCTCGATGTTGTAGGACAGCGAATTCGTCTGAGAGCCTTTGGCGAACGTCTCGGCAATGGCGAGAAATAGCGCCAGCACAGAGATGAAGATCGCGATGTACTTGTTGTCGCCGTCGGCCTCGCCATGACCGACCCCGTGACCGTGCGCCATAGAAATCCCCGAACCCTGACAAGACCAGGGCCGCCGCGCGGCGGCCCGAATGCTCTACGGTCAGACGACCTCGACCAGGAGTTCGCCCACGCCATCGACGTGACCGTGCAGGCGGTCGCCTTTCACGACGGCTCCAACGCCGGACGGCGTGCCTGTCATAATGACGTCGCCAGCACGGAGCTCGAAAAGACCCGAAATGAACGCGATCTGGCCGGGAATGTCCCAGATCATCTGGTCGAGATCGCCCGATTGGCGCCGCTGGCCGTTGACGTCGAGCCAGATAGCGCCCCTCGACGGGTGGCCGATCTCACTTGCGAGCACGAGGGGTGTCGCCGGAGCAGAGCTTTCAAATGCCTTCCCGACCTCCCAAGGGCGACCGAGCTTCTTCGCTTCTCCCTGCAAGTCGCGCCGGGTCATATCGAGGGCAACGCCGTAGGCGAGGACGTGGTCAAGAGCAGACTCGGGCTTGATGTCGCGGCCGCCAGACTTCAGGGCGACGATCATCTCGATCTCGTGATGCACATCGGCCGTGCCCGGCGGATACGGGAACTTGCCGTCGGTCCGGAGATTGTCTGGATTCTTCTGAAAGAAGAACGGAGGCTCGCGATTGGGATCGTGGCCCATCTCACGAGCATGCTCGGCATAGTTGCGGCCTATGCAGTAGACCCGGTGAACGGGAAAAAGCTTGTCGCTGCCACGAACAGGCAACGCCGCCTGCCGGGGCGGATCGAACAGATAGGCCATGGCTCGAGCTCCTTGCATCCCTCGAATGGGGCGCGCATAGCTAGCAGAAGAAGAGCGCGGCTGTCATAGGGAATCCAGTGCCGAAACACGGTTGTCGGCATACCCGACGAGCCAGTGGCTCACTTGCCCGACCAGTCGCTCTTGACCTCGTCGCAGCGTGGCCCGATGAAGTCGTTGATGTCCTCGACGATCGTGCCTTGGAGCACATTGAAGGTGTTGTCGGTGGCTGTGACGGTCCACATGGCCCCCTTGAGCAGGGTCGGCGCCTCGACCTTTCCCCACCCGAGTGCTGCTTTCACGGCCTTCCCTTTGTCGAACGTCACCTTGGGCGTGAACTCGAATTTGATCTGTGCCGGGCCGTCCTTGTCGCGTTCGACCTCACAAGCCACTTGATGGGTGTCGAGCTTGGCCTCGTATCGGTCGCCGGCCATCGCCTTGGTGAGCATCTCGTGGCGCAGCTTTATGTCGGCCGTACATTTGACGCGCCCCCACGGCCAGGACACCTTGGCTTTCTGGGTCATCTTGCTCAACTGCTCCTTGCGCCAGGATTTGAGCACGCTGCAAGTGACGTCCGGGGCATCAGCCTTCGGATTGCGGAAAGCGGCGCAGATGCGCACCTTGCACGCCTTTCGCGCCTCTCGCTCCGCCAGCTCCTCTGGCGTAAGGTCGACCGTCTTGAGGGGGGACACGGCCGTGCCGGACGGGTCCGACTGCGCCATGGCCGGAAATTGCGCCGAAGCCACGATCAGCACGGCCGACACGGCAGCGATCCGGCTGGCCCAGTCCAGTATGCGCAGCATGCGCTCCCCTCCTCGTCATTTGAGATGCAGCCTCATGCTGCGTCCGGCACCTACGGGGCGCCTCGCGGCAGGATTATGGCGGCGCCGGCAGCGCTTCGGCCTTGACGAGGCGGCCCCGCTACCTGCAATAAGGGGGTTCAGCCGCCGGGGCCCAGAGCCCCGCATCGCGGTGAACGTGCCGCCTTAGCTCAGCTGGTTAGAGCGCTAGATTGTGGATCTAGAGGTCCCCCGTTCGAGCCGGGGAGGCGGTACCATCGACATTCACGAACGGCTTGGAACCGCAATGCGCGGATCGGAAGCGCGCGCCCGAGGCATATGCGGGCTCGGGGCGCTGCCGAATAAGACAGCGCGCCGTTGCAGGAGGCCCATTATGACACCCGAAAAGAACAGTAGTGTCTTGCGGCCGGTGGACGACGACGCCCGACGGCTCGCGAAGACGCTCCTCCGAACGGCGCGGCACGCTGCGCTCGCTACGCTCGAGCCATCGGATGGCTCGCCGGCCGCCAGCCGCGTTGCGCTCGCCACAACAATGAGCGGCGCACCCGTGTTCCTGATCTCGCGCCTGTCCGGGCACTTCACGAACCTGGAGGCGGATCCGCGGTGCTCGCTCCTGGTCGGCGAGCCAGGCAAGGGCGACCCGCTGGCGCATCCCCGCATGACGTTGATCGGCAATGCCAGCCGCGTGGCCGACGGCGAGGTCCGCGACCGCACGAAGGCCCGGTACCTGATGCGGCACCCGAAAAGCGGGCTCTACGTCGATTTCGGGGATTTCGCGTTCTGGCGCATGGAGATCGCGCGGGCATCCCTGAATGCCGGCTTCGGCAAGGCGTTTCTACTCGGTGCGTCGGACGTGGCAACGGACATGGCCGGGCTCGCCGATCTCGAGACAGCCGAGGCGAGCGCCGCCGCGCACATGAACGCGGACCATTCGGATGCCGTCGACAGATATGCGGCCCTGGCAGGAGAAGGGGGTGGGGGCTGGCGCCTCGCTTGCCTCGATCCGGAGGGTCTCGATCTGGTGCGAGGAGACACGACGAGCCGGCTCTGGTTCGATCGTCCACTGCGGTCGGCGAACGAACTCCGGCCCAAGCTGGTCTCACTCTCCAGGATGTGATCGGAGCGCGGCAGGGGGTGGAGCGCCGCGGCAATCACGCTCCTGCGAGCCGGACGACCTGCTTTCCGATATTGCCGCCAGACAGCATGTTCAGGAATGCGGCGGGCGCCTGTTCGAGGCCTTCTGCGACGGTCTCGCGGTAGCGCAAGCGCCCTTCGCGATGCCACGCCATCAGTTCCTCGAGCGCCTGGTCACGCCGGGCGAGATGGTTGCCGATGCGGAAGCCCTGCAGCATGACGCACCTGTCGAGCAGGACGCCTACGTTGCGAAGGCCCTGGCGCTCGCTCGTGTTGTATTGCGAAATCTGTCCACAGATCGGAACGCGCGCGTTCTGATTCAAATGCAGCATGACGGCATCGAGAATATCGCCGCCGACGTTGTCGAAGTAGATGTCGACGCCGTCGGGAGCCGCGTCTGCCAGCGCTGGACCAAGGGGGCCGGCCTTGTAGTCGACGCAAGCGTCAAACCCGAGGTCGTCAACCACATGGCGGCACTTGCCGGGCCCCCCCGCGATGCCGACGGCGCGGCAGCCCTTGATCCTGGCGATCTGACCGACGACGCTGCCAACGGCACCGGCCGCTGCCGAGACCACCACCGTGTCGCCGTGCTTGATGCGCGCAATATCGACGAGACCGACCATGGCGGTCGCGCCGGACTGGCCAATGAGGCCCAATGCGAGCGAAAGCGGCTTCAGGTCGGGCGGCAGCTTACGCAGGCCGTCGCCGGCGAGGACAACGTGCTCGCGCCAGCCGAACTCGCTCTGCACGGCGTCGCCCGGCTTGAAATCGGGATGCCTGCTCTCCGCCACCACACCCACGCCGCGACCGACCATGACGTCGCCGACCTTCAGCGGGTTGGCATATTGCCCGTGCCCACCGCCCATCATGCGACGGAAGTAGGGGTCAATGGAAAGGAAGTGAGTGCGCACGAGCACCTGCCCGTCGGCCGCAGTCGGAATCGGTGCTTCGACGATCCGGAAGCAATCGAGATCCGGCATGCCTTGCGGCTCGCGCGCATAGACGATCTGGCGATGTGTGGGCATGGCGGTGTCCTTCGCGGGGAGGGCGAGGTGTCGCCGCGAACGATGGCACCGAATGAAGTCGGCGAAAAGAGCACACGAGGGACGAACCCGCCCGCGGGGGAGGCGGCGGAAGGCAACCGCGTTGCAAGTTGGCAACCGTGCGACCGCTTAATTTCATGAGACGTGTTCAGGCGCTTGTCTCCCAGGGCGTCATTCCAGACAAGCTCCGAATGCTGCACGTCTCAGCGGCGGGGAGAATCCATGGAAGCGGCACCCAAGCTCGGCGATGCAGGTGAGGCTGATCTTACCCAGCTCTATGATGTCATCGTGGTGGGATCGGGCGCAGCGGGCGGCACGGCCGTCAACGTGCTTACAGGGCATGGCCTGAAGGTCCTGCTGTTGGAAGCCGGCCGCCATGTCAACACCGCCGAGACGCTGAAGTCGATGGAATGGCCTTACGAGCATCCACGCCAAGGCGACCTGCCACCCTCCTACAAGGTTCTTGAAGAGCAGGACTACCGCAAGCTCAAGCCGCCGTATGGCGCATCGCTCCGCCGCTATGAGAATGTTGCGAATTGGCAGCAGACCGGCGGGGGTCCGGACTACACCAAGGACCTTTTTGTCAACGAGCATGAGCATCCCTATACGGGCACCAAGTTCTCGTGGGTGCGCTCGCGCGTGCTCGGGGGCAAGACGAACGTGTGGGGGCGGCTGGCGCTCAGACTCTCGGACTATGACCTGAAGGCAGCCTCGCGCGACGGCTACGGCGTCGACTGGCCTATCTCGTATGCCGATCTCGCGCCCTACTACGACAAGGTGGACCTCTATCTCGGCATCTCGGGCGTGCGCGAGAACCTGCCTTGGCTGCCCGACTCGATCTATCAACGGCCGATCAAGCTCAATCCGGCAGAGGTTCATGTTCGCGAGCGCCTGCAGAAGTCCGGGACGGTGCTGACGCCGTTCCGACTTGGCGTGACGACAGAGGGGCTGAGGCACAACAAATACCGGTCGAAGTGCCTGGGACGGGGTGCCTGTTTCCGGCGAGTGGGGGGCTGCGATATCCATGCGGCGTTCGACAGCCAGTCAGGCTGGATCTACCCGGCGTGGGATACTGGAAAGCTCACGGTGCGCACCAATGCCATCGTGCACGAGATAACGGTCGACCCGGCGACAGGGATGGCGCGCGGCGTTGCGTTCATCGATGCGATCTCGCGCAAAGCCTACGAGGCCAAGGGCCGGGTCGTCGTGCTCGGAGCCTCGACGCTCGAGTCGACGCGAATCCTGCTCCTGTCACGCTCGCGGCAGCACGCGAGCGGGCTCGCCAACTCATCCGGCCATCTGGGACGAAACCTCTGCGAGCACGTACTCGGACCGCGCGTCGAAGGCATTTACAAGCAGCGCGTCGGCAAGGAGCCAGTCAACGACGATGGCCGTCCGGGAGGTTTCTACGTACCGCGCTTTCGCAACCTCGATGATCGCTCAAAGGCCAGAGGGTTCATTCGCGGGTACGGCCTGGAAGGCTCGAGCGGATGGGAGATGTTCCCCGAGCAAGCCATGCTGCTGCCTGGATGGGGGCCGTCGTACAAACGCAAGGTGCGAGAGCATGCGGGCGCCTTCATCTACATGTACGGGCTCGGCGAGGTGCTGCCCCGCTACGAGAACCACGTCACACTCGACGACAAGGTGAAGGACGCATGGGGCATTCCGGTGCTCAAGTTCCAGTATGCCTATGGCGACAACGAGCGAGCCATGTGCAAGGACATGACGGCGGCGATGCAGGAAATCTACGCCGAGGCGGGTCTCGAGATCACGAAGGTCATGAGCGAGCCGCTGGTCGAAGGCTCGTCGGTGCACGAGGTAGGGACGGCACGAATGGGCACAGATCCGCGGCAGAGCGTGCTCAATCCCTGGCTGCAGTCGCATGATGTGAAGAACCTCTACGTGGTCGACGGCTCAGGCTTCGTCTCGGCCGGTTGCCAGAACCCGACGTGGACCATCATGGCGCTCGCATGGCGTGCCTGCGATCATCTCGCGGGCGAGTTGAAGCGCGGCAACATCTGAGGCTCGCCATGCGCAGAAGCGACATCACGGGACGACGGGAATTCATTCAATTGATGGCAGCAGCGGCCGCCAGCGGATTGGCTGGCGCCGGCTTGTCTTCCGAGGCACGCGGAGAGGTGCGGAAAGGTCGTCTCGGCCCGCAGCTCAAGTTCTTCACTCGAGGAGAGTTCGCGACGCTCGATGAGATGGCGGAGATGATCATCCCCGGCGATCGACGCTCGGGAGGTGCACGGGCTGCCCATGTCGCCGAGATGATCGATGCCCGTCTCGCAGAGAGCCTAGACCCGGAGTGGCGACAGAGCTGGAAGGATGATATCGCCGAAATCAACGAGCTTTCACGGCGGAAGTTTCGCCGCCAGTTCGTCGATGCATCGGCCAAGCAGCGCGCACAGCTGATGGACCTCATATCGCGCAACGAGGACAAACCGAAAGAGGCGGCCGAGTACGCCTTCGGCACGATCAAGTGGACGGTCGGCGAGACCTACTATCGGACTCGCATCGGCATCCACGACGAGATCGGCTACAAGGGAAATGTCATTCAGGACGAGTTTTCAGGGATCGACGTGTCCCGCGGATAGGGTTCGAGCGGTGCGCGAAACGAAGCCCAGGCTTCCAGCCAAGTCACGAGACGCCGGGCCAGCCTGCCTCAGGGCCGTGTGCGCGCTGCTGGCGATGGTCGTGCAGCTGCAGGCAGCACTGGCGCAGCGGGCCGAGATCACGCCTACGGCGACGGAGCTTCTGAGAACCGCCAAGAGCTGGGGCTATCAGCTCCAGAACATCGATGTCGGCAAGCTTGCCCGCACATCCTACGATATCCTCGTGGTCGACTTTCCGAACGGCGATGGAGAAGGGCGCATCGGCAAACGGGAGGTCGCGCGCCTCAAGCGCAAGGCCACCGGCGAACGGCGCATCGTGCTCGCCTACATCAACATCGGCGAGGCCGAAGACTACCGCTACTACTGGCGAAAGAGCTGGGCAGCCTCTCCACCGTCGTGGATGGGACGGCAGAATTGCCGTTGGAAGGGCGACCACCGCGTGCGCCATTGGGCCCAGGAGTGGCAAGCCATCATATTCGGATCGGCCAAGTCGTATCTGGGGCGCATCCTGGCCGCTGGGTTTGACGGGGCTTGGCTCGACCGGGTCGACATCCACCGCTACTGGACGAAGGATAGGGCCACTTCATTCGCAGACATGGTGACCTTCGTAGAAAGGTTATCGGCATGGGCTAAGAGACGAAACCCAGGCTTCCTGGTCGTGCCGCAAAACGGAGAAGAGCTGCTGGCGGATGCCACATATCGCGCAGCCATCGATGGTCTCGGCAAAGAGGATCTTCTGTTCGGCGATCACGGCAATGACGCGGCCAATGAGCCAGCGAGGATCGAACGGGCACTTTCGTTCATCAGTCCCGTTCGCGCGGCGGGTTTGCCGGTGCTTTCAGTCGAGTATGCAAGGGCTCCGGCGCACCGAAGACTCGTACTCGAACGTCACCGAGCACTCGGCTTCGTGCCCTACATCGGACCACGGTCACTCGCGTATCTCGGGACCGAAGGGCTGCCGCATCCGGAGGACGGCGACAGCGAGCCATTGATGGAGGAGGCCGGCGGCGATGGCTGTTGAGCGGCCGGCGCAGAGCCCGCAGCCCGAGCGCCGATGGCGACGGCTGCCGCTTCTTCTCCTGCCGGCGCTCGCGGTCGCCGTCTCGGTCGGTGCCGTAGCAAAGTCCGGCCGGCTGGGGCCGATCAAGGCTTGGCATTATCAACTCAAGCGCCTCGATCTTGCTCTCGCCGCGAGATCCGATGCCGATATCATCGTGATGGATCATTCCCGAAATGGCCGCGCGTCAGGCCTCTACCGGCCCGAGGAAATCGAGGGGCTCCGGGCGCGCCCCGGCAAGGCCGAGCGCCGTGTTCTCGCCTATCTCTCGGTGGGCGAAGCAGAAGAATATCGCTTCTACTGGAACCCCGACTGGAAACGAGAGCGGCCGGCCTGGCTGATGGGAGAAAACTGCCGCTGGCCCGACAACTATCTCGTTCGCTTCTGGATGGATGCGTGGAAGGACATCATCTTTCGCGGCCGGGAATCGTACCTCGCACAGATTCTGGCGGCAGGGTTCGACGGTGTCTATCTGGATCGCGTCGACGCCTACTGGGACCTGCGCAAGACGGCACCTGGCGGACGAGCGAAGATGATCGATCTCGTCGTCGAACTTTCACATATGGCTCGCCGCCTGAAGCCCGGCGCGATCGTGGTCGTGCAGAACGCGGAAGACCTGTTGAGCGACCGGCGCTATCGGGCTGCGATCGACGGCATCGCCAAGGAAGACCTGCTCTATGGTGTCGAAGGGACCGGCCAGCGTAATGCAGCCTCGGAAATCGACTGGAGTCTCGGCCAGCTCAAGCGGCTCGCAGCGGAAGGCAAGCCGGTGCTCGTCGTCGAATACCTACAGGACGCCCAGACGATGGCACGGGCGCGTCGCGAGCTCGAGGACCACGGCTTCGTTGCGGCGTTCGCGGATCGAACACTCGACGGACGCGATCCCTTGCATGGCGCGACCAAGCCGGATGCCCGGGCGGCGATAGGAACGCCAGAGTTCGCACTCAAGCACTGTGACAAAGGACACGATTGATCGATCGGCAGCGACCTCTGATGCGATTGGCCCGGGAATCGGGATCTCGATGGGCTGCGCCTCGTCTTTGTCATAAGCCGTTCATGACCGACCTCGCTCGACACTCGTCGCTGCCTTCAGTTAGGGTCCGGTCAGAGGCGACGGGCGGGAAGCCCGGCAGCACAACGAGGAGAAACCGGCGATGACCGAAGCAAGGCCCCGCGGCGGAGCAGACGCCAGCATCCCCGTCACGATCTACTCCGACGTCATCTGCCCCTGGTGCTACGTGGGCAAACGGCGGTTCGAGGCGGCACTCGATGCGCCTGGTGTACCGGAGCATATCGACATCTCATGGCGACCGTTCGAGCTCAATCCAGACATGCCGGAAGGCGGCATGGAGCGGAGCGCCTACCGGGCGGCCAAATTCGGCGAAGCGAAGGCCAGCCAGCTCGACGCGCAGATGGCGGCGACCGGCCGCGAGGTGGGAATCGCGTTCGCTTTCGACAAGATGAAGCGGACACCCAACACACGTCTCGCTCATCGATTGATCTGGCAGGCGGAGCGGGAAAGCCGAGAGGTACAGAACGACGTCGTCAATCGTCTCTTTGAGGCCTACTTCGAGGAGGGTCGGGACATCGGAAAGAAAGAGGTCCTTGTCGCCATCGCCAAGGAGGCGGGCCTCGACGGCAAGCTCGCGAAGTCAGCGCTCGAAGCGGAGCATACGCTCGAGGCCGTGCTCGATCTCGAGGATGCAGGGATCCGCATGGGTATCAGAGGCGTGCCGTTCTTCCTGCTGATCGGCAAGTACGGCGTTTCGGGAGCGCAGCCGCCCGAGCTGTGGCGCGATGCCCTGCCGAAGATCGCCGCAGAGGCGGCGCAAAGCACAGGTTGAGCAGCGCCGGTGCTGGGGCAGGCGTCACGGCGCCGGACCACGCAACAGCTCCGGAAGCTCGGAGAGCCTTTCGACCTTCAAGTGTGCCTCAGTGGCTTCCGGCCAATCCCACTGAGCGCGCCCCCAGGGGCCGCGACGGACGAGTATGGGCCAGAGGCCGGCGGCTTTGGCCGGCAGAACGTCGTTGTCGACACGATCGCCGACGTAGGCGATGCGGTGAGGCTCCATGCCTGCGGCTTCGATCACCTTGGCGAAGAACTCGGGATCGGGCTTCGATACGCCCCAGCCTTCCGACGTGGCGATGAAGTCCGCAGCGATGCCGCTCTCACGCAGCATGGCCTCAGCCGAGACCGGTTGATTACCCACGATGCCGACGAAATAGCCTCGCGCCTTCAAGGCTGACAACGTCGCGACGGCATCGTCGTAGAAGTCGTGCGGGCCGATGACGAACTTCTTGCCTTCCGCCTCGCGTTGCGCCCGGGCGGCCTTGAAGTCGAAGCCGGGCTTGACTGCCGCGAAGACGTTGCGCACGGGCTGCCGATCGGACATCGCCGCCTCGATGCGGCTCATGAAGTACTCATACGTCACGTCCATGCGCATGGCGTAATCACGATAGAGGCGCTGCTCATCGACGAGCGTCTCACCGACATCGAAGAAAACGGCACGGATGGGCATGAGATGGGCTCCTCGTCCAGGCATCAGGCCTCCCTTACACAAATTCGAACCGGTCGCCACATCTTCGTCGCACTGCCGGGAGGGCGGAACCTGCCGGGCGGTGCGGCGTTGGCCCCGGCATGGGCAGTCGAGCAAAGCGCGCCGATCCGGCCATGTGGGACGAGCGGACATGGAAGCTCTCACCAAGGCGGAGCTCTACGAGAGGGCGCGACGGCACGATATTCGCTGCCACTCCCGAAAGGGCAAAGCGCAGTTGGCGCGCGCGCTGAGCCAGGAGCAAAAACGATGACAGAGGACGATCGCAGCGAGATTCGCCGCGCGTTCAATGAAGCGGTGAACATGTCGGTCGCCGAAATCGAGGACTGGCTCGCAACCGACAAAAGCAAGGGTGTCGGCATGACGCGAGAGGGCGACGAGGAAGCGGTCGGGCACAAATCGGGCCGCCGAATCGTCGACATCAAGCGCCGCGAGGCCAACGAATTCGATGACGCCGACTACGCTCACATGCGCAAGGTCGTCGGCTATGTTCACAGGCATCTAGCGCAGCGTCCCGCTCACGATGTGACGGAGACACGCTGGCGCTACAGCCTCATGAACTGGGGGCACGACCCGCTCAAACAATAGCAAGGAGCCGGCCACCAAGCTCCCCCGAGGCCTTGAGACGCTTCAGGGCCTCAATAGATGGTCACGCCGCTGTCGACGGAGAAGACCTGGCCGGTCGTGATCGCTGCCTCGTCGGAGGCGAGATAGACGGCCATGTTGGCGATGTGTATCGGCTGACCGAGACCGAAGAGGTGGCTGTCGCCCAGCTTCCCCAGAGCCGGGTTGCTGTCGAGCAGCTTCTTGACGCGGTTCGACAACGTGACGGACGGCGCAATCGCGTTCACGCGGATCTTCTGCCTGGCATGGTCGAGCGCCATCGCACGCGTCAGCGACGCGACACCGCCTTTCGCCGCGCCATAGGCGGCACGGCCGGGCACGGCCATTAATGCGAGGTTCGAGGCCATGTTGATGATCGCGCCGCCGCCGGCCTTGGCAATTTCCGGTATGGCCACCTTCGAGCACAGGAACGTGCCGAATAGATCCAGCTTCATGACACGCCAGAACTCCTGTTCGGACACCTCGGTGACGGGGCCATCCTCGGGCGTCGAGCCGCCGGCGTTGTTGTGCAGGATGTCGAGCTTGCCGAAGCGCTTCACAGTCTCGGCAACGGCGGCCGTGACGGACGCCTTGTCGGTCACGTCACAACGGATGAAATGGGCATCGCCGCCGGCGTTGCCGGCCATGGCGCGTGCCGAGGCGGCAGCTGCCTCACCCAGCTCGCGATCGATCTCGATGACGGCGACCTTGGCGCCCTCCTCGACGAAGCGCTCTGCCGTCGCCCGGCCGATGCCGCCGCCGGCTCCGGTGATGAAGGCAACCTTTCCTGCAAGACGTGGTCCGGGCATGGCGTTCCTCCGATTGTCTGGATGGAGAAATCGTTGCGCATGCCGAGTGGCGAGGCAAGCCGCGCTTGCGAGGCCGCACGGCATACCGCAATGAAGCGATCAGATCGAAAGCCAGCCACCGTCCATGGCGATGGGCTGACCGGTCATCTCGCTTGCCGCATCGGAGCACAGAAAGACGATCAGGTCGGCGATCTTCTCGGGCGGGACGAAGCGGCCCGACGGCTGGCGCGTCTTAAGGAACTCCCGGGCTGCCTCGTCCCAGTCGAGCCCATCGCGAGCCATACGCTCGCGGACCTGGCGCTCGGCATGCGGGGTCATGACGGAGCCCGGGGCAATGGAGTTGCAAGTGATGTTGTCGGACATGGCCTCGAGCGCCACCGCGCGCGTCAGACCGACTAGCCCGTGCTTTGCCGCAACATAGTCGCCGCGACCGACCGTGCCGGTGAGGCCCCAACTCGAGGCGATATTGACGATGCGTCCCCACTTCCTTGCGCGCATTCCGGGAAGCGCCATCTTGATCAAGCGGAACGGAGCCGTGAGATTGATGGCCAGCGCCCGCTCCCAGGCCTCATCGGGCATGTGATCGATGGTGTGGAAATTGCGTGTCGCCGCGTTATTGACGAGGATCTCTACCGGCCCGAGCCGGCGCTCGGTCTCCTCGAACAGGGCGCGCAAGGCGCCCGCCTCGGCGAGGTCAGCGCCATGGAAGGCGACCTGCGCCGCGGCAATAGCTTCGACATCACGACGCCGCGCCTCGCATTCCTCCGGTGTGCCGAGGCCCGTCATCATGACCTTGCAGCCCTGACGGGCCAGAGCCTTCGCGATCTCGATGCCGATGCCGCCGGTCGCGCCAGTGACGAGTGCCGTCTTGCCGGAGATGCCGGAGTCGATCGAAAGGGGCGCGGCGTTCATGGGGCCTCGGCTGGGTTGCAGGATCGAGGCCTATTCTCAGGTTCCGACGGCGCGCACGTCAACCCGCACCGCTCAACCGCGCACGTTTCGCTGGCGCGGCCGTCAGAGCTTGACCGCCGGAGCTTCCTCGACGAACACGCGGTCGAGGCCAAGGCTGTAGGCCCGCTTCTCCCGGAGTCCGAAACGGCGGCCGATCAAGTTGCCGGGAAACTGGTCAAGGACGCCATTATACTCGCCCACCGCCAGGTTGAAGAAGCGACGGGCGGCGGAAATCTTGTTGTTCACGTCGACGAGCTCGCCACGCAGCTCGGCGAAATGCGATCCGGCCTGAATGGTGGGGTTGGCCTCCACGACCGCAAGCAATTTGTTGATCGAGGAGGTCAACATGGTCTCGGCTTCCAGCTTGTCCGCGGAACCAACCGCCCGAAGTGCGTCTGTGCGCGCCTTCATGACGCTGTCGAGGATTGCCGCCTCATGACCGGCAAAGCTGCGGACGGTCTCGACGAGGCTCGGGATCAGATCGTGGCGATGGCGCAGTTGTACGTCGACGTCGGCGAACGCCTGCTCGCATCGGCGTGCCAGGACCGCCAACCGGTTGTAGACGGCAACCATCACGACAAGCGGGAGCAGCAAAAGCGCCAAAGCAATCACGGCCAACCAAACGACAGCCGTCATGAGGGCCCCTCCTCGAGCTACGCGAAACCGCGGCTATTCTAATGATGACCGGTAAACTCCCCCTGAAAGCCAACGGATGTTCCGGCGACATAGCCTCTTTCCGGATTTTTAGGGTTCGTTCGATAACTTAGCTCTGCTCCTACCTGTGAGCTCGTTGCGTTCTGGAGTTGCATGATCATGCCCGAGTCTCTCGTCTTTCGCGTCAAGCGTCTGGTTTCAGGCAGCATCAACGACCTTGCAGACGCCCTCGAGACGGCAAATGCCGAAGCCGTCATGCGCGAAGCGGTTCGAGAGATCGATCGGGCCTGCGACGACGTCCGCGAAGAGCTTGGCCAAGTGATCGCGACGCGCCACCAGACGCTTCGCCTGATCGAGCGCGCCAAAGCAAAAATCGCCGATCTCGAGGAACGGGCCAAAGTTGCGGTCGCCGAAGGCCGGGACGATCTGGCGGAGGCGGCTCTCAGCCGTCAGATGGATCACGAGGCGGAAATTCCGGTCAACGAGGCCCGCCTCGCCGACCTCTTCGCGAAGCAGACCGAACTCGACGGCTACATCGCTGCACTTGCCGAGCGCAAGAGGCAGATGGAGGTCGACATCACGGCGCATCTGCGGGCGCGCGAGAGCGCGGCCGAGGCCGCCGGACTGCAGGGCGGGAGCGTCGCAAACGACGCCGAGCGACGGGCCGACAAGGCACAGGCCGCCTTCGACCGCGCGATGAACGGCCCCTTCGGTTCGCCGATAGCGAAGGCTGATCGCGAGACGGCGACGAAGCTGCACGAGCTCGACCGGCTCAACCGATCAACGAAGGTGGCTGAACGCCTCGCCTCAATGAAGCGCGGCATGCAGCAGGTGAGCTGAACCAGCTAGCCCGACGAACGTGACGCGGCGGCCGAATCGTTGCCGCCCGCTCTCACATGCGTTCGCCGATCCATCGAGGAGTGCCCCAGTGGAGCGCCCGGCCCTCTTCAGTCACATCCAGCGCAACAACATGAAAACCGTTGCGTTGCTCGCGCTGTTTCTGGTGCTGTTGGTGGTATCTCAGATCGCCATCCTGCTCGTCCCGATGGCGATGAACGCGAATGTCATGTCCCGTTTCCAGGGCGTGGAGCGGAGCATCAAAGACACCGAGAGACAAGGCAGACTTTCGCCGAAGATCACACGGGAGGAAATCGAGGCTCGGCGCGGAAACGCGTCACGGGATACGCGAGAACGCCCGGAAAAGACGACAAGCGGGTTGCATCCCATCGACAGCGAGATGGCCGCGGTGCCGAGCCCTGCGGCAACCTCCGACAGTGGCGGGCCCATCGGGTCACCGAGGAAAACCGGCATTCCGGCCGTCTGGCAGCTCTTGGCGGAGCATAAATTTCTAGGGCGCTACTGGTACCTCATCATCGTTGGCGGTCTCGCCTACATTGCGCTCTCCTGCTGGCGTTCGGTGGTTCTGATGCGTCACGAGACGCGCGCGCACCCCGTGGAGCGCAGCGAGGCGCCGGACCTCTACAATCTCGTCGAGAACCTGGCCATCTCGATCGGCTTGCCTTGCCCGCGCATCGAGGTGATCGAGACTGATAATCTCAACGCCTATGCGGCCGGCTTCTTTCCAACAAAATCAACAATCGCGGTAACGCGGGGGCTCATTCAATCTCTCACACGCGACGAGCTCGAGGGCGTTCTGGCGCATGAGCTCGTGCACATCCGGGATCGCGACGTCAGGCTGATGGTGATGGCCCACGCCTGTGTCGATCGCATCCTGCCCGTGAGCAGGGTCGCGCTGGAAAACTTGCGCAGGCGGCCATTCCTGACGGGCTACATGGCGCTCTTGATGCTCGCATACCTGGGCTGGGGCTTCGCGATACTGTTTTTGCTGGTGTTCGGCGTGATCGCTGCTTTGACTCTCGGCGCTCGCTTTGCGATCTCCCAGACTCGCGAATTCACAGCCGACGCAGGTGCCGTGGAGCTGACGAAGAAGCCAGCTGCTCTCATCACCGCGCTACGGAAGGTGGCGCGCGCCGACGATCTGGCCCTCACGGGATATGCCTCGCGGGCCATGATGTTCTCGTCCTCGGACGACTCGTTCCTTGGCCGCCTCATCGGGACGCATCCGCCTATCGAAGCCCGCATCGCGGCGATCAGGTTGCACGGGGGCGTCGCAGAGCACGAGCTGCCGCCGGTTCGTGAATTCCCTCGCGCGGCGCCAGTGGAGGCGCCAGCCCAGCAGCCGGCGTTCGGGCGAAGGCGCGTCATTCACGGCCTCTCCGGAGGGATGCCGTGGTCGGAGCCGCCGGTCACGGCGCGCGCCGCGACTTCGGGTCCACGGAATTTGCCGACCCCGAGTGGCGGCGTCGCGACGCCATTCGGCCGACGGACGCATGGTTCCGCTGCGACGACGAGCGATCCCGGTCAGCGCCCGATCGCGCCTCCTCCCGTCAAGCTCGGCACTGCACGGCAGGAAGAACAGAGCAGCTCAGTGGCCGACTGGCTGGTCGGCCGAAAGGGTGACCAGATTACCGGCGGCATCGAGAAGGCCGTGAAGGTTCCTGTGACGGCGATGGTCTATTTCAGCGCAACACTTGGGGCGTTCGCCTTGGTGATGTCGCTCATGATGGTGAGCCCATCGATCGGCCTGACACTCGCTTGTTTCCTCGTTTGGTACGCCTGGCGCAATGTCAAGAGAGGTTTTTCCTGGCTCCGCCAAAGCATGCGGGCGCTGGCGTCGTGAGCGCCCGGCCTGGGCTTAGGACTTCGGCCTGAGATAGTGCTTTTCGTCCGCCATCCAGCCGACGCCTAACGGAACGGTATAGTAGAGCTCGGCAACCATGGCCTTGAAAAGCCACTTGCCTGCCTGGCGCACATAGATGTCGTCGTAGCGGCCGGCAACGAGCCAGCTCACGCCGTAGCGGCCGTAGCGGGCCTCGAGATACGAAACGCCGGTGCCATTGCCGCCATCGACTTTCACGTCATGGCTGTGGATATACTGCTTGATGAAGAACCGCTCGCGCTCGCCCATGCCACGGAAGCCCTTGTCGATGGCATCGCGGCCCTCGTAGGTGGCGAGATAGCCGAGCACCACCTTGGCATCGTCCGTAAAGAGGTCGGCGATCTCGCCGTAGCGGCCGTCGTTGATGCAGGCATGGTAGGCGTTCCTGAGCGCGCGGATCTCCTCGATGTCCTCGAGGCGGCGAATGCGCGCTTCCAGTGCAGCAATGTCGGTCATGGCGGGTTCCTTCGAATGTTGGGCGGCAAGCCTGACATCCGCGCGGATCAAAGCACAACCGGCATGAGGTCGTCGTGGCTGCGCCACGCGGGCGAGCCCCGCTCTCGGCTGGCGGGACACCCGCCACACACCCGTCTTCAGGGAGAGGCGCTAGCTACTGACGCGAGAAGCTACGTATCACGCCTCTGCGAGGCTGGCGATAAGCGCGCCCTGGTTGACTTGGGCGCCTTCGAAGGCGGCGACTTTGGCGATGGTGCCGTCTCGGGCAGCATGAAGAACGTGCTCCATCTTCATGGCCTCGACGACAGCAATGCGGTCGCCCTTGGCAACGGCCTGGCCCTCGGTGACGAACACGCGCGCGACCTTGCCGTTTATGGGGGCGCGAACGTGGTCGCCAGCGTGACCGTCGTCCACGGACGTGGCATCGTATGTGGGCAGTGCAATCTCGGTCTGCACGCCATCCTCGATGACAAGCAGCACACCCGGCGCCACGTCATGCTCGGAGTATGCATGGGTACCGGAGCCGCGCTCGCTCGCACTGCTCTCATCAGCCACGTGCGGGCCACGCTCGCTCCAGGCAACTTCCACGGTCGTGCGCTCACCGTTGATCACGACGGGCCGTCGCTCCTTGCGCGGGGGGCCCAATTGGAAGCCGTCGTACCGGCCCCAGGGCGAGCCGCGCAGGTGCGTCGGCACTTCAGCCTCGCCGGAGATGACCTGGAGCCATGTCTCGACGCCACCGGTCGCGGCGGCTGCTGACGGCGGACGCGCAGCAAAGCGATCTATGCTGCGACCAATGAGGCCCGTATCCATCTGAGCGGTTCGAACGTCTGCGTCCGACAAGAGTGTCGTCAGAAACGACTGGTTCGTGACAGGGCCAGCGACAATGCATGACCTGATGGCATCGATAAGCAGGTCGGCAGCGTGGTCTCGCGTCGACGCACTGGCAATGAGCTTTGCGATCATCGAATCGTAAAATGGCGAAACGGAGTCGCCGGATTGCACCCCGCTCTCGACCCGCACGTCGCCGTCACCGGCTGAAAATACGTGGATCCGCCCGACACTCGGCAAGAAGCCTTTGGCCGGGTCCTCGGCGCACAGGCGAGCCTCGATGGCGTGGCCGCTCATCTTGATTTCGGATTGCGCAAGGGGGAGCGTCTCGCCCGACGCCACTCGCAGCTGCCACTCGACGAGATCAAGGCCGGTGATCTCCTCCGTTACCGGGTGCTCGACCTGGAGGCGCGTGTTCATCTCGATGAAGAACCACCTGGCCTCTGGACCGAGGCTTCCTCCCTCGACCAGGAACTCCACGGTGCCAGCGCCCTCATAGCCGACGGCCTTGGCGAGCTTGACAGCTGCGGCGCACATCTTCTCGCGCAGCTCGGACGACATGCCCGGCGCGGGTGCCTCCTCGATAACCTTCTGGTTGCGCCGTTGCAGCGTGCAGTCGCGCTCGAACAAGTGGACGACGTTGCCGTGCGCGTCGCCGAACACCTGCACCTCGATGTGTCTCGGGCGCTCGACGACTTTCTCGATGAGGACGCGCGGGTCCCCGAACGCACCCTCGGCCTCTCGCTGCGCGGAGGCCAGAAGCTCGGGAAGGTCTGCCTCCGAGGCGACGAGCCGCATGCCGCGCCCGCCACCACCCGCGACGGCCTTGATCATGACCGGATAGCCGATCTTTTGGGCTTCGCCTGCGAGTGCGGCTGCATCCTGCTTCTCGCCCTGGTAGCCCGGCACAACCGGAACGCCTGCCCTTATGGCGACCTCCTTCGCCGCCGCCTTGCCGCCGAGGGCCCGCATGGCTTCCGGCGAGGGACCGATGAACTTGAGACCGGCCTTGCCAACAGCCGCGGCGAAGTCGGCATTCTCGGCCAGAAAGCCGTAGCCGGGGTGGACGCCCTGGGCGCCCGTGGCCTTTGCCGCCGCGATGATCTTTTCACCTCGCAGGTAGCTTTCCAAAGCGGGTGGCGGGCCGATGTGGACGGCCTCGTCGGCTTCAGCGACGTGCAGCGCCCGGGCGTCGGCATCCGAATAGACGGCGACGGTGCCCACACCCATGCTCTGGGCCGTACGAATGATGCGCCGGGCAATCTCGCCGCGATTGGCGATCAGGATCTTCTCGAGCATGCGAAGGGTCCAGGTGAGGTGGGCTTTCCACCGTGCAATGTCGGCTATTTGGTCGAGAAGTGCAAAGGGATGCATGCTCCAGTTGCGCCCTTACGTTTTTCGGGGCCACCATGGGGGGCCAGCTCCGGACCCAGGCCCGGCGTCAAAACATATTTTCGGGGAGATGCATCCATGCTCGATATCATCATCCGCGGCGGCGACGTGGTTACGCCGCAGGGCGTCGTGACGGGCGACGTGGCGGTGAAGGGCGAGACCATCGCCGCCGTCACGGCGCCGGGCGTGCTCGCCGACGCCGGCCGGGTGATAGACGCCACGGGCAAGATCGTGATGCCCGGCGGGGTCGATCCGCACGTGCATATGAAACATCCGTTTGCGGTGCCGGGTGGCGGGGAGCTGTTCACTCGCGGGCCCGACCACGTCGGCATGTCAGCGCTCTATGGCGGCACGACGACGCTCATCGATTTCGCATACGTCAACTCGAACGGCCGAGTCCGTGACGGGATCGAATCCCGTGACAAGCAATTCGAAGGTGCAGCGTGCGACTACGCCTATCACCTGATGCTGCAGTCGGAGCCGGCACACACCCTGATGGACGAGCTCGCCGAGGCGATCCAGGCCGGCTACCCGACGATCAAGATCTTCATGACCAACATCTGGCCGCACCGACAAGGGCGCATGGTCGACCTCGGCGACATGTGGGAAGTGTTCAAGGTCCTGGCGCACGAGGGCGGGCTCGGGGTCATCCACGCCGAGGACAACGACCTCGTCATGCACATGTATCAGAAGCTCATCCGAGAGGGACGTACCGGCTTCGAGAACATGGCCGAGGTACACAGCCAGCTTTCGGAGGACATCTCGTTCCGGCGCGTGATCCGCCTCGCCGAGAGCGTTCCCGGGTGTGCGCTCTACATGATGCATGTCTCCGCGGCGACGGGCGTCGCCGCCATCCGGGAGGCGCGGGGCAAGGGCCTGCCCATCTACGGCGAGAGCCTGCACCAGTACATGCTCTACACGCAGGAGGACTACAAACGGCCGAACGGGCAGATCTATCACACGTATCCGTCGCTCAAGTCACAAGCGGACCAGGATCAGCTCTGGGCAGGAACGCTGGATGGCTCGATCAACTGCGTCGCGACAGACGACCTCTGCTGCACGCTGAAAGAAAAGACGATGGGCGTGCGCATCGACGACACGACGGGGGGCAACTCCGGTGTCGAGCCGCGTCTCGCCGTGATGTACACGCAGATGGTGGTGAAGCGGGGCTACTCACTCTCACAATACGTCGATCTCGTCTCGACGAACGCTGCGAAAGTCATGGGGCTCTACCCGCGCAAGGGATGCATCGCCGCCGGCAGCGATGCGGACATCACGATCCTCGATCCGGACAAGCGCGGCCAGATAAAGGCGAGCGAGTTGCACCAGACGGACTACACGCCGTGGGAGGGCCATGAGATCTACGCCTGGCCGGTACTGACTATGATGCGCGGCGTAGTGAAGGTTGAGAACGGCAAGTATCTCGGCAAAGCGGGGGACGGGACGTACCTGAAGCGCAAGATCCCGTCTGAAATCCTGAGAGGGCCGGCACTTTGAGCGATGGACCTGGCGAGACCGACGCCCGAATGCTGGGGCTGATCCGTGCAAGCCTCGCCGTGTGGGAGATCGACGCGGCGGTCGCGACAGAGGAGGACGGGCGTTGGCGGCTGTCGCTCGTCAACGGTGATCGCGTCGTTGTCGGCCGGGCGCCGGCCGGCATTCCGTTCCGCTGGATGGTCACTTCCGCGGCCGGACGTGAGCGGCCTGCCTCGTCGGTAACAGGACTTTTGCGGGTGCTCCGGTCGACCATCGATCCGAAATGGAAGCCCGGGCGCGTACGCATCGTGCCGCTGACGCCGCCTGCGTCATGATCCCGGTCACCTTGCTCACCGGCTTTCTCGGAAGCGGCAAGACAACTCTGCTCGCTCGACTGCTCAAATCGCCGGAGTTCGGGCGGTCAGCAGTGATCATCAATGAATTCGGCGAGGTCGGAATCGACCACGACCTGGTGGCGGCAGCCGAAGAGAGCTTCGTGACGCTCGAGACGGGTTGCATCTGCTGCATGGTCCGCGGCGATCTCGAGGCCACGCTTGCCGATCTGGTCGCGCGGCGCATGACGGGAGCGCTGCCGCTCTTCGAGCGGATCGTGATCGAGACCAGTGGCCTGGCAGACCCCGCCCCGGTGATCAACGCCGTGATGTCGGAAACGGGCCGCGGCGCGGGGATCGTGCTCGACGGCGTAGTAACCACGGTCGACGCCGTAACAGGTGCCCATACGCTCGATCGCGAGGCACAAGCCATACGGCAGGTGGCCGTGGCCGACCGGCTGATCGTCACGAAGACCGATCTAACGGGCAACCGGCTCGAGCCGCGACTCGCCGCTCGGCTGCGCGACATCAACCCGCGTGCGCCAGTCACCACCGCGATCAGGGGAGAACTAGGTTCCGGTGTGCTCATTGGAATCGGCAGCGTCGACGCGCTGATCCCACGCGCCGGTTCCGACGAGCCGACACCAGCCCCTCGTCACAATCCGAGCATAAGCTCTATTTCGATCCGGCGCGCCGATCCTGTGCCGGCAGTCGCACTGACGCTCTTCCTCGAGGCCCTGGCCGACCATGCCGGTGCCGACCTGTTGCGCCTCAAGGGGCTCATCCATGTCGCCGAGCATCCGGACCGGCCTGCGGTCATTCACGGCGTGCAGCACGTGTTCCACGAACCGCAATGGCTCGCGGCATGGCCGACGGACGACCGGAGCACACGACTTGTTTTGATCGGGAAGGGGCTTTCGCAGCTCTGGGTGCAGCGCCTCCTCGACGCGATCGAAGCTGAAGTTCGCGAAATTGCCACCACGGCAGCACCGTAGTCCCGGCGGGCCACGAGACACGAGCGCGCCAGCCTTCCGTACGTCTGCGAAACATCAGGCGGTGAGCACTCGCAGTTGGCGAAGAGGCATTTTTGACCACGGAAACTCCGAAGCTTTTAGCAATGCTTGTTATCTCACAGAGGGCAATGACACTCGCGTAAACGAAATTTTATGCGCCGCGCATCTATTCGCATTCCGAATTCTGTGTATTAGCTGTGTTTTATCCGGCAATGTGCCGGTTTTCATGGAGCGAGACGGACGATGACTCTCGTTAGATCTCTGGTTCTGGCCTGTGCGCTGGCTGTTCCGGTGACGATGACGCACGCGTTCATGCAAGACATCCCTGCGGAAGCGGCAGGCAAGAAGGGCCCCAAAAAGGCGAAGGCTGCCAAGAAGGGCAAGGCCGTCGCCGGCAAGTCCTGTGGTGAGTACAAGTACCTAAAGGGCGGCAAGTGCCAGGATGCTCGCGCCAAGAAGGGCGGCGAGAGCTGAACCTATCGGAAGAGCGGGCCAAACGGCCCGCTTTTCCTTCCATCGCGCCTTACAAGATATAGTTCCTATTTTTTTGGTCTCGCAGGATAAAATGCGAGCGGAGTGTTTATTGTCATCTATTGCGCATATCGATGCGTCAAAAAAAATTCCACTTCCGTCTTTTCCGTTTATCGCGAGTGACACCGTTGCGAGCTACGATCGAGCGGCACGCCAGCGAGCTTGGCTTTCGGGCGACCAGACCTCTTTCGGCACATAGTAACCCGCGAACGCTCGCGCATCTGCTGGCAGGGTCAACCAGGCCTGTTTCGACGCGGTGTAGATGTGGACGTCCGGCGGCAGTCGATCCGGCTCATCGAGCGTGCCGACCCGAACGAAGCGAATCCTCTCTCCGGCACCGGCATAGTTGCTCCACACGGCAACGCGACAGGCCGGGCAGCGCGCGATGATCTGGCCGAGGCCACTCTCCGAGGGAACAGTGATCAACTGCGGGTCGGTCGCAAGATGCTCGACGCGGGCGGCCTCGATAACGGCGTTTAGCGCGAAGGCCGAGCCTGTCTCGCGCTGGCACCAGCGACAGTGGCAACAGTGAACGATCATCGGATCGCTGGTCAGACGGTATCTTACGGCGCGGCAAGTGCATCCCCCTTCCATCGGACGTCTCCGTGATTGATCGGCGCCCGAAACCGTATCACGGGGCGGGGCAAGCGATCACCATGACGCAGGATCGGCCGCCGAATCGCCTTCTCCTTGCAGGAAGCTCGGACCTAATGTGGCCGGCAGTCCAGAAGCCGCCGGCAACTCCGGCGCGCAACGGACGCACTACGCAGCAATGGCGGCCCCAATTTTCGCGCCGAGCGACGGTTCATCCGGGGCTCGGCCGTTCCGACCCAAGGGACTTCTGCTGACGTTCGGCTCAATCGAAAGGGTGCCGCCTGTGGCTTCGATCGTGAAAAGGCTGGTCGCCGTCGCCTTGCTCGGGGGCCTCGTCGGCGTGGTGGCATTCGCCATGGTCAAACCGCCGACCGCTCCGCAGTCGAGGGACCGGCCCGGACGGGGCGGTCCGGCAGGGGCTGGCAGCGGAGCGCCCATGGTTCCTGTGCTCGCGACCGCGGCTGAGCGAAAGGATGTGCCGGTGCTGCTCGAGGCGGTCGGGACCGTGAGGCCGCTCAATACCGTGACGGTGAAGCCCCAGGTCGATGGCCGGCTGATTCGGATCGCATTCCAGGAGGGCCAAGAGGTGAAGGCCGGCGATCTTCTCGCCGAGATAGATCCCGCGACCTATCAGGCGGCGCTGGATCAGGCGATTGCCAAGCGCGCGATAACAGCGACGCAGCTTGCCAACGCGCGGCGCGACTACGAGCGCATGGCCAAGATCCCAAGCGTCATGGCGCAGAAGACGATGGACACGCAGGCGGCGCAAGTGGAGCAGTTCGAGGCCCAACTGAAAGCCGACGATGCGGCTATCGCCAGCGCGCGGACCATTCTCGGCTACACGCGGATCACTTCGCCGATCAACGGGCGAACGGGCCTCAGGCTGGTCGATGAAGGCAACCTTGTCCGCTCGGGCGACGCGGGCCTCGTCACCATAACCGAGATCGACCCGATCGCTGCGCTGTTCACGCTACCGCAACAGAAGCTCAGGCAAGTACAGCGGGCCCAGTCGAAGGGACCGGTCACGGTCGAGGCGCTCGATGCCGACGGGCTGCGCGTGATCGAGACGGGCAAGCTCGAAGTGATCGACAACCAGATCGATGCGGCCACGGGCACGATCCGCATGAAGGCGCAATTCCCCAACGATCGCCGGAGGCTGTGGCCAGGCCAGTTCGTCAACGTGCGCGTGCGTGTCGATACGCTGGAGAACGTGGTGGCTGTGCCGACAGCGGCGGTGCAGCGGGGGCCAGCCGGCACATTCGTCTGGGTGGTCGGAGAGGGTAGCGCGGCCACAATCCGTCCGATCGAGACGCGTTTGACGACCGAGCAGCTCGCGGTCGTCGCAAAAGGGCTAGAGGCCGGCGACCAGGTGGTCACCAGCGGATTTGCGCGAATTGCCGAGGGCGCGCGTCTGATCGTGCGCGACGCGCCCGTCACAACACCCGTTGGCTTCGCGCCGCCGCCTCGTGCCAAGCGAGGCCAGGGTCGCAGTGGACGCGACAAAGGCGAGCGCCGGAAGGAGCGCGGCAACAGCGGTGCGCGTGCTCCGTCCGAAAGCAGCGGCAACACGCCGGCGGCCAACGCCGCGACGGTGATCCCGAGAGACGGGAGCACCGGGCGCGCGCAAAGCGGCCGCACGCCATGAGCGTTTCGACGCCCTTCATCCTGCGGCCGATCGCGACGCTGCTGCTGACGGTGGCGATCGTGCTCGGAGGCGTGCTTGGATACCGGGCGCTGCCGATCGCCTCGCTGCCGCAGGTCGAGTTCCCAACGATCCAGGTGACGACGGAGCTGCCGGGCGCCAGCCCGGAGACGATGGCGAACCTGGTTACTGCGCCGCTCGAGCGCCAGCTCGGCCAGATCTCTTCGCTCGAGGTGATGACGTCGTCGTCATCGCTGGGCATCAGCCAGATCACCCTGCAGTTCCGCCTCGGTCGCGACATCGACGCGGCAGGCCAGGACGTGCAATCGGCGATCAATGCGGCCGCATCGACGCTGCCGCGGACGCTGCCCTACCCACCGACGTTCGCCAAGGTGAACCCGGCGGATGCGCCGATCGCAACGCTGGCACTCACCTCCGACACGCTTTCCCTGCGGGTCCTCTCGGACATCGCCGATACGCTGATCGCGCAGCGACTGGCATCGGTCTCGGGTGTCGGCCGCGTCTCGATCGAAGGCGGCGTCAAGCCGGCGGTGCGCATCCAGGCTGATCTGGCGCGCCTCGGAGGTTACGGCCTTTCGATGGCGGACCTGCGGGCAGCGATCGTCGCCGCCAACGTCTCGGGCCCGAAGGGGTCGCTCGACGGCGAGACGCAGGCCTACACCATCGCGGCCAACGACCAGATCTCAAGTGCCGATCAGTACCGCTCGGTCATTGTGGCCTGGCGCAACGGCGCCCCGGTCAGGCTCGGCGACGTGGCCGAGGTAACGGACGGCCTCGAGAACAGCAAGGTCGGCGGCTGGTACCAGGGCAAGACGGCCGTGGTGATCAACGTGCTGCGGCAGCCGGGCGCCAACGTGATCGCGGCGGTGGACCGATTGAAAGCGGAGCTGCCGCGGCTCGAGCGAGGCATGCCGCAGGGCGTTGCGCTGGCTGTCGTGCACGACCGGACGGAGACGATCCGCGCCTCGGTACACGACGTGCAATTCACGCTCGTGCTCGCCGTCGGACTGGTTGTCCTCGTGGTGCTGCTGTTCCTCAGGTCTGCGCGCGCTACGCTGATAGCCGGCATCGGGCTGCCGGTCTCGATCGTCGCGACGTTCGGGGTCATGTGGCTGGCAGGGTACAGCCTCGACAATCTCTCACTGATGGCGCTGACGATCGGTACCGGCTTCATCGTCGACGACGCCATCGTAATGATCGAGAACATCGTGCGGCACATCGAGGAGGGCGAGCCGCCGTTCTCCGCCGCGCTGAAGGGTGCCTCGGAGATCGGCTTCACGGTCATCTCGCTCACCATGTCGTTGCTCGCGGTGTTCATCCCGCTGCTGTTCATGACCGGCCTCGTCGGGCGCATGTTCCGCGAGTTTGCGCTCACCCTTTCGATTGCGGTCGTCGTGTCGGCCGTCGTCTCGCTGACGCTGATCCCGATGCTCTGCGCGCGGCTGCTCAAGCGACCGAGGGCGGGGGCCGAAGAAGTGGCCCAGCCGGGTCCTTTCGCCCGGCTGGTCGACAGCGTCGTCGCCGGTTACATGCGGACCCTCGCCGTGGTCGTCGCGCACGAGCGCACGACCCTGCTGGTGACGGCCGCCACGGTCGTGGTGACGCTCGCGATGTACTTCAACGCGCCCAAGGGTTTCCTGCCGGTCCAGGACACAGGTCTCGTCACTGCGAGCTACGAGGCCGCGCCGACGACGTCGTTCGAAGCGATGGAACGGACGCAGGCGGAGCTTGCCGGAGCAATTGCGAAGGATCCTGACGTCGCCGGAGTCGTTTCGATCCTGGGGGTCGGCACCCTCAATGCGACACCGAACTCGGGCCACCTCAAGATCACGCTCCGCCCCCGCCACGATCGCCAGGCGACTGCGAGCGAAATCATCGCGCGCCTCGAAGCGGCGGCGCGCTCGGTCGGTGGCTTCAGGGTGACGTTCCGGCCGGTGCAGGAAGTCCAAATCGCAACGCGCACGGCGCGGGCCCTCTACCAATACACGCTCAGCGGCTCGAACAATTCCGAGGTGACAGAGGCTGCGCTAGCGCTCGTCAAGCGACTCGAGAACGATCCACGACTGGTCGACGTCGGAACCGACCTGCAGAACGGGGGGCTGAAGGCCCTGGTCGAGGTCGACCGAGTGCTGGCGGGGCGGCTCGGGGTGTCGATGGCGCAGGTGAGCGATGCACTCAACGACGCGTTCGGACAGCGACAGATCTCGACGATCTATGCGCAGGCCAACCAGTATCGCGTCGTGCTCGAGGCCTCGCCCCGATTCAACCGCGACCCGGCAGCGCTCGCCAAGGTGTGGGTGCCGTCGTCGACCGGGGCACAGGTCCAGCTCTCGACCATCGCCAAGATCGTGAGAACGACGACGCCGCTCGTGGTCGCCCGGCAGGACCAGTTCCCGGCGGTAACGATCTCCTACAATCTGGCACCCGGCGCCTCGCTCTCGGACGCGATCGCCTCGATCGAGGCAGCGCTCGCGGAGAATCCGCTGCCGGGTTCCGTCACTGGCACGTATGCGGGCGAGGCTGCCGAGTTCACGCGGGCGCTCGACGGGCAGCCGTGGCTGATCCTCGCGGCGATCGTATGCATCTACCTCGTCCTCGGCATTCTCTACGAAAGCGCGATCCACCCCTTCACGATCCTGACAACGCTGCCGTCGGCCGGCATCGGTGCCGTGCTCGCGCTGCGCGCAACAGGGCTCGACCTTTCGGTCGTGGCGCTGATCGGCATCATATTGCTGATGGGGATCGTCAAGAAAAATGCGATCATGATGATCGACTTCGCGCTCGAGGCGGAGCGTCACGGAGGGCTTTCGCCGCGTGCGGCCATCATGGAGGCATGCCGGCTCAGGTTCCGCCCGATCATGATGACGACGCTCGCTGCGCTGTTCGGCGCGCTGCCGCTGGCCGTCGAGAGCGGGGTGGGATCCGAACTGCGCAATCCGCTCGGCATCACGATCATCGGCGGGCTCTTGCTATCGCAACTTCTGACGCTCTACACGACGCCGGTCATCTACCTCACGATGGAGCGGCTCCGGGCGCGGGTCGCAGGCGAGTCCGCCGATGTCGACCTGCCGCGACATCCCCACGGCGTCGGCACCAGCGGCTCGGGCAGCGCGCCAAAGCCGGTGCCCGCGCATGCGGCTTCGAGGGAGTGAGGCGATGGCAAAAAAACCCACTCAAGATCCCTCGACAGAAAGCGCGTTCGGGCACGTCGCGGTCAATTTCTCGCGGCCGTTCATCGAGAGGCCTGTTGCGACGACACTGCTCGCCATCGGGCTACTGCTGGCGGGCCTCGTCGGATACCGCATGCTGCCTGTCGCGAGCCTGCCCTCGGTCGAGTTCCCGATGGTCGTCGTATCCGCAAGCCGACCGGGCGCCGATCCTGCGGTGATGGCGGCGACCGTCGCGTCGCCCCTCGAGCGCCATCTCGGCGAGATCGCCGGTGTCACCGACATGACCTCGTCGTCAGGGCTCGGGTCGACGCGCATCAGGCTGCAGTTCGACCTCAACCGTTCTCTGGACGGGGCCGCGCGCGACGTGCAAGCGGCAATCAACGCGGCGGCGGCCGACCTGCCGAGCGACATGCCGACGCTGCCGGTCTTCCGGAAGGCCAACCCCAACGCCTCGCCCGTGCTGATCCTGGCGCTGACGTCGAACAGCGTGCCGATCTCGCGGGTCTATGACGTAGCGGACACGACGCTGGTGCAGCGCATCGCTCAGGTGCCGGGCGTGGGCGAGGTGAATGTCTCGGGTGCCGAGCAACCGGCCATCCGCATTCGCGCGAACCCGATGCGCCTCGCTGCGATGGGCGTGTCGATGGAGAACGTGCGGCAGGCGATCATCGCCGCAACGCAACTTGTGCCGCTCGGGTCCATCGACGGACCGGACGAGCTCATTGCCATCGAGACGAATGCGCAGCTGACGAGCGTCTCCGACTACGAGGGCCTCGTGGTCAAGACGGTTGGCGGTGTGCCGATCCGCCTGAAGGACGTCGCCGACGTGGTGCAGGCATCGCGCAACTCGCGGTCCGCGGCGCTCTTCAATTTGCAGCCTGCGGTGCTGCTGTTCATCACCAAGCAGCCTGACGCGAACGTGATCGAGACCGTGGACGGCGTAAAGGCGCTGTTGCCGGAGCTTGGGCGATGGATTCCTGCCGGAGTCGACATATCGATACTTGCCGACCGGACGCAGACGATCCGCGCGTCGGTGCACGACATGCAAATCACGCTGCTCCTGTCCGTCATTCTCGTCATGCTGGTGGTGCTGATATTCCTTCGGCGCACGGCGCCGATGATGGCGGCGGGCGTGACCGTTCCGCTTTCGATAGCGGGCACGCTCGCAGCCATGGCGCTGGCGGGCTTCTCGGTCAACAACCTCACGCTGATGGCGCTCGCGATCTCCGTCGGGTTCGTCGTCGACGACGCGATCGTGATGATCGAGAACATGTACCGCAACCTCGAGAAGGGCCTGCGGCCGCGCGAGGCGGCTCTCACGGGCGCCCGCGAAATCGGTTTCACGGTGGTGTCGATCTCGCTATCGCTCGCCGCGGCGTTCGTGCCGCTCGTGTTCATGGGCGGCCTTCCAGGACGACTGCTCTACGAGTTCGCGATGACGATGCTGTTCGCGATCGCGGTCTCGACGATCGTGTCGTTGTCGCTGACGCCGATGCTGTGTGCGCATACGGTGAGAGGCCACGCCAATCCGCGCTCGCGACTGCTCGATCGCATCGTCGAGCGCGGGCTCGACGGCCTGGTGGCGAGCTACGAGACCTCGCTCGACGTTGCGCTCAAGTATCGTTGGCTCACGGTGATGACGCTGCCGGCAGTGATCGCGGCGTCGGCTTTCCTGTTCGTCAAGCTGCCGAAGGGCTTCTTTCCGACGGACGACACGGGTCTGGTCTCGGTCTTCATGCAGGGCTCGACGGACGCCTCGTTCGAGCAGATGAAGGGACTGCAGGAACAAGCCGTCAAGAAGGCCCTGGCGGACCCTGCCGTGGCCGGCGTCGGCTCGTCGGTCGGGGCCTCGTTCTTCTCGCCGGCGGGCTCGACGGCCCGCATGTTCATCGCCCTCAAACCACTGTCGGAGCGGCCTGGCGTCTCGTCGGCCGATGTCGTGAACAGGCTGAGAAGGCCGCTCAACGCCATTCCAGGGCTCGCTGCCTATGTCAACGCCGTACAGGATCTCAGAGGCGGCGGAGGCGGGCAATCGCGGGCATCCAACGAGCTGGCGCTCTGGTCGACGGACGCGGACGATCTCTACGAGTGGGCGCCGAAGATCCTGGCGCGAATGCGGTCGCTTCCCGGTCTGGTCGACGTCGCGACAGACCGAGAGCAGGGCGCGCGGCAACTCGACGTGAAGATCGACAAGGAGGCCGCTGCGCGGCTCGGCGTCACTGTCGACGCGATCGGTGCTGCGCTCAACAACGCCTTCGCGCAGCGGCAAGTTGCGATCGTTTACCGGCCGCGCAACCAGTACCGCGTGATCCTGGAAGCCGATCCGGCTCTTCAGCGCGACCCATCCGATCTTGCCAGCATCTATGTCCCGACGAAGGGCGGGGCGCAGATCCCGCTCCTCTCGGTCATCACGGTGCGCTCGACGCTGGCGCCCCTTGCCGTGAACCACCAGGGGCCGTTTCCGGCCGTGACGCTCAGCTACAATACCGAGGGCGACTTGACGCTCGACGAGGCGAACCGGCGCATCATGACAGCTATCGCCGAGATGCAGCCGCCCGACTCACTGCGCATCGAACCGGCCGGTGATGCCCGAGCAGCGCTGCGGGGCGGCGGCGCGCAACCATTGCTCATCCTCGCTGCGCTGGCTCTGGTCTACATCGTGCTCGGCATTCTCTACGAGAGCCTTGCGCACCCGCTGACCATCATCTCGACATTGCCCTCGGCGGGGCTCGGGGCGCTCGTCGCACTCCGGCTCGCGGACATGCAGCTTTCACTGGTGGCATTCATCGCCATCATTCTGCTGATCGGGATCGTGAAGAAAAACGGCATCATGCTCGTCGACTTCGCCCTCGAGGCGGAACGGCGCAGGGGTATGACGGCAGTCGAGGCGATCCGGGCAGCGGCGCGGGAACGGTTCAGGCCGATCCTCATGACAACGCTCGCAGCCATTTTCGGCGCCATTCCGCTTGCGATCGCGACGGGCCCCGGCGCCGAAATGCGCAGGCCCCTCGGGATCGCAATCATCGGGGGCCTGGTGATTTCACAGGTCCTGACGCTCTACACGACGCCAGTCATCTACCTGATGCTCGACAGGCTGCATCGGGCACTCGGGGGCCGCCGGGCGCCCGATGGGGTGGCAGATGGGGAAGGCGTGGCCAAGCACGCTTGATCCACGTACTTGTCTACTGTGGGAAAGGCTTCCCATTGCGCCGCAAGTCGCTGGCCACGACGACGAAAAATGCCCAGCTATCGACGAAATAGCGCTTGAAGAGGCGCCGCGGCTCGCTTGCGAAACGCCAGAGCCATTCGAAGCCGGCAGACTGGACCGCTTTCGGTGCCCGCCTTGCGGTTCCGACGAAGAAATCGAGGCTGGCGCCGAAGGCAAAGCCGTACGCGTCGCCGAGCCGGTCGCGATGGTCGTGCAGCCAGATCTCGGATTTCGGCGCGCCCACGCCCATGAAGATGTGGGTCGGGCGCACGTGCTCGATCGCCTGGAGGAGGGCTTCCGTCGCGGCAGGGTCCTTCTCGAACCCGTACGGCGGCACGACCACAGCGAACTGATCCGGCCGGAAGCCTACATCTGCGAAGTGACGCTGAAGCAGATCGCGGGTGCGCTCGTTGGAGGCAACCAGGAACGGTCGATGCCGGCCCGGCTTCATCTTACGCATGATGATGGGAAAGAGATCCGAGCCACAGACGCGGCCAGCGAGATTGGCACCGCGCCAGCGAGCGTAAAGATAAACCGGGAAGCCATCGGCCGTTACAATGTGAGCATCCCGATAGGCGGAGCGGAAACGTGAATTCCGCCGAAGAGTGACCACGTGATCAAGGTTCATCGTGGCGATCAAGCGCAGTCCCGAGCCCGGAGAAGGGACCTCGGCCACCGTGTCGGCCACCTCGCTCAGGCTTCTGTCGGTGAATTCCACACCGAAGACGCTGGGTTGCACGGACCGGACGCCGAACGTGGCCGGAATGACTTTCATGTGCACATTCTCTTCGAACGCCGACGCGTTGCCGCCCGGGATGCTACCGCCCGGGCAAACGTCCGACTTTCTTACTACCGGTAACAATCCATTCATAGACGGTAGGTTGCAAGACAGTTAGGGCAAGAGTTAATGGGAAACCGGATAAAGGTAGCAGATCACCGCTTCGTCCGGGCACATTGGATCATTCGGCGGACGATCAGCAGCTTAACCAACTGCCAAGAATTGGCCCCACGCCATGTACCGACACCCTACTCTCTGTTTGATTTTCTAATTGGCGAGCATTTTCAGAGGATGGGGAGTTCGCGCCCCGCTGCGTGAAGCCCGTGCCCCGATGCTTGGCACAGTAAGCCGGCAGCCGGGGGGCTCCGAGGTCCCGCCGCTGATGCGCAGTCCCGAGGACACGAGGTAGAGTGGCGATGAGATTGGCTTTCGTGCTTCAGACCCATCGGTCGCTCGAGCAAATCGCGCATCTCGTACGGACGCTCGATCAGGGTCTGGCGGAAACGACGATTGTCATCAGCCACAACGGTCCCGTCGAGGAATGCCGGCAATTGGCTCGTGTGGAAGGCGTCGACCGTGTCTTGCCCGCGCCCGGCGGCCGAGCGCAATTTTCTATGCTGGACGGGCTCTTCAGCGCTTTCCGGTGGCTCGAGGCACAACCGCTTGGGTACGACTGGGCTCTCGTTCTGAGTGGCCAGGATTATCCGATCCGCCCACTAGGCGAGCTCGAGCAGCTGCTTAGGCATTCGCCCTACGACGGGCTCTTCCACCACTTTGAGGCGGCAGCACAGGGCGAACTGCCGCCTGAGTCAATCTCGTGGACGCAGCAGGAGGTCGAGACCCGCTATTATTTCAGAGCCACCCGGTTGAAGCGTGAACTGAGCTTGTTCGATCGAGCCATGTGGAAACCGTTTCGACTTGTCCTGGACCGGTCTCAGACCTACCGCCTGCATACGGGGTTTGGACTGCACTTCTGCCGACGCGCCTACGAAACGCCGTTCAACGCAGGCTTCAAGCTCTACGGGGGAAGCAACTGGCTCACTGTTCGACGGGGCTGCGTGCAGCGCATCCTCCGTTTCGTGGACGAACGGCCCGACCTGACGGAGTACTTCCGCCACACCATTGCTCCGGACGAAGCGTTTCCCGTCTCCGTGCTGGCAAACGATCCGAGCATTCATCTCAGCACGGAAGAGCTTCGCTACTACGACTTCTCCGTCGCGCAAAACAACAGCCCAGCCACGATCACCCCAGACAATCTCGGAGAAGCGCTAGCGAGTGGGAAATTTTTTGCTCGAAAATTCGATATGGCCGCCTATCCCGAGGTTATTCGCCACATCGACGAGCATTTTACTTCACTCCAAAGGCGCCGATCGATTGACGAGGCAAGGCTTGAGGACGAGGGCCGCGGCCGCAGGCCGGCCGGCGCCCGGCCGTCTTGACCTTTCTGGAGCCTCTTTCTTGGCTGGCCGTGCAGGTAGGTGTAGGGAGGGCGAAGTCGCGTGAGGTGAAGTCAGCCTCCACCCTCGGGGAAGGCGCATCCTGATGGCCGAATTGTCTGCATCCGTGCCTGACCGCCGCTTGCGGATCCCGATCTGGGCTCCATTGCTGGTGCTGGTCGCCACGATAAGTGGCCTTCTGGTTCTTGCCGGCGAGCCCCTGGCCGGCGCCGTGGTGCTCGGAACGCCGGCTCTGCCGTTCCTCTATTACGGGCTCGCGAAGGGGGTGGCAGGCGAGCGGAACTTCGGCTCGCTGCTCGCTGCCGGCATCATCTTCGTACTGTCCGCTAACTTCAGATATCGCGAGATCACTGAAAAGAGCATCGACTTCCAGGTCGCGCTGAAGCTTTTGGCGATCGGCGCCTCCCTTGGCTTCACCGTGCTCTTCTTGAAGCCCATCGTGCGCCAACTCTATCTCTACGGCCTCGCCTACTGGCTCGCGTTCTACGGGTGGCTGTTGTTCTCAGCCACATATGCGATGGCGCCGCTTACGGCGGGCGTCTCTACGATCTCTCTGATCGGCAGCTTTTTGTTCTTGTGCTTCTTGTGTGTGAAGTACGGCCCGGACCGGATGGTGGAGATCCTGGTTTGGGCAGGCCTCGTGATGTGCGTTGCGTCGATCGCAGTCTATTTTGCGGTGCCGGAGTTCGGCCGCATGAAAGACTGGTACGGGACCGAACAAATCCTGACCAGCCGCATGCAGGGCTTGTTCGGCGCATCGAACGGGGCAGGCTGCGGGGCCGCGACGCTTCTGTTCCTGACAATCTTCTTCTACATGAAGCAACCCGGTGCCTCCCGCCTGATCGGCTGGGCGACGATCCTGACCTCGTCGATCACCATGATCATGAGCATCAACCGGATGGCGATCGGCGCATTCCTGCTCTGCTGCCTGATCTACTTTCTCGTAACCGGGAATTTCGGGCGAAAGCTGCTGCTGCTCTTCGCAGTCGGTGTTCTCGCGGCGGTGCCCGTGTTGCTGTTTCCTGAAGCGGTGTTCGAGCTGGTCTCCCGCTCGGGTGATGCCGAGGAGATCACAAGCGGGACCGGCCGCACGCGCATCTGGGCAGTCGTGCTCGATCTCGTGCCGAAGTCCTGGCTGTTCGGCTACGGATATGCATCGGCTCAACACATCCTGCCGATCCATCCAGACCTCTTCGAAGCGGCGGCGCACTGCCACAACCTCTATCTCGAAATGCTGTTCTGCAGCGGCGTGATCGGTCTCTTCTTCCTTGCGTGGTGCATCCTGACGACGATCATCCTGGCGATCCGGGTGGGGGGCGCCCGAGAACTCGGGCTGTTCTTTTTCTTCCTGCCATACGGCCTGACGGAGCCCGTCATTGGCGGCGTAACCTATTTCGCGATGATCATTTGGCAGGCATCGGTGGTGCTGCTCTTCTACCGGGCGAAGCTCGTCGAAGTCGCAGCGGGGCAATCCGATCGCTTCTCACCGGCGAGCCGGGGCACATGAGCGCGGCCCCCTCGAGATAGGCACCGTAATATTCGAAGCCCAGAGCATGGCATCCTCCCACCCGTACCGAGTTACTCGATGACGCACGCCCTAAGCACGGCATTTTCCACGCACCGTCAGGGCCCGGTCCGCTCTACAGGCCCAAGTGATCAGATCGCGTCTCTCGACGGATTGCGGGCCATCTCCATACTTCTCGTGGTTGTGTCGCACGCCGGGCTCTCGCACATCGTTCCGGGCCGCCTCGGCGTCACGATCTTCTTCTTCCTAAGCGGCTACCTGATTACGACGCTGGTTCTGCGCGAATACGAGGCGACCGGCACGATCAGCATCGGACAATTCTATGCCCGCCGTGCCTTCCGGCTGATGCCCCCTCTGCTCATCACGCTGGCGATCGCCTATTCGCTTACGTATCTCGGCGTCCTTGCGGGCGGCATCAGCCTGAACGGGCTTCTGGCGCAGACGTTCTATTTCGCGAACTACTACATGATCTTCACGGATGGAGCGCCGGATACGCCTTTCGGCACCGGCCTCCTGTGGAGCCTGGCGGTCGAAGAGCACTTCTACCTCGCCTATCCGTTCGTCCTGCTTCTGCTGCTCACCACCGTGAAGAGCCGCGGAAAGGTCGCTGCTGCTTTCGCGGCGATCTGCCTCGCCGTCCTCGCGTGGCGCATCCATCTCATTCAGCAACCGGGAGTCGGCGAACCACGCCTCGCGTTCGCATCGGACACGCGGATCGACTCGCTGCTCTACGGCTGCCTTCTGGCGATCGTGAAGAACCCGCTCCACGACCTCCGGCCGAGCGATCGCATACAAGGGCGCCACTGGGCATTGCTCGCTGCCGGACTCGGGCTGATGGCATCCACCCTCCTGATCCGCAACTGGCATTTCCGAGAAACGGTGCGTTATTCAATACAAGGGCTTGCGCTCGCACCCTTGTTCTACCTTGCGATCCGGTTTGCGCATCAGGGGCCTTTCCGGCTGCTCAACGTGCCCGTCGCAAAGCGCATCGGCGTCTTTTCCTATTCGATCTATCTCATTCACGAGGTGGCGATCGGCCTGATAACCTATTTTGCACCCACGGTCGCCACGCGTCCGCTCCTCTTGTTGCCCATCGTACTGGCGATGTCGATTGCCTTCTCGGTCCTTATCGACAAGCTTGTCGATCCGTACTTTCGAAGGCTTCGAAGCCAGTTCCGCCCAGTGATTTCTGCAGGTATTGCGTCAACCTGAGTGTGGGCACGACAAGGACACGAGAGTCCCAGCGCAGGCCTCTGCTCGCATGGCAACCCTAGCAGAAACCATCCCACTACGAGGACAGAGACAGGGACAGCAGCTTGAAGCGATAATACGTCGGAAACTACCTCTCGGTCGACCGTTCTACCGAAATCCCGGCTATCGTGACGTTGCCTTGCGTGCTTTCTCACGCAGGCCTTTATCCGAGATTTCTCTTTCGGAGCGCGCCGACCAGCGCAAGGAGCGTGACAGATGAAAGCCGTTATTCTGGCTGGTGGATATGGCACCCGACTTTCCGAGGAAACCACCGTGCGCCCAAAGCCCATGGTGGAAATCGGCGGCCGCCCGATTATTTGGCATATCATGAAAATCTATGCCAGCCACGGCATCAAGGATTTCGTCGTGTGCCTCGGCTACATGGGGCACAGCATCAAGGACTATTTTCTAAACTACAACCGACGCGCGGCCGACTTCACCGTCGACCTGGCGAGCAACACGGTGACTGTCCATTCAAACGGCTGCGAGGATTGGCGGGTCACCCTGATCGACACGGGCCAGAACACGATGACGGGCGGGCGCCTCAAGCGCGTACTGCCCTATCTGGAGGGCGAAGACGCCTTCATGATGACCTATGGCGACGGCGTCGCCGACGTAGACCTCACCGCACTGATCAAGTTCCATCGCGAGCACGGCAAGCTCGCAACGGTTACGGGCACGCAACCGCCGGGACGGTTCGGTGCGCTGATCACGAACGGCGACCTGGTCACGAGCTTTCGCGAGAAACCGGACGGCGAGGGTGGTTGGATCAATGGCGGCTACTTCGTCCTCAGCCCCAAGGTCGGCTCACTCATCGACGGCGACGGTACCATCTGGGAGCGCGACCCCATGGAAAAGCTCGCCAGCGAACATCAGCTCGCGGTGTATAGGCACGGCGGCTTCTGGCAACCCATGGATACTCTGCGCGACAAGCAATATCTCGAAGAGCTGTGGTCCAAGGGCAAAGCGCCGTGGCGGTCGTGGTAAGCCGGTCAAGGAAAGTGTGCCTCACCTGACGGCTCGCGCGGGCGCGCGCGTCACGGTCGTGATCCGGGGCCTCGCAGACGCATGTGCAGAAGCACCAGATGTGGTGCTCCAGTTCGGCAGGCACCAGATCGGCCGCAGCGTGCCACATCAGCCAACAAAGCCAGGGATACGACATGAAATTCCTGCCAACGCCGATTGCCGGCGCCTTCGTGATCGAGCAGGAGCCGCGCGGCGATGAGCGCGGGTTCTTCGCGCGGGCCTTCTGCATCGAGGAACTCTCGGCGGCAGGTCTGGAAACGACCTTCGTGCAGATCAACAACGCATTCACGGGCAAGAAAGGCACGCTGCGGGGCTTCCACTATCAACTGCCGCCAGCCGCCGAAACGAAGATCTTCCGGTGCATCAGAGGCGCCCTCTACGACATGATCGTCGATCTGAGGCCCGATTCGCCCACCTATCTGCGGAGCTTTGGAGTCGAGCTCACCGCCGCCAACCGTTTGCAGCTCTATGTGCCAAAGGGCTGCGCGCACGGCTACCTCACGCTCGAGGAAGACACAGAGGCTCTCTATATGTCGAGCGCTCCGTACTCCGCGGCAAGCGAGCGAGGACTGAGGTATAACGATCCAAGCTTCAAGCTCTCGCTGCCGATCGAGCCGGTTGTCGTATCGGCGAAAGACCAAGCCTGGCTGGACTATGATGCCCGCGACAAGGATGCCTCGGCGCTCAGGGGCTTGCTCGGCTGATCCTTGGGTTGCTGCGTCTCAGCCTCGAGATGCCGATCGATGGCGTCAAGCACCTCGGGAGCCTGGCGGAGATTGAACTTGCGCGCGAAGAAGCAGCCGCTCGCGAAAACGCGCTGCAAGTCGGCCATGACGAACTCGCGCGGGTGGCCGTGCTTCTGATCGAACTCCATGTAGCGCTGCTCGTGGCTCGTTAGCCGCAGCGAGCGATCGTTGGCGAGAACGGTCTGGAGAAAGACCTCCTCCGGCACGATGACGTTGCGGAAGTATTCCACGATATCCGGACGCTCGTCGACGAAGTCGAGAACAGCGCGCACCGCCTTGCGATTGATGGTCAGCCAGTAGCTGCCGCCGTAGAGCTTGAAATCCTTCGAGAAGGGAACCTGCGCAGGCCTGACGCCCAACATGAGACCGAAGCTGGTGTGCAGGCGCAGTCCTCGCGAGCGCTCGAGAGCCAACCGCGGCAACTTCAGCAACGCGCGCTCCAGCGTGGACGTCTGCTCGCGAAGCAGGGCGTAGCGGAAGAAATAGCGATCCACGACCTCGCTTCGGGGCCAGCGCATTGGGGGCGCCAATGCCGACGCCTCATCCATCGCGTCAAAATGATGGAAATAACCATCGTACTCGGAAGCGGCTAGCTCCGCCTCGAGATCGGCCAGCGGGCGGACCGGGTAGTCCTGGCCGCTCAAGACAAGCAACCATTCGTACGAGCGCGACTGCTTCTCAAGCCACCGCATCGAGCTGATCAGACCATCGATAACGCCGAAGCGGCCGCGACCGCCCGGAGACGCGAGCACGCGGTCGATGACGCCCGAGGCCTCAAGGCGTCGGCGATCGAGATCGGTGCCGCGATGACTTACGACGATCAGCCGCTCCGGCGTCCCTCGCGTAATCGTCCGGGCCAAGCGCTCGATCTGGTCGAGATCCTTAAAGGTCTGGATTACAAACGCCACAGTCATCGATCGGGTCCGCTAGGCTAGATCAATCCCTCAGATCGCCACCCGCGAGTACACGTCATGTTGCCTGCCGCCCAGGGCGAACGGACAGACCTGCGTGTCCCATCATGGTGCGCCTTCTGAGGCCCTCCCGACTCCGAGCAATTTCTGCGCCAACTCGAAAGCCACTTATCGACATCATGGGTAGAAAGGGTAGCGCAGAACGGCGCGAGAACGCCAGAGGCAATGCAAAAAAATTACTTTAGCTATTCGGGGCAACATTATATGTGGCCTTACTTTCTTCTTACGTCGCACCCTCGTCACCCTTGCCGCGCGCCAGAGCGATCAGGAAGCCGAGCGACAGACCGGCAGCAGCTGCAATCGCGATGGTCAGCAGGCTTTTCGGGTGGCTCTTGTCGACGGGTGGCCACGCCTCGGACACCACGCGCGCGTCGGGGAGATTGAATGTTCCACTCTGGGATGTCTCGAGAAAGCGCTTCTGGAAATTCTCGCTGAACCAGCGATAAGTCTGAGCCGTCGTCTCGAGGTCGCGCAGCACGATCCGGCTCGAGGCATCGCTCGCCGAATGGGAACTGCGGAACTTGAGGAGTGCCGTCTCTGCGGCGTGCGCCTCACCCAGCAACTCAACAGCGCGCTGCTTCAGCCACTGACTGGTGCCGCGGATGATCTCATCGCGCTGGCGCAACTGCTCTCGCAAGTAGCTGGTGGCGACCGCATTGGCGATCTGCGCGGCAAGCTTCGGATCGGAATGCCGAAAGCTGATCTCGATGATGTGCGTCGGCGATGCACGCTTGACGGTGATACGCGACTGGAACTCCTTCACCGCACCGGCAGGCACGTCATTCTCAGGGTCGGCGCCCTGGGCCTGCGCAGTCTCCGTCTTCTGAGCCGGACTCGGTGTCGCCTTGGCAGGAGGCGTCGGCGCCGATTTGGAGAAGATGTTCAATCTCGAGAAAAGGGAACGACGCTTGCCGGCAAACTCGGGGAGCCGGGTGAGGTTCTCGGATACGATCACGGCACGCGCGACGCGCTCCGAGCGCAGGACCTCGACCTGCGTCTCGACGTGGGCCGACTCGGCATTCGCGTCGGTGGCGCGGATCTGCTGCGTCGTGATCACGTTGGTGCGCGGGTCGATCAGCAGGAGTGCGGTGGCCGTGTACTGCGGTGGCGTGACGAAGAGGTAGACGGCGGCCATCGCAAGACACGCGAGAAGGCTGTAGGCGATCGTGTGCCAGTGCACCCGGAGCAGGGCAATGACCTCGTCGAAGCTCAGCTCGAGACCGCTCTGCTGCGGCGCCGGCATCATCGGCTCGATCTTCGGTTCGTGTCGCAAGGTGACCTCACTCTCGAGCCGCTTTTCAATTCCGCGGCTCATCCCGCTCGAGGGCTCCAGATTCCTACCTCAATTGCGCCGCGCTTGCCCGGTGACAACTCGTGACGTGGTGAAGGCCGCTCTCACATCGTGGTCCGAGCCGGGCCCTACGCGGCTCGCGTCAACCTGCGCTCCGGCCGAAAGCGCCCACGCTGCCTTGGATGGCGTTAAGATAGCTTGCCATTTTCAGGCGACGCCGCAGGACGAGATACGCTCCCACCGCGATTTTCCGCGCAAACTCGAAGAACAACTTCGGGTGACGTGTCGCATAGCGACTTGCGACCACCAGATTCCCAGAGAAGTATTTGGTCTTGCTTGCCAAATCCCCCTCGTGGTGACCAACCAGATCCTGATCGACGTAGACGGTGCGCGGGGCAGCAAACGACGCGCGCAGGCCGTAGTCGGTATCCTCACCAGATCCGTTGGGTGTGCCGAGGCCGAGCGTCTCGTCGAAACCACCGATGGCGGCTACGACCGCTCCGCGCAGAAAGAGGCTGTTCGAGTTGGACCTGCGCAGGACGTCGGTCGGCGTGGCGACACGCATCGAGCTACGTGGCCAGATCTCGACCGGAGTGAGGGAGACGCGCGTGAAGAGAAGGCCCAGCTCCGCGTCTCGCTCGAATTCGGAGACGAGCCTGCCAAGGAACGTAGAGGGATACCAACAGTCGTCGTCGGGAAAGCCTACGAGGATATCGGGCGACAGCAGCCCGCTCCGACGCGCGTGGTCGAGCATGATGTTGCGCGCCGCGGAAAGGGAAACACGATGGGCCAAGGCGAGCACGGTCGCCGGGTATGGCATGGACGCGGCCAGCGCGCCTCGCTGCTCCTCCGTCGCGCGCTGCAACAGCAGGATGTGATGAACGGAGCTGCCGGCAGGAAGACTCGCGGCGACCGACCGGATCATGCGGTCCAATTCGTCGCGGCGATCGGACTGCACGTCGGTCGTCGTCAGGAACAGCAATTGCATCGTCAAACGCTCTAGCGTGGGATGGCAGGCACTTGCTCAGGGACCGACCGATGGCCGGACGGTCTCGCGAGAAGCCGACTTCGCGGATTGCGTCTTCGGCGTGCTCGGAGGGACTTGTAAGGGAGCCGTCGCACCACCGCCAAGCTTCGGGCGTGCCGTCGCCGGGGGTGGCTGCGAACGCTTCAAGGTGTCGTTGACGTCTCGCTCGCCCTCGAGCGTCACTTCCACGGTATCGCCCGGATAGAGCAGGCTGTCCTCGCTTCCGGCGATCGTCGTCTGCTTGTCGAGCAATGATCGATGGATCGAGATCCTGACCTTGGCCCCCGGCCCACGCACGAGGCGCGACTTCAGGAGGCTGGTGTGCACAAGCTTCTCGGAATTGGCCGAAATCTTCGCCATCAAAGCGTTATAGGCCGCGGTCTGGTCCTGGCGCTCGACGAGCAGAGCCGTTCGACGATCGTTGTTCAGGCGATCGAGCTTGCGACGGGCCTCGGCGAGATCACGCTCGGCCTGATCGAACTGCACGCGGGTCTGGAGCACGCGGGTCGAATTCGTGAGCTGGATGCGACGGATTTCCATGAGGCGCATCAGCGGCAGATTCCCGCGGCGCTGTGCGTCCTTCATCTGCTCGAGCTCCTGGTGATCGACCTCCGATCCCTTGATCTCGACGTCGAGCTGTTTTTTCAGCGTGTCGACCTTGGCGACGTTCAGCTCGATCAGGCCCTGGACATGGGCGACTTCCTTGGCGTGATCGGCCAAGTGACGCTTGAGGGTCTCGGCCTCGGTCTTGATGAGCTCTCCGAGGTAGGAACGATCCAGGGGGATATCGGCGAGGACGTCGGGATCGAGGCTGGATCTGCCCTCGAGCTCGGCCTCGACACGCTTCAGCCGCACGCGAGTGCGGGCCCCATCGGTCCACAGCACCTCGTGCTGCCCCTTCAAATCGGCCGATTCCAGAAACGGATTGACGAGGCGATATCGCATGATGTCGAAGCCGCCACCGAGAGCGATCGCCTGCCGCGCCGTCATGCCCGGCCGAAACTTCAGCTCTCCCGGCTTGCCCACGTCCCCCATGACATAGATCGGCCGGTACTCGTCGATCGTGACCATGATGTCGTCGAGAGCGAGCACGATGTAGGACTCGCGGCCGTCTGGCGTGCGCTGTTGAAGCGGACGCGGTATGGCCAGCTTCTTGATGACGGCTTGCGCCGCCGAGAGAGGCATTCCGATGACGCGGACCCGCCCGGCTAGCGGCAGTGTTACCTCGCCGTCCAGCTCCACCATGCCTTTGTGACGGAGTTCGGGGAAACCGCGCACCGAAAATTCGAGAACGTCCCCATAATTCAGTCGGTACTCGTTCGGATCGACCTCCCGCACGGCCTCGTCGCTCGCCGTGACTTTCGGCGAATCCAAGGTCGGAGCATCGAGCTTTGGAGGAGACGGAGCTTCCGTTGCGCTTGCAACAGCCGACCAGCCAATCAAGAACAGACCACAAATCAGCGGACGAACCAACGCACGGCCTCCAGACGTCAACCCACCTAACTCTCCGGCGGCGGACCTAAAGGTCGGCACGCTCCCACCCATCCCGGCGGATCGTTCTCTCTTAAACACTTTGTACTCCAACCGACAAGATTCAGACGGAAAGATCAGGCTGTATCCTTAACCTCTTACATCGCCGAGCTCGCCAATCCTTCCGACTACCCCTTAAAGCCGGAGCGTGACGACATGAAGATGTTCGCGAGTGATGCCTCGCGGCTCGCCAGAGACCCTCCAAGAGGAAAAGTTGCATAAGCGAATTCTTCGGGTCTCAGCCCCTTCCGCCTCACTGGTCATCGCTGAAAGCTCCCTCCGGTGAGACGATCGACACCAAGACCGGACCAGCCAGACCGATTTCTGCAGGCGCTGCCGCTGCCTCACCAAACGCGATGTCGCGGGAAAAGTTCTCGAGGGCAGCCCGCTCGTCCACCAGACCATCTTTTCTGCAGTGCAGCATGACACGCGCCTGCATGTCGCGCAACCGAATCAGCACGGGAAAACGCCTTATTCTAACTTCGTAACATCTTGAGGTTGAAAGCCGCATGAGGCATGGCGGTTCTTACATTCGTGCACATTTGCAGACATGTCGGCCTCTGCCAACACTTTCGTGAAGGCATGGTTGCCCAAGCCGCCGAGTGGAGCGGAAACGGGATGCCGCAACGGTTCTCCGGTGCGAGCCTTCGGGACTGCTCCGGCCTCGGCGAACCGCTACCCCCGCGACAAGACGACACGACTGCAGAAGTGCGACGATCTTACCACTGATGCGGCCCAACAATGTTGCTCCTGATTATTACATCAATTAACCAACCCTTTATAGTGCCAGCTTGTTCTCCAAGAGAATATCGTGACAGATGACGTTCCGGGCGGCGGTCGCGAGACTTCATAAGATCGCGTCCCCTCGAGCCGATCTACCGCCACACAGCCAGCCACTCGATAACCGAAGGGCATTTTCATGACGGCGTCCCCTTTCGGACCGGGGTCTGGTTCGAACGTGACCCTGCATCCGTCCCTGCACCGGTTCTCCATTCCGAGTACCGCGGTCGGACCGATTTTCGTTATCGTCGAATTCTTGACGCTCAGCCTTGCTCCCTATCTCGGCTCGCTCGCCTATCACGCGGTGGTGGTGCCGGACTATGTGCCACCGGCACAGCCGATGCTCACAGTCGGCGTGATCATGGCCGCGCTTTATCTGGTGCTCTCCAATCCGCGGGGACCGTTCGAAGTCGAAGAGCTGAGATCGATCTCGCTCAGGGCGCCGCTGGTCCGCTGGCTGCTCGCGCTCATGTTCTTCGGCGTCGTGTCGTTCTCGTTCAAGATGGGCGACGCTTTCTCGCGCGGTGCCATCATGGTCGGCTTCATGTTCGGAGCGACGGCCCTGGTCGGCTTGCGGCTCGCCGCTCCATACACCGTGAACATGGCGTTCCGACACAATGTGGTCGAGGGACGGCGGGCCATTCTTCTGTCTGACGGGCCATTGCCACCAACGATGTCGATGCACGATTTCATGCAGTGCGGCATCTCGGTGCATGGCTGGTTCCAGCTTCCCGCAGTCTTCGATAGCGAAGGATCGGGCGCGCTCGACAGGCAATGCGCCGAAGTCGTGCGGCTGGCGCGAGAGCGCCGCATCGATGAGATCGTGCTCGTCGCCAATGCCTTTCGAGAGCCGAAGGTGGCCGATGTTCTCGAGCGGCTCAACGTATTGCCCTTGCGCATCCGGCTGCTGCCGCGTGCCGACTCGGCCGGCCCGTCGCTGCGACCGCGGAAGAAGCTCGACCTTGGCGCGATGGCCCTGACCGTCCAGAGGCCGCCCTTCACCCGCGCGGAGCGACGCGCGAAGCGGGCGCTCGACGTTCTCGTTGCCTCGACGCTGCTGCTGGCGGCGAGCCCGCTGCTCGCGTTGATCGCAATTGCAATCCGACTCGACAGCCGCGGGCCGGTGCTGTTTCGGCAAACCCGGATCGGATTCGGCGGCCGGCCCTTCATGATCTTCAAGTTCCGCAGCATGTACACGACCGACAACGGGCCAGTGGTAAAGCAGGCGGAGCGAGGCGACGTGCGCATCACGCGCGTCGGGCGACTGTTGAGGGAGACCAGTCTCGACGAACTGCCGCAACTGCTCAACGTCATCGTCGGAGATATGTCGCTGGTTGGACCGCGGCCGCACGCAGTAGCGCACGATCGACACTACGAGCCGCTCATTCCCGGCTATGCTTGGCGCCATCACGCTTTGCCGGGCATCACGGGCTGGGCACAGGTGTCGGGGCTGCGTGGTGAAACACGGACATTGGCCAGCATGGAAGCGCGGGTGGCGCACGACCTCTGGTACATCCGCAACTGGTCACTCTGGCTCGACCTGAAGGTGCTCATGATGACCATCAAGGCCGTGCTCCGCCCGACGAACGCGTACTGAGGACCTCGACCGCGGTAACTCTCGGTGCGAGCGAGCGTGGCTGCCGGTTGCCGAACCCGATAATGTGAGCTCTTTCAACAAGGAGGCTCACATGGCGGACTGCGGCGCGCCGGATATGTCGAGACGCTTACTCATCAAACGGGCGCTACTAGCAGGTGCCTCTGCACTCGCATACCCGGGTCTCGGCACGGGATCCGCGGGGGCGCAGACTGTCGCACCACCGGCTCAGGCCGCCATCGGGGCGAACGTCGGCTACGGCATGGATCTGAGCCGGGCATCGGCAGACATCGCCGCGTTCGAGAAGCTGATCGCCCGGCCGATCGGCTATCTCGTCGACGGCGGCGCCCAGCGGTCATGGCGTGAAGCCCGCACATCAGCCGTACATGCGCTCGAGGTCTGGCGCCGCGCAGCGCTTGGCACGAGGCGCAAGTTGTTGTGGAACCAACCCCTTACCATGGAAGGAACGCCGCTTTCCCAAGTTGCGGCAGGCGTGCACGACGATGTGTTCACTGCCATCGCCGTCAATATTCGCGATGCCGGCTTCTACGATGCGATCGTCAATCTCGGCTGGGACATGACCGGAAGCTGGGTGCCATGGACGGCGACCGGGGGGCACGAGGGTGACTACATCGGCGCTTTCCGACGCGTGGCATCGCTCTTCAAGAGAGTGTCCCCATCGTTCCGGATCTGCTGGTCCCCAGCGCGCAACCAAGCGGGCGTCACGCCAGACGCCGTCTATCCGGGCGACGAGCATGTCGACCTGCTGGGCATGTCAGTCCTGGTCATCGGGCCTCCGAAAGGACCAGGCCTGGAAAAATTCATCGAAAACACGGTGATTGGCCACGGGACGGCACCAGAACCGGAGAAACTGCCCTTTGGTCTGGCGTGGCTGGCCGAGTTCGCCGCAATTCACCACAAGGGGATCGTATTGCCGGAGGTCGGCGTCGCTGCGGCTGCCGATCAGGCCGGAAACGCGACACAGGCGTTCGACGACGACATGATCGTGACGCGGCTCGCGCAATGGATCAACGCGCGCGGGGTGCTGTTGCACTGCTGGCGTGACATCCCAGGCACCGAGGCCTATCCGTTGCACACGCGGATTTCCCGGGCATCCTCGATCACGCGTGTCAGGCCTGCGTTGCAGGCCGACGAACGCCCTCTCATGGCAACCGCCTACCGCAAGGCTTTCCGGCCGTCGGGCAGCAGTGCCGGCGGTTGAGCAACCGAAGCCGCGCGACGGCATGGGACGCCGGCAATGAGCCTCACTCATGGCAACACGACTAGCGCGGCATTCGGACCGTCGCCACAGGGGCAAAATGCGCGTAAAGCGATCTCATCCGCATTCTCGCGCCAGACGACCGGACTTTAATATTGTTCGGTCGCAATGCTTTGGAAGGATGCCTGGATAAGTGATAGGGCACGGGGTGGGCAGCGCCGAAAATGGCAACGCCACCCTTACCGGAGCAACCGATGAAGTCCACACTCGGCGTCGGGTTAGGCATTCTGCTCGACGCTTTGTTGCCGCTCGTCCGTCTGATCGCGCTCGCCCACCTGCTGCCGCAGGAGGAGTTCGGGCTTGCGGTCACGGTCCTGGTGACGATCGGCATCGTGGAGATGAGCAGTGACATCGGCCTGCCGCAGTCGGCCGTGCGTGGCTCGCAAGAGATTGCCCCGGCACCGTTCATGGGGACGTTGCACAGTCTCGCTGTGCTCAGATCCGGCGTGATGATCACACTGGCGCTGATCGCCCTCACGATCCAGGGCATGACGCTGAAGGCGCACATCAACACGCACATCGTGTTGCTCGCCGTATTGGTGCTGGGTCTGAGGTCGGCGGAGAACCTCAACCTCAAGAAACTCACGCGGGAGTACAATTTCTGGCGCGAGGCGATGCTGCTCGGCGGGCTGCAGGTGGTCTGGACCGCAGTCACGATCTCATCGGCGCTCGTGGCGCCGAGTGCGGCTAGCATGTTCCACGGCATGCTGGCCGGTGCGCTGTGGGTTGCGGTCTACTCGAACCTGATGTCGGCAGATCCTTGGCGGCTGATCTGGGACAAGGGGGCGGCACGGGAGGCGCTCAAGTTCGGCGCACCGCTTTCCCCCAACGGCATCGCGTCGGCGTTCGTGACATCGGACCGACTAATCGTGAGCAATTTCCTCGGTACGAAGCAGGTCGCGATCTACGGCGTTGCAGTCGGCCTCGCGACGTTACCGCGCGCGGTGCTCTGGAGGTTCTCGGTGTCGGTGCTGGTGCCTCACTTCGCGAACCTCATCGCGAAGCCGGATCAAGAGCGACGGTTCTACAGCCTCTGGCTGCTGGCCGTGTCGGCAATCGCCAGCCTTTACGGACTGTTGCTCATGCTGCTCGGGCCGTGGGCGATCGGCCTGCTCTTCGGGGCCAAATACGTGCCGTCCCACCTGCTGATGTCGCTGATCGCGGTCAACGTGTTCATCAAGTTCATGATGCTGGTGCCGCTGCCGGCCTCCTATGCGCGGGGCCAGACCAGCGTCGTGTTCCTGGGGTCGCTGGTCTCGGCATTGGCGACGATACCGGCTGCCCTCACACTGTTCTTCGGCATGCGAAGCCTCGAGACGTTCGTGCTGGCGCTGAACGTCTTCGAGTGCATGGGCCTGATCTGGTTCCTCTACCACACGACGCGCTTGCATGGCCTCAGGCAGGGCATCGCGCTCGCCGCGATCGCGGCGCCGTTGCTCGCGCTCGGCTCGCTTACGGCGGCCGCCTGGACGCATCAGTGAACCGCAGGCGATCCGACACCGCACTAACTCTATGACTTAACGATCCGCGTCGAAAAGCCAGTCCACGGCGTTCGAGAGCACGGCGCAAGAGGCCGTTGTCGTGTAGAAGATTGCCAAACGCCATTGGATGAGACGCCGCGCTGCCGGCCGCGCGACGCGGGGCCTCTACAAGCGCTGCAGCGGGCCATAGCGGTTCAGCGGCGGCCCCATTGGCTGAGACTTCGCTCACAATCAGGAGCACAATTCATGCTTTCATTCGATCGGGACATGCAGCGGCGCGCGGCCTCCGGAAAGCCGCTGCAGATCGCCATGACCGGCGCCGGCTTCATGGGCCGCGGGATCGCCCTGCAGATGGTCAAGAAGATGCCGGGCCTCAGACTGGCGGTCATCTGCAACCGAACGCTCTCGCGCGCCTTCGAGTGCTATGCCTATGCCGGCGTGCCGCGCGAAAGCATCGTCGAAGTGACGACGACGGGTCAGCTCGAGGATGCGATTGCACAAGGCAAGTACGCTGTAACGAGCGACTGGAAGGTCGCCTCGACGGCGCCGTCTCTCGACATCGTTCTGGAAGGCACGGGGGCGGTGGAGCATGGCGCGCAAATCTGCGTCGCGGCGATCGAGGCCAGGAAGCACCTGGTGCTGCTCAACGCCGAGGTCGACGCTACGGTCGGTCCGCTGCTCAAGGTGATGGCCGACAAGGCGGGCGTGCTTTACTCGGGCTGCGATGGCGACCAGCCGGCCGTGCAGATGAACCTCTACCGCTATGTGAAGGTATTGGGCCTCGAACCTCTGCTCTGCGGAAACATCAAGGGCATGCAGGACCGCTACCGGACGCCCGAGACGCAAAAGGGCTTTGCGGCGCAGTGGGGTATCCAGCCAGCGATGGTGACGAGCTTTGCCGACGGCACGAAAATCTCGTTCGAGCAGGCGCTGGTCGCGAACGCCACCGGCATGAAGGTCGCGCAACGCGCGATGATCGGCATCGAGCACAAGGGGCTGATCGACGAGGTGGTCGACCGCTACGACGTGGACGAGTTGCGCCGCCACGGCGGCATCGTCGACTATGTGGTGGGTGCAAAACCGGGCCCGGGCGTGTTCGTGCTGGCGGCGGCAACCGACCCCGGGCAGCACATCTATCTCGATTACGGCAAGCTCGGGAAAGGCCCGCTCTACGCCTTCTACACGCCGCAGCATCTGATGGCGATCGAGGCTCCTCTGTCGCTCGCCCGCATCGGGCTCCAGCAGGACGTGGTGATTGCGCCGATCGCGGGACCGGTGGTCGACGTGGTCGCAGTGGCAAAGCGCGACCTCAGGGCCGGCGAGACGATCGACGGCCTCGGTGGCTTCATGACCTACGGGGTGTGCGAGAACACGCCCGTCGTCGCGAAGGAGCGGCTGCTGCTGATGGGGCTCGCGGAAGGCTGCAAGCTGAAGCGGCCCGTGGCGAAGGATGCGCCCCTGACGATCGACGACATCGAGCCGCCGCCCGCCAGTCTGGCGCGAAAATTGCGTGAAGAGCAGGACGCCCTTTTCCCCGTCTCGCCGCAGAGCTGACAGGACCACCCCATGCAATCCGCCAAGGCCGTCGTCGCGGCCGATCTCGACTTCATCATCAGCGAGCTCGACGCCGAGCTGAAGAAGCTCTCGGGCAAGCGCCTCCTGATCGTCGGTGGCGCGGGCTTTCTCGGCTACTACCTGGTGCAGACCGCCCTCGCCTGGAACGAGAAGAGCCTCGGCAAACCGATCGACGTCGTCGTGTTCGACAACTGGAGCCGCGGCACGCCGGACTGGATCAAGGCGCTCGAGGGCAACACGCACCTGACGCTCCGGACACACGACGTCACGCATCCGGTGCCTGTCGACCTCGGACACGTCGACTTCATCATCCATGCTGCATCGATCGCCTCGCCGACATTCTACCGGCTGCATCCGATCGAGACGATGGACGCCAACGTCAACGGCTTCAGGCACCTTCTGGAGTACAGCCTCGCCGAGCAGCGGGCCGGGCGGCCGATCGACGGTTTCCTCTACTATTCGACTAGCGAGATCTACGGCGACCCGACACCGGAAAACATACCGACGCCGGAGACGTACCGCGGCAACGTTTCGTGCACAGGGCCCCGCGCCTGCTACGACGAATCCAAGCGCTACGGCGAGACGCTGGCGGTGAACTTCGCCCAGCAGCACAAGCTGCCGATCACCATCGCCCGGCCGTTCAACAACTACGGGCCGGGGCTCAAGATCACGGATCGCCGTGTTCTGCCGGACTACGCGCGGGACATCTTCGCGGGCCGCGATATCGTCATGCTGTCGGACGGCAGCCCGACGCGCACGTTCTGCTACATCGCCGACGCAATCGTCGGCTATTACAAGATCCTGGTGCGCGGGCGGCCGGGCGAAGCCTACAACGTCGGCGCGCCGACGCCAGAGATCAGCATGCTGGACCTCGCGGAACGCGTGGCTGCCATCGGGCGCGAGCGGTTCGGCTACAAGGGGCGGGTGGTCCGGAAGGCGAGCGAGGACAAGGATTATCTCGTCGACAATCCGAACCGGCGCTGCCCGGTCATCGACAAAGCCCGCAGCGAGCTCGGCTTCGAGCCCAAGATCGGCATCGAAGACGGATTGCTGCGCAGTCTGGTATGGTATTCGGGTAACACGATTGCCGAGGATCGATAATGCGCCTTGCCGTTGTCGGAGTTGGATACGTCGGGCTCGTCTCCGGAGCCTGCCTCGCCTCGAAAGGCCACCAAGTGGTCAGCGTCGACGTAGACCCGCGAAAGGTCGCGATGGTCAACGAGCGGCGGCCGCCGATCTACGAGGCCGGGCTGCAGGAGCTGCTCGACACGTGCGTGCCGTCGAACCTCAGGGCGACGACCGACCTCAAGGCGGCGATCCATGACAGCGAGATCTCGCTGATCGCCGTCGGCACTCCGTTCAACGGGGACGAGATCGACCTCAAATACATCCGTGAAGTCGCCCGACAGATCGGCACGGCACTCGCCGACCATCCGGGCTATCACACGGTCGTGGTCAAGAGCACGGTGGTGCCGGGCACAACCGAGGACGTGGTGCTGCCGATCCTCGAGCAGGCCTCGGGCAAAAAAGCGGGACGCGATTTCGGCGTCGGGATGAACCCCGAGTTCCTGCGCGAAGGCGAGGCGATCTCGGACTTCATGTTCCCGGATCGCGTCGTGATCGGCGGCATCGACGAGCGCTCGATCGCGGCCCAGCGCGAGCTCTATGCCGTGTTTCCGGATCTCGACGTGCTCGAGACGACGCCGCGCGCGGCCGAGATGGTCAAGTACACGGCCAACTCGCTGCTCGCGACGCTGATCAGCTTTTCGAACGAGATGGGCAATCTGGCTCAGGCGGTCGGCGTCGACGAGCGGATCGCCATGAAGGGCGTGCATCTCGACAAGCGCTTCTCGCCGATCCTCGAGGACGGGCGGCGCGTGAGACCCGGCATGCTGACGTACCTCGCGGCAGGGTGCGGGTTCGGCGGAAGCTGCTTTCCGAAAGACGTCCAGGCTCTGATCGCACACGGCCAGAAGGCCGGGCTCTCGATGCAGCTTCTCAGGTCGGTGATCGAGGTGAACAAGGCGCAGCCCGGGCGGATGCTCGAGATGCTGCGGGCCGGTCTCGGCGACGACCTCCAGGGGCGGCGCATCGCGGTGCTCGGCGTGGCGTTCAAGCCGGGCACGGACGACATTCGCGAATCGCCTTCGCTGCCCGTTATCGAGGGGCTTCTGGCTGCGGGCGCGTCCGTGGTGACCTTCGACACGATCGCGCGGCGCGAGACGGAGCATCTCTACGGCGATCGCATCGGATACGCCGAGAAGCTGGGCGATGCGATCGACGGGGCGGACGCCATCTTGATCATGACGGCGTGGCCCGAGTTCCGGGAGCTGCCCGCAATGATCGCGCCGCTCGCACGGCAGCCGCTGGTGGTCGACGGGCGGCGGCTGATCGACAAGGACAGCGTCGCGCGGTATGCGGGCATCGGGCTGCCGCCGATGTCCGGCTCGACAGCATCACCGGGATCTCGGAAGCGCGCCGAAGCGGCGGAGTAAGTCGAAGCCGCTCCGCGAGCTCGAACGCGCGACACATCACGAAACCCCGTCATTACTGGCGGGGTTTCCTCGTTTTCCGGCCTGCGGCCGCGCGCGATCCGGCAGGACGAGGCGGCTAGGCCGCGAGATGGCGAAGCTTGTAGATGGCGGTGTGCAGGACGTGCGCGACCGGACGCTCTCCAGCGAGCAACAGGCAATCCATATCGACCAGCCGGTGGCCCTTGCGGTCGTAATTCGCGACGACGCGCGAGCGGACAGAAAGCGGCTCGCCGACGCGCGCGAGCGAGATATTGCGCAGATTGCTGCCGACGTGGATCCAAGGCGGCAGCACCACGTTGTCCCGGAGCGCCGAGTTGCATAGCCTCAGCAGAATGCCAGGGTGGGCGATGCCCTCGCGGGCGTAGATGTCGTTCGTCTCGCGAACGTCCTTCAAGTACGCCTCGTGGCGCTCGCGATCGAGCACGACCGGAACGGTCGACAGGAGGTTGCCGACTGCGAGGCTCGTCTCGTCGGCCGGAGGGCGCTCGGCCAGGTCCGCCGGGGGCGCGCGAAAAGCATAGTCGGCGAGGGCTGGCGCGGGCGAGGGCGAGGCGGGCAGGCGTGCCGTGGCGGTGGCACATTCGATACCCTCGCTCTCGACGCGGATCTCGAGGCTGCCGTCCGCGGCCTCGTCGGCGATCACCGTCGCCTTGCGGCCATCGTAGACGGGCTTGCCGAACTTGGCGGCAAGCTCGCCGCGCTCGAGAAAGGCGCGGCCCCAGCGCTCCAGGGGCAAGTGCGAGGCGTACGCGAAAACCTCGACGCCCGGAACCAAGCCGCCCGAGAAGCCGAGCTTCTGGGCTACGGTGTCGTCGTGGATCTTGTTCTCGGAAGCGTGCGAGACGTTGTAGGCCTCGACCGTGTAGGCAAGTCGGCTCGAGCGGGCCATGGCATTTCCCCTGTCGAATTGCGGCCGGACAAGCGGCCTTCCCGGTCAAGGCTAGACCGCGGGCGCGGGAAACGGAACCGCTCGAAAGAGGAGTGGGGCTCTAGCGGTTGAAGCGCTCGTAGCTCTCCAGGATTTCCTTGAAGCGCGGGCTTTTGGCCGACTCCTCGGCGAGCACGGCCTCGACAGCCTTGCGCAGGGCTTCACGCACAGGGCCGGTGAAGGGCCGCACGACGATGCGCTGGCGCCGGATCTGGTCGAGGACATCGCTCTCTGTGCTGGCAAACTGCTGCGCCCAACGGTCGAGGTTGCGCCGGCACGCCTCGTCGAACAGGCGTTGCCGGGGAGCCGCCATTGCGGCCCAAGTCTCGGGGGCCATCAGCAGGGCCAACAGGTAGGCCGGATTGTGCACGCCGGGGTAGTGGTAGACGGCCGCGGGACGCGGCTGGGCGAGGAACACACCGGTCAGCGGCGTCACGCCGAAATTGGCGTCAAGGCGATTTCCAGCAAATGCTGCGGCCAGCCCGCGCGGCGAAGGCACTGAAACGCTCCGTGCATCGAGCCTGACGAGAGCCCGCTCCATGAGCGGCGGCGCCTGGACCTTGAGGCCACGGAAGGCAGACGGCGAGCGCACCTCTTTCTTGAACCAGGCACCGACACCCCCGGCGACACCACACGGTATGGCGCGTACGGGAGTGCCGGCATCGACATAGGCTTGCTCGAGCAGGCGTGCTCCGTCGGCGCGGAGCCAGAGGACGTGTTGGGTCGGGTCGAGCCCGAACGGGACGGCGCCGGAGAAGATCGCGAACTCGAGACTGCGTCCCATGTCGGAGAATGGGGCGTGCCAGGCGAGCAGGTCGCGGCTAGCGGCGAGACGCGGGAACAGCTCGCCCTCAGGCACTGCGCTGCCGGCGGCAAGGGGCGTCACGTCGAGCTTGTTGGATGCGATCCTGTCCAGCTCGGCAATGAAATCGCCGGACTGGTCGGTGAAGCCGCGGACGCGGTCACTGCCGAAGCCCGCAACCGCCAAGCGCCACTTGCCGGGAGCGGCCGCGGAGGCGATGCCGGGCAGCTCACCTCGAGGGATCGACGCAGGAAGCGCTGCTCTCGGGCTGAACGGGCCGGATGACGAGTCCGAAACAGCGGGCTCCGTGCGCGCGGGGCCCGGCTCCGGAGGCGCAATGCGCTCAGGGGTGGGACGAGCGACCTCCGTCGGCGTCGGTGGCGCGGCGGGTGAAGATCGCGGAACCGGCTTCGGAGCCTCTGTGGGCGGGACCGTGGCCGGATCGTTGCTGGCGACCCGCTCCGGCGGGGTCGTGGCGGACGGCGGCGGCGGGGCCGGCTGAGCGCTCTGCGTCGATGTCGGTGGAGCGGCCGGGGCGGCCGCCGTCGCCTCGGCTGCCGTCGGCTGCGAACGAGAGGGCCCGGTCGCCGATGGGGCGACGGGCGGGGGCTCGGTGAGGGAACCGGAGGCAGGCGGAGGCCTCTCTGGCCGGGCCGCGAGAGAGACGCCAGCGGGCCCGGCGGATGCGCTCGACGCGCGGCGACGCGCCTCGGCGACGTGACGCCCGCTCGGTTGATCGGAAACGTAGCGCTCGAACGCGGCCGGGGTGCCTGCGGAAACGGCGCTCTGCCAAGCCGCCTCGTCTCGGGCAGGGGCGGCAACGAGAATCCAGTAGGCGAGCCCAGCGACCGCCGCGGCGCCCGCGACGAGGGAGCTCAGGACGAACGCGCGTGCCCCGCGGCTCGCGCCTGCCGCCTTATCGACGGCCGCCGCGGCGCCTGCCGGCGGGAGATCGTCGAAAGAGACACGGCGGGCCGCCGACGGTGAAGCGGGCCGGGGCGAGGGTGCTGCGGCGGCCGGTACCGGGCGAGCCGCTCCTACGGCCCGGGTGGCCGTCGTCGCCGTCCGGCCGGTTCGTCCGGCACGGTCGGCGCCTGCGGGCTCCATCAGCAGGACGCGCCACTCGTCCGTCGATTTCGGGCGCGCGTCGGCGTCGACGCTCATGGCGCGATCGATGGCGGCAAGGAAACCGGGACGCCAGTCGCCGGAGGTGGACGCGGCCGTCTGCATGGGCTCGCCGAGCTCACGGGACAAGGCATCCGGCGGCGCGCGCCCGGTAACGAGAAAATAGAGGGTCGCGCCGAGGGCGTAGATGTCGCTCCAGGGGCCCTGGCGATCGAGGTCGACGGCGTACTGCTCCTTGGGCGAGTAGCCGGGCGTGACGATGGCGTGGACGGTGCGCGATTGCGCCGAGAGCGCCTGGCGGGCGGCGCCGAAGTCGATCAACACCGGCTCGGTGCCGTCGCGCATGATGATGTTGGCCGGCTTGATGTCGCGGTGGAGAATGCCGGCTTCATGCACGGCGCCGACGGCTGCGAGCAATCTGGTGACAATGCGGTCCACCTCGGCCTGGGACGGCTCGCGGCCCAGATGGGTGCGCCATTCGGCTAGGCTCGGACCCATCTCGAAATCGAGGACCATGTAGGCGGTATTGTTCGCCTCGAACAGGCGCGCCACGCGCACGATGGAGGGATGCCGGAAGCGCGCAAGCGTTTTCGCCTCGTCGAGGAATTTGGCACGGCCCCACTCGAGCACGCCCTGGTCTCGGATGGAACGCGCCTCGACGGTCGAGCCGCCCTCGCGCAGAGCCAGCTCGGAGGGGAAGTATTCCTTGATTGCAACCGGAGCGCCGAGTCTCAGGTCGTCGGCCTTGTAGGTGATACCGAACCCGCCCTGACCCAGGACCCCCGTGATCCGGTAGTCGCCGGCCAGCACGAAGCCCACGGGCAAGGCCTGACGGTATTCAACCACGTGCGCCTCCGCAGACCGGGCCGAGAAACAGGAAAATGCAACGCGGCGACCCTGACCGAATTCACGGCGAGGCGCAAGGAAAGCGGCCCTTTCCCCGCCCGCGAAAAGGCGGCTCTGGACTTGCCGGCGCTGTCCGGGCACCGTCCGGGACCAGGGATGCCAGATCCGATACGAGGGAGACGAGAGCGATGCCTTCACGCTGGACAAGCCGACGCGAGCGATTCCGGGCTATTCTGTCGGGGGCCGAGTGCGTGCACCCAGCCTCCGTGCACGACCCGATCTCCGGCCGGATCGCGCACGATCTCGGCTTCGAGGTGGGCATGTTCGCGGGCTCGACGGCGTCGCTCACGGTGCTCGGCGCACCGGATCTCATCACGCTGACGCTGACCGAGTTCGCAAGCCAGGCGCTGCGCATCATGCGGGCCGTGGACCTGTCGCTGATGTGCGACGCCGACCACGGCTACGGCAATGCCCTCTCGGTGATGCGGACGGTGGAGGAACTGGAGACGGCCGGCGTCTCGGGCCTTTCTATCGAGGATACGGACCTGCCGCAGCCGTTCGGTCTCGGCGAGAAACAGCGGATGCTGTCGATCGAAGAAGGGGTCGGCAAGATGAAGGCCGCGCTGGCAGGCCGGCGCGACCCAAACCTCGCCATCGCCGGGCGGACGAGCGCCCCGGCGATCGCAGGCATGGACGAGGCGATCCGGCGAGCCAAAGCGTACGCAGAGGTGGGTGTGGACGCGATCTTCCTCGTGGGCATCAAGAGCCGGGCCGAGCTCGATCAGGTGGCAGCCGCGAAGATCGGCAAGCCGCTGATCCTCGGCAACACGCCACCGGAGCTTGCCGACAAGGCTTATCTTTCGGCACAGGGGGTGCGCATCGCTCTGCAAGGCCATCAGCAGTTCGCGGCCGCGGTGCAGGGCATCTACAATACCTTGAAGGCGCTTCGCGAGGGGACGAAGCCCGCCGATCTCAAGGGGGTCGCGTCGGGTGCCTTGATGCGCCAACTGACGCGGGCCGACGACTACGATACGTGGAGCCGCGATTTCCTGGGCGGCTGATGCTTCGTACCTGTCGCCGACGCCGGGGCAGAGCGCTTTCCTCCCCTTGAAATGGACAAGACAGCAGGACGGACGATGAGCACCACCCCGAGCCGGATCGCCGGCGCCACTTCCCCCTACCTCGCCGAGGAGCACGAGATGCTGCGCGCACAGGTGCGCCGCTTCGTCGAGGAGGAGGTGAAGCCAAACGGCGATGCGTGGGAGGAAGCGGGTTTCGTGCCGCGCGACGTGCTGCGGCGGATGGGAGCGCTCGGCTTCCTCGGCATCCGCTTTCCGTCCCGGTGGGGCGGCTCGGAAATGGACGAGCTGGCAAGCGTGGTGCTGGGCGAGGAGCTGGGACGGTCCACCTACGGCGGTTTCGCGATCACCGTGCTCGACCACACCGACATGGCCTCCGTGCACATCGCCAACAACGGTACCGAGGCGCAAAAGGCGCGCTGGATGCCCGGCGTCATCGACGGCACAGCCATCACGGCCGTGGCAATCACGGAGCCGGGAGCGGGCTCCGACGTGAAGGGCATCCGGACTACAGCGCGGCACGACGGCGGCGACCTCGTGCTCAACGGTACCAAGCACTTCATTACCAACGGTGTGCACGCCGATGTCTACTGCGTGGCGGCGAAGACAGGGGCCGAGGGCGGCAGTCGCAGCGTCTCGATGATCCTGGTCGAGAAGGGCACGCCCGGCTTTCGCGTGGCGCGCAAGTTCGACAAGCACGGCTGGCGCTCGTCGGACATGGCCGAGCTGGTGTTCGAGGAGGCACGGGTGCCGGCCGAGAACATCATCGGGGAGGAGGGCCGCGGCTTCTATGCGCTGATGCGCAACTTCCAGAACGAGCGACTGGTGCTCGGGGCACAAGCCATCGGCGAGGCGCAAGCGGCCATCGAGCTGGCGCTCGCCTACGTGCAGGAGCGCCAGGCGTTCGGCGCACCGCTGTGGGACAAGCAGGTCGTGCGTCACAAGCTGTCGCTGATGGCGACCAAGGTCTCAGCAGCGCGGGCGTTCATCTACGAGACGGCGTGGCGCGTGGCGGCGGGGCAGGACTGCGTGCGCGAGGTGTCCATGATCAAGGCACTGGTGGGCGAGCTGGTGCTCGAAGTGACCCACGGGTGCCTGCAGCTCTTCGGTGGCGCCGGATACATGACGGGGAGCCCGATCGAGCGGATGGCGCGGGATGCGCGGGCGCACGCCATCGGCGGGGGCGCAACGGACGTGATGCTGGAGGAAGTGGCGAAGCGGCTCGGGCGGTAAGTCCGACGCGAAGCGAGCCAGACGACCCACCGATGCGGCACGCCCCCTGCCATTGCGAGACGCGTCACTTGCCGGCCACGATCAGCGCGCCTTGCGGCCGGCTGCGGGGAGCTTCGGCGGCTTGACGGGCTTGTCGGGCCCCCAAAGCCGCGAATAGTAACTGTCGGCGAGTTGCAGAGCGGCGACCGGGTTATGGCCGAGGACACGATCCTTGGCGACGAGCACCGTAGTGAGGCCCTTCGCATACTTGAAGAACAGGCTGTCGTGGCCGATGCACAAGCCCATCACCACGTTGAACTCGGAGCCCGCCTCGTTCAGCATCTCGGCCTGGGCGACGGGATTGCAGAGGGCCTCGAACTGGCCAGGGCGGATCTTCTCGTCGTCCTTGAGGCCCAGCTCCTCCTTGGGAATGTTGCCGTTCTTGCAGGCCACCGAAAGCACCTCGAAGCCGTGGCTCTCCAGAATGCCGCTCAGCACGTAGGCGTGATCGACGAAGCTGATGCAGTTGGCGATGCCGATCTTCTTAAAGCCCATCTTCTTGGCGAACTGGACGATCTCCTCGACGCGCGTCCACTGGCAGTAGCCCTCGGCCTCGACGCGGGCGGATTCGAGGGAGACCTTCAAAGTCTCCGGATCAGCGTAGAGCTGGCGCGCCGTCTCCTGCGTGTCCGGTGCGACCTTGCTCGGGCAGAAGCCCGGGCCTTCCACTTCCGCACGACCACGACGGCAGGCGCGCACGTTGGTCGGGCAATAGGCGCACGCGGGATCTTCGTATCTCATCGCTTCCTCCGCTTTTCTGCCACGGCCGGCGCGGGTCGCGTCCGTCCGGCGACAGCCCGCGCGCTTTCGGAACGCTACATGCCACCCGTCGCGCAGGTTCATTGCAGAGCATCGCGCCAGCGCGGCAGCCACGCTTGATCTCGGTCAAGAAAACGGCCGCCTCTCGCGCCTTGCTGGGCGCGATCCGCAGGACTTGCGACAGACGACCGGTAGACCGACCGTTACGTGCCGCAGAACGTCTGGCGAACGACCTCGTCAGGCTTCGGGGGCAGGGTGTAGCGCTCGCGGCCAGGCTGATCATCGAAGGGCCGCGCGAGGACGGCGATCAAGCTCTCGAATGGCTCGAGATCATCGTCGCGGACGGCGGCGCGAATGGCCTCTTCCACCAGGTGGTTGCGGGGGATGAAGGCGGGATTGACGCGGCGCATCGCATCACGGCGTGCCTGGGGGGCCACCTTCTCGAGAGCGAGGCGTTGCCTCCAGCGTGCTGCCCACTCCGTAAAGGCGCCAGGTTCCTCGAACTGCGCCGCGACGTCGGAGTCGGCTAAGGGATCGGCGGCCGCATCGGCGAGGCGCCGAAATGTGAGCGTCATGTCAGCCTTGGCACGGGTCATGCGGTCGAGAAGATCGTGGGCGAGGTCGAGATCGCCGTCGTGGGCCTCGGCAAGGCCCAGCTTGGCGCGCAGCTCGCGCGAGTAGGCTTCCTCGAACAATGCCGCAAACGCCGTGAGCGCCGCCTTGCCCTGGGCTAGCTGGGCCGCCTCGGACTCGGCCAACAGCGGCAGCAGCGTCTCGATGAAGCGAGCGAGGTTCCACTGGGCGATCTGGGGCTGGTTGGCGTAGGCGTAGCGGCCGTGCGTATCAATGGAGCTGTAGACGGTCGACGGGTGATAGACGTCCATGAACGCGCAGGGGCCGTAGTCGATGGTCTCACCGGCGATCGACATGTTGTCGGTATTCATCACCCCGTGGATGAACCCCACAGCAAGCCAGCGGGCGACGAGGGCGGCCTGACGCGCGACCACGCGATCGATCAGCGCGCGGACAGGATTGGCTGCCAAGGCGGCATCGGGGTAGTGGCGCTCGATCACATAATCGGCGAGGCGGCGGATGCCGTCGTGATCGCGGCGCACGGCGAAGTACTGAAAGGTGCCGACGCGGATGTGGCTCGCGGCGACACGCGTCAAGACGGCACCGGGGAGGGCGTCCTCGCGAAACACGTGCTCGCCGGTCAACACGGCCGCGAGCGCACGCGTCGTCGGAACGCCCAGCGCGTGCATCGCCTCGGCGACGATGTACTCGCGGAGCACGGGGCCTAGCGCAGCGCGCCCGTCGCCGCTGCGCGAGAACGGCGTCGGGCCTGAGCCCTTGAGCTGAATGTCACGCCGGGCGCCGCCGCGGTCGAGGACTTCGCCGAGCAAGATGGCGCGACCGTCGCCGAGCTGGGGGACGAAGCCTCCGAACTGGTGCCCGGCATAGGCCTGGGCAATGGGCTCACTGCCGTCCGCAGTCCGATTGCCAGCAAGAACAGCCACGCCTTCGGGGCTCGCGAGACGCTCGGGGTCCAGGCCGAGCTCGCGGGCCAGAGGCGCGTTCAGCTTGACGAGGCGCGGGGCGGCCACCGGGGTGGGCGGCAAGCGAGCGTAGAAGCGCTCGGGCAGGCGCACGTAGGAATTGTCAAAAGCAAACAGCGGATGGCGCGGAGGCTCGGGCGTCATTTGTGCATCCAGCGGTTCGGGGTGGCGGCCAAGTCACTCATATCGAGCCTTTGCCGACCGACAGCAAGGGTCGGGCGCCGAAGGCGAGACGATACCCTTCCGGATCGGCCGGCTGCGTCCTATTGCAGCGGAACCCCGGATGAGGCCCCGCGCGTTAGACCTATCAAATGTTCAGTCGTTTGCGGGAGGTTGCATATGAAGACCCGCTTTGCCATCGCGGCTCTGATCTATCTGCTTGTCCAAGGGGTGTTGTTCGGCATCGGCACAGTCCTCGTGCTGGCCACTCCGCTCGACGAACTGGCCATGCGCCTAATGCCGTGGGTGGTCGGCGTCTCGTTCGTCGTCGCCATTCCGCTGGCCTGGTGGCTGGCGCCACGTCTCAGGCTGCCTCGCTCACGCCGCATCTCAAGAGGCCAGGCCGAGAAGGCGCATGCACGAGCGGCCTAAGGGCCAAACGACAGTCTTGTTGCACACGGGAGCGCAACCATGAGCGAAGCAGTCGCCCCAGAGCCACCAGCAGCGAGTTCACGCTCGAGCAGCGGTTCGGAGATCAGGCTCGACGGACAAGTGGCCTTGGTGACGGGGGCTTCGTCGGGGCTGGGGCAGGCTACGGCCCTCGGGCTCGGCCGAGCCGGGGCGCGGGTCATCGTCAATCATCCGCCAACCGAGGACTCGCGCGCCCGCGCGCAGCAGGTCGTATCAGCCATCGAGGCGGAAGGCGGCGAGGCGATTGCGTTGGCTGCCGATGTATCGAGCGAGGAGCAAGTCGATGCGATGATGTCCGACGCCGTGCGCCGCTTCGGCACCGTGCATGCCGTGGCGGCCAATGCGGGGATCGAGAGGCCCGCTCCGATCCACGAGATGTCGCTCGCCGACTGGCGCGCCGTGATCGACGTCAACCTGACAGGCGCTTTCCTGACGGCACGAGCGGCCGTGCGCGAGTTTCTGCGCAGGGGCCCGGAGCCAGCCGTTTCAGCCGCGCTCGGCAAGATCGTATTCACCAGCTCGGTGCATGAAATCATTCCCTGGGCGGAGCAGGCGAACTATTGCGCCTCGAAGGGCGGTATCGCGATGCTCATGCGTACGCTCGCGCAAGAGCTCGCGCCGCGGCGCATCCGCGTCAACTCGGTGGCGCCCGGCGCCATCAAGACCGCGATCAACCGGGCAGTCTGGTCGACGGAGAGCTCCCGCGAGAGACTGCTGCAGCTCATTCCCTACGGGCGCGTGGGAGAGCCCGACGACATCGCCCGCGCCATCGTCTGGCTGGTATCCGATGCCTCAGACTACGTGAACGGCACCAGCCTCGTCGTCGACGGCGGCATGACGCTCTACCCTTCGTTCCGCGACAATGGATGACCCGCCCCCAGTTCGCGTGCCGTCCGCTCCATTGGCATCGCATTCACGCAATTCGAAATCTGCAGCCTCCATGTCCCAAGCCATCGAAGACTACGCACTCATCGGAAACATGATCTCGGCGGCCCTCGTGCACCGGAACGGATCGATCGACTGGCTCTGCCTGCCGCGGTTCGATTCCGAAGCCGCGTTCGCCGCGCTTCTCGGTACGAAACAGCACGGCCACTGGTCGTTGCAGCCAGACGGCGATTTCCGTGCAAGCCGTTCGTATATCACGGACACGCCGGTCCTGGAGACTCGCTACGAGACCGAAAGCGGCAGTGTGGTCGTCACAGATTTCATGCCGATGACCGACGACGAGGAAAAGGTCGACCTGGTTCGCATCGTCCGTTGCACATCCGGTATCGTACGCATGAAGACCGAGATGGTGCTTCGGTTCAATTACGGACAGGCTGTGCCCTGGGTCAGACACCGCGACTACGGCCTGAGCGCCGTCGCGGGGCCGGACGCAGTAGAGCTGCACTCATCCGTGCGGCTCCAGGGCCGGAACATGACGTCGGTCGCGGACTTCATCGTGAGAGAGGGCGAAACCGTCCCTTTCACGCTCTCGTACCATCCCTCGCACAAGGTGCCGCACTTCATCCGCGACAGCTCCGAAGCGCTGAGCCAGACGCAATCGTGGTGGCGTGAATGGACGAAGCGTTGCCGGTTCAAATCCAGCAACCCGGAATGGTGCGAGGCCGTGCGCCGATCGCTCATCACGCTGAAGCTGCTGATCTATCGGCCCACGGGCGGCATCATCGCGGCACCGACCACCTCGCTGCCGGAGGCGATCGGCGGCAAGAGGAACTGGGACTATCGCTACTGCTGGCTGCGTGATTCCGCCCTCACATTCTATGCGCTTCTCAATGCCGGCTATCGCGAGGAGGCGGTCGCCTGGCGCGGCTGGCTGCTGCGAACCGTGGCGGGGCATCCGCAGCAACTTCAGATCATGTACGGCATGGCGGGAGAGCGGTGGCTGCCGGAGGTGGAGGTGCCCTGGCTCGCCGGCTACGAGAACAGTCGCCCGGTTCGGGTCGGCAATGCCGCGATGGGGCAAGTCCAGCACGACATCTACGGCGAGCTGATGGAAACGCTGCACGCAGCGCGCGCTGCGGACCTGAGTAATCACGACGAGGCCTGGAAGATGCAGAGTGTCATGCTCGAACATCTGCAGCGCACGTGGCGGGACCCGGATCACGGCATCTGGGAGGTGCGCGGACCGCCGCGACACTTCACGCATTCGCGCGTCATGAGCTGGGTGGCATTCGACCGCGCGGTGAAGAGCGTCGAGCAATTCGGTCTCGATGGGGACGTCCAGGCCTGGCGGGCGACGCGCGACGAGATCTGCAGCGACATCCTGAGCAACGGCTATGACAGTGATCGCAACACGTTCGTGCAACACTACGGCGGCAAGACTGTCGATGCTTCGCTGTTGCTCATACCGCAAGTCGGATTCCTGCCCTCCAACGACGCCCGTGTGGTCGGGACCATCACCCAGATCGAAAAGGACCTGAAGCGCGATGGTCTCGTCATGCGCTACTCGACCGACGACGTCGACGACGGGGTCGGCGGCGACGAAGGCGCATTTCTGGCGTGCTCGTTCTGGCTGGCGGACGCCTACGTGATGTCCGGCAGGCAGCAGGAGGCCGAGGCGATGTTCGAGCGCCTGCTGTCGTACCGAAATGACGTCGGCTTGCTATCGGAGGAGTACGATCCTGTATCCAAGCGGCTGGTCGGCAATTTTCCGCAGGCGTTCTCGCATATCGGGCTAGTGAACACGGCGTTCAATCTGACCCGCCCCGGCCTCGGCCCGGCGCGGCAGAGGTCGGAGCAGTGGGCGCCCGCCGACACCGACTAGCCGGGCAAAGGCGCAGTGTCAGGGAAAGGCGGGGCCCTCAGATGCGCCAGCCCGAGTGAATCGCAGCGATGCCGCCCGTCAGGTTGCGGAAGGTGACGCGCTCGAAACCCGCATCGCGGATCATTCCGGCGAATGCGTCCTGCTTCGGGAAACGGCGGATGCTTTCGACGAGATACTGATAGGGCTCGCTGGAACCCGCGGCGAGGCGGCCCAATCGCGGGATGGCCTCGAATGAGAAGAAGTCGTAGAGGCGGTCGAGCATCGGCACGTCGACATGGCTGAACTCGAGCACAAGGACCCGCCCCCCTGGCCGAAGGACCCGGTACATCTCGGCCAGCGCCCGGTCGATGCGCGTCACGTTTCGGATGCCGAATGCGATGGTCACCGCATCGAAGGCGCCGTCGGGAAAGGGCAGGCTCTCGGCGTTGCCTTCGACGAGCGAGATGCGGCCGGCGAGGCCTGCCGCCTCGACTTTGCGGCGGCCCACATCGAGCATTTCGGGGCTGATGTCGCAGATGACGACCGAGGTTGCCTCGCCGCCGGCGCGTGCGATGCGCATGGCGACGTCGCCCGTTCCACCGGCAAGATCGAGTACGCGGAAGGGCTCGGCGCTTCTCGGCGGGTTCACCGCAACGACGAGATCGTCTTTCCACAACCGGTGAAGGCCGCCCGACATCAGGTCGTTCATGAGATCGTAGCGTTCGGCCACCGTCGCAAAGACGTCGTTGACAAGGCCCTGGCGCTCGCCGGGATCGACGGAGCGGAAGCCGAAGGTTGCCGAGGTATCGGATGAGGCGCCGAATTCGCTTTCGTTGGGCATGGCGGGCATATTACAGGAGCAGCAGGCGCGTGCGCCAACGGCGATATGCCGCCCCAGGGCGGAGCGTCGAGGGGCCAGGCGGGCCCGGAAGAGGCAACGCGCCGCTTTGGCGGTATTGGTTTTCGGCCGCCCAGGCAGAAGCTGTCGTTTGCGACATCAGAGCCGAGGGAAGATGGACAAGACCTACCTCCTACAGGCGGTGGTGCTGCTGGCGGCCGCGGCCCTTGCGGCGCCGCTCGCGCGCGTTCTCAACATCGGATCGGTGCTTGGATACCTCGCAACAGGGATCCTGATCGGGCCACAAGTGCTCGGCCTTTTCTCGGACGTGGAGGCGATCCTGCACGTCGCGGAGCTGGGCATCGTCTTCCTGTTGTTCCTGATCGGCCTCGAGCTCAGGCCGATCCGCATCTGGACGATGCGACGGTCCATCGTCGGGGCAGGCGGAGGGCAGGTCGTCGTGACGGGGCTCGTGCTCGGAACGGTGGCGGCAGTGCTGTTCACACCCGTTCCGGTGGCGATCGTCGTCGGGCTCGCACTCGCGATGTCATCGACGGCGTTCGTGCTGCAGGTGCTCGAGGAGCGCAAGGAGCTGACCCAGAAGCACGGCCGGCTGGCGTTCTCGATCCTGCTGTTCCAGGACCTGGCTGCCATTCCGCTGATCGCGGTCGTGCCGATGATGGCGGCACGGGGGGCAGCGGATGCGACGCAATCGGCGATCGCCATAGGGACTGCGCTCGTCACCATCGGCGCCGTGATCGCAGCCGGCCATTTCGTGCTCAGCCCTCTCTACCGGATGGTGGCGGCGTCCGGCGTCCGGGAGGCGATGACGGCGACGGCGCTGTTGACGGTGCTCGGCGTCGCGATGCTGATGCAGATGGCCGGGCTGTCGGCCGCTCTCGGCGCGTTCATCGCCGGCGCCATGCTGGCGGACAGTCCGTATCGCCATCAGATCGAGGCCGACATCCATCCGTTCGAGGGACTTCTGCTCGGCCTGTTCTTCACGGCGATCGGGATGTCGCTCGATCTCGGGCTGCTGTTCAAGGAGTGGCGTCTTGTAGCGCAACTCGTCGTCGGGATGGTCGCGATCAAGGCTGCGGTGCTCTATGTCGTCGGCCGGTGGAACGGGCTCGATGGCGGCCAGGCCCGACGGCTCGCGATCGCACTCGCGCAAGGCGGCGAGTTCGCCTTCGTCATTCTGGGGCTCGTCACGGGGGCCCGCCTTCTGGCGGAAGGCACGGCCGACCTGATGGCAGTCGTGGTCACGCTATCGATGGCGCTGACGCCGCTCTTGCTCCTCGCCGACGACTGGGTGGAGCGACGCTTCATGCGCAGCGAGCCGGCCCCGGATTACGATGCGCCACCGTCGGTGGAGGGGCGGGTGGTGATCGCGGGGCTCGGGCGGTTCGGCCAGATCATAGCCCGTATACTGAGAGCCCGCGGCATTCCGTTCACGGCGCTCGACATCAGTCCCGAGCAGATCGAGCTGGTACGCCGGTTCGGCGCCGAAGGCTATTACGGAGACGCAAGCCGGCTCGACATTCTCGAAGCCGCGCAGACGGCCAAGGCCCGCGCCTTCGTACTTGCGATCGACGACGTCGAAGCGTCGCTCAAGACGGCCGAGATCGTGCGCCGCTCGTTTCCGCACGTGCCAATCTACGCGCGGGCGCGAAACCGCCAGCACGTGCACAAGTTGATGGATCTCGGCATCCAGGAGATGCGGCGCGAGACGTTCCTCGCAGCCATCGAGCTCACACGTGACCTTCTGGAAGGGCTCGGGATGGCACCGAGCGAGGCGCGTCGCTTGACAGAGCAGTTCGCGGCGCTGGACCGGCGGCGGCTCTACGACGATTACGAGCACGCGAGCGACCGGGAGAAGCTCGAGCTCAATGCGAAGCGGTTCGCAGAGGAGCTCGAGCAGATCTTCAGCGAAGACTCGGAGGAGGCGCAGCGGCTCGAAAAGAAGCGGGGCGGCAAGATGGTGTCGGCCGAGAGCGCGGACGACGACAGCGAAGGCGAGGGCAAAGCCAGGGCGGAGGCCGGCAAGGCCTCAACCGCCAGCGTCGCCGCGCAGGATGGGCGCGGTCAGTAGGTCTTGGCAGACACCCGCTCTGCCTCGCCACGCGTCTCCTTGACCATGTTGGTTGCGGCGACCGCGAGCGCGCGGGCATCATTCATAAGCGTGACGAGGTTGTAGCCCTGGCCGAAGCGCTTCTTGGCAGTGGCGGGGCTGTCGGTGTGAACGCCCGCGATCAAGCCCTTCGAGCGCGTGACCTTGGCGATCTTCTCGATGGCGGCGATGACCTCGCTGTCCGAGGGATCGAGGGTCGGCGGCTTGCCCATGGCCATGGACAGGTCGGACGGGCCGACATAGACGCCATCGAGGCCCTTGACCGAGAGGATTTCCTCGAGATTGGCGAGCCCCGCGCGCGTCTCGATCATGGCGAAGAGCAGCACCTCGTCGTTGGCGCCCTGCCAGTAGTCGGCGCCGCCATACTGCACGGCGCGGTTCGGGCCCATGGATCGCGTGCCGATCGGCGGGTAGCGCCCGAAGGAGACGAAGCGCTCGGCTTCCTCCCTGGTGTTGATCATCGGACAGATGAGGCCATAGGAACCCGCATCGAGGAGCTTCATGACGATGGCGGCGTCGTTCCAGGGCACGCGGCACAAGGGCACCGCATCCGTGGTCGAGATGGCCTGCAGCATGGGCAGCGCCCGCGTGAAGTCGACGGGGCCGTGCTGGAGATCGATGGTGACGCTGTCCCAGCCGCAGTGGCTGTAGACCTCGGCCGCATAGGAATCGGGGATGGCGCACCAGCCGTTGATGATCTTGCCGCCGTCCTTCGCGATCTGGCGAAGCTTGTTCTTGCGCATGGGATTCCCTCGTGGGTGGGCGTGGGGCTGCCGGTCCGGCGCTCCATCGGCGGGAGAGAGTAAGCAGAGATGGGGCGCGAAGCCAACGTGGACGAAGCTTCAGGCCTCATACGTCAGGTCCATGCGGACGGCGAGGGCGCCGGATTTGTCGACGATCCAGCAGGCGGCGCGGCCGTCGGTGGGCGTGTCACCGGCAATCGTGATGTTGTCGCCGACCCAGAGCGGGCGCATCAGGCGAGCCTCGAAGCCGGTGAGCGCTCCAGGAAGCCGGACCGACCCCGCCTGAAGCATGAGTTGCATGGAAAGCCCACCGTTCTGGACGAGGTCAGGGTAACCCTCCTCGTTGCGGGTGTAGTCTGCGTCGTAGTGGATACGGTGGGCGTTCCAGGTGATCGCCGAGTAGCGGAAGACGAGGGACGAGGCGAGGTGGGCGGGTGCCGACCAAGCCGCAACCGGCGGCGCAACGGGCGGGGGCACGGGGTTCTTCTGGCCGGGCGGGAGAGCCTCGCGGTAGACGGCGTCGAACTCCTCGATGGCGACCGGCTCACCGGCGACAGCGTAGGTGTGGCGCACGGTAAGCACGACGAGATGGCCCATGCGCGCGGCCTTCGGCTCGATGGCGACGACCTCGGCGGTGCGTGTCGCAGGCTGGCCGACCTTCAGGGCACCCATGATGCGGACCCGGCGTCCGGCCGCCATGCGCCGCGGCAACGGGATCGGCGGCAGGAAAAGCCCCTTCACAGGATGCCCATCCGGTCCGATATCGCGCTGCATGGCGTTGCTGGCGAAGAAGAGCGAGAACCAGGAACGCGGCAGCTCGCTCCCCGGCCCGATCGTCTCCGGCGCGACATCGAGCATGGCGGCGATCCGCCTCGCGGTGGTGAGCGGGATATCATCCTCGACGACCTCCGGGCGGCCGATCCAGGACCGGAGCTCGGGCATGGCCGCAGCTATCATGTCGGCGGTGCTGGTCATCGCGGACTCCGGTCGTCTCGTTCGTCTCGTTGGCGAGATAGCGCCGAGCCTCAGCCCTTGGCGAGGAAGCGCTTGGCCTCGTTGTCGTAGGCGGCATAGCCGAGGGTCTCGCGCAGATCGGCGGGGGCAAGAGCGGATTTCGATTCCGCTTCGCCGGCCGTAAGCGCCGCGAGACCTGCCTTGATGCCGGCAATGGCGGGCGAGAGCATCGCGGTCGGATAGGTCGCGATCTTGAAGCCGAGCTCCTGGGCGCGCTTGCGGTCGGGGGTGGCACGGGGAGCGCCGGGCGAGAGCACGACGAAAGAGGGACGGCCCTTGGCGGCGGCGACGGCGCGACGGATCTCGTCCTCGTCGGCAGGGCTATCCAGGAACAGGATGTCGGCGCCTTCCTCGACGTACATCTCGATGCGCGCTACCGCCTCGTCGATGCCGGCGGTCGGGCGGCAATCGGTGCGGGCGAGAATGAGGATGCCAGACTCCTTTGCGGCTTCCTTTGCTGCGCGAATCTTCATGCGGGCTTCCTCGCGGGGGATGCAGGGTTTGCCTCCGGCGGTCAATGCGCGCGGCGTGATCTTGTCCTCGATGAGGATGGCGGCGGCGCCGGCCCGACCGTAGGCGCGCACCGTGCGCTGCACGTTCATGGGGTTGCCGTAGCCATGATCGCCGTCGGCGAGGACGAGGGTGCCCGGGGCCGCCTGGCGGACCATGTTGAAGCTGTCGAACATCTCGGCGAACGAGATGAGGTCGAGATCGGGCCCACCGAGGCGGCTCGCAGCGACGCATGAGCCCGACAGGAAGGCCGTCTCGAAGCCGGCGGCGGCTGCAAGCTTGGCGGAAATGCCGTCCCAGACAGCGGGCATGACAACGAAGTCAGGCTTGGCAAGGAGGGCGCGCAGGCGCTCGGGCGCGGTCATGGGCAGGCTCTCTATCGAACGTTGAAGGTGGAGAAGGGGCGACATTGTTGCCGTCATGCCCGGTCTCGGCAAGCGTGCTTTAGGGGCAGGTGTCCGACGGGCCGTGCCTCGGACGGCGCGTTGCGAATGTCGCCTCGAGCCGAGGGTTCGGGTATGCATGAGACGCCAGTGCGGCGGATTGGAAGTCCGCTTCATACTTCCTGCACCCTCTGCAAGCGGACTGCCGATCCGCCGCACTAAGCTTCCGATGTTGCTAGCGTCCCTTCGACCGCGAAGTCCGTTCCGAGCGTACCAACGAATGAGACGGACTTTGCGGTCGGGACACCAGGGCGATGCCGGAGGTGCGAAGGCCGGCGCGCCGCCCGCCGAACGATCCGACTGGAAACGAAGCGAAGGCCCGTGACACAGGACGCCGCAGTCAAGAAGCCTGCTACAGAGGAGCGCGCACGGGCGCACGTGCCGGCCGCGCTGCTGCAGCTCTCGACGCCGGCGCTCTCTCTCGGGCTTGTCTTCCTGTATCTCGGCCTGCAATGGCTGAGCTTCCTGCATGAGCACCTTGGGCTGCCGGTGACGCCCTGGAACCCGGCGCTCGGCATGATGTTCGCCGTGATCATCCTCAAAGGCCCGGCCTACGGCCTGGTTCTATTTGCGAGCGTGGCGCTCGCCGAGGTGCTGGTGCTGAAGAGCGGTCTGGGGTGGCCCGTCATTCTCATGCTCGCGGCAGTCGTGGCGGCGGCCTACACGGGCGCTGCAACGATCACGCGCGACCTGCTCCGATTCAGCACGGCCCACTTCAACACGCGCGACATCGCAATCGTCATCGCAAGCGGGCTCGGCGGGGCGCTGATCTCGTCGCTGGTGCTCGGGCTGATGATGATTTCAGCCCGCGACGTTGACAGCGGCGAGATGGCGAGCACGGCGGGGCTTCTGGCGCTCGGAGATGCGATCGGAATTTCGGTGGTGACGCCGCTTGTGCTGCGCGCCGTGCGCAGCCCGGACTGGCTGGCGGCCCGCCCCCCGGCGGTGCTGCTCGAGCTCGGCGGCTATGCGGCGGTGATCGTTGTCGCGCTCGGCATCATCCTGCAACCGGAGCAGCCACTGCGGCAAAGCCTGCTTTATCTGCTGTTCGTGCCGGTGGTTGTCGCGGCGGTCCGGCATGGCATCGATGGCGCCTGTGCGGCACTCGCAACCGTGCAGCTCGGGCTCGTCGGCTTCCTGCATCTCTACGGGGGCGAGCTGACCCAGTTCGCGGAGTACCAGTTGCTCATGCTGGTCATGACGATGACGGTGCTTCTGGTCGGCGCCGTGGTAAGCGAGCGGGATGCCGCCGACGTCGCGGCCAAAGAGGCAGCCCAGCAGCTGCAGGACATGCAGAACGAGGCCGCCCGCACGGCGCGACTGAACCTGGTCAGCGGCCTTGCGGCTGCACTGGCGCACGAAATCAACCAGCCGCTCACCGCCGCACGCGCGCTCGCCCGGTCCGTCGGGCAGCTCGTGAGCGCTGAGGACGCGGACCGCTCTCGGACGACCCGGAATGTCGCGTCTATGATCGAGCAGATCGATCACGCCGCTGCAGTTGTGCGACGCATGCGCGAGTTTCTCGGGCGCGGCGAGCCTCACGTGACCGCAGTTCAAATGAAGCCGCTCATCGAAGGCGCGCTCTCGCTGGTGCAGCCGCACGCCGCCGGGCAACGCATCGCGGTCACTCTCAATCCAATCGACGGGCTGCCGCCGGTTCTCGCGGATCGCGTCCAGATCCAGCAGGTGGTTCTGAACCTCGTGCGCAACGCCATCGATGCCATCGTGGAATCCGGCCGCAGGGACGGCCGGATCGCCATTGCAGTGGCGCTTGCCGCGAGCGAACGCGAGATCGAGGTTGCGGTAAGTGACAACGGCGGCGGTATTGCACCGGAGCGCGTCGATACTATCTTCGTACCGCTCAGTACGACCAAGGCGCACGGGCTGGGGCTCGGCCTATCGATCAGTCAGACGATCGTGCAGGCCCATGGCGGCAGGATCTGGGTGAGCGGCACATCGCCAGAGGGGACCGAAATCCGCTTTTCTCTGCCGATCGCTAGGGAGGCGACCTGACAAGGCATGACGAGTACGCGACCAATCCTCTATATCGTCGATGATCAGCCGGCGGTTTGTCATGCCCTGAGCGAGATGCTGAGCGTGCTCGGCTACGAGGTGGCGACATTCGGCTCAGCGGACCAATTCCTCGAAGCGTACAAGCCGCCCCAGGCAGGCTGCCTGATCGCCGACGTGCGCATGCCGGGGATGGACGGCATCGAGCTGATGCGGGAACTGGGACTGCGAAACATCCACCTTCCCGTCATTTTGATCTCCGGACATGCCGACGTGCCGATGGCGGTGGCTGCCATCAAGGCGGGAGCGGAAGACTTCATCGAGAAGCCGGTCGACGACGCGCAGCTCGTATCCGCCATCAATCGCTGCCTTGCGCAGGCGTTCGAGCAACTCGCCGGACGCCAGTCTCTACAGGACCTCGAGCGGCGCGCGCAGACGCTGACGCGACGGGAATCCGAGGTGCTCGACAACGTGGTGCAGGGGCTCACGAGCCACGCGATCGCCGCGCGGCTCGGCATCAGCCCGCGCACCGTGGAAAGCTATCGCGTGCAGATCATGGACAAGATGCAAGCCGAGAGCGTCGCCGTGCTGGTGCGGCAAGCGATCAGGCTCGGGCGTCTTGCCCCGTAGTATTTACGGGGCATCGAATGCGTAGACCTACCAAGCGAAGCATCCGCATTCACCTGCGCCGCAGATTGGCTCACACTGCGATTTGCGTCACCCGATGACGCCACGTGCGGTCGCCATGGGTCGTGCGGAGACGCGGAGCTTCGGAATGCCGACGACGTTACCCCGTCGCGCGAAAGCCGACCTGGAGCAAGAAGAGGCACGACGATCGAGCGAGAGCCTTCGCGCGCTGGCCATCGCCGGACCTCCGGCTGCACTCCTCGCGTGCGGCGTGGCGCTGCCGCCGGATCTCGCGCTGGCGTTCTGCGCGGTCGGTGCCGTGAGCGCCGGGTTTGCACTCGAGGCAACCCGACTGCTTCGCGGCCGAAAGGGAGCTGTGCGGCTGAGAGACTATGCGGCGGGCCTTGTGTTCGTCGGACTTGCTGCCACAATTCTGGTCGATACCGACCAGACCGTGGTTGCACTCAAGGCGTTTTCGGAGTTCTAGAAGCGCGCACCACTCGTTTCGTGCCGATCGACGCAGGGACGTGTCACCAGGAGATCAAGAGCACTCGCGCACAATCGACCATTTGTTGTAAAATCAGATCGTCAGCCCTCCAGACCGGGCCCCTCTGGCAGCGACGCCGCTGCGATGTCGGACTGGACACGACTCGTGGAGTGTCCCGCCCGTGAAATCTTCCTTCCCGTCTTGCTGCGCAACGCCGGCGCCAGGCGATCGTCCGTGCCGACTAGCCCGCAAGACGCGCGCCAGATCCAGTCGCGGATCCCGCGCAGAGTGCCGATCACGCCTTCCTTCCGACACTTGCACCTGCTCGCAGACAGCCGGGCAGCCGCCACGGGACACACAGTCATGCTGACTATCCTGCAGTTCACCGGAGGTTTCATTCTGCTCCTGTTCGGTGCGGAATACCTCGTCAGAGGCGCCGTCTCGCTGGCGCGCCGGCTCAATGTTTCGAAGATGATCATCGGCATGACGATCGTCGCCTGGGGCACGACCTCGCCAGAGCTGGTCGTGAGCCTGCAGGCGGCAGCCGACAACCTGCCGGGCATCTCGATCGGCAACGTGGTCGGTTCGAACATCGCCAATATCCTGCTCATCCTCGGCACCTCGGCCGTGATCTTCCCGATCGTCATCCAGCCATCGGCGCTCTACCGCGATGCGGCGATGATGCTCGGCTCGGCGCTGCTCTTCACGGCACTCGCGCTGACGGGAGTGATCGAGCGGTGGCAGGCGGCCGCGATGGTGGCCGGGCTCGTGTTGTTCACGGCCTACGCGTTCCATACCGAGCGAAAGAAGGGCCGGATGGACGATCCCGGCGATCTTGCCGAAGAGCTCGAAGAGGAATTCGAGGAAGGGCCGAAGTCGACCTGGCTTGCCGTGCTGGCGGTCGTCGGCGGTGTCGCCTCGGTGGTGATCGGCGCCAAGCTGCTGGTCGCGGCGGCAGTCGAGGCCGCGCAATATTTCGGGGTTCGGGAGGAGGTGATCGGGCTCACGATCGTGGCCGTCGGCACCTCATTGCCGGAACTCGCTACGGCAGTCGTCGCGGCCATGAAGCGCCATTCCGAGGTCGCCGTCGGAAACATCATG
>JAWKWD010000014.1:0-156774 GCA_041397805.1 Hyphomicrobiaceae bacterium
CGGAACTCGCTACGGCAGTCGTCGCGGCCATGAAGCGCCATTCCGAAGTCGCCGTCGGAAACATCATGGGCGCGGGCATCTATAATCTCCTGATGATCATCGGGCTGGTGGGGCTGGTCGTGCCCATACCCGTGCCGGCGCAGATCCTGTCCTTCGACATCTGGATGATGCTGGCGGTGACGGTGGTGATGCTCGGGCTTCTGCTGTTCCGCGGAGGCCTCAGCCGCCCGGCGGGCGCGCTCTTTCTCGCGACGTTCATCGGGTACACGGCGCTGCAGTATTATGGGGTCGACAAGGTGCTAGGCACCGCGTCCGCCCATGCGCCGCCTGCCGTCGAGCAGGCGCACACAAGGTAGCGCCGTCGCATTTCCAGTCCGTGCGGGTGGTCGATGACGGCCAACGTGCAGCGTCAGGCCGCGTAGCCGCCGAGCGATCCGTCGCGCGGCGAACGTTCGGCGGCACACCATTTCTCGAGCAACGCCTCGAGCTCCGAGCGGTCGAAGGGCTTGGCGAGATAGTCGTCCAAGCCCGCCTCGAGGCAACGCTTGCGATCCTCGGCGAAGGCATTGGCCGTGAGCGCAACGATGGGCGGGGCGGCGCGACCGCGGGCAGCGAACAGCCGCCTGGCACGGCGCGTGGTTTCGAAGCCGTCCATCTCGGGCATGTGGATGTCCATCAGCACGAGGTCGAGGCTGTCGCCTGCGGCCAGCAGATCCTCGCAGAGGGCGAGGGCCGCCGGGCCATTGGGTGCGTGCAGAACGACGCATCCTGCCTTCTCGGTCATGCGGCAGGCCAGCAGAGCATTGATCTCGTTGTCCTCGACGAGGAGAACGCGTCGCCCCCGAGAGACCGGCTCGCGCGAGCCCGATGCCGGAATGGCGGCGGGTTCGGCCGGTCCGGGACGCGGGCCTCTCCACTGTGCCGCCAATTCGAGCTGAGTGAGCAGAGAGGAGGGGCGTACGGGCCGGACCAGATAGGCATCGCATCCCGCGGCCCTGAATGCGTCAAGGCGGCTGCCACCCGGCTGATCGACAACAAGGAGTGTGCGCGGCACGCATTCATCGGTCGAGCGGGCGCACGCAATCAGGCGACCAATGGCTTCGGGGCCAACCTCGACGTCCACGATCAAGGTATCGAAGGAGCGTCCGGACCGGAGCGCACGGCGCATCATCTCCTCTGCCGTCTCAAGGGTGGCAACCTCACCGGGAATGCCGAGGGACAAGAGGGCTTCCTGCATGAGCGTGCGCTGCTGGATGCGGCCCGAAACGAGCAGGACGAGATGCGCGCGACCGTCGGGCGACGCGGCGAGCACAGGGGTTGCGTTCGACATGGCGAGCAACACCATGCGTGCCTCGAACACGGATCCGCGACCGAGTGTGCTGTCGACGACGATATCGCCATCCATGGCGCGCGCGAGACGACGCGAAATTGCCAGACCGAGGCCGGTTCCACCCCGTTTGCGGCGCATGGCGTCGTCTGCCTGCTCGAACTCCGCAAAGAGATTGCTGATCTGATCGGCAGCAATACCGGCGCCGGTGTCGGAAACCTCCACCTCGAGCGCCACCCTCCTTGGAGCGTCGGAAGCAACGCCCTCGGGCGAGAACGGCTCGCCCAGCGATCCGCGCCGGACGCGGACGGCGACGCCGCCCTTGTCGGTGAACTTGATGGCGTTGCCCACGAGATTGAGCAGGATCTGGCGCACGCGCGTCTCATCACCGATGACGATGCGCGGCAAGTCCGGCTCGATGCGCCAAGCAAGGTCGAGGTTGCGCTCGCGGGCACGCGGCGCCATCAGCTCAATGACGCCCTGCACGCACTCGTCGAGCGCGAAGGGAGCCGGATGGATGTCGAGCTTGCCGGCCTCGATCTTCGAGAGGTCGAGGATCTCGTCGATGATGGTCAACAAGTTCTTCGCGGAGTGATCGACGGCGTTGACGTAGGAGCGCTGCTCGGACGAAAGCTCTGTGTCCGACAACAGGCCGACCATACCGAGAATGCCATTCATCGGAGTGCGGATCTCGTGGCTCATGGCGGCAAGAAAGCGCGACTTGGCGAGGTTGGCGGCCTCTGCCTGATCGCGCGCCTCGGCGAGCGCCAACTGGGTGCGGCGCTGCTCGGTGATATCGCGACCGAGCAACTGGACCTCGCGCACCGTTCCATCCTCACCGGTGATCGCTAGCTGCTCGAAGGAAAACCAGCGCGCCCCGTCCGCGGTCTGGACCAGCTCCTCGAACCTCTGGCGCCGGCCGGGCTCCGGCTTGGCACGCGGCTCGCCCTCGCGCTGCAGGACCTCCGGCCGGAACGGCGTGCCGAGCACCGCTCCTGCCTCGACGCCGAACGTCCGGCAGAATGCGCGGTTGACGAACGTCAGGCGGCCACGCGCATCGATGCGGGAAATGATGTCGTTCTGGCTATCGAGGAGGTCGCGGTAGCGGGTTTCGTTGTCGGAGAGCTCCCACTGCAGATCCTTGAGCTTCTCGATGCCCTTCTCGAGCCGGTCGCTCAGGGCCTGGAAGCGATCGATGTCGCGTGCGTCGCGCGGTGGAAGCACGAAACGGGAGACAAGCGCGGCTGCGGCGCCGAGCATCGCCAGTCCGCCCGCCAGGGCGACATGGGACATTCCGAGGCGCGAATCGGGGAGAAGAAGCGTGGCGAGGTAGAATGCCCCGACGGGCGCCAACAACGGAACGAGGACGCCACCGCTAGCGCAGGCCGAAAGCGTGTTGCCAATCGCGATGCGGATATGGCGCACGGCCGAGGCGAGCGCACGCACGGCCCGGCCGGCGGCGCGGCGGCCGGCATCGCTCGATGCCTTCAGATGTTCCTTCACACGCGCCCCTGCGACAAACGCTTACTCTCGTCGAGGACCATGAGACCACAGAGCCTATTTAGAAAGTTTTGCTGGCTCGGGTTAGGTTTAAGGCTTTCTTTCCAAGCGCCCCAATGTTGGCAAAACCTGCCGGGCAGGGCATGCAACAGGGTGAACGGCGAGGCTACTGGGTAAACTGGAGGCGAGATGGGACCGCTCGAGGGACTGAGAGTGATCGAGATGGCGGGTATCGGCCCGGCGCCATTCTGCGGCATGATGCTGGCGGACATGGGGGCCGAGGTGATCCGCGTCGACCGGCGTGAGAAGGCGGACCTCGGGCTCGACCGAGGTCCGCGGTTCGAGGTGATGAACCGCGGGCGGAAATCGATCGCGGTCGACATCAAGAAGCCTGAGGCGGTCGAGATCGTGAAGCGGCTCGTCCGGGATGCCGACGTGCTCATCGAGGGCTTCCGCCCTGGGGTCATGGAGCGGCTCGGGCTCGGTCCGGACGTGCTTGCGGAAGTCAACCCGCGGCTCGTCTTCGGGCGGATGACCGGATTCGGGCAGGAAGGGCCGCTGGCGCAGCGCGCCGGCCATGACATCAACTACATCGCGCTCGCCGGCGTGCTCAACCACCTGGGGCGGGCCGGCGAGCGGCCGATCCACCCGCTCAATCTGGTCGGGGATTTCGGCGGGGGCGGCATGTACCTCGCGTTCGGGGTCGTTTGTGCGGTGCTGGAGGCACGCCGCTCGGGCAAGGGGCAGGTGGTCGATGCCGCCATGGTCGATGGAGCGGCGAGCCTGATGGCCATGTTCCACGGCATGTGGGCGGAGGGGATGTGGCACGAGGAGCGCGGCACGAATATGCTGGACACCGGCGCGCCATGGTATGACGTCTACGAGACGAAGGACGGCAAGTGGGTGTCGATCGGGGCGATCGAGAAGCGGTTCTATGCCGACCTGCTCGTGCGTCTCGGACTTGCGGAGGAAAAGTTGCCGGCACAGCACGACCGCAACGGCTGGCCGGTGCTCAGGTCGCGTTTCACGGAGATCTTCAAGTCGCGTACACGGAGCGAATGGGAAGTGGCGTTCGAGGGAAGCGACGCCTGCTTCGCGCCCGTCCTGGCGATCTCGGAAGTGACCCAGCATCCGCACAACGCCGTGCGCGATACATTCCTCACGCGAGACGGCGTGCAGCAGCCCGGCCCGGCGCCGAGATTTTCCCGGACGAGGCCCGAACTTTCGAGCTCGCCGCGCGAAGCCGGCAGCGACACGCGCGCAATCCTGGCAGCCGCCGGGTACGACGAGGCACAGATTGCGGAACTCGAGGCCGACCGCGTGGTCGGCCGAGCGAACTAGATCGATCCAAGCGGGAGCCTGAAACGCATGCACATGGGACTGACCGACGAGCAGCAGGAGATCCGATCGGCCATCGAGCGGATCTGCGGACGCTTCGGCGAGGACTATTGGCTGAAGAAGGACAAAGAGGGCGGGTTTCCAATCGAGCTGCATCAGGCCCTTGCGGAAGCCGGCTGGCTCGGCATCGCGATGCCCGAGGAGGTCGGCGGGGCTGGGCTCGGCATCACGGAAGCCGCGATCATGATGCAGACGATCGCGGAATCCGGCGCCGGCATGCAAGGCGCCTCGGCGGTGCACATGAACATCTTCGGGCTGCACCCGGTGGTGGTGCACGGCACGGAAGACCAGAAGAAGCGCATGCTGCCGCCCCTCATCTCCGGCAAGGAGAAAAGCTGCTTCGGCGTGACAGAGCCCAATACCGGCCTCGACACGACGCGCCTCAAGACGAAGGCGACGCGGGAAGGCAACCGCTATCGTATCGACGGGCAGAAAATCTGGATCTCGACGGCGCAGGTGGCCGACAAGATCCTGCTGCTGGCGCGCACGACCGATCTCGACAAGGTCAAGAAGCCGACCGAGGGCCTGTCTCTTTTCTATACGACACTCGACCGGAAATACGTCGAGGTGCGCGAGATCGAGAAGATGGGGCGCAAGGCAGTCGACTCGAACCAGCTCTTCATCGACGGGCTGCCGGTTCCCGTCGAGGACCGGATCGGCGAGGAGGGCATGGGCTTCCGCTACATCCTCGACGGGCTCAACCCCGAGCGCATCCTGATCGCAGCCGAGGCAGTGGGGCTGGGCCGGGCGGCGCTCAAACGTGCAACACAATACGCCAAGGACAGGGTCGTGTTCGGGCGTCCGATCGGGCAGAACCAGGGTATCCAGCATCCACTGGCAAAGGCCTGGATCAACCTCGAGGCGGCAAACCTGCTGATGCTGAAGGCGGCGACGCTCTATGACAGCAAACAGCCATGTGGCGTGGAGGCGAACGCTGCCAAGTACCTGGCGGGCGAGGCCGGTTTCGAGGCTTGCGAAACGGCTGTGCTGACACACGGCGGCATGGGCTACTCGAAGGAGTTCCACGTCGAGCGGTACATGCGAGAGGTGATGCTCTGCCGGATCGCGCCGGTAAGCCGGGAGCTGATCCTGTCGAACATCGCCGAGCGACAGCTAGGTCTGCCAAAGAGCTATTGAGAGACGCATGCCAACGCCAAACGACGAAGCTGGGACGGGACGCCAGGAGGCGACGACAGGCGGCAGCGGGGCGACGACGATCACCCCGAACGAGGCCTTCCGGCGGGTGAGGAAGGTCTATGTCGGGTGCATCGTGCTGGCGCTGCCGCTGTTGTTCCTCGCCTTGTATACGGCCGTGGAGCACATCGGCGACCCGGTGCTGCCGATCATCCTGCTGGTCGGCGGCGTGGGCCTTCTGATCTTCGCCATGATGACGCGCGCGGCCGCGGCATGCCCGCGATGCTCGGCGTCGCTGATCTGGAAGAAGGGACCGATCGGGACAGGTCGGCTGTCGCTCCGCGAGAAGGCACGCTGCCCGAACTGCGGTCTCGATCTCAATGCGCCGTGGACGCTGGACGAAGGCGAGGCGGCTGCAATCGACGGAATGGAGCAATCACGATGAGCAGCCCGCGACCGAAGGCACAGCCGACCGTTCTCCTCGACGATGCACGCACGATCGCGACGGAGTGGCGGTTCGCGCCAGGGGCCGAGACCGGCTGGCACACGCATGGGCTCGACTACGTGGTGGTGCCGATGACGACCGGAAAACTGCTGCTGGAGGAGCCGGGCGGCACCTCGCGCACGGCGGAGCTCACGACCGGCAAGCCTTACGCGCGCGCGACCGGCGTCGAGCACAACGTCGTCAACGCCAACGACTACGAGTTCGTTTTCATCGAGATCGAGCTCAAGCGCTGAGGCGACTTTCAGATGATCTCGTCCTCGTCCATCACCGCCTCGGGCTCGGCGTCGGGGGAGGCCGGGTCCGCCTCAGGCCCTGACGCAGATGCGCGGCGATCGACCTTGGTGCGATCATATTCGTCCGCCCAGGCGATGTGAAACAGGGCATCGCCCATGTTGACGACGGGCAGCGTGGTGGCTCCGACGATGATGCCGCGGCGCGGGCTCCGGATCTGGATCTCGCCGCCCTCGTAAGGGTTGGCGACGACGCCGATGGGCTCGTTCTCGCTCACGGCATTGCCGATGCGCTTCAAGGTGCGGAAGACACCCCCGTCCGGCGCGCGGACCCACTTCGAGGCATTGGCGAAAACGGGCCGGCGCAGCTCGTCGGGTGCTGCCGGCTCGACGCCATCCGGCAACTCGAGCATGCCGGTGCGCAGCATGACGCCGGCAATGCCATCGACACCGGCCTTGATGGCGAACTCGTCGAAACGCAGGCCCTCGCCGCCCTCATAGACGAGGACGTCAACGCCGCATTCGCGCGCGGCCCGGCGGAGCGAGCCGGCCCGCTCGGCGCTTTCCAACGCCACCGGAGCGCCAAAAGCCTCGGCAAGCTCGCGGCATCGCGGCCGGCGCTGGAACTCGGCGCGGATCTGCGGAAGGTTGACGCGATGGACGGCGGCGGTGTGCAGGTCGATGCCGACCTGGCAGCGACGGACGACCTCCTTCAGGAAGAGGTGCGCCAGCCGCGCGGCCAGCGAGCCGCTACCGGAACCGGGGAACGAGCGGTTCAGATCGCGCCGGTCGGGCAAATAGCGCGAGTGACCGATGAAGCCGTAGGCATTGACTACGGGAATGGCCAGCAGCGTGCCCGAGATATTGCCGGGTTGCAGGGTCCTCAGAACACGCCGAATAATCTCAACACCGTTCAGCTCGTCGCCATGAATCGCTGCGGAAATGAACATGGCCGGACCCGGACGAGGGCCGTGCAGGACGTGGACGGGCAGCGTGACGGGGGTGTGGTTCGAGAGCTTCGAGACGTGCAGATCGACGAGAGCGCGGGTCCCCGGGGGGACCTTGTGGCCACCGATCTCGAAGTCGCTGCGCACGGGCTGAAGGCTTTCGGCGTGGGTTCTTGCACAAGCTTATAGCAATCTCCGGCGGGCTTTGGCAGCCGGTCCAAGGTCGCGGGAGGGGCGCGGTCACGCGGGTTCACAGCTTCGTTTGGCGGTTGACACAGGGGGACGGGCTGCCCATAAACCCTGTCGTCGCGCCGATCCGGCAGGACCGGTGCGGCCCAGCGCATGATCTGCTAACCTTCCGGTGGCAGTCTCCGCTCTTTGCAGCGGCGGCGCGATGGAGAGGTGCCCGAGTGGCTAAAGGGGACGGACTGTAAATCCGTTGGCTTCGCCTACGTTGGTTCGAATCCAACCCTCTCCACCAATAAAATCACGCAAGATTTGCCGGACACCTGGCGCGGGTGCGGGCCAGACGGCGGCGCCGCCGACCGGCCCAACGTGGCTTGCTCACGCCTTGCCATCGGCTGCATCGCGGGTGCGGGCTTCCGCGGGGCGGGCGTCAGGGGGGCCGTAGCCGCCACCGCCGGCGGTGGTGATGACGACGCGGTCGCCCGGCGCAAGACGGGTGACGGTCTTCGACGGGATGATCTCCTCGCTGCCGTCGCCGCGTACGATCCACGACCTGGCCAGAGCACCGGGCTTGCCGCCCGCGAGACCATCGGCGGCGACGAAGTGGCGCTCACCACGGTGCGAGTAGGACATCGTGCCTGCCACATCCTCCAGGATCTCGTACTCCTTGAGTTGGCCGCGACCGCCGCGGTAGGTGCCGTCGCCGCCAGAGCCTTTGACCAGCTCCCAGCGATTGACGCGGATCGGCGCGTCGAGCTCCATGGCCTCGACGGGGAGGTTCATGCAGTTGGTGGCGTCGGTCTCGATGGCGTCGACACCGTCGAAGCCGTTGCCCGCACCGGCACCGCCGGCCAACAGCTCGCCGGTGACGAAGGACGTGCCGTCCTTGCGCTGGCCGCCCCAGGCCATGACGAGAAGCTCGCCGGAGTTCGGCGCCGGGACACGCTCCGGCGCGACACCGGCCAGCGCCTTCAGCATGGTGTTGGTGATGCGCTTGATGGTGGCGGTCCGCGCGTTGACGGGGGCCGGCTCGCGCGGGTTGACGATGGAGCCTTCGGGGAGCGTCAGCGTGATGGGACGAAAGCAGCCGCCGTTGTTGGGAATGGCCGGGTCGGTGACGGCGCGAACGGCGAAACAGGCGGCCGCGAGGCTGCCGGAGGGCACGCAATTGATCGGGCCTTTCACCTGCGGGCTCGAGCCGGTGAGGTCGAAGTGGATGGTGCCGTCGGCGACGGTGGCGGCAACCTCGATCCGGATGCGCCGATCGAGATCGATGCCGTCGTTGTCGAGGAAATCGACGGCGCGATAGGTGCCGGGCGCGAGCTTGCGCAGCGCTGCCCGCGTCATCGCCTCGGCACGATCGAGCAGCACCGAGAAGGACGTGAGAAGCGCATTGTGGCCGAACTTCTCGGATGCCTCGGCCAAGCGCATCGCGGCGATCTTGCAGGCGGCGACCTGGGCGTGGAGATCGCCCATGAAGATGTCGGGGATGCGGACGTTCTGGCGGAGTACGGCGGTCAGCGTCGGATCGAACACCCCGGCACGCGCCCAGGCGACCGGTGGGATGCGGATGCCTTCCTGGAAGATCTCGGTCGAATCGGTCGGGACGGATCCGGCGGTCTTGCCGCCCACGTCCTGGTGGTGGGTCATGGTGGCCGCGAGCGCGATGGGGCGGCCGCCGGCAAAGACCGGCATGACGACGGCGAAATCCGGAAGGTGGGTGCCGCCGCAATAGGGGTCGTTCAGGATGTAGATGTCGCCTTCGCGCATCTGATCGACAGGGAATTTCGCAATGATCGCTCCCACGGCCGGAATGAGCGTGCCGAGATGGATGGCAATGGCGCAGGCCTGGGCGAGGGTGGTGCCGTCGAGGGTGAAGAGGCTCGCCGAGGCATCGAGACCCTCCTTCACGATCGGCGAGCAGGAGGACTTCAGGAGCGTCGCCTGCATCTCCTCGGCGATCTTGTCGAGGCGGTGGCGAATGACCTCGAGCGTGACCGGATCGAAGCGATCGGCGTCGATGTCGATGCGGTGGGTGGGTTCAGGGGCGGTCATTATGCGCTCCTCGTCAGCAGCAGTGCGGCGCCGCCAGTCACTTCGGCCGTCCAGCCAGGCGGCAGCAAGGTGGTCGAATCGTCCTGCTCGATGATGGCGGGGCCGGACAGGCGCTCGCCAGCGGCGATCGATGCGCGGTCGTGGATGGTCGCTTCGACGCGCGCCGTCTCGCCGGGGAAGAGCACGGCGCGACGGCCTTTCTCGGAGCGGCCGTTCCCGGAGGCAGGATCGGCACCAACCGGGACATACGGCCGATGGGCGCGATGCACGACGCGAAGGTTGACGATTTTCGCCGGCGCGCCGGTCTTGTGGCCGTTGAGGCGCTCGTGCGCCGCTTCGAAGGCCTGGTAGAGCCGGCTGAGCGAATCGCGCGAGGTGAGGTCGATCGGAACCTCGATGTAGTGGCTCTGGCCCATGTATCCGACGTCGGCGAGGGTGAGGCGCTCGCGGGCGAGGCCATCGATGCGCTCGGCCTGCATGAGCGCATCGGCGCGGCGGTCGAGTGAAGCGAAGGCGTCGGCGATGTCCGGCAGGCGCGCGTCGGCAATTGGGGTGAGAAATGCGCCGGAGACCTCGTGCTCGATCGGCGCGGCGAGGAGGCCGGCAGCGGCGAGCACGCCGGGAAAACGAGGCACGAGCACGCGGCCGATGCCGAGCTCGACGGCGAGCGGCACGGCATGGAGCCCACCGGCACCGCCGAGGGGCACGAGAACGAACTCGCGGGGATCGTAGCCACGGTTGATGGACACGAGCCGCATGCCGTCAGCCATGTGCGCGTTGGCAATGCGGTGGATGCCGAGGGCCGCGGTCTCGGCGTCGAGGCCGAGGGGCCTGGCGATGCGCTCCTCGATGGCCTTGCGGGACAACGACGGATCGAGGCGCAGCGAGCCGCCGGCGAAATAGGACGGATCGAGCAAGCCGAGCACGATAGAGGCGTCCGTGACGGTCGGCTCGACGCCGCCGCGGCCATAGCAGGCCGGTCCCGGATCAGCGCCGGCCGACCGAGGCCCGACGCGAAGGCCACCGCCGGTGTCGATCCAGGCGATGGAGCCGCCGCCTGCCCCGAGCGTGGTGACGTCGAGCATGGGAACGCGCACCTGATAGCCGGCGATGTCGGTTTCAGGCTTCACGAGCACGCGGCCGCGATCGATCAAGGCGATGTCGCTCGAGGTGCCGCCGACGTCGACGGTGATCAGGCTGTCTAGGCCAGCCTCGCGGCCAGCGGCCTGGCCGCCGATGGCGCCCGCGGCGGGGCCCGACAAGAAGAGCCGAACGGGGCGCTCGCGCGCAACCTCGCCGCCTGCAAGGCCTCCGCGAGACTGCATGATCTGGAGCGGCGCCGGCACGCCCGCCTTCGCGAGATCGCGGTCCATGTCGGCGAGGTAGCGGGCGACAACGGGCTTCACATAGGCGTCGAAGGCGGTGACGACGGTGCGCTCGTACTCGCGAAAGACGGGATCGACCTCGCTCGAGAGCGACACCGGTACGCCGGGCAGGGCGGCCTCGAGCGCGTCCCTGACGCGGCGTTCATGCGCAGGCGCGAGAAACGAAAAGAGCAGCGATACGGCAATGGCCTCGACGCCTTCGGCGGCGAGCTTCCGGATGGCCGCGTCGAGCGAGGCCTCGTCGAGCGGGAGAAGGACCTCGCCCGATGCCGTGACGCGCTCGGCGATCTCGACACGACGTGCGCCCGGTGCGAGCCAGCCGGGCGTCTCGGGCTCGAGGTTCAAGTCGTACATCTGGCGGCGGATCTGGCGGCCGATCTCGAGCACGTCGCGAAAGCCACGCGTCGTGATCAGGCCGACGCGAGCCCCTTTTCGCTCAAGCACCGCGTTGGTGGCGATGGTGGTGCCGTGGGCGAAGCTCGCGACGTCGGCGGGCGAGACGGAAAAACGATCATGAAGCAGGGCGAGGGCGGAAAGGACGGCGCGGCCCGGGTCGTCGCGGGTGGTCGGCACCTTGAGGATGTGCGTTCCCGCAGCGGTGGCGCAGACGACGTCGGTGAATGTGCCGCCGATGTCGATGCCGATGCTGACGCCTGCGGTCGCCGCGCCCTTGGCCGCCGATGGCTTGCTCGCAGTCATTCCGGGGACGATCTCCTCTCGCTTCAGGGGTGCGGGGCATCTCTCCCACGCACCGCCACAGGCATGGCGGCGAGGCCAGTGAGCCAGCCGAGGGGGCGGCTTGGCAAGAGGGAACCAGTCGAGAAGCCGCACGTTGGCGAGGAAACCAGCAGGAGAAGATGGAATGCATAGCAGATTAGTCGTTGCAGCGCTGGCGCTGGCCCTCGGCGCGGGCAGCGCCGCAGCACAGACCGGCAGCTCAGGCGGCGGCGGGGGAACCGGCAGCGCAGCAACAGGCTCGACCGGAATGGGCACTGCAGGCGGAGGCACGACCGGCAACTCGGGCACCTCGATCGGTGGACGGCCATCGACGACGTTGCCGAGCACCACCACGCCCCGTCCCTCCGGACGCAACCCGGCAATCGGCACGGCGACGCCGAGGGGGTTGCCGAGCGACTCTACGGGAACTCGCGAGCGCGTCTTGACGGCGCCCGCCGGAGCGCAAGCCGGCACGCTCGCAACGCCGCAGTCCCCACCGATCAATCCCGACGGCACGGCGAGGTCCGGCAGCACCCAGAGCAGCGGAGGCGCGGCGACGACCATTGGCGGGACCATGCGGCAGCCGGTGGTGCCCCCGACGCAGCGCGAATGCGCCCGGGGCTGGCACGCCGAATCGCGCTGGACGCAGGCGCAGCTGAACCAGCTTTGCCAAGGCTAGGGCTGACGGCTGGCAGGTCGATCAATTGACGGGGTGTGCGCCGAGCCCCATGCGTTGATCCCAACCGGGAAGCGCGTTGAAACCGAGACGCTCGCGGATCCGGCGGGCATCGAATTTCGTGTCGCTCGGCGGGGGAGACGGCTTCGTCGACGCCTCGGCTTCCCGAGCCGGCAATGCGAGGGCTCGAGCGAAAAATTCCGGATCGATCTGCCTCGCGGGCATGCGCAGGGGCGCGGGCGGGGCAACCGTTTCTGGGGGCCGGGCAGCGGCCTTCACCTTGCGCCTGGGGACGTTGCGCGGTGGCGTTCTCTTCTCCGCTGTCACGGTGGCAGAGGCCCGCGTGCGGCGTCGCGCGATGGCTGAATCGGGCGAAACGGCGACCACGGCGGAGGCCGAGGGCGTCGTCGGCTTCGAGCGCGCCAGGGGGGCGACTTCTGCCGACGTGCCTAGCGCAGGCGCCGGCAAGCCTGACACGCGGCGTTGCTCTCCCGGCTCGGCCGGTTTGGTCGGGTCGATCACGGCGCCATCGACCGCCGGCAGAGCCCGCGGCAAAAGGCTGGCGTGCGCCGCCTGCATGACGTCACGCCAAACGAGAGCCGGCAGGCTGCCGCCGGTCACCCTATTCATGGGCGAGCCGTCGTCGTTGCCGAACCACACCCCGGCGACGAGATGGGCCGTGTAACCGACGAACCAGGCGTCGCGGAAATCCTGAGTCGTGCCGGTCTTGCCGGCGGTCTGGTGCGTCGGAAACGCGGCGCGGCGGCCGGTGCCGGAGACGATCGCGGCGTTGAGCATGGTGTTGATCGCGCCAACGGTGTCCGGGGCGACGAGCATGCGCGGTGACGGCGCGTGGCGCTCGAACAAGACCTCACCTTCATCCGTGCGAATGCGGCGGACGACGAACGGCTCGACGCCAAGTCCGCCTGCGGCGAGCGTACCGTAGGCAGCGCAAAGCTCGAGCAGGCCGACTTCCGACGTGCCGAGCGCCATCGAGGCATCGGGGCGGAGCGGCGAGCGAATGCCGAGGCGCCGGGCCATGTCCGCCACCTTGTCACTGCCGACCTGCTGCTGAAGGCGCACCGCGACGGTGTTGACGGAGTGGGCCAGAGCCTGCGTCAAAGTGATGGGACCACGGAAACGGCCGTCGTAGTTGCGCGGGCTCCACTCGCCGATCTCGATCGGCTCGTCGACGACGGGCGTGTCGGGCCAGAAGCCGTTCTCGAGGGCTGCAAGGTAGACGAAGGGCTTGAACGCCGACCCGGGCTGACGACGTGCCTTCGCGGCGCGGTCGAACTGGCTCTCGGCGAACGAACGGCCGCCGACGAGCGCGCGGATGCCGCCGCCGGTGTCGAGCACCACGACGGCCGCCTGGCCGACCTTGGCGGCCGGACCTTCCTTTTCGAGCATCGTCGCGACGCTCGACTGGGCGCGGCGCTGGATGTCGGGATCGATGGTCGTCTCGATCACGACCTGGCGCTTGGCGACGCTGGCGAGCGGCGGAAGCCGGTCGAGCACGTAGTCGACGGCGTACTCGAGGCCGCTCAGGCTCTTGCCGGCATCGGCGTCGGAAAAGTGGACAGACTGGCGCGTGGCGGCCGCGGCCGAGATCGGGCTGACGAGGCGGGCAGCCAGCATGGCCTGGATCACGACGCGGGCCCGATGGCGGGCATAGCCCGGATTGACGAACGGGGAATACCGAGTGGGCGCCTTCAGCAGACCGGCGATGACGGCGGCCTCGGCGACATTGACGCTGCGCGCCGACTTGCCGAAGAAGCGCTTCGCGGCCGCCTCGACGCCATAGGCGCCGCCGCCGAAATAGACGCGATTGAGGTAGAGCTCGAGAATCTCGCGCTTGGACAGGCGGATTTCCAGCCAGAGTGCGAGAACCATCTCATCGAGCTTGCGGCTCAAGGTGCGTTCCGTCGTCAGGAACAGGTTCTTGGCAAGCTGCTGGGTGAGGGTGGAGCCGCCCTGAGCGGTGCGGCCGGCGCGCAAATTGGCGAGAGCTGCGCGCACGAGGCCGGCCGGGTCCAGGCCCCAATGCGAAAAGAAGCGGCGATCCTCGATGGCGATGACAGCGTCGACCAGGTGGCGCGGAAGCCGATCGAGCGGAATGAAATCGTTGCCGTCACCGCGCTCGGCGATGACGGAGCCGTCACGCGCGAGGATGCGCAGGCGGGGGCCGGGCTCGTTGACGGTGAGCATGCGCGGATCGGGAAAGCGGATGGTGTAGCGAATGAGCTGGATGGAAACGAAGATGGTGGCCAGAGCGGCGACGTAGACCGGGGCCAGAAGCAGGGCGCGGCTCAGCCTGGGGTGTCTCGCCAGCCAGCGACGGGGCGCTTCAGGTGTGGGTCCCGGAACCGCATCGGCTGCGGCAATGCCTGCCGGCTCATTCATGACGCACACCCCCGAAACTCACGCAGCGGCCGGCAGGTTGTTGCCAGCCGAGGCAAAAGTAGCGGGGCGGGCCTTAATGCCCGATTAAGCATACCGCCGGAACATCAGCGCAGGGCCCAGCCTCACTCGGCGGGCGCGGATGCGACCTCGGCCTCGGGCAGACGGCGCGGCAGCAGCGAGACAGCCGCCAGGATCAGGGCCGCGGCGGCGGCGAGGACGCGGAAGAGCGTGTCGAACCCATAGGTCCCGTGCACCCACGCGATCAGTGGCAAGGCAGCGGCGAGAACGGAGAAGCTCACCACGTAACGGACGCCGTAGACGGTCGCCCTGAGCTCGGATTTCGCCATCTTGCCGATCATGTAGTCGTTGATGGGGATCTGGCCGAAGGCGCCGAGCATGAAGCCAAGCGCGATGGCGAGCGCCGTCCAGTCGCGGAAGCCCGGCATGGCGGCGAAGAAGACGAGCTGGAGCAGAGCGGCGCCCATGAAGACGGTGCGGGGGCCCAGCACGTCGAGCAGACGGCCGACGACGAGCTGAGCCATGGAAGCAATGGCGAACACGACGAAGGCGAGCCAGCCGACGAGGGTCGCGGAGCCGGCGATGCCCTGCAGGCGCTCGTCGAACACCTTGGGCAGAGCGAAGGTGGTGGACTGGAAGACGAGGCTCGAGACTGCGGTGGTGAAGAAGACGACAGCGGTCAGGCGCCACAGCGCCGCCTTGGCCTCGGCCGAAACGGTGGCCGTCCGAGGGGACACGGCCGCTGGAGCGGCTGCCTTGCGTGCCTGCTTCGCCGTTGCCGCGGCGCGCATTTCGTCACGAACGTGCCACCAGTAGGCGAAACCGATCAGCACGGACAGCACGCCCGGCACGATGAAAGCCGACCGCCAGCCTCCGTGATCGATGAACCAGCCCGTGATGAGCGCCGCGCATCCGACACCGAGATTGCCCCAGACACCGTTGATACCGATCGCCATGCCGGTGCCGGCAGCCTTGGCGCCGTCGACGACCATGGCGAGGCCGACCGGATGATAGATCGCGGCTAGAATGCCGACGACGAACAGCAGAAGACCAATCTGGAAGGGAGTTTGTGCAAACCCCGTCGCGATGGCTGCGAGCCCGATGCCGACGAAGAAAACGACCATCATGCCTTGCCGACTCCAGTGGTCGGCGAGGCGGCCGGCCGGCAGGGAGAACAGGCCGAAGGCGACGAAGCCGGGCATGGCGTAGGGCACGAGCTCGGCATAGGTGAGGCCCCACTCCTTGGTGAGAGCGAGTGCCGCCACCGTGGCAAAGACGAGCGTGAAAAGATGATCGAGGAAATGCCCCACATTGAGGAACAGGAAGCTCAGGCGGTCACGGGTCATGGGCTCGGTTCCTCCGTTGGGCCTTGTGCCCGCCGAGCGGCCATAGGCTCGATGCGGTGCCCTTTGCGCCGATCTTGCCCCGAATTCGGTACCCGGCCAATGGCTGTTCGCTGTGGTGACGCGCGGGTCAGCTTTCCGCGGTGCGGCGACCGGGGGCATCGCGGGCGACCAGGGCGAAGCGGCCGATCACGGCGAGAATCTTGATGCCCGCCATGATGGTGCCCTTGACGGTGCCGGAGACCTTCGACTGGCCGATGCGCCGGCGATAGCTGACGGGCACCTCGCGGGTGCGCAAGCCTGCAACGGCGGCGCGGATCTGCATCTCGACGGTCCAGCCGTAGTTGCGGTCCATCATGCCGAGGCGACGCAGAGCCTCGGTCGAGATGGCGCGGTAAGGGCCGAGATCGGTGTAGCGCGCGCCCCAGAAGAGATGGATGAGGCGCGTCGCAAGCCAGTTGCCGAAGCGCTGCTGGGGTGTCAACGCGCCGGCCTCGCGCTCGCCCAGCGCCCGCGAGCCGATCACCATGTCCGCCTCGCCCCGCGCAATCGGCGCGACGAGGGTTTCCATCTCGGCGGCGTGGTCGGAGTAGTCACCGTCCATGAAGACGACGATGTCGGCGTCGCCGACGTGCCGGAGTGCTGCGAGGCAGGCGGCACCGTAGCCCCGCTCGGGCTCCGCTACGACGAGAGCGCCATGGGCACGGGCCACCTCGGCCGTGCGGTCGGTCGAACCGTTATCAGCGACGATGGCGCGGTCGACAAAGTCCGGCAGGTCGGCGAGCACGCGGCCGATCGCGTCCTCCTCGTCGAGCGCGGGGATGACGACGGCGATCCGGCGGTCAAGTTGCATCGATCGGGTGGTCCTGTCCTGATGTGAGGCCCGAATAGCACGCCAACGGCGCATTCGGCAGGCATGCTCGCGTGGTCGTGATCGCGGGGCGCGTGGGACAGATGCACGGCACAGCGTTGCGGGCATCTCAAGCGTGCGCTAACTCTCTGGAGATCGGACATCCCCGAGTTCGCGACGCGCTCAACCAGCAGGTTCCCTCGTGCAAGACCCCTTCGTGCTCGGCTGGGAGGAGTGGCTGGCACTGCCGGAGCTCGACCTGCCGGCGATAAAGGCCAAGGTCGACACAGGCGCGCGCACGTCGGCGCTCGCCGCGAGCGACATCGAGGAGATCGGCACGCCGGAGAGGCCGCGCGTGCGCTTCGTGGTGCGCCCGGTGCCCGGCCGCGACGATGTCCAGGTGACGTGCATCGCCGATGTCATCGACCGGCGCGAGGTGACGAGCTCCAATGGCGAAACCGAGCAGCGGTACGTCATACGCACCACCTTGCGCATGGGTGACCGAGCCTGGCCGATCGACGTCACGCTGGCGAGCCGCACCAACATGGCCTATCGCATGCTGCTCGGTCGGCAGGCGGTGAAGTCCGACATGTTCGTCGACCCCGCGACGTCGTACCGCCAGCCGCAACTGAGCTACCGAGCCTACGGCCACGTCGTGCGGAGCGAGGCCGCCAAACGCCCGCTCAACATCGCCTTGTTGTCGCGGCGGCCGGAGAATGCCTCGAACCGGCGCCTGGTGCGCCTCGCGGAGCAGCGTGGGCATGCGATGCCGGTGATCGACCGGCGGCGGCTCTCGCTCTACATCGCGGCGACGGAGCCGGCGATCCTGGTCAATGGGCTGCCGCTCGAGCCGGTGGATGCCGTCATATTCCGGGCGGGCAAGGCGCCGAGCCATTTCTCGCTCGCCATCATCCGGCAAATGGAGCTGCTCGGCACGCTGGCACTCAACCCGGCGGATGCGCTGGCCAAGGCCGGCGATGCCATCGTCTCGCGGCAGCTCCTGGCCGGGGCCGGGATCGCCGTGCCGGAGGTCGCGGTCAATCCGAAGGACCTTTCGAAGGGTGCGGGCGGCGCCGAGCACGTTCTGACGGACAGCCTCGATGCCCTCGGCTCGGTGCCGCTCTTACGCTTCGCGGTGGTGGGCGGGCGATCACTCGGCGCAATCGAGCGGGGGCCGAGGACAGCGCTCGAGCAGAGCCCCGAATGGCACGCGACCTCGCGCCCCGCGAACGAGCTCACCCCGGGGCGCAAGCTTGCCGAGCAGGCGGCGCGGACGCTGGGGCTCGGCCTCGCGGCGGTCGATGTCGTGCTCTCGCGCGCGGGGCCGCTTGTCGTCGACCTGACGGCCAACGTGTCATTGTCGCTGTTCGAGCGACTGACGGGCGTGTCGCTCGCGGAAGCTGTGATCGTGCACATCGAACGCACTGTCGAGGCGCGGGCGCTGCTCAAGGCGCGCGGCGCGGAGGCGGACTGAGAGTGACTGGCACCGGCCGCGACGTGGCGGTTGCCACACGGCGGCCGTCAATGGCAACTACCAGCATCAGCACTCTGAGCGAAGCGCCCGGCGCGATCCACCGTTTCAGCCTGGCGGGCATGGATAAGGGACAGAAAGCGGGGTTTGTTCGATGCGTGACATGACGCAGGCGATCATGACGGGGACACGCCTGCCCCAGGATCTCGAGAACCTGAAGGCCAAGGCGCGGACCTACCCGATGGTGAAGGATCTGGCAGTCGACATCGCGGCCATCCGCGGCGAGCCGGTCGGGCCGGAGAGCTACCGGCTGGAGCTCTCGGGCGCGATCGCAGTGGCGACGAAGCTGCTGCTCAGACCCCGTTTCGACGTTGTGGGCGAGGGTGTGCTCGACGCAGGTACACGGCGGCTCAGGGTTTCGTCGGTGCGCGTAACGAACGATCCAACGGGGCTCCTGAACAAGCTCGCGGGCTGGGTCGGGCTCGGCGTCGGCCAGGAGGTCGGCATCAACGACGAGGCGATCGGCGTGATCCGCTCGGAGCTCGGAGCGTGAGGTGAGGCGGGCGGTGGCGCTTCGGATGCCGCCGATGCCCCGGCTGCAATGCCGGGCCAATCCGGGTGTTGGCTCGCGCGGTTGCCCCGTCCGCCGTCACAGGGAGGGCGGGAAGAGGCAGAAACAAGGGGTCCGCAAGGCCGCCGGGGATCAGCCCCAGCCTTTCATCTCGAGATCGCGGAACGTGGTCTTGATACGACGCACGGTGCCCGTCTTCGAGCGCATGACCACCGTCTCGGTCTCGGCGAACTCGCCGTGAAAGCGCACGCCGTCGAGGAGCGAGCCCGAAGTGACGCCGGTGGCCGAGAAGATCACGTCCTCGGCGGCCATGTCGGCCATCGAATATTTCCGGCGGATGTCGGAAATGCCCATCTTGGCGGCGCGCTGAATGAGCTCGGGGCGCTCCTTCTCGGAGTGGCGCTCGGGCGAGAGGCGGCCCTGCATCTGGCCGCCGATGCAGCGGAGCGCGGCCGCCGCGAGCACGCCCTCGGGCGCGCCGCCGGAGCCGAGGTAGATGTCGATGCCGGTCTGTTCCGGGTCGGTGGTCCAGATGACGCCCGCAATGTCGCCGTCCGGGATGAGGCGGATGCCGGCGCCGGACTTGCGGACCGCGTCGATCAGCTCCTGGTGACGGGGCCGATCCAGGATGCAGGCGGTGATCTCGCGCACCGGGCAGCCCTTGGCCTTGGCCAAGTCCTTCAGGACGTCCTGCACCGGCCGGTCGAGGTCGATGATGCCATCGGGGTAGCCAGGCCCGATGGCGATCTTGTCCATGTACATGTCGGGCGCGTTCAGCAGGCCGCCGGCCTCGGAGATGGCGATGACGGCGAGCGCGTTCGGCATGTCCTTGGCGCAGATGGTGGTGCCCTCGAGCGGATCGACGGCGATGTCGACGCGCGGGCCGTCGCCGGTGCCGACCTCCTCGCCGATGTACAGCATCGGCGCCTCGTCCATCTCGCCCTCGCCGATGACGACCTTGCCGCGAATGTGCAGCTTGCCGAGCTCGCGGCGCATGGCGTCGACGGCGGCCTTGTCGGCGCCCTTGTTGTTCCCCTGGCCCCTGAGCCGGGCCGCGGCGATGGCCGCCGCCTCGGTCACGCGCGTGATCTCGAGAACGAGTACCCTGTCCAGACCGCCCTTATCGCTCGCCATCGCCCCCGTCTCCTCCGGATCATTCCTGTGCCCGCCCTGCCATCGACGACGCGGCGATGGACGGATGCGGAATTCGCTAAAGCTTCTCGATGCGGATCATCTGCGGTTTCGAGCGCAGGCGCCCGTCGGCCGAGATGGCCTCGAGGGCGGCACGGATAGCCGCCTCCGTCGTCTCGTAGGTCACGATCACCACCGGCGTCGGCTCGCCCGGCTTGGGCCGTTCGCCGCTGCCGGGCAGCACCTGTCGGGGGCGCCGCTGGACGACGCTTTCCAACGAGATGCCGCGATCGGCCATCTGCTGGGCGACGAAGGCCATGACGCCGGGCCGATCCTCGACCAGAAGACGGACATAATACGCCCCCTGATGTTGGCCAAGCCTGGCCCGCCGGTAAGGTTGAAGCTTGGCCGCGGGCATGCGGAACGGCGGCATGACACCGCCGATAGCAATATCGATGACGTCGGACGCGACCGAGGAGGCCGTGGCGTTGGCGCCGGCGCCGGGACCGACCATCAGCAAGGTGCCGACGAAATCGGCGTCGATGGCGACGCAGTTGGTGACGCCCGAGACCTCGGCAATCGCAGAATGCTTTGGCACGAGCGCGGGATGAACCCGCTGCTCGATGCCGCTCTCGGTCGTCATGGCGACGCCCAGGAGCTTGATGCGGTAGCCCAGGTCGTCGGCGGCCTCGATGTCGGCGTCGGTGATCGATTCGATGCCCTCGATGTCGATCTGGTCGAAGGCGACCTCAGTGCCGAAGGCGAGGCTGGTCAGCAGGGTGAGCTTGTGGGCCGTGTCGAAGCCGCCGATGTCGAAGGTGGGATCGGCCTCGGCATATCCCTTAGCCTGTGCTTCTTTCAGCACTTCAGCGAAGGGCCGGCCCTCGTCCTGCATGGTACTGAGGATATAGTTGCAGGTGCCATTGAGAATGCCATAGACGCGTCGGACGCCGTTGCCGGCGAGGGACTCGCGCAGCGTCTTGATCACCGGGATACCGCCGGCGACGGCGGCCTCGAAATTGAGCTCAACGCCCTTCGCCTCGGCGAGCCTGGCGAGCGCGACGCCGTGCTTGGCGAGCAACGCCTTGTTCGCAGTGACGACGTGCTTGCCCGCCTTCAGCGCCGCCTCGACGCAGGTGCGGGCTACGCCTTCGTCGCCGCCGATCAACTCGACGAAGACGTCGATCGTCGGGGAAACGGCGAGCCTGGAGGCGTCGTCGAACCATTCGTAGCCGTCGAGCCTGACGCCACGGTCCTTCGAGCGGTCGCGAGCCGAGACGGCCTTGACGACGATCGGACGGCCGAGTGCTGCGGCAAGGCGCGCACTGTGGGCCTCCAGCAGATTGAGAAGGCCCGTACCGACAGTTCCCAGGCCTGCGACGCCGAGCTTGAGCGGCTCCATAGAACTCGATGCCTGCATGACTCAGCGACCCGTCCCGGTATCGCGGATCGGGATGACATTGTGCATGGAGTCGGAACCCTGAGACAGAAAACGCTTGATCGATCGTGCGGCCTGCCTGATGCGCTGCTCGTTCTCGACGAGGGCGATGCGCACGTAGCCTTCGCCGTGCTCGCCGAAGCCGATGCCCGGCGCGACGGCCACGCTGGCGCGCTCGATGAGGAGCTTGGAGAACTCGAGCGCGCCGAGATCCTTGAAGGAGTCCGGCACGGGCACCCAGGCGAACATGGACGCCGAGGGCGGCGGGAAAGCCCAGCCGGCATTGCCGAAGCTCTCGACGAGCACGTCGCGGCGGCGCTTGTAGGTGGCGCGCATTTCCTTGATGCAGTCTTCGGGGCCATTCAGCGCAGCGGTGGCAGCCACCTGGATCGGCGTGTAGGCGCCATAATCGAGGTAGCTCTTGACGCGCGCCAAGGCTGCGAGCAGGCGCTCGTTGCCGACCGCAAAGCCCATGCGCCAGCCGGCCATAGAGAAGGTCTTCGACATGGAGGTGAACTCGACGGTCACGTCCATGGCGCCCGGCACCTGCAGCACGGATGGCGGCGGGTTGGCGTCATCGAAGTAGACCTCGGCGTAGGCCAGGTCGGACAGAATGATGATGTCGTGCTTCTTCGCGAACTGGACGAGATCGCGGTAGAAGTCGAGCGAAGCGGTGAAAGCCGTGGGATTTGCAGGATAGCAGACGACGACGGCGATCGGCTTCGGGATGGAATGGATGACGGCGCGCTCGAGCGCGTGAAAGAACTCGGGCGTCGGCTCGGACGGTACCGACCGGATGACGCCGCCGGCCATCAGGAAGCCGAAAGCATGGATCGGATAGCTCGGGTTCGGCACGAGCACGACATCGCCCGGCGCGGTGATGGCCTGCGCCATGTTGGCGAAGCCTTCCTTCGAGCCGAGCGTGGCGACGACCTGGGTCTCGGGCTTGATCTTCACGCCGAAGCGCCGGCCATAGTAGGCCGCCTGCGCGCGCAGGAGCCCCGGTATGCCCTTCGATGCCGAGTAACGGTCCGTGCGGGGCTTGCCGACCGTCTCGATCATCTTGTCCGTGATGTGCTTCGGGACCGCGAGATCCGGATTGCCCATGCCGAGATCGATGATGTCCGCGCCACGCGCTCGCGCCTCGGCCTTCAACCGGTTGACCTCGGCGAAGACGTAGGGGGGCAGGCGCTTAATGCGATGGAATTGATCGATCACGGGACGACTCGTCATGTGAGCTGGGCGCGATTCGCCAGAGTGAGGTCTTACGCTTGGTTACTGCCGCCGTCAAAGGCTCGAGGGCGCGCGGATGTGCGATCGCCGGAGTGGCAGAAGGGCAGCGAAGAGCAATAGTACAGGATCGCCAAGGGGGTCCGCGTCGCGTGCACCGCGCGGGCCGGAACTTCGTCGCCCCCCGCTCGACACGCCGGGGCAGGACACGCCGCGTTCGTTCCGATCAGTTTGGCCCGATGGTCGGTCGCTTGCGGCTGAGGAGATGCCGTAACGGTCGCGCTCGATGCTCCACGACACGGCTTATTGCTGCAATGCACAAATTATGTTGCAGTGCGAGATCGAATGGCCTACACAAGAAGCATGTAACGACAGTCACCTCGCCGTCGCGCTTGCGACAGGCGGAAGCCCGACGCTGCGCCTCGGATTTGCTCCGCGCAGCCGCCGGTTCATGGTACGATGAGATCGTCTCGAAGCGGACGGAATTCGACGATGCAGAAGCCTAATTCGCAGCAGCCAGAAGCTGAAGCACCGGCCTATACGATCTCAAATCCGGACGAGTTCGTGCGCAACATGCTGTTGCTCTGGGCCGAAGGTGGCCGGGCCATGGCAGGGCTGCTCGAGCGGGCGGATGCGAAAGGCGGCCCCTACAGCACGGCCTCGGAGATGACCGAGGCGACGCGCATCATGAGCGAGGTCGCCCAGAAGTGGATGTCGGATCCTGCCCGTACGCTCGAAGCGCAGGGTGAGCTGGTCAAGAGCTACATGGACGTGTGGACCTCCGCCATGAGCCGCATGGCCGGACAGGCGGCCGAACCGGTGGCCGAGCCGGAGCCCGGCGACGCGCGGTTCCGCGACCCGGAATGGAGCGACAATCCCTACTTCGACTTCTGGAAGCAGAGCTATCTCGTCACCACGCAATGGGCCGAGAAGGCCCTCGGCGAGACGAGCGGCCTGGACGAGCGCACGAAGCAACGTGCCGAATACTATTTGCGCCAGATCTCGAGCGCGATGAGCCCGTCGAACTTTCCGGCGACGAACCCCGAGGTGGTGCGCGAGACGTTCCGGACAAACGCCTCCAACCTCGTCAAAGGCATGGAGCATCTGCTGGCGGACATGGAGCGGTCCAGCGACCTGCTCAAGATCAGCCAGACGGACACCAGCGCATTCGAGGTCGGGCGTAACCTCGCCGTCACGCCCGGAAAGGTGGTCTGGCAGAACGACGTGCTGCAGCTCCTGCAATACACGCCGACGACCGAGAAGGTGTACGCGACGCCGCTGCTGATCGTGCCGCCGTGGATCAACAAATTCTACATCCTGGATCTGACACAGCCGAAGTCGATGATCAAATGGCTGGTCGACCAGGGCTTCACGGTGTTCGTGGTGTCGTGGGTGAACCCCGACGAGCGCCTGAGCCACAAGACATTCGAAGACTACATGAAGGAGGGCGTCCTCTCGGCGGCGGACGCCGTGCTGCGCGAGACGGGCCAGAAGCAGACGAACGTGCTCGGCTACTGTGTCGGTGGCACGCTGCTCGCGAGCACGCTCGCACACAACGCTGCCAAGGGGCACGAGCCGTTCTCGTCGGCGACGTTCCTCGCCGCGCAGGCGGATTTCACCAAGGCTGGCGACCTGTTGCTGTTCATCGACGACGCGCAGCTCAAGGCGCTCGAGGAGATGATGGCCGAGCGAGGGTATCTCGACGGCTCACGCATGGCGACGGTGTTCAACATGCTGAGGCCGCGCGACCTGATCTGGCCCTACATCGTGAACAACTACCTGTTGGGCAAGAAACCGTTTCCGTTCGACCTGCTCTACTGGAACCAGGACTCGACGCGGATGCCGGCGGCGAACCACAATTTCTACCTGCGCGAGTTCTACCACGAGAACAAGCTGGCGCTCGGCAAGATGTCGATCGGGGGCGTCAAGCTGGACCTGAAGAAAGTGACGTTGCCGATCTACGAGCTCGCGACACGCGAGGACCACATCGCGCCGGCGAAGTCGGTGTTCATCGGGTCGCGGCTGTTCGGCGGGCCGGTGGAGTACGTCCTTGCCGGGTCCGGTCACATAGCGGGCGTCGTCAATCCGCCGCCGGCCGACGGCAAGCGGCACAAGTACCAGTACTGGACCTCTTCGAAGAAGTCCGACACGTTCGAAGAGTGGCTGGCGCATGCCGAGGAGACGCCGGGCTCGTGGTGGCCGCACTGGGGCAAGTGGCTCGCCTCGCATTCGGGTGCAAAGGTGCCGGCACGGGTGCCCGGGGCGAAGCTCGGCACGATCGAGGACGCGCCCGGCAGCTATGTGAAGGCGAAGGGCTGAGGGGAACCCTTGCCCGGAAAACGTCGTGCCGGTCAGCCCCCGCGGCCGGCGAGCTCCTCGACCTTGCGCTCTTCCCAGTCGATAACGCGAGGATGGGTCACGCCATAGACGACGGCGCCGTGAGCGATGAGGCCAATGCCCCATCCCACCACGGGCCATTGCACCCACCAGTCGGGTCCCGTGAACAGATTGACGAGGAAAAGGCCGGCGTTGACGATCAGGTAGACGCCGAGGTGGATGTAGAACCCCGTGATCGCCTCGACCCGGCGGCGGGCGAGGTAGAGCTTGCGGGCTTCGTCCATAACAGCCTCCTTGCGAGCGGCGTGTGGCCAAGGGACTCAACGCTCGGCGGCCGGACATCGTTGCAGCGGAGGGGCGGGTTCGTCGCAAGTGTCGCTCTCAGCGAAGACGAACAAGCCTAGCGCTGGCGCCCGCTTCAAACTGCTGCCACCTTCGCCGCTAGATTGACGACAGTCGTTCAGTCCGATCGCTTTCACAGGTCTTGCTCATGCGCCGCCTACCCGTCGTCGTATTCGCCGCCGTACTCGGCTCGTCCGCCGCAGAGGCGGCCGACATCGGTGCCGCCTCGAAAATAGCTGCCGTCACCGTGTTCCCGACGGGGGCGGAGGTGATCCGTCTGGCCAAAGTGAAGGTGCCGGCCGGCGAGCATACGATCGTGATCGATCATCTGCCGCCGACGGCGCTGGCGGGATCGGTGCGAGTGGAGGGCAAGGCGACGGGTCCACTCGAAATCGGATCGGTCGACACGCGACGCGTGCTGGTGCCGTTCGGCGACCCCGAGCAGCAGGCGAGCGAGCGCAGGCGGATCGAGCTCGAGATCGAGAAGCTCAAGGACGAGCAGGCGCGGATCGACGCGGACGTGAAGGCGGCGGATGCGCAAAAGGCGTTGATCTCGAAACTGACGGAGCTGCCAACGGTGCCGCCTCAGCCCGGTTCGCAAGGGGCGACGTCGTCGGTCGACTGGGCCCAACTCTTCACGCTGATCGGGACAAAGCTCTCAGAGGCGGAGCGGGCGCAGCTCGCGGCCCGGGTCAAGCTGCGCGACGTGGAGCGGTCGATAGCGGACCTCGAGAAGAAGCTCGCCGCGCTGGCGCCCAGCCAGCAACAGCGGACGGAAGTGAAGGTATTCGTCAGCGCGTCGGCCGACGTGGAAGCGGACCTCACCGTGCGCTACCAGGTCAGCCATGCCAATTGGCACCCCTATTACGACGCGCGCCTGGACACGGGCACGAAGACCAAACCGGCAAATCTGACGCTCGTGAGACGGGCGTCGATCCAGCAACGCTCCGGCGAGGACTGGGTGGACGTGGCGATCGAACTGTCGACGACACGGCCCGGCACTGGCACGTCGGCGCCGGATCTCTATCCAACGACGGTCGATTACCAGCAGGAGGCGCTGCCGCCGCGCCCGATGGCGGCGCCCGCGCCGATGGCGCGGTCGCGCTCGTTCAAACAAGGGCCCGGCGTCGCAGAAGACGCGGCCGTCGCTGCCGCGCCGAGACTGGAGGAGGCCCGCGAGCGCGCCGCGACGATCGAGGCGGCCGCCTTTCAGGCCATTTTCAAGGTTCCGGGGAAACTTACCGTGCCGGGCAACGGCGAGCAGAAGCGCGTGCAGCTCGACACGGCCGAGATCGCGCCGAGCCTGTTGGTGCGCACGACGCCGAAGATCGAGGCCAAAGCCTATCTCTATGCAAAGCTCGCGACGCCGAAGGGCACGCCCTACCTGCCGGGCAGCGTGTCGCTGTTTCGCGACGGGACTTTCGTCGGCACGGGGCGCCTGCCGCAACTGACGCCGGGGGAGGAGCATGAGCTCGGCTTCGGCGCCGACGACGCGGTGCGAGTGAAGCACGCGTTGATCGAGGAGAAGCGCGGCGAGAGCGGCATCATCTCGGCCTCGAAATCGGACGTGCGCAATTACCGCATCACGGTGAAGAACGCGCACGCGCAGGCGGTTCAGCTCACGGTGATGGACCAGATTCCGGTCTCGCAGCACCAAGACATCAAGGTCGAGCTGATCTCCAAGACGCCGCCGAGCCGGCGGGACGTGGACGACAAGCGCGGCGTGCTGGCGTGGGATCAGAAGATCGAGCCCGACGAGGAAAAGACCATCGACTTCGGCTACCGCGTGACGTGGCCGGCGGCGAAGAAGATCCAGTACGGGCGGTAATCGGTCAAGGCGCGCGACGAGCCGCGGCAAGGGGGCCGAACTCGGCCAGCACCTTGGCGTAGACGTCGCGCTTGAAGGGAACGATCAGATCGAGGATCTGGTCGACGGGGGCCCAGCGCCAAGCGTCGAACTCCTGTTCATGGTCGGGGGGCGCGAGGTCGATCTCGCTCTCCGGACCGGTGAAGGAGACGGCGAACCACTTCTGCGTCTGGCCGCGGTACTTGCCGCCCCAGACGCGGCCCAGAAGTTGGGGCGGCAGATCATAGGGGTGCCACTCGCGGCTTTCCGCCAGAACCTGGACCGAGCGCATGCCGGTCTCCTCGGCTAGCTCGCGCAGAGCAGCCGAGCGTGGGTCCTCGCCCTTGTCGATGCCGCCTTGCGGCATCTGCCACCAGCCGCCGGCCACCTCCTTGTTCGGGCGGTCGGTTCTACGCCCGACCCAGACCTCGCCGACCGCATTCAACACCATGATGCCGACGCAGGGACGGTAGGGAAGGCTGTCGGGCTTCATCGCCACCTCGCTCGCTCAACACCAGCATGGCCCGGACGGCAGGCTCGGGCCGATGGCGCGTTCTCGATCCGATGAGACGTCGCGTCAAGGCTTGGCCGTCACGGGAGCCTGCTTGGCGGCGACAAGCGGCTCCTCGACCAATGCGATGGCGCGCTGAAGCTGGGCGTCCTGCGCGACAGTTCGTGGGCGGCAGCGGCCCGGCGCGGCAGCGTCGCGCATGTCGAGCGAGCGGCACCGCGGCTCTGCAGGAAGCTGATCGACGACGAAATCGGGCGTGATGCCCTTGCCCTCGAGCTGTGCGCCGGCCGGGGTCAGGAGACGCGCGGTGGTCATGCGCAGTAGCCCTTTCTGGGCGCTCGACTCGACCGGGACGAGCGTTCTCAGCGCGCCGCGGCCGGCCGTGTTGGTGCCGACGACGCGGGCGCGGTGGCCTTCCTGCAGGCCGGCGACGAGCATCTCGACCGCTCCGGCCGTCCCGCCGTCGACGAGCACAACGACGGGGCGACCTGCGGCCAAGTCGCCACGTGTCGCACTCTCCAGCTGACCGGTCGCTGAGCGCCGCGACACCATGCGAAGGATGGGACCCGACTCGAGGAAGGAATCGGCCACGTCCCGGGCTCCAGACAGCGTCGCGGCGGACGTGCTGCGCAGATCGAGAACGATGCCACGTGCAGCGGCCGCCGGGCTGGCCTCCGCCGCGGCAGGCGGCGCGACGCGGAGCGCCCGGGCGATCTCGGCGGCCGTCCCATCGGTAATGGTGGCGAGACGAATGCGCGTGACGCCGGGGGCGACCTGGTCGACGGAGACGGCTGGTGGCTCGAGGGCGGCGCGCTCGAGGACCACGTCCTCGCTGGCGTCCACATCGCCGGTACGCTCGACCGTGAGCCGCACACTGCTGCCGGGCGCGCCCTGCAGAAGAACACGGGTGAGAACGAGATAGGGAATATCGCCGGCCGGACGGCCGTCGATCCGCGTCACGAGATCGCCCGGCTTCAGGCCGGCGACGGCAGCAGGGCTCCGATCGGCGGCTGCGACCACACGGTAGCCGGGCCGCCCAAGGCGCCGCTGGGGAGGCTCGCGGCGCAACTCCAGACCGAGCCCCGCGGCGGCGGTGGGCGCGAAGCGCGCGATGCGGCGCAAATCGGAGCGGGTGTAGAGCTCGGCTTCCGGGTCGACTCGGGCGAGCAGCCCCTCGATGGCGCCAGCAATAAGAACCTGGCGGTTCGGTGCAGCGACGTGCCAATCGCGGGCAATGCGCATGGCGCGCAGCATCACTTCGAGGCGACGCGTGAGCGGATCGACCCGCTGCTGCAGCTCGTGGGCGCGACGGGCACTGCTCTCAGCCGAAACGGTCGAGGCCGACCCCACGCCGACCAGCGCCGTTATCAGCAGCGCAACAACAGCCCTTGTGCAAGCCATGTTCAACATTCCGGCCTCCACGCCTTCCCGCACCCCCTCGCTTGGGCATTCTGCCCGTGAACCCGGCGAAAGCACGACGCCCATCGCCAATCTCGCTTAAAAGCATGGGCGGCCACCGCTCAGCGGCGCCGCCCATCTCATTCGCGAACGGTTGGCTCCGTTCCTCTACTTGCCCTGGGCCGGCGCGTCCTTCTTGGCCGCAGCACCGCCCTTTGCCTCAGTCTTCTCGGCCGCATCGTTGCGCGCGGCAGGGGTCGGCTCCGGGATCTCGCCGCGCAGGAGCTTCAGAGCATACTGCAGCTGCTTGTCCTTCTCAGGCTCTTTCGGAACGTAGGCGGAGGAGCCCGACTCCTCCTTCTTGTTCTTGGCGTCCTCGCCCTTGAGGTGACCGCGCAAGCTCGCCTCGCCGCGCGGGCGCTCGGGCCGCTTGGGCTTCAGCTCGTCCGGCAGCTCCTGCTCGACGATGACGTCCGGCATGATGCCCTTGGCCTGGATCGAGCGGCCCGAGGGCGTGTAGTAGCGCGCCGTCGTAAGACGCAACGCTCCGTTCTGGCCGAGCGGAATGATGGTCTGCACGGAGCCCTTTCCGAACGACCGGGTGCCGATGACAAGCGCACGCTTGTGGTCCTGAAGGGCGCCGGCCACGATCTCGGAGGCCGAGGCGGAGCCGCCATTGATCAGCACCAGAATGCGCTTGCCGTCGGTGATGTCGCCGGCCCGCGCGTTGGAGCGCTGCGTCTCCTCCAGATTGCGGCCCTTCGTCAGCACGATCGAACCCTGCTCGAGGAAGTCGTCGGAGACGCTGATCGCCTGGTCCAGCAAGCCGCCCGGATTGTTACGCAGGTCAAGAATGTAGCCCTTGACCGGTTTGGCGAGCTGCTTCTTCAGGCCATCGATCTGCTTCACGAGGTTCGCGTGCGTCTGCTCGTTGAAGGTCGAGACCTTGGCGTAGATGATATCGCCTTCGAGGCGCGACTTGACGGCGTTGATGCGGATGATGTCGCGAACGATCTTGATGTCGAGAGGCTCGTCGACGCCTTTGCGGACGATGGTCAGCGTGATCGGCGTGTTGACAGGCCCGCGCATCTTCTCGACGGCCTGCTCCAGCGTCAGGCCGACGATCTGCTCGCCATCGAGATGCGTGATGAGATCGTTCGCCTGAAGCCCCGCCTTGGCGGCCGGGGTATCGTCGATCGGGGAGACCACCTTGACGACGCCGTTCTCCATGGTGACCTCGATACCGAGGCCGCCAAACTCGCCGCGGGTCTGCACCTGCATGTCGCGGTAGTTCTTCGGGTTCAGGTAGGCGGAGTGCGGATCGAGGCCGGCGAGCATGCCGTTGATCGCGTTGTCGATCAGCTGAGCGTCGTCGGGCTTCTCGACGTAGTCGGAGCGGACGCGCTCGAGCACATCGCCGAACAGATCCAGCTGCTTGTAGATCTCGGCATTGGGCGAGGTTGCCGAGTAGGTCCGCGTCACGTTCAGCACGGTCGTCAGGCCGGCTGTGCCGGCCAACAGCATGAAAGTCCAGAACGCATAGTCTGTCTTGCGCATCAGCCTTGCACCTTCTGTGTGCCTTCGCCTACCCACCACGGATCGGGATCGATCGAGCGACCGTCCTTGCGGAGCTCGACGTAGAGCACGGGGGCATTGGCCGGCGGCTTCGCCTTGCCTCCGCGAGGCGCTCCGGTCATGAGCCCAACCGGTTCACCGGCGAGCACGAACTGCCCGAGTTGCACGTCGATCTGGGAGAGGCCAGCAAGTAGCATATGGTAGCCGTCTCCACCATTGATAATCAAGATTTGACCGTAACTGCGAAAAACACCGGCGAAGACGATCCAGCCGTCCATCGGCGAGACGACCTGGGCGCCGGCGCGAGTCTCGATGACGATACCGCTCGAGCGGTTGGTGTGGGCCTTGTCGCCGAAGCCGATGATGCGCTTGCCCTGAACGGGAAGCGGAAGGCGACCGCGCGCCTGGGCAAAGGGAATGGCGGGCTTGATGCGCCCGGGATTGACATGCGCGAGGCGCTGGCCGGACGGGGCGAGAACGACCTCCGTCGGCGGCCGAGGCGCAGGAAGCGGCGGCACGGCGAGCGCTGCGGGCGCGGCGGCGGGTGGCGGCGTCAGCCCACTCGGCACTGTGGGAGCCGGCGCAACGGGCACAATGGCCGGCGACAGCGCGGCGACTGGACCGGGCGCCGCAGGCGCAGCTGGCACGATCTGCCCCATTTGTTGCGCGACCACGCGGTCGAGGCGGGCAATGAGTTCGTTCAGGTCGGTGACATTGCGGGAAATCTCGGCCGCCTCGCGTCGAACGCGATCCAACGCGTCGCGCCGCTCGTCGAGCGACTGACGGCGCAACTCGATCAGCGCGGAAAGCTGCGTGCGCGCGTCGGTCAGGCGCTGCGTCTCGGTGCGCAGGCGCTCGCCTTCGGTACGGATGTCGCCCATCACCCGGCTCAGATCCTCGAGCCGGGTGGCGAGCGCCAGCGCCTGTGTGCGCAACTGCGGGAAAGCGGCAGCGAGCATCATGGCGCTGCGCACCATGACAAGGGCATCCTCGCGGCGCGTGATCATGACCGGGGGCGGATCGCGGCCCATGCGCTGCATCGCGGCGAGAAGATGCGCAATGAAGCCGCGACGCTCGGCCAGCGATCCTCGCAAGAGTTTCTCCTGGGCCTCCAGCTCGCCGAGACGGCCTTCGATGGAGGTGAGGCGACCCTCGCTCTGCTGGATGCGGGCGGCCGTCTCGACGAGAGTACGGCTCAGCCGCTCGCGCTCGGCCTGGATCTCGACGACGTCGCTGGCGATCCCCTTCTCGAGAGCACGCTTCTGGCGAAGCGCCTCCTCGACCCGTTCGAGGCGCTGGCGCGCCTGCTCCTTGGTCTCGGCCCTTGCGCCGCCCGAGGGAAGCGCAGGCGAAACGCTCACTGCAACGCCCGTGGTGAGGGCAATGGCAAGACCTCGAAGCGAGCCGCGGTGCGCCCCACGGAACGCGGTTCGCCCGGCCACCCGCCGAGCGGCCATGCGAAAGCGAACGCGCAGAGCGCGGCTTCGCTTCAAGCTGGCTCGGCCCGTGCAAGGTCCCACTGCGCTCTCCGAAACCCCGACGATCCGGGGCGACGAAATCCCCCCGCCGGGCTCTGCTGCTTTCGGCATCGTACCTGCGGCGGACGACGGCCCTCGCTTCGGCCTGAGCATTGCACGCGCGTTCCCGGAGGCGGAGCCATGGAATCAATCAACGGAAACAATAAGGCATTTGTGGCGCGCCGGAACGATTAAAGAGCGAGGCTCGTTGACCAGCCGTCTGCGTAGGAGTACGCGTGACAACCTTGCGCGCTTACGACGGCTGACGGCCGCTCTGCTGGTGCGAGACGGACGAGGCCCGGCAAAGAGCCCCGCCTCCCTCGGATGAAGGAGCTCTTCCATGACCGGCGCGATGGTTCATCTCACGACTCTCATGGCGCTCTGCGTGCTCGGCGTGCTGCTTGCCGGGCTCTGGAACATGGTGCGCGCCGGGTCGAGCCCCAACCTCAGCCAGAAGCTGATGCGCTGGCGCGTCGGACTGCAGTTCGTCGCCATCGTCATCGCAATGCTGACGATCGCAATGATGAGGCATTGACGCACCCCGAAGGAGAAGCGCTTTCCGCCTTGACCCTGAGCCGCTCGCGACTAGCCTGGGAGCTTCCGAGAATGGGCCGAACGGGCGGATCCGCATGGTCGTCTTGAACAAGATTTACACCCGCACCGGCGACGACGGCAGCACTGCGCTCGGAACGGGTGAGCGCGTACCCAAGCACGCGCCGCGCATCTGGGCCTATGGCACGGTCGACGAAACGAACGCGGCGGTCGGCATGGCGCGGCTCAGCCTCGCCGATGAGGCAGGCCTCGACGGACAACTCGGCCGCATCCAGAACGATCTTTTCGATCTCGGCGCCGACCTGTGCATACCCGACCGCGGCACGCCGCCGAGCTGGGCCGGCCCGGACTACCGGCCGTTGCGCATCACGGAAGCGCAAGTGAAGCGGCTCGAGGACGAGATCGACGCGATGAACAGCGAACTCGATCCGCTGAGGTCTTTCATTCTACCGGGTGGCAGCCCGGCAGCGGCGGCACTGCACCTCGCGCGCACCATCTGCCGCCGTGCCGAAAGGCACATGGCCGAGCTGGCGAGCCTGCCGGACGAGCCGGTGAGCGAGGCGGCGCTCCGCTACATCAACCGACTTTCGGATTACCTCTTCGTCGCGGGTCGCTACGTGAACGCCCGCGGCAAGGGCGATGTCCTCTGGGTGCCCGGCGCCAACCAATAGCCGCCGTCCCAAGCAGGAGAGCTGGAAGCCGTGTTCGTTCCGATCTCAGACGACAATCCCCTCCGCTCGATCTCATGGCCGATGGTCACGGTCTTGCTCATCGCGGCGAACGTGCTCGCATTTCTCTTCGAGCTGACGCCCGGCGGACAAAGCATGGCAGCAAGCTTCGCGATCGTGCCGAAGGAGCTGTTCGGCGTCGGCATCATCGGCGGGCCAGCGCATGGTCCGCTCGACCGGGTGCCGATCCCCGAGGGGCTGACGCTGATCAGCTACATGTTCCTGCACGGGGACCCCCTGCATCTGGCCGGAAACATGCTGTTTCTCTGGGTGTTCGGCGACAACGTCGAAGATGCCATGGGGCACGGACGATTTCTCGTGTTCTACCTCGCCTGCGGCATTATCGGCGGTCTCGTCCACGCAGTGAGCGCCGAGTATGGCTTTGCCGCGCTCCTGATGAAGGGCACGCACACCGTGCAGGCCGCGGGACAGATTCCTCTCATCGGCGCCAGCGCGGCCGTGGCCGGCGTCATTGCCGCCTACCTGATGCTGCACCCCTATGTGCGGGTGTGGGTCATCGCCTTCCGGTTCATCCCCCTTCGCGTCTCGGCCATGCTGGCGCTCGGCGCCTGGATTCTGACGCAGTTCGTCATGCTGCTGGTGCCGGACGTCGGCCCGGTGGCGTGGTGGGCCCACATCGGCGGCATCGTCACTGGGGCGATTCTGGTGATCGTGATGCGACGCAAAGGGGTTCCCCTCTTCGACCGGCCAACTGCGGCAGCCTGACGCGGACGCCGGGTCGTGGGACGACCGGCGCACATCTCCCCGGCCGAGAGCGCAGACGCCCGGAGCGCACAACACCGCTTCGCAAACGCAAAACGAACCTGCCGCCCCTCCGGGCGCACTTCTCGGGGTTCCTTCCGTCCGCTCCCGGGGGCAAAATGCCTCGGCCGCCAACAAAGTGTCGCACTGCACAAAAACGGGCTATAGTCTTGCCGGACGAGGCGCCGAATTGTGCCCGGTTTGTGGCTACCACGCCCGCCGGCTTGGTGGCTCGACCCGAAAAGATCTTGGCCGATCGACTTTTTCCTCAGAAAGTCGCCCCGCGCCGAACGTGAGGAGCTGCCTGGACGACAGGCATTCAGTCCAAGGTTCGCCCCTAGCATAACGAGCCAAATTCGATCTGGAGAGCGAGGAGACGATGAAGGTTTTGGTCCCGGTCAAGCGGGTCGTCGATTACAACGTCAAGATCCGCGTCAAGAGCGACGGATCGGGCGTCGAGCTGGCCAACGTCAAGATGTCGATGAACCCCTTCGACGAAATCGCCGTCGAGGAGGCCATCCGGCTCAAGGAAAAGGGCCAGGTCACGGAGATCGTGGCGGTTTCGATCGGACCAGCGAAGGCGCAGGAGACGATCCGCACCGCGCTCGCCATGGGTGCCGATCGCGGCATTCTGGTCGATGTCGGCGACGAGACCGTCGAGCCACTCGCCGTCGCCAAGCTGCTGAAGGCCATCGTCGAAGCCGAAAAGCCGGGCCTCGTGATCCTCGGCAAGCAGGCGATCGACGACGACTGCAACCAGACCGGCCAGATGCTTGCCGCTCTGACGGGCTGGTCACAGGGCACGTTCGCCTCGAAAGTGGTGATCGAGGGCGAGACGGTGAAGGTCACGCGTGAGGTCGACGGCGGCCTCGAGACGATCGCGCTCAAGAGCCCCGCGATCATCACCACGGACCTCCGGCTCAACGAGCCCCGCTACGCTTCGCTGCCGAACATCATGAAGGCGAAGAAAAAACCCCTCGATACGAAGAAGCCCGCCGACCTCGGTGTCGACGTCAAGCCACGCCTTACCGTGCTGAAGACCACAGAGCCGCCGGGCCGCAAGGCCGGCATCAAAGTGGGCTCGCCGGCCGAGCTCGTGGCGAAGCTCAAGGATGCAGGGGTGATCTGAGATGAGCGTTCTTCTACTTGCAGACCACAACAACCAGACGCTCGGCTCGGCGACGCTGAAGGCGATGAGTGCCGCAAAGGCGCTCGGCGGCGACGTGCACGTCCTCGTGGCGGGCTCGGGATGCGGCGCCGTCGCGGAGCAAGCGGCAAAGCTCGAGGGCGCGGCCAAGGTGCTGGTCGCCGACGCGCCGCAGCTCGGCAACGGCCTCGCCGAGGAAGTGGCCAGCCTGATCGTCTCGATGATGGGCAACTACAATGCGCTGGTGGCGGCCTCCACGGCCTCCGGCAAGAACATCCTGCCGCGCGTCGCAGCCCTGCTCGACGTGATGCAGATCTCGGACGTGATCAAGGTGGTGTCGGGCGACACGTTCGAGCGGCCGATCTATGCCGGAAACGCCATCCAGACGGTCAAGTCGGACGAGGCGAAGAAGGTGATGACGGTGCGGACGGCGTCGTTCCCGGCGGTGGGGACCGGTGGCTCGGCGTCGATCGAGACGGTGTCGGCACCGGGCGCGGTCGGTCTTTCGACGTTCGAGAAGGCCGAGCTTTCAAAGTCGGACCGGCCGGAGCTGACGTCGGCGCGAATCGTGATCTCGGGCGGCCGCGGCTTGCAGTCGGGCGAGAACTACACGAAGTACATCGAGCCGGTCGCGGACAAGCTCGGCGCGGCGATGGGCGCCTCGCGCGCCGCGGTCGACGCGGGCTTCGTGCCGAACGACTTCCAGGTCGGGCAGACCGGCAAGGTGGTGGCGCCGGAGCTCTATATCGCCGTCGGCATCTCGGGGGCGATCCAGCATCTGGCCGGCATGAAGGACTCGAAGATCATCGTCGCCATCAACAAGGACGAGGAGGCCCCGATCTTCCAGGTTGCCGATTTCGGCCTGGTGGCTGATCTGTTCACGGCGCTACCTGAACTCGGCAATGAGCTCGACAAGGCTGGAAAGTAGGGCGAGGCGCGGCGCTCGCTCATGGGCGCCCGAGGAACCAGTGATGGATGCAATCGTGAAACCCAAACGCTCTGCGGCCGCTCCCCATCCCACGAACATCCAAAAGGTCGGCGTCATCGGCGCCGGCCAGATGGGGAACGGAATAGCGCATGTCTGCGCTCTGGCGGGCTACGACGTTTCCCTGAACGACCTCAAGAAAGAGGCTGTCGAAGCGGCGATCGTCAGCATCAAGAAGAACATGGTTCGCCAGGTCAGTCGCGGACTGGTCTCCGAGGCGGACATGAACCGGGCGCTCGGCAAGATCAAGTACGCCCCTAGCCTCGAGGCGCTGGGCGACTGCGACGTGGTAATCGAGGCGGCGACAGAGGACGAGGCCGTCAAGCGGCGGATCTTCAACGACCTCAAGGGGAAGACGAAACCGGGCGCCATCCTGGCCTCGAACACGTCGTCGATCTCGATCACGCGGCTCGCGGCGACCACCACCGACCCGGAAAAATTCATCGGCATCCACTTCATGAATCCGGTGCCGGTGATGCAGCTGGTGGAACTCATTCGCGGCATCGCCACCGAGGACGACACGTTCGCGACGGCGCGCCAGTTCGTCGAGAGCCTCGGCAAGCAGACAGCGGTGTCGGAGGACTTTCCGGCATTCATCGTCAACCGGATCCTGCTGCCGATGATCAACGAGGCGATCTATACGCTCTATGAGGGCGTGGGGTCGGTCGAGGCGATCGACAAGGCGATGCGGCTCGGCGCCAACCACCCGATGGGGCCCCTCGAGCTTGCCGATTTCATCGGTCTCGACACCTGCCTCAGCGTGATGCAGGTGCTCTACGAGGGGCTCGCCGACAGCAAATACCGGCCGTGCCCGCTACTCGTGAAGTATGTCGAGGCCGGCTGGCTCGGGCGCAAGACGCAGCGCGGCTTCTACGACTACCGGGGCGACAAGCCGGTGCCGACGCGCTGAAATCGGCTGCTGCAAGAAGCGGCTGACTGGGCAAGAAGGTGAAGCGGTCCGCTCTTCTCACTGGGCGGGCCGCTTTTCATGTCGGCGCCGACCACGACAGCCGGGCAGGCTTGCTGGGTGCGCGGGGTGGTGCCATCGTTGCGGACGGCCCCGAAAGCTGCCCCCGACGGCTCAGCGCCGCACGGCAAGCCTTTCTCCACCTCCCACGCCGGGGCCACTGGGGCCCACCCCTGGAGCACGTAGCATGAAGTTCGGTTTTTCAGACGAGCAGCAGGAATTCCGGTCGATCGTCCGGCGCTTCCTCGAAGACAAGTCTCCAACGACCGCGGTCAGGCGACTGATGGAGACGGAGACGGGCTTCGATCCGGAGGTGTGGCGGCCGCTGAGCAATGACCTCGGGCTGACCGCGGTGCACATTCCCGAAGCCTACGGCGGACAAGGATTCGGTGTGAGCGAGCTGGCGATCGCGGTGGAGGAAATGGGCCGCGCGCTTCTCTGCGCTCCCTACTTCGCGTCGACGGTGCTCGCCGCGACGGCCATCATGAAGGGTGCGAGCGAGGCACAGAAGGCAGCCCTGCTGCCGGGCATCGCGGCCGGGACGACGATCGCCGCCTTCGCGTTCACGGAAGACAACGGCGGCTGGGATGCGGGCAGTGTGGCCGCCGAGGCAACAAGGCAGGGCGACACCTGGCGGATCAATGGCGCCAAGAGCTTCGTCGTCGACGGCAAGACGGCCGATCTCGTCCTGGTGCTGGCGCGAAAGCCCGGCACGAAAGGGTCCGATGGTCTTTCGCTGTTCGCGGTGAAAGGAAGCGCGAACGGCCTCGAGCGCAAAGCTCTTGCATCGATGGATCCGACGCGGAAGCTGGCGCGGCTGACGTTCAAGGCTGTCGAGGGGGAGCTTCTCGGCACCGAGGGCGCGGCCGCAGGGCCGTTCGCCGCGACGCTGGACGTCGCAGCAATCTGCCTCGCGCACGAGATGGTGGGCGGGGCGGAGCGCCTGCGCGAGGACGCCATCGCATTCGCCAACCAGCGCTACCAGTTCGGCCGGCCGATCAGCTCGTTCCAGTCTCTCAAGCACAAGGCGGCGGACATGCTGCTCGAGGTGGAGCTGGCGAAGTCGGCCGCCTACTACGCGGCGGCGGCCGTCGACGAGGGCGACGAGGAGGTGCCGGCGCTCGCGGCGCTCGCCAAGGCAGCGGCTTCGGATGCCTACATGCAGACGGCGATCCACGCGGTGCAGATCCACGGCGGGATCGGGTTCACCTGGGACAATGACACCCACCTGTGGTTCAAGCGCGCGAAAAGCTCGGAGGTGTTTCTCGGGGGCCCCGAGCACCATCGCGAGCGGCTGATGCAGGCCTGGAACGTATGAGCGAGGGCAGTCCGATGAGCGAGCACAACGCAGAGACCGTCCGCGCCGAGGTGCGCGCCTGGCTCGAGGCCAACTGGGACCCGAACCTGGGCCTGATCGAGTGGCGGAACAAGCTGATCGATTCGGGCTGGGGGGCGCCCCACTGGCCGAAGGAGTGGCACGGCAAAGGGCTGCCGATCGGCATGGTGCCGGTCGTCGACGAGGAGCTCGACCGGGTGGGCGCCGTGGGCGTGGCGAAGATGGGCATCCGGACGCTCGCCGCGGCGACCATCCTGGCGCACGGCACGGACCTGCATAAGAGGAAGTTCCTTCGCCGCATCCTGACGGGCGAGGACACGTGGTGCCAGCTCTTCTCGGAGCCGGGCTCGGGATCGGACCTGGCAGGGGCGCTGACGCGGGCCGAACGGCGCGGCAACAAGTGGATCGTGAACGGCCAGAAGGTGTGGAACACCAGCGCCCACAAGGCCGACTGGGGCCTGCTGCTGGCGCGAACCAACCTCGACCTGCCGAAGCACAAGGGCCTCGCCTATTTCATCATCAACATGCGCCAGCCGGGCGTCGAGGCGGTCCCGTTGAAGCAGATGAACGGGCATGCCTCGTTCAACCAGGTGTTCTTCACGGACGCCGAGGTCGAGCCCGAGATGATGATGCTCGACGACGGCGACGGGTGGAAGATCGCCACCACGACGCTGATGCACGAGCGGCGCGGCGCCGACGGCATGCGCCGCTACGAGATGCAGAAGCGGCCGCGGCCCGAGCGGATCTACCGCGAGGAGGCCGAGGAAATCGCGAGCGCATTGGCGCCGTACACCTGGTATCCGCAGCGCACCGGCCGGGTGGATCTTCTGGTCGAGCGGGCGAAGGCGGCGGGCAAAAACAGCGATCCGGTGGTGCGCCAGGAGATCGCCAAGGTGCTGGTCATGGCGAAGTGTGCCGAATGGACGGCGCGGCGGGCACGCATGGCGCAGGAGCAGGGGCGGCCGCAAGGGCCCGAAGGCTCGCTCGGCAAGCTGGCGGCAAGCTACGTGGCACGGGCGGCGGCGCGAACGCATACGCTGATCAGCGGCGCCGATGCGATGCTGACAGGGCCGGAGAGCACGATGGGCGGCGTGATCGCGGAAATCCTGGTCTCGACGCCGGCCATCTCGATCGCGGGCGGGACCGACGAGATCCAGAAGAACATCATCTCGGAGCGTGTGCTGGAGATGCCGAAGGAGCCGCGGACCGACACCGACCGGCCGTTCCGGGACGTGCCGAAGAACGCCGAGCGGAAGTAGCCGCGCCGATCAGCGGCGCTTGCGATCGCTCCCGGGCGCGGGTCCGGCCTCGGGAGCGGTCTGGGCGTTCTGGCCGTAGCCTGCGAACAGCTCGAGGACACGCTCCATCTCCTCGTCGTCGAGAAGCTTCGGCTTGCCGATGGCGAGGACCTTCCAATATTGCTCGGCGAGCAGCTCGACCTCGGCGGCCAGCTCGAGAGCGGCGGGGCAAGTGCTGGCGACGGCGATCAGGCCATGATTGGCCATCAGGCAGGCATTGCGCTTCCTCAGGCCCTTGGCGACATGCCGCGACAGGGTTTCCGAGCCGAACGTCGCGTACGGCACGAGGGGGATGTTCTTTCCGCCGGCCACCGCCACCATATAATGGAATGCCGGGATCTCACGACGCGCGCAGGCCAGGACCGTTGCATGCAGCGAGTGCGTGTGCACGACGGCGCCCATGTCGGGACGTGCGGCGTATATGGCCATGTGAAAGCGCCATTCGCTCGACGGTTTCGGCTCTCCCGCGCGGCGCTCGCCGGCCGGGCCCACGAAGGCAATGTCGTCGCGCGAAAGGGTTTCGTAGGCCATGCCGGACGGCGTGATCAGCATGCCGTCGCCGAAACGGCGCGAGACGTTGCCGGAGCGCCCCGGCGAGAGGCCACGACGGCTCATCGCCAGAGCGGTCTCGAGGACCTCGAGGCGGGCGGCGGCCTCATCGCCAGCCAGTGGCGTGCCACCGGCGGCTCGATCGGCCTGATGCATGGCAGGACGCTCCGTTCTGTTCCCTCGGCACCGAGCGTGACAGGATAGGGCTATGCCCCGATAGTGACAGCAAAAGCTTGCAACAAGACCAAGATCGATCCCAGGAGCCAGAAGCCGATGAGCGACGACATCATTCCCTTGACCGTGCTGACCGGCTTCCTCGGCTCAGGCAAGACGACGCTGCTGAAACGTCTGATCAACGATCCGGCGATGGCCGGGACGGGCGTGATCATCAACGAGTTCGGCGAGGTCGGCATCGACGACACGCTGGTCGAGAAGATCGACGACGACGCGGTGCTGCTGCCTTCAGGGTGCGTGTGCTGCGAGGTGCGCGGCGACCTGGTCGAGGCGTTGGAGAAGATGCACACGCGGTCGCTCTGGGGAGACATTCCCAAAGTGCGCCGGCTGGTGCTCGAGACGACGGGCCTCGCGGATCCGGCGCCGATCGTGCACACGGTGATGACCGAGGAGCGGGTCTACCGCATCTACCAGCTCGACGGCGTGGTCACGACGGTCGACGCTCAGCACGGCCTGTCGCAGCTCGATCAGCACTTCGAGCCGGCGAAGCAGATCGCCGTGGCGGACCGCATCGTGGTGACGAAGACGGACCTTGCCGAGCCCGCGGACGTGGCAAGGCTCGAGGGGCGCATCCGGGCGCTCAACCGGTCGGCCACCATCCGGAAGGCGGTGCAGGGCGAAATCTCGCCTGCCGAGCTGATCGGGCTCGGAGCGCACGAGCCAGCTCTCGTCGGGACGGACGCCGAGACTTGGCTGGCCGCCGGACGGTTCGAGCCGGATCACGCGGCGCACGATCACGATCATGCCTGCGGGCCGAACTGTGGGCACGAGCATCACGGGCATGGTCATGAACATGGACATGGGCAGCATGGGCACGAGCACGCCTGCTCCGGCGAGGGGTGCGACCACCCGGACCATCATCACGAGCATCTGCACGGCATCAGCTCGTTCTGCCTGACGTTCGCCGAACCGATCGAGGGGCCGGAGATGTCGAACGCGCTGAGCCTGCTCGGGCAGCTCTACGGGCCAAAGCTGTTGCGCGTGAAGGGCATCCTGAACATCAAGGACCAGCCGCGGCCGTTCGTGGTGCACGGCGTGCAGCACATCTTCTACCCGCCCGACACCTTGAAGGACTGGAAAGGCGAGGACCGGCGCTCGCGGATCGTCTTCATCACCAAGGACCTGCCCGAGGCGACCGTGCGCCGTCACTTCAAGCCGTTCATCGGCGAGGCGCTGCCTTCGTCGGGGGCGCAGGGCTAGGCGCCGTTTCTGTTGGCGGGACAGGGAAAGGCTGCGCCGCAAGATGACGCTTGTTCGAGGCGAGCGGCTCTGCTATCGAGTGCGCCTTCCCAAACGATGCGGTCGTGGCGGAATTGGTAGACGCACCAGCTTGAGGGGTTGGCGCCGCAAGGCGTGGAGGTTCGAGTCCTCTCGACCGCACCAGTCGGCCGCTAGGCCGCTGATCTACAAGGAAACCCAGTCATTGCGGGCTCGGCCGTAGGGTACCTGCTGCACACTGTTGCTGCACACCCGGAGCCTGAACGTGCCAAACGTGGCCGAGCACCCCAACGCCCCCCAAAGCTGCTGCCCGAACCGTCGCGCCGCAAGGGAAACCAGACGAACGAGATCCGGGACCGTGTTCCTGCGACCGCTCGAGGGGCCGGGGTGACACGATCACGCTCGCCTTTCCGGCAAGCTACCCGTAAGCAGCGATGCTCATGGTCAGGATCTGCCTGTCAGGCTCGCGGCCCATGACCGCGCGGCAGGCGACGCGCGCCCTCCAACGTGTTTCCAGTGCCGCCGCAGGCTTCGCCGTCAACCCGGCCCAAAGGCGACGCCCGACCAACCGCAGGGGCCCGATCACGAATTGATCGGGGACGGTGTCCCGACGGTTTCGGGGCGGCTCAGGGACTCAGAGGTCAGCCTGATCCTTCGACGACAGAATGGCTCGGCTCAAGCGCGGCCTGCCGATAGAGTGCGATGTAGCTCTCTGCCAGTCGCTGAACGGAATACTTGTCTTTGACGTACTGAGCTGCCTCGGTGGCCTTATCCCGCCATTCATTGCGCTCCGAAACAACCGTCCGAAGTGCACAGGCGAGAGCGGTCGGATCGCGCGGGGGAACGATCAAGCCGAAACGCCCATCGTTCAACGCCTCGCGATTGCCTCCGACATCGGTCGCGACGATGGGCAATCCGCCTTTACGAATGCCGGTCCGTTCCCGCTTGCGTCTTTGCGCCACTTTTCGTCGCGTAGCAATCCCACGATGCGGGTAGCGCACGCGAGAGCGTCCTCGCTTTCGAGCAGCCAGCCCGACCTACCGTGGTCCAGAGCCTCTACCGCGTCCCCCACCGGAGAATGTCGCAGGCTGATCAGACAGGGGCGCGCGGAGTCAATCGTGGCCATGGTGATGGCACACGCCAAATGGAAAGAGCCGGCGAACGGATCGCCGGCCCCAGACTTTCCAGGTTCAACCCAGTGCGTGCCCGGCCGGGCAGAGGCCTCAGTAGGTGACCTTGGCAGTGGCGATGAAGCGCTCGTCGCAACCGAACAGCCTGGCAGAGCAGAAGCCGTTGGCGAAACCGTTCACGGCATTGTCGTTCTTGATGTCGGTGTCCCAGTAGCGGAAGTCGAGCGAGAAGTTGTCGCCGAAGCCGAGCGTCAGACCGGTGTTCCAGTAGAGATAGCTGTCGTCGCCGTTACCGAACACGGTACGGTAGGCGAGCGTATCGCCGGCCTGGTAGCCGAGCGTGGAACTCCAAGTGGGCGTGACGCCGCGGATCGAGGCGAACGCCTGGGAGAAGGTGCCCTCGAGGGTGAACACGTCGCCGGTCTTGCCGGTGTACTCGGGCGAGTAGAAGCCGGTGAGGCCGACGGTGGCGTCCTTCCAGGGGCTGGCGCTGGCGCCAACCTTGACCTCGACGTAATCAAGCTCCGCGCCGGCATCACGCGCGCTCGGGTAGGTGTAGTAGATGACGCCGATGTCGAACGTCACGGGGCCGAGCACAGGCTTGATGCCCGCGTAGATGTCGAGCTCGGCGTGGGCGATGTCCTGGCCGGCGCCGTTGCGGCCGAAGTTGATGGTCGAGGTCCAGGCGCCGACGTAGAGCCACTTGTAGGTCGCATCGACGCCAGCCTGGACGGCAGGGCGCTCCTTCGACTGCGAGAAACCGCGGAAGACATAGTCGGTCGTGACCGCGAAATTGGCGCTGAGCTCGAGCTCGCGCTTCGGCTCGGCGGCCGCGTCATCCTTCAAGCTTCCGCCGGCCAGCGCCGGCAGAGCGAAGCCGCACAGAGCCAACACCGCCAGCCCACCCTTGAGGCCCCCAGCCATCCCAGTCCCCATCTCACCTCTCCAATTTGAACTTCGGTGCAGGCGCGAATCGACCTGCCGTCCTCATCACAATCGGGGGTGGCGAGTGCTGTGCTCAAGTCCGAGATTCGGGCATTACCGGGAATGACGGGCTGCTGTGGCGGCACGGTAACGAACGGTTTCCTCTGTGTAAATTGGAGTCGTTCGATGCCTAATTTGTGGGCAGACGAAAGGCCTCCCCGGCGCCCCACGCACGCATTTCTGCCTATTTGGCAGGCGACTTGCCGAGGGACGCCGGATGGGTTGGTATGGCCACACGAGATGACGGCCAGGGCGGCCGCGAGGAGGGCCTGTGAACGGGACTGAGCGGAGCCCGCGAGTTGCGCTGGTGACCGGAGCGAGCCGGCGGATCGGAAAGTGCATCGCGCTGGACCTCGCCCGAGCCGGCTGGCGGGTTGCTGTCCACTTCGGCTCAAGTGGCGCCGAGGCGGAAGAGGTTCGCGCCGAGATCGAGGCCGTGGGCGGAGCGGCGATCTCGATCGGAGCGGACCTGGCGGACCCCACGTCGGCGGATCATCTCGTCAGCTCGTGCGCGAGCGCGCTCGGACCCCTGACCTGCCTCGTCAACAATGCGTCGCTGTTCCTCGAGGACGACATCGGCAATCTGGACGTGGCCTTGTGGGACCGCCAGATGGCGGTCAATCTGCGTGCGCCGATACTTCTCGCCAAGGCATTCGCGAAGCAACTGCCGGAGGGCGCGACCGGCAACATCGTGAACATCATCGACCAGCGCGTGCTCGCCCCAACGCCGGAGTTCCTGTCGTACAGCGTCGCGAAGGCCGGGCTTTACGCGGCGACAAAGATGCTGGCGCAGGCACTGGCGCCGCGCATCCGGGTCAACGGGGTCGGCCCCGGGCCTGTGCTGCCGAGCGTCTACCAGGACGACGCGGCCTTCGCCGCCGAAGCACGTTCGACGCTGCTCGGCCGGGCCTCGGCACCCGCCGAAATCGCAGACGCGGTGCGCTTCATTCTTGACGCCCCATCGCTCACCGGCCAGATGATCGCAATCGATGCAGGCCAGCACCTGGCCTGGCGATCCAGATGACGAGCCGCCGGGTGGTTTCGTTCGGCCGTCGGCCGCTCACCAAGACCTGAAGTCCTACCGCCAAGCCTGAAGGGCGAGCCCAAGTGACCAGCCGCAGACCTCGACGCGTGTTCGTAAGTCGGTTGGAGCTGATGGCCAGCGTCGGCGTGTTCGAGGTGGAGCACCGGTACGAGCAGCGAATCCACGTCTCGATCGATCTCGATGTCGACGACGACTACGACGGCGCGTCCGACCGCCTCGAGGATGTGCTCGACTATGGCTCGGTGATCACTGCCGCACGCGAGATCGTGGACCAACGTCACTTCAATTTGATCGAGACGCTGGCCGAGCGCATCGCAGAGGCCTGCCTCGCCGACCCTCGCGTCGAGACGGCACGCGTGACGATCGAGAAGCCGGACATCGTCTCAGGGTGCTCGGCGGTCGGCATCGCGATCGAGCGTCGGCGGGCCGAGCGCTGAGCGCGGCAGGCGAGCGGGGCCAGAAGGCTCTTCTATGGACGCACCACAGGTGCGCCGCGCCGCCGCCACAAAGCGACCACTGAACATCCTCAATCAGGCCAGAAAGGGCACCCACTCACGCCCAAAATCTGCGCGATCCTAAGATTCGAAGGCCGGGGATTAACGGACTGTTAAGGATAGGCGCCTAATCAACCATGAGTTGCTACGCAGCCCATCTTTCGGACAAAGACGCGCGCAGCCAGTCGGGGGTTTGTTCATGACGCGTATTCTGGCCTCGAGCCTAGCCGCCGCCTTTCTGCTTTTGCCCGCCACCCAGGCGATGGCCGACGTGCCGGCCATCAAGACGTCTCCCGGCAATCAGGTCGACGCCTGCGTGACCCCCGGCCGCTTGATGGCCTTCGTGAAATCACGAAACGAGCGGCTCGACCCGCGCTTCGACAGAATTGCGGTCGAATACATGCGGCAGGGCGAGCGCCTCGGGCTCCGGTGGGACTACACCTTCTACCAGATGATGCTCGAGACCGGGAACCTGTCTTTCCGGGGCGACCGCGGACGGCGCGGCGACGTCAGCCCCCGCCAGAACAATTTCGCCGGCCTCGGCGCAACTGGAAACGGGGCTTCGGGCGAAAGCTTTCCCGATGTGGCGACCGGTGTCCTCGCGCACCTGCAGCACGTGCTGATCTATGCCGGCGAGACGGTCGAGAACCCCGTCGCGGAGCGCACCCGCAAGGTGCAGGAATGGGGAATCCTCAAGTCGATGCAACGGCGAGCGCGGGGCTCGGTGACGTTCCGTCACCTCGCACACAAGTGGGCTCCGGGCTCGGACTACGTTTCGGGCCTGCAGGCCATAGCGAGCCGCTTCGAGGAAGGGTTCTGCAATCGTCCGGATCCGCATCCGGAGTGGGTGGCCGAGGCGCGCGGGCAGAAGCCTGCGGCAGCCGTGGCGCAAGCCGCACCCGTCAAGGAGCAGGCTCAGGACCGGATCTCGGGTGCCGAACTCGCGCGCCGCGCGATCGAAGAAGGCAAGGATGCCGGCGACAATCGTCGCAGTGGCCTCGGCGTCGGAGCAGCGACTATGGGCCGGCCTTCGATGCCGTCGCCATCGTACAGCATCCTCAATGCGCCGGCCTCAGATCCGGCGCCACGCGCAGGAGCAGCGGCGGCCGACACCACCGCCAACGTGACGGCGAAGCCGCCGACAAAGTCGGCGCCGCTGACCATGGCGTCCGCGGCGGGCACGATCGGCACCACGTCACCGCGTTCGCCCCAAGCCGACAGGAGCGCGGCCGCGCCCAAAGCCGGCGGCAAGTGCCGCGTCTGGACAGCGAGCTACGGCGGCCAGAAGGCACTGATCATCCGCGTCAATTCCGAAAAAGGTACGGATTTCACGGTTCTCGACGTCAACGAGGGCGCGGAGAAGCGCGAGGCAGAAGCCTATATCGCAGCCTACGCGAAAGGCGGGACGGTCGAAGCCGAGTTCGCGAGCCAGACGCAGGCGCTCGACAAGGCATTCGAGCTCTGCCCCGAGGGTTGATCGTCCTCGATCGCGGCGCCCACTGACGTGCGGGGCGACATCTTTGGTTTTCGGGCGCGGCAAGCGGCCGACGAGTTGGAGTAAGGGCCCATGATGCCGTGCCGACTCCTGAAGAGGACGCCAGCCGGGGTCGGGGTGGCCGCAGTCGCCATGCTGCTTGCGGCCGTCGGTGGTGCGACTACCACCGAGGCGGGATCGCTGCCGGAGATCCGCACCAGCAGCCGGAACCGCGTGCCTTCGTGCGTCACGCCCGCGCGGATGATGCGCTTTCTCGCCGACCGCAATCCCGGCATGCAGGCCAAGTTCCGCAACATTGCCACGTACTACAAGGCACACGGCGAGCGGCTGGCCGTACGCTGGGACTACGCCTTCTTCCAGATGATCGTCGAGACCAACTACCTGCTGTTTCGCACGGAGACGCGGCGCGGGGACGTGAGCCCGTCGCAAAACAATTTCGCCGGCATCGGGACGACCGGTGGCGGAGTCCCCGGCGACAGCTTTCCAGACGTCTCGACCGGCGTGCTCGCCCAGATGCAGCATCTCATCGCCTATTCGGGCGAATGGGTGGAAAAGCCGGTTGCGCGCCGCACGCGCGAGAAACAGTCCGACATCATATCCGCCTCGCGGCGCCTGCGCAGGGCGGTCACGTTCCAAGACCTCGCCGGTCGGTGGGCCGTGGACCGTCGCTACGGCCGAACTATCGCCAGCATCGCCGAGCTCTATCGCAAGCGGTTCTGCACTGGCAGGCAGGTGGAGCCTGAACCGGAAACGCCCACCGCACCGAACGAAGTGACGGCTCAGGTGCCCAGGCGCGCACCGGCAACCGCCGTGGCGAGTGCTTCCGGCACCGGAACCGGCTCCCTCCCGCACGGCCCGCAGGGAGAGCGGCTGACGGCAGCGCCGGCACGGGCCAGCCGACCTTCACTTCCTTGCAAGGTCTTCACCGCGAGCTACGGCGGCACGAAGAACGTGCTGATTCGCCGCCGTGTGGGCGATGAGATTCATTTCACTGCGCTGCAGGTTCTGGACGGCCGCGAGCAGGGTTTGACCGAGGCGTTCATCCGCTCGCACGCGCTTGGCGGCATAGCGCTCGGAGAATTCGCAAACCGGGACGCGGCGCTGGCAAGCGCATTCCACCGCTGCCCCGCGGGCCAGACGGCGGCGACGAACAAGCAGGGCTGAACGAGCCGCTGCCCGACTCGCCAAGGGGGAGGATCAAGGCAGTCCCGATGGCAGCGCAGGAAAGCGATACGCCAGGGCGGGACGGCAAGACAGGACAGGGGGCACCGCCCTCCGACCCGCAAGGCGCCAGGCGCGACGGCGGGTCGGGGGCGGTGTTTTTCTGATTGCCCGACGGCGACGCCCAAGGCCCTCCCCTGTGTTCCTGGCCATCGCGGCGAACAAGGAACGAGCGAGAAGCGAGAGCGCAAAGAAAATGCCGGTTCGCGGCTCGCGAACCGGCGGGACATCTATCGCTCGCAAATCAAATTGCTCGTTCTTTCGCCGTGGCTGGAGAGCGCCAAGCGGGAAAACCGATGCGATCGCGACGTGCTCAGGCGGCCGCCTGGCGGCGAATGCTGCCGCGATTGCGCGACAGCTCGGCGGCAATTGCGTCCACCACCTTGTCCCAGGTCATTCCGTCGGCAGGGGGCGCAAGGCCGACGGCCACAAGAGCGTCAACGGGGCGACCGCCGTCGCGGAACACGCGGGCCGAAATCTGTCGCGCGAGGCCGAGCGACTGCTGCCAGAGGATCGGGTTCACGTGGGCGGGAGACTCGTCATCGCTCTGACGGATCGAGGCGGGTTCGAATTGGATGACCATGGGGATTGCCTCTCTTGTTCGACGGATTACAGGACGACGCTGCAGAGGATGGGCGGCAAGCGCTTCGAGCCAGCGACAGCTCTACGCGGGACCGTGCTATGAGCTGCTATGCGAGCGACCTTCCGGTGCTCCAACTCAAAGCGCTTGCCGGTTCCTGGAAGTGGCGGGGGAGGCCACTCCGCTATTCTGCCAGCGCGGCGAACGGGACGCTCGCCCTCCACTCGCCGCCCTCCTCGCGGAGGATCGGGTACGCACACGACGCAACAGCACCTCGGTCTGCGAGGGCACTCAACACACTTCCGACCGCATCACCGACGGACCGCCAGCCCGGGGCAGGTGACGCTCCCGTTGTCTCTCGGGGGAAAGGGACGACGTTGGACATCACGGCTTCGGGTCCATCAGTGAGTGAACGGGGCACGAGAACTCTCACGCACGAACAACGCAGGGACATCAGACCGAGCCGGGGGAACACACTCCACGGCAGGCAACGCCACGAAACGCGAGACGGGGAACTCGGGACGAACGCGAACCGACGCAGCTTCCAGGGACGCAGAACGCGACGCGGATGCAGACTGAAGCGCACTCAACGCAACGCCACTCGAACGATTCGACGCGCGAGCTCCGAACGCACTCGCACCACTGCCACACGAAGCATCCTCGAGCCGTCGCCACCGACGCGAAACCTTGGCGGCGGCGGCTCGCCGCGCGAGAGACTTGAGCACCAGAGGGAGCGTGCTCGAAGGGGACTCGCCACGGGCCGACCTCGACGCAGTCGACTGGGACGCTGACGCTACTGAACCCCGGTACGCGGGAAACTCGGACGCAGGAAACTCGGACGCAGGAAACTGGGACGCAGGAGACTGGGACGCAGGAGACTGGGACGCAGGAGACTGGGACTCGGACGCTACGAACGCGAACTCTGACGCAACCGACTGAAACGCAGGCACACTCGACACAGACGCAACGCGAACCGAACGCTCACTCACTCCACGCAACACACGCAACGCGCACTGGACCGATACGCTCCGGTCCTTACTCACCACACCGCCACACCGGGTGGCCAAAGAACTGTTGGACGCCTCGACGCCCGCGGCCGCTACGCCGGCCTTACCAACGCTACGCTTGAACAAGACTGCTCCGGGGGCCGGACCTTTTCGAAGCGGTACGACGGGCAACCGGTGGCGACTGACAACACTCATGTTCCGGTGCCTCCCCTCGACCTCGCGTCCGGCGCGTCGCTGCGTCGTCCGCGAATGAAGGTTAATAAATCGTTGCCTCGTGGCGACAGCATGACAAATTCGAGATTTGAATCCGGTATTTCGCTTGACGTTTGTTCATCAGATCACCGAAAGCGCCAAGAATCGGGGCTTTCAAGCGTATCGACGCGATTCGCCGAACTCGGAGAATCCCTGTGGATAACTGCAATTCAGCGGATGCGGTGCGAGGCAGCGAAGGCGGCCTGAAGCGCGGCAACGAAGATGACGAACGAGCCGATCACATTCCAGCCGGCAAACGAGAGGCCGAGAAAGCGCCAGGCCGCCTCGTCGCAACGGACAACGCGCGTTTTGGCCAGATTCTCCACGAGGGAGCCCGTGCCGAGCGGCTTCAAAGCGCCGCCGGCCTGGGCGCAAGTGTCCGGCCCAGGCCAAAATTTCCATTCGACGCCAGCGTGGTAGACGGCGAGGCCGCTGTTGGCGAGGAAACCGAGCGCGACAGCAAAGAAGAGCAGCGCGGCTGCACGAGGATACTCGGCAGCAACCAGGACCAGAGCCAGGAACAGGGCCGGGATGCCAGCATAGAACGCGTAGCGTTGCTGGTAGCACAGGGGGCACGGCTCGAGGCCGCCCAAATACTGGAACGCGAGGGCCGTGAGTATGGCAGCAACGGCCAGGAAAAGCGCAAATCCCCCGGCGCGATAGGCGGGGTGGTGCTCAGGGGCGTTGCTCGGCATAGGGAACCCGGGGACACACTCAGAACAGGTAGCGGACGGCGACGAAGCCTCCGACGAGAGCGATCACGAACACGGTTGTAATGAGCGTGAGGCGCCTTTCGACGAACTCCCGGATCGGATCGCCGAAGAAGTATAGCAGACCCGCGACGAGATAGAACCGCATGGCCCGCGCCACCACGCTCGCGGCGATGAACGAGACGAAGCTCATGTGGGTGGCGCCAGCAAGGATGGTGAGCACCTTGTAGGGGAAAGGCGTCCAGCCCTTGGCGATGAGGATCATCGCGCCCCACTCATTGAACCAGCGTGCAACCTCGTCGAAACGCCCCGCCTGGCCGTAGAACGCCAGAATCGGCTGGCCGACGTACTCAAACAGCAGATAGCCGATGGCGTAGCCGGCGATGCCGCCGACGACGGAGGCGAACGTGCACAGGCTCGCGTAGTACCAAGCCTTCGCACGATCGGCGAGGACCATGGGAATAAGCATGACGTCCGGGGGAATCGGGAAGAAGGACGATTCCGCGAACGAGACGGCAAACAGCGCTGCCTTGGCCCGCTGGTGGCCCGCCATGCGCATCATCCAATCGTAGGCTCCTCGCATCATGGGGGCTCATTAGGGGAAGGGGGGACGACTGTCCATGAGACACTGAGGCCGAAGTTGACGGGTGGCGGCTAGCTGCCGGGTCGGACAAGAAGCCGGCGGAGACGAACGTAGACCGCGCCCTCGCCCCCGTGCCGCGGGGCCGCCGGCTGGCAGGCGATGACGATGGCCCGCAGCGGGGCCTCGGCGAGCCAGCGGGGGACGCTGCGTCTCAGCACGCCGGGATCCTCGTCGCCGCCCCAAGCGCCTCCCATGGCCGGCTTCGCTCGAGGAGAGCCCTTGCCGGTGATGACCAGCACGGTGCGCACGCCCTTGGCGGCGGCGCCCTGCAGAAACCCGACGAGGCGTCTGTGGGCGGCCGTCTGAGTGAGGCCGTGCAGATCGAGACGGGCCTCGATCTCGATGGCACCCGAGGCGATGCGGCGGGCGTTGCGGCGATCGACGCCTGGGATGGGCGGAGGGGACGCAGATGCGGGCGGCCTGGCTGGAGCCGAGGGCGGCGCCACCGAAGTGCCATGACGCTGGCGTGGTGCGGACGCGTCCTTGGCCCCTGGCGGGCTCTGGCGGACGGTGTCTCTCGGGGCCTGGCGCGCGCCGGCGCCGGACGAAGCTGGCTTTGCGGTGGCGACGGGAAGCTCGACGTCCGGCACGCGCGGCTTGCCGGAACGACGCTTCTCGACGGAGGCGGCAACATGCTCCCAGAGCGAACGATCCTCAGGTGTGAGCGCAGGCCGGAGGCCCCGCCTCGGCGGCTTGCCTGAGTTGGAGGCGCTCATCGCACAGGAGGTGCCGAAGCCCGGGCAGCGGGCTTGGCGGCGGTTGCGATCGGAGCGAGGGCGAAGAGGTGGCCCGGATGCCGGACGACGCCGGCCTGGCTTTCGGCCTTCTCGCCCGTGCCGAAGTAGATGTCGGCGCGTTCGGGGCCGCGAATGGCACCGCCGACATCGTGGGCGATCATCAGGCGGTTGAAGGGGCGCGCGTGCCCCTTCGGCGTCAACGTGGGAGCGCTGACGTAGACCGGCGCGCCGAGGCGATGAAAGGACGGATCGACGGCGAGCGAGCGGCCGGCGATCAGGGGAACATCAATGGCCCCGTGTGGACCGCGGGCGTCAGCGGGCATCTCGCGGAAGAAGACGTAGGAGGCATTCTTGTTCATAACCTCCCTGGCACGGGCGACGTCGGCCTTGAGCCAGCGGCCGAGCGCTCCCATCGACATCTTGTCGGCAGCCAGCAGCCCCTTGTCGATCAGATAGCGGCCGATGGACGTGTAGGGGTGGCCGTTCTTGCCGTCGTACTGGACGCGGACGACACTCCCGTCGGTCAGGCGGATGCGGCCTGCGCCCTGGATCTGCAGGAAATAAACGTCGACCGGAGTCGGGAGATAGAGAAGCTCGAGGTTGCGGCCGGCTAGCGCGCCGGCATCGATCTCGGCGCGTGTGGCAAAGGGCGCGAACCCGGCCGCGGTGCGGCGTGCGTGGCTCAGGCCGCCCGGCGCGGCGGCCCGCGTTTCAGGCACGACGGTGACCAGATCTGCCGGGCGCTTGAAGAGCGGTGTCTGGAATTTTCCCTGCCGCGTGCGGGAGCCCTCGATCACGGGCTCGTAATAGCCGGTCATCAGCCCTTCGCCGGCATCATGGGTCGCGCGTTGCGGCTGAAAATGCGCTTCGAAGAAGACACGGGCATCGCGGCGGGTGAGCCGGGGCGGAAGCGACAATGCGGCCTTGCAGGCCTGGACGAGGGCTGCGGCGTCCGCGCCCGTTGCCTTGCCCGCTTTTCCCGCAACAACCGCCGGGCAGGAGGACTGAAATGCCTTGAGGGCGGCAAGGTGGTCGTCCTCGGCCCATCCAGGCACCTCATCGAAGGAGATCGGGCTGAAGGCGACGGGCGCCGCCTTGCCGCGGACAGCCTTCGCGGCCGCTCGGCGCTTTTGCGGTTTTTCGACGTTCCCGCTCACGTCCGATTTCTCCATGGTGCGCGAAGGAACACGCGGTGAGCCGGAGCGTGGCGGCACCTCAAGAGACCCTGTCGTCGCAGGGACCGTGCTCACCGTCCAGCCGCCGAGCGTGGCCGCGTCACGAGCGGCCGCCCCCGGTGCCAGCAGGAGAGATAGGAGCAAGAGCAGTCCGCTGCCCGCCAAAACCGCGCGACATCCGCAACGCAGGCGAGCTTCCCAGCCATCCCCCAAGACCGCCCCCCTGGCATTGCCTGTTGCTCCTCACCGATCCGCAGCGCCCCACGCCTGCGGACAGGTGTCCTATCGGGGCTGCTCAGCCAGGTGCCTGCGTGGCGACGAGCTTCCAGTTCGGATCGCGCGAGGTGACCTCGCGTGCGAAGGTCCAGATGTCGATGACCTCCTTGATGCGCTTCGGGTCACCCGCCAGGACGGTGCCGCTGCGGTCGCGAGTGGCGGAGATGAGCTCGCTTGCGAAGCGCACCGTGAGGTGTGCGGTATTGCCCTTCAGCTCAGCTTCGACGATGTCGGCCTTGTTGATGCCAACGAAGCTCTGGTCGATCTGCTCGCCGCGGCTATCGCGCTCGCTCAGCGCGGTGGAAAAGCCGTCAAACACGTCCTTGCTGAGCAGATTGCGCAAGGTCTTGCGGTTGCCCTCGGCGAACGCCGTCACGATCATCTCGTAGGCCTGCCGGGCACCAACCAGGAAATGCTCGGGATCGAAATTGCGGTCGGCGCGCGCGATCGCGATCATCCCGTCGGCCAGCGGCTCGTTGCCCGAAGCCATGGTGCGCACCTTCTCCTCGATCTCGGCCGTGGCGGCCACGCCACCCTGCTTGTCAGGCGCCGCATCGGGCCGGTCGCGCCGGGGCAACGTTACGACCTTGTCCTGCCCCTGGGCAGCAGCCGCCCGGGCCCGCTGCTCGGCCTTGTACCTTTCGATGCGGGCGTCGTCCTCGCTGCTCTTGCGTCCGAGGACGCTGCGCAAACGAAGCACGATGATCACTGCCAGCACGAGGAAGAGCAGCGTGAAGATGTCGATTTTGCCGTCCATGCTCTATGGTGCTTTCCAGCAAAGGGACGCGAGGCCACTGATGGTCGCCGTTGCAGATATATTGAGCGTCGTCGGGATGCTCCAGATGTGCGCGACACCTCGTCGATGCTGCGACCAGCGAAAGCGCCCGCGTGGTCGATACCCTAAGTTCGACGACCTGGCCAGAGAACCCAAATCTAGGCGATCAGCGCGGTGAAGCCAAGCCGGGCGAGTGAACGCCAAGGCTCCGACCTTTCGAGGGCAGGTAACCATATGCTGAGGGCAACACGATGATCGGCCTCATCATTCTCATCGCCCTGCCGCTGATCGAAATCGCCGTTCTGATCAAGGCGGGCCAAGAATTCGGGTTCTGGCCGGTGCTCGGACTCGTGGTCGCAACCTTCGTACTCGGAAGCGCCATTCTGACGCGCGTCGGGTTTTCGTCGGCCCTGAAGGTGCGTGAGGCGCTGGCGCGGGGCGAGCCTCCGGTCGGGGCCATGCTCGACAGCGCGATGGTGGTGGTCGCGGCATTCCTGCTGATCACGCCGGGGCTGATCGCCGATGCGGTCGGGCTGGCCTTGCTGATCCCGCCCGTTCGCCACGCGATCGCCCGCTACGCGCTCCGCAACGCGGTCATCCTGGGCAGCGTGACGACGGAGCAGGAGAGATACGAGGAGAGGCACGACGGAAGAGCCGGCCATCGCCCTCCTAGGGACAGACCGTCCGACACGGACAACGAGGGGCCGGTGATCGAGGGGGAGTTCGAGCGGCTCGACGAACGCCCCCTCGAGAGGGGGCGTGGGCGCGGTCCGGACGAGCGGCGCTGACCGGCCGGAAAGGGACGAACGACCGGGCGTCAGCGGTGGGAGCGGCGACGGCCGGGCCGGGATGAGGTCATCCACGGCAAGATAGTTCAAAATAAATCAATGGGTAATATAGCGGCGATAAACTAGCTTATGACTACGACCGGCGGACCAAGCCCGGTTGCAGAGACACTCTCCATGTCGCTGACGAACGCGGAGACGGCCCGATGAGAACGACAGGAACCCCACCGAAACTGCCGACGCCGAAGCTGCCCGTGCTCGGCATCGGCGCCGGTGCGCTGGCGGTCATCGCGCTCGTCGTGCTGTCGATCCTATGGATGGGAATCTACCGGATCGACGCCGGCCACGTCGGCATCGTGAAGCGGTTCGGCAACGTGATCGACGTGGTCGATCCCGGGTTGCATGTGAAAATACCTTATGCGGATACCGTCGAGGAGATGGAGGTGCGCGAGCGCGCCTTCTCCAAGACCCTGTCGGCGGCCTCGCAGGATCCGCTGGAGCTGCCGATCGAAGTGACGGTGAACTGGCTCGTGAAGCGCAACAACGTGAAGGACCTGTACATCCAGTTCGGCTCGCTCGCGCAGTTCGAGCAGCGCATCATCCAGCCCCGGCTCAACGACGCGGTGAAGGGCGTGACCAGCGGCTACACGGTGAACGACCTGCTTCGGAAGCGCACCGAATACCGGGACCGGTCGCAACAGGCGTTCGCGGCGCGGATGCCGGACGACGTGCAGATCACCGGCTTCTCGGTCGTGAACATCGGTTTCCCGCCGGAATACACCAAGGCCATCCGCGACAAGCAGGTGGCACGCGAACAGGCCGAGACCGAGCGCTTCGTGCTCGAGAGGCAGAAGCTCACCACGACGCAGGTCACGCAGACGGCCATGGCCCAACGCGACGCCGACAAGGCGCGCGCCGACGGCCGGGCCTACGAGATAAAGGTGCAGGGAGAAGCGCAAGCCGAGGCGGTGCGCATTCTCGGCCAGGCGCTCGCGGCCAATCCGCTGGTGGTCGAGTACAAGAAGATCGAGAAGTGGGGTGGTACTTTCCCGACCACGTTCATGGGCGGCGAGCAGGGCGTGAACATGCTGTGGTCGCTGCCGGGTGCCGGTGCGACGCAGGCTTCGCGGGGCGGGCAGCCGCCGTCGGGCACGACGCGGGCTCAACCGCAGCAGTGAGGCGGACCGCCCCGCCGGGGCGGACGACAACCGGAACGCACCCGAGGAGCGAGTCCTCAAACGCCGAACACCTGGCGGGCCACCCGAAAGGTATTGGCGTAGGCGGCGACGCTCTCCTCGATCGGCACGGCATAGCCACCGCCGATGGCGATGGAGACCGGAAACCCGCGGCGACGGCACATCTCGAACACCATCGAATCGCGCTCGGCGAGACCATCGTGGGTGAGCGACAGGCGGCCGAGCTTGTCCTGCCGCAAGGGATCGACGCCCGCCAGATAGAGCACGAGATCGGGCCGGTGCGCCTCGATCGCCGGGAGCAAATCGGCGAGCGCGTCCAGGTAGGCGCGGTCCTCGGTGCCGTCGGGAAGCTCGACGTCGATGTCGCCCGGAACGCGACGAAACGGGAAGTTCCGCTCGCCCTGGATGCCAGCGAGGAACATGCCGTCGCGACCGGCGAGGATGGCCGCATTGCCGTCACCCTGATGAACGTCGACGTCGAGGATCGCAATGCGGTGCACAACGCCTTCGTCAAGCAACGTCAAGGCGGCGACGGCCAGGTCATTGAAGACGCAGAAGCCCGAGCCGAACTCGCGATGGGCATGGTGCGTGCCACCGGCAAGCTGACCGGAGAGGCCATGGCGAAGCGCCTCGCGCGCCGCGGCGAGTGACCCGCCGACGGTCGCGCGGGAACGTCGCGCAAGGGCGGGGCTCCAGGGCAAGCCGATGCGGCGCATGATGTCGGGAGAGACCGTCCCGTCCAGCACTGCGACCACGTACTCGCGCGAATGCGCACGCTCCAGGTCCTCGACCGATGCGGTCGGCGATGGCGTCAGGCTCTCACGCGGCAGGATCGCTTCGCGCTCTATCACCTCGCGCAACAGCCGATACTTGACCGCCGGAAAGCGGTGGCCGGGGGGAACCGGCATCTCCTCGACATCGGGAAAGTAGAACCGCACGCGCTCGCCTGCCCCTCGTTCAACGAACGGGCGACGCCTGCGACGGCCGCAGCCAGTATCCCGACCGCGAAGCTCGCCTCATCAAGCGGCACATCCGAACGAACTTCAGAACCGCCACACTAGCAACTCCGTCAGCTCTCGCCACGCTTCAGGCAGCGCGGCTCGGGATCGCAGGTGCAGCCGTAGACGCAATCCACGGTGCGGCGACCGCACTGCTCGGCCTTGGCCGCGTAGCCGACGCCGTAGGTGAGCTTCTTGTCCTTGCAGGTGCAGATCGTCGCGCAGACCCCTGCAACGAATCCGCCCCCGCGCGGAGGGCCTGCCGGCGACGAGCCGAGAGAGCCCCCGACGCACCTGTCCGCCACGCAAGGTCCGGGGCATGGGATGCGCGAGACCTCGACGGACTGGCAGCGGCCGATGCAGCGGCTCTGCTTCACGACGAGCGTGTTGCCGGAGCAGTAGGTGCGGGTCTGACCGAAATCACGGCACTGACTGTCGGCGGTGCAGGGCTGCGCGCGCGCGGCGGCAAGGCCCATGACCCAGAGGACCAGACAGGCGGCCAGGACGCTCGGGAGCGCGCGCGCGCCGCAACGGGAGACGAGCCCGGGCGCGGATCGGAGGCTCGGCAACCAAGACATGGGTTCCACTCCCTGAGGCCAGTGATCTCCACCCTCGACGGGGATAAGTTGCGACATATTTTCAATGTTTTACCGCGACGCAGAGATCTCCGCACCGCATTTCGGGCGCGTCTCACTCGGCGCAGACGGGATATGGTAAAGTGCTACGGTCTTTGCAGCAGGGGAGAGGAAGCGATGTCCATTCTCACGAGGGCAACGACCATGTTCGCCCTTCTGGCAGCCGCCGCGGTCGCGGATTCCGGGGCGGTCGACGCGCAGCCGGGGGTCAAGATCGGCGTGCTCAACTGCAAGGTGTCGGGTGGGGCGGGCTTCGTGATCGGGTCCTCGAAGCAGCTCGATTGCATTTTCGAAGGCCCCGGACGGACGGAGCCCTATTTCGGCCGCGTGAACAAGTTCGGCCTCGATGTCGGCGCAACGTCCAACGGTGCGATCGCATGGGCCGTCCTGGCGCCGACGACCAGCGCGTTCGCTCCGGGAGCACTCGCCGGCACGTATGCCGGACTCTCGGGCGAGGCGACCGTGGGCGTCGGCGTCGGTGCAAACGCACTGGTCGGCGGATCGAACCGCAGCTTCACGCTGCAACCGCTATCGGTCGGATCGCAACAGGGGCTCAATCTCGCCCTCGGCATAGCGTCGCTGACGCTCGAGCCGGGCTGACGCGCAAGCTGTTGCGGAGACCGGCGACAACGCTGGCGATGCCACGATAGAGATCGCCCGCCGACACGGGGACGCATCGGCGGGCGAAAGCGGCCTAACGCACGCCTCTCAGGTCGGCGGTCAATGGCCGTCATCCGGGTTGAAGGCATGCTGTGCCCAGGTCGGATAGTCCTGGTAGGTGTTCGAATACGGTACGGCCGCAGCCGCTGTCGTCATGAGGCTCAGAGCGACCAATGTCGCCGCTATCAGGGCTTTCATGGCTCATCTCCATTGTTTGGTGTTTTGTCTGCCTCCCGGCGGTCTGGGCCGGGAAGCTCGCAATATAGAGCACCGCACTTTGCGAGAACGTGGCCGCGCCTATACAGATCGCCAACCTCGCGCGTGCGACTGGACAGGCGTCGAAACGTGCTGCTGCCTCGGGACAGGCCGCGCCAGGGCGCGAGATGCCTGTTTCCGACGGCCCGGCCCTTCTTCGCGCGCCTCTTCAGATTTCGAGCCGGTCGCGGATCGCCGCAAACATCCTTGCGCGCCTCTCCATGCCGATGCCCGGCGTATCGTGCGGCCGCGTATAGCCGTCGACGATGGCGATGTCGTCGGCAAAGCCGCCGTAGGGCTGGAACACACCCGGATAGCTTTCCGTCCCGCCGAGTTGCAGGCCGGCCGCCATGTTGAGACCGAGCTGGTGGCCGCCGTGCGGCACCGTGCGGCGGCGCGCCCAGCCCATCGCCTCGCTCATGTCGAGAATGCGCAGCGTCTCGGTCAGGCCATAGTCGAGCGAGGGATCCGGCTGCAGCCAATCCTTGTGCGGCCTCAAGCCACCGTGGCGGAGAAGATTCTTGAAATCCTGAAGCGAGAAAAGGTTCTCGCCGGTGGCGAGCGGAATGGCGCTCTCCTCGGCGATGACCTGATGCGCCAAATAATCGAGCGGATCGACGGGCTCCTCGAACCAGCAGAGGCCATAAGGCTCCATGGCCTTGGCGTAGGCCAGCGCATCCGCAAGCGACAGGCGGCCGTTGGCATCGACCGCGAGATTGTCGCCCGAGCCTGCAATCTCGAGCGCCCATTCGATGCGCTTCAAATCCTCGGCCAGCGGCGCGCCACCGATTTTCATCTTGAGCAGCCGGTAGCCCGCATCGCGGCAGGCCTTCATCTCGTCCTGCAGCCCCTGCTTCTCCTTGCCAGGGTAGTAGTAGCCGCCGCCCGAGTAGACGAGCACCGTCTCATCCGCCTTGCCGCCGTTGAAGCGCTCGGACAGGAGCTTCCAGAGCGGCTTTCCGGCAATCTTCGCGACGGCATCCCAGACGGCCATGTCGATGGCGCCGGCCGCCACCGCACGGTCGCCGTGCCCGCCCGGCTTCTCGTTCGAGAGCATCGCCTTCGAGACGGCGAAGGGGTCCAGGTTTTCGGAGGCCTCGTCGCGCAGTGATTTCGGGTCGGCCTCGAGGATGCGGGGGGCAAGGCGCTCGCGAATGATGCCAGACTGCGCATAGCGGCCGTTCGAGCAGAAGCCGTAGCCGACGACCGGCTTGCCCTCGCGCACCACGTCGGTCTCGACCGCGACCACCGAGATGGTCATCTTGTCGAACGAGATGGCGGCGTTGCGCATCGGGCTCGGGATCGGCGCCACGGCGTCGCGGATGCGGGTGATTTTCACGTTCATTGGCCCTCCAGTTGCCCACACGGCAACCGGGCCGTGGAGATCGCGAGCGCAGCATAGCGTCCCGCGCGCGGAGATCGCGGACGCAGTATAGCATCGGGTGCGTGAAACCTGCGGGCGGTGAGGCCCCATGGAATCCGCAGTCCATAGTCTAGGTTAGCATGGCCGAGCCGTGCCGGCATCGCGCATGCGCCGCACCTACGCGTAACCCAACGGTTTGGGTCCGGCGCCCGATGGTGCTACGCGCGGATCGCCGCCCCTGCACCGCCGACGCGCCGGGGCCGCGCTGACCCAAGCTACAATTCGGCATCCGAAGGCGCCAAGAACGTGCCGGGTGCCATGTGGGCATACGAAGGCGCAACCAAAACAGAACCGGAGCCAGCCGCCCACTCCCTCGTCCCCCGAAGTTGGGTCGGCCGGCTCCGGTTCTTCGCGCGCAACGAGGCAGGCCTCACGCGCTGCGATAAAGCTTCGTCAACACGAACTCGCGATGGCCGAGGGCCTCGGCCGCCGTCAGTCGCCCGTTGGCGGTACGGATGATCATGTCGATCAGCGCATCGCCCGCCATGTCGAGGGTCTGCTCACGACGCAGGATGCCGGTCACGTCGACGTCGATGTGCTCTCCCATCGTGCGCAGTGTCTTCGGGTTTGCCGAAATCTTGATGACGGGCACGATCGGATTGCCGATGATGTTGCCTTGGCCGGTGGGGAAGGTGTGCACCACCCAGCCGCCGGCCGCCATCAGGGTCACGCACTCGGCGGCCGCCGAGGAGGTGTCCATGTAGTAGAGGCCGTTGCCTTTGGCCGGCGCCTCGGCCGGCTCCAGCACGTCGATGTAGCGGCAGGTGCGGCCGATCTTCTCGAGATTGCCCATCGCTTTCTCCTCAATCGAGGAAAGGCCGCCTGCGATGTTGCCCTTGGTCGGCTGGCTTTCAGAGAGATCGTCGACCTTGTTGGCCTCGATCACGTCCTCCTGATAGGCCTTCCAGACCTTGTACCACTTGTCGCCGATCTCCTTGCTGATCGCGCGCTCGCGAGCGATGTGCTCGCCGCCGGTGATCTCGCTCGTCTCGCCGAAGACGCCTGTGACGCCCTGCGGGATCAGCTTGTCGTACATATTGCCGACGGTCGGGCACGAGCCGAGGCCTGTCGTGGTGTCCGATTCTCCGCACTTGGTCGAGACCCAGAGCTCGGAGATATCGCATTCCTCGCGCTGGAGCTCGGAGGCCCACTGCACGAACTCCTTGGCCTTGTAGGAGGCCTTGGCGATGATGGCGATGTCGCCGTGGCCCTCGATGCCGAAACCGACGACGGGCTTGCCGGTCTTGGCGATGCCCTGGACGACGCGGTCGGTCCAGCCATCCTCGATGCCGATCACGATGACAGCGGCGACGTTCGGATTGGAGCCCGTGCCGATGAGCGTGCGGAAGTGGAGGTCGAGGTCGGCGCCGAACTGCAGGCGCCCGTAGGCGTGCGGGATGGCGAGCGTGCCCTTGACGTTGTTCGCGACCGCCTCGCATGCCGCGTTCGACAGGTCGTCGAGCGGCAGAATGACGACGTGGTTGCGGACGCCGACGCGCCCGTTCTCGCGGCGCCATCCCCAGAACTTGAGGTTGCCGCCCGCGCTGGCGGCGGGCTTCGCGGCTTTCTTCGCTGCTGGCTTTGCCATTGTCGTGCTCCGTCTCACCACCGCTTGGTCTTATGGTTGTGGACGTGCACGTGCTCGCCCTGCTTGGCGTTGCCGATCATGCGGCCGACATCCTGACCGTACTTGATGACGGTGTCGCCCTCCTTGAGGTCCGTCAGAGCCACCTTGTGGCCGATGGGGATGTCCTGCTTTGCGGTGACGCGGATCGTGGTGTCGTTCTCGGTGATGACGCCCAGCATGTCTGTGCCGGCTTTCAGATCCTCGACGACGACGACGCCGACGTTGTCCTTGGGGCTATGCACCAGGAATTGCGGAATGTTGGACACGCGTTTCCTCTTCGACGTGATTGAACATTACCGAGCCTATGTCTCCGAGGCTTCGGAGGCCAGCACGATAAAATGGAGGGATCCAAAACAGACCGCGAGAATGGCCGGGACTGTAGACCGGTGACATTCGGAACGACAACCAGATGACATGATCTGAACGCCTCTCTCGCGATCACACTTCGTTACGGCATCTAACCGCCGGAGACGCCCTGGACCTGCACGTAGAGCGCATAAACCGACGTCGAGGCCGCCATGAACAGACGGTTCCGCTTCAAGCCGCCGAAGCACAGGTTCGCGCACCTCTCGGGCAGGTGGATGTGGCCGATCGCCTTGCCGTCCGGGGCGAAGACGCGCACCCCGTCGAGCGCCGGATCGCCCATGCCCCAGCCGCACCAGAGGTTGCCGTCCTCGTCGCAGCGCATGCCGTCAGGCGTGCCGGGGCCTGCGTCGATGTGCACGCGACGGTTGGCTATGCGGCGGCCGCCATCGAGTACGTCCCAGGCGGAGATCAGGCGATTGGGGGCGGCGCGGGATTCGACGATGTAGAGGGTCTTCTCGTCGGCCGAGAAGCACAAGCCGTTGGGGCCGGGAACTGCGTCGGTCAGCATGGAGGCCTCGCCCGTTTCGGGATCGAGACGGTAGACGCCCTGCGGCAGCTCGGGCTCGGCCTTCTCGCCCTCGTAGTTGCCGAGCAGTCCGAACGGCGGGTCGGTGAACCAGACCGAGCCATCCGATTTCACCACGACGTCGTTCGGCGAGTTGAGCCGCTTGCCCTCGTAGCGGTCCATGAGGACGGTGACGGAGCCGTCGTATTCAGTGCGCGTGACGCGGCGGCCGTGCTCGCAGGTGACGAGCCTGCCCTGGCGGTCGCGCGTGTTGCCGTTCGCCCAGTTCGACGGCTTCCGGTAAATGGAGACGGCGCCCGTCTCCTCCTCCCATTTCATGATGCGGTTGTTCGGGATGTCGCTCCACAGCAGGAAGCGGCCGTCGCCGAACCACACCGGGCCTTCGGCCCAACGGCAGCCGGTTGCGATGCGCTCGACCGCCGATAGCTTGATCCAGTATTTGTCGAAGCGCGGATCGAAGGCCTGGATGGCGGGATCTGGATAGCGCGGCGTCGCCGTGCGCCAGCCGTTCGGAAAAAGATCGGTCATGGGAGCCGTTCCATTGGACAACGCGGCCGATGCCGCACCACGATGGTTGCAGCATTCCAATCGGCACCGGAAAGGGCAAGCACCATGCGCTTGAAAGACAAGATCGCGATCGTGGTCGGCGGCGGGCAGCAGCCGGGCGAGACGATGGGCAACGGACGCGCGACGTGCCTCCGGTTCGCGGAGGAAGGCGCCACCGTGCTCGTTGTCGACAGCGACCAGACGCTCGCCGAGGCGACCGTCGCCATGATCACCGAGAAGGGCGGCAAGGCCTCGGCGCTGAGGGCCGACATCACGCGGGAAGCCGACTGCAAAGCCATCGCAGACGCTTGCGTCCAACGTCACGGGCGCATCGACATCCTGCACAACAACGTCGGGCGGGCGCGCGGCGACAAGGGCACCGTGGAGCTCGAAGCCGAGATGTGGGACGAGCTGATGGCGATGAACATCCGCGGCATGTTCCTCACGATCAAGCACGTTCTGCCGGTGATGCGGCGGCAAAAGTTGGGCGCGATCGTCAACATTTCCTCGACCTCGTCGATCGCGGCAGGGCCGGCGCTCACCTATCGCGTGTCGAAGACGAGCGTGAACTCGCTCACCCAGCATGTGGCCATCGAGAACGCGCCGCACGGGATTCGCTGCAATGCGATCCTGCCGGGTCTCATGAACACGCCGATGGCGATCGAGCGCCGTGCGCGCGAGCGCAACGTCTCTCGGGACCAGGTCCGGCAGGAGCGGGCATCCCAGGTGCCGCTCGCGGTGGCCGAGGCGGGGAACGCCTTCGACGTGGCCAACGCGGCGGTGTTCCTGGCCTCCGACGAGGCGCGCTACGTGACGGGCGTGTTGCTGCCCGTCGATGGCGGACTGCTCCTGAAGATCGGTTGAAGCCGGGCCGAATCTGTTAGCCAGTCGACGTTGCGCGGTGTCCCGCCTCAGCCTGACGCCGCCGCCTCAGCCACGCCTCTGCGACCGGCCGCGCGTCGAGCGCGCCGGTCGATGTCAAAGAGCACGGGGGGAGGACGCCGTCCGGCCACCGCTATGATTATGTAAGGCAGCCTCGCGGCGCCCTCCGACGGCATTTTCGCGTTGCGGAAGCGCGCCCTGGGTGGTTCCCCGGCTCATCTCCACGCGACGCCCGGCTTGCGTAGTGGCGCTCACCTCTCCAGAGGCCGGATACCGCCTCCTGCCCTCACTCTCGGCACGCCTCGCGACAGCGACCCGCGCGAACAGGATGCCGGGAGGATAAGTGACGCCGGAGGGGCCGGGGATAAGTTCTGGGACGCAGAGGCAAAGCGATGGCGCCCCCCACAACCCAAATGTCATCCCGGGCCTTGCCTGCCCCGGCGCAGCCCGGGGCGCCTGGCGCCCATCGCGCCGCGGTCTTTGGCCTCAGAACTCGACGCGGTCGGCGCCTTTCAGCTCCAGGATCTCGCGAGCGTCGTCCGGGGTGGCCACCTCGAGCCCCAGTGCCTCGATCATCTGGCGCGCGAGCTTCACCTGCTCGGCATTCGAGGTGGCGAGCTTGCCAGGGCCCGACCAGAGACTGTCCTCCATGCCGACGCGGACGTTGCCGCCGAGCGCGATGGCCTGCGCCGCTATGGGAAGCTGGTTGCGGCCGGCGCCGAGCACGCTCCACTGGTACTGGTCGCCGAACAGGCGGTCGGCCGTGCGCTTCATGTGCTGCACGTCCTCCGGGTGCGGGCCGATGCCGCCAAGGATCCCGAACACCGACTGGATGAAGAAGGGCGGCTTGACGATGCCGCGGTCGGCGAAGTGGCGCAGCGTATAGAGGTGGCCGATGTCATAGCACTCGATCTCGAAGCGCGTGCCGTTCTCGGCACACGTCGTCAGGATCATCTCGATGTCGGTGAAGGTGTTCTTGAAGATGCGATCACGCGAGCCTTCCAGGTAGGGCTTCTCCCAGTCGTACTTGAACTCCTTCTGGCGCTCGAGCATCGGGTAGAGGCCGAAGTTCATCGAGCCCATGTTGAGCGAGGCGACCTCCGGCTTGAACACGGCGCAGGGCTTCAGGCGCTCCTCGATCGACATCGTGGGTGCGCCTCCCGTCGTTATGTTGATCACGGCCGACGAGCGCTGCTTGATCACCTTCAGAAACTTGCCGAACGCTTCCGGGCTCTGGTCGGGAAGTCCGTTCTTCGGATCGCGCGCGTGCACGTGGACGAGGGCTGCGCCGGCTTCCGCCGCGCCGACCGCCGCGTCCGCGATCTCCTCCGGCGTGATCGGCAGATGTGGCGACATCGAGGGCGTGTGGATCGATCCGGTCACCGCGCAGGTGATCATGACTTTGCGTCGCTTGGTGGTCTTGGCCATTGGGCGCTCCTTCAGCTCTTGTAAGACTTCTGTGCTTTCTTGTGCGCGGCCAGCGCCGCCAGACGCTCGTCGCGCCAGCGGCTTTTCCGGGCAATGTCGTCGGCAGAGGGCGTCGTGCCCCAGCTCTCCATCACGCGCGCGACGTTCTCCGGGCCGAGCACGTCCGGCTCGTAGGGGCGGCCGGCCAGCGAGGCCCAGGCGCCGCCGAAGCGCGCGCAATAGTCGGGAATGCCGCCCGGCGCGTTCATCTCGATGGTCTCGAACGGACCCATGAAGCTCCAGCGCAGCCCGAGGCCGTGTGCGATGGTCTTGTCGAGGTCCTCCGCCGAGCAGTAGCCCTCGGCGACCAGCCGGAACGCTTCCGCCAGCAGAACGGCCTGCATGCGATTGAGAATGAAGCCATCGATCTCCTTCTTCAGCTCCATCGGCACCTGGCCGATCGATTCGTAGATGGCGCGGGCTTTCTTGACGACGGTCGGGTCGGTCCAAGGCGCCGGGCAGAGCTCGACCACCGGCACCACGTGCGGCGGATTGACGGGATGGGCAATCAGGCAACGGTTGCGGCCCTTCAGTCCCTCCGTGAAGCGAGAGGCGACGATGGCGGACGAGGACGAAGCGAGGATCGTCTCCGCCGCTGCCGCAGCGTCGAGCTCTTTCCAGATGGCGATCTTGGCCTCGACGGTTTCAGGCCCGGATTCCTGCACCAGATCGACGCCCGACACCGCCTCGGCGAGCGTCGCCACCGGCGTGACGCGTTTCGCGGCCCCCTCGGGGTCGTCGACCAGACCGTGCACGGCAAGGTCCTTCAGACTCTGCGCCACGAGTTGCGGCGCGCTGGCCGTAGCTTGCGGGTTGGCGTCCCAGCACTTCACATTCCAGCCCGCGCGGCTGAACACGTTCGCCCAGGCGCGGCCGATGAGGCCCACTCCGACGAGGCCGACTGTCGGCATTGCTCATTGTCTCCCGGTTGAGGTGGTGATGTCGTTCCGCCGTGCGTAGGGCTCGAGCAGCACCTTGCCGTGAGCGTTCGGATGGCGAAGACTTTCGAAAACGGCAGGCAATTCCTCGAACGTGACGCGGCCCGTGATCATGGCGCCTGCATCGAACGCGCCCGAGCCGAGCAGGTCGAGCGACAGGCGGAAGTCCTCCGCCGTATAGCCGAGCACGAACTGGAGCAGAAGCTCCTTCCGGATCGCCGCGCGCGGCAGGATGCGGTCCTCGTGGCGGCAGACGCCAACCACAACGATGCGCCCTCGAATGCCGGCAACGTCGATCGCCTGGGCAAGCATGCCGGGCACGCCGACGCATTCGAACACGACGTCCGGCGGCCCGCCCGTGAGATCGCGGAAGGATTGCGCGAGTCCGCCTGCGCCCAGATCGATCGAACCGCCAGCGGCGGGGTCGATCAGGCTGCTCGCGCCGAGTCGCAGCGCACGCTGCCGTCGTGTCGCGTCGATCTCGGAGACGACGACGTCGCGGGCTCCGGCGCGACGTGCAAACGCCGTCGTCGCCAGCCCGATCGGGCCAGCACCGATCACCAGCACGCGCCGCCCGAGCAATTGGCCGGCAAGGCGCACGGCATGCGCGCCCACAGCCAGCGGCTCGGCGAGGGCCGCGGCGTCGAGCGCGATGCCGTCCGGGACGCGCAGCAGCTGGCGGCCGTGGATGCGCACGTATTCCGCATAGCCGCCCGGAGCCTCCGGGCTCATGCCGACGATGCGGTTCTTCGGGCACAGAATGCCGAGCCCATCCTGGCATTGGCCGCGCGGGCGGCAGTCGCTGCAGGGCATGAGGGGCACGCCGATCGCCCGGTCACCGGGCTGCCAGTCAGGGTCGGCCGACTGCGAGACCTCGCCCGAGAACTCGTGGCCGAGCACGGTGCCGGGCGCGACCTGTGAGGCGCTGGCCTCGGTTGCATGCACGTCCGAGCCGCAGATTCCGCAGTAGGCGACCTTGAGCACGACCTCGCCCGGACCGGGCTCGGGACCGGGCCGAGCGACGACGCGAAGTGGTTGACCGGTCTCGTGGAATTCGAGCGCGCGCACGGTGTCGTCTCGCATGGCCTCGGAAGGTTGGACGGAGGGCGAGACTAGCACGCGGCGGCCAAGATGCTAGGTTCAGCGCAACCGTCAAATCGCCTCGGAGCTTCATCCATGGATCTCGGCATCAAGGGTCTGCGCGTTCTCATCACGGCGGGCGCGAGCGGCATCGGACTGAAGACGGTCGGAGCCTTCCTCGGAGAGGGCGCCAAGGTGCACACGTGCGACGTCGACAAGGAGGCGCTGGCAGCGCTCAAGAAGACCCACCCTGCGGTCACGCAGTCGGTCTGCGACGTCTCGGACCGGGTGCAGGTGGCGGCGCTCTTCAAGGACGCGCTTTCGGCCCTCGGCGGACTCGACTGCCTCGTGAACAACGCCGGGATCGCCGGTCCCACCGGCCCGGTACACGAGATCAACCCCGAAGACTGGGACCGCTGCCTCGACGTGACGCTGACCAGCCAGTTCAACTGCACAAGGCTCGCCGTCGAGCACTTGAAGCAATCCAGGAACGCCTCGATCATCAACCTGTCATCGGCGGCCGGCAAATTCGGCTTTCCGAACCGATCACCTTATGCTGCCGCGAAGTGGGGCGTGATCGGCTTCACCAAGACGCTCGCCATGGAACTCGGGCCCTACGGCATCCGCGCCAACGCCATTCTGCCCGGCCCCGTCGACGGCGACCGCATCCGCCGGGTGTTCCAGGCCAAGGCCCAGGTCGCCGGAACCTCTCAGCAGGCGATCCAGGACGCCACGCTCGCCAACGCCTCGATCAAGTCCCTGGTGCCACCGGAAAATCTCGCCGACATGATGGTCTATCTGGCAAGCCCGCGTGCTCGCACGCTGTCCGGCCAGGCGATCTCCATCGATAGCGACGTGCAGGGGCTCGTGTAGGGGTGCGCGCCCCGCGCGTCCGGCATCCCCGCGACCCCCAGTAAGACCGAGGCTCGAACTCAGAGGCCCCCATGACGGACGAGACCGCACACGCGCCCAAAGACGCGACAGAGGCGACCTGCTGCCACAACGCTTCGTTCCTCGATGCGCTGCCGTTCGGCGATACACAGGACTTCGCGGATGCCGCGCGTGGGCTCATGGCAACGCTGCCTGACGTCGAGATCAAGAACGAGCGCGGCCGCGTCATCTGGAGCCTGAAGGAGTATGCCTTCCTCGCGCAGCCGGAGGCGCCGGCCACGGTCAACCCGAGCCTCTGGCGGCAGGCGCGGCTAAACATGAACAACGGCTTGTTCCAGGTATCGGACCGCATCTATCAGGTGCGCGGGTTCGATCTCTCGAACATGACGATCATCGAGGGGAGCCGCGGCGTCATCATCATCGATCCGCTGATCTCCACCGAGACGGCACGCGCGAGCCTCGAGCTCTACTTCGCGCATCGTGGCCGCAAGCCGGTGACGGCCGTGATCTACTCGCACAGCCACGTCGATCACTATGGCGGCGTCAAAGGCGTCGTCGACGAGCGGGACGTGATCGCCGGCAACGTCGCCATCATCGCGCCCGACCGCTTTCTCGAGGAGGTGACGGCCGAGAACGTCATCGCCGGCTTGCCGATGAGCCGGCGCGCGCAATTCCAGTTCGGAGCGACGCTCTTCCGCGGTCCGCGCGGGCAGGTCGATGCCGGACTCGGCAAGGTGACGTCGCGCGGGACGGTCACGCTTATCCCGCCGACGCAGGTGATCACGTCGCCGGTCGAGATGCACACGATCGATGGCGTCGAGGTGATCTTCCAGCTGACGCCGGACACAGAGGCGAAGGCCGAGATGCACATGTTCTTTCCCGGCCTCCGAGCGCTCAATCTTGCCGAGAACGCCACGCACAACCTGCACAACGTCTATCCGATCCGCGGTGCACAGGTGCGCGATGCGCTGGCCTGGGCGAAATATCTCAACGAGGCGCGCGAGGCCTACGCACCGAAAGCGGAGGTCGTCTTCGCCCAGCATCACTGGCCGGTGTGGGGCAACGGCCGCGTCCTGGATTTCCTCGCCAAGCAGCGCGACGCCTACAAGTTCCTGCACGACCAGACCGTGCGCCTGATGAGCCACGGCCTCAAGGCCGCGGAGATCGCCGAGCAGCTTCGCTTTCCGCAGAGCCTCGCGCAGGAATGGAGCGTGCGCGGCTACTACGGCACGATCAGCCACAACTCGAAATCGGTCTATCAGCGCTACATCGGCTGGTACGATGCGAACGCCGCCAATCTCAATCCGCATCCGCCGGCCGAGCGCGCCAAGCGGGCGGTCGCCTACATGGGCGGTGCGGCGGCGGCCATCGCGAAGGCGCGGGAGGATTTCGCGAAGGGCGACTATCGCTGGGTTGCCGATGTCATGAGCCAGGTCGTCTTCGCAGAGCCCGAGAACGCCGAGGCACGCGCGCTCGCCGCCGACGCCTACGAGCAGCTCGGCTACCAGGCGGAATCGGCCACCTGGCGCAATTCCTATCTGCTGGGCGCTTTCGAGCTTCGCCATGGCACGCCGACCTTCAACGCCCGGGCTCCGGTGAGCCCCGACGTCGTCAAGGCGCTCACGGTGCCGCTGTTCTTCGATTATCTCGGCGTCCGGCTCAACGGCCCGAAGGCCGAGGGCAAGAGCATGGCGATCAATTGGGTCTTCACCGACATCGGCGAGCGCTACGTTCTGAACCTGGAGAATGCAGCACTGACCTATCTCGCCGACAAGCAGGATGCGTCCGCCGACGCGACCGTGACGCTCGAGCGACCTCTGCTCAGCCAGATCCTGATGGACCAGATCACGCTCGACGAGGCCAAGTCGAAGGGGCTCGTCAGGATCGAGGGCGACGACGGGAAGCTTGCCGAGCTGTTCGCGCTGCTCGACGACTTCCGCCTTATGTTCCCCGTGGTGGAGCCGGCCGCCGGTTGACGCGCCCGTCTGCAGTGCCAGTCTGAAGACAGACATCGCCATGCCGCCAAGGAGCCAATGCATGCCCACCTTCCGCGAACTCATCGCTGGCCCGAAGCCGCTCCTGGCGCCGCTCGTGCTTAATCCGATCATGGCGAAGCTCGCCGAGCAGGCGGGCTTCAAGGCGGCATATCTCGGCGGCGGCTCGACCGGCTACATGAAGTGCGTGACCGAGGCCAATCTCAACATTTCCGAGATGTGCCAGGCGGCGCTCGACATTCGCGCAGTGTCGCCCCTGCCGCTCGTCCTCGATGGCGCCTGCGGTTTCGGCGACCCCATGCACATGCACCGGACGATCGGCATGACAGAGGCCGCCGGTTTCGCGGCGATCGAGATCGAGGACCAGATCCTGCCGAAGCGTGCGCATCACCACATCGGCATCGAGCACATCATTCCGCAAGAGTTGATGGTGGCAAAGATCCGGGAGTGCGTCGCTGCCCGTCGCAATCCAGAGACGGTGATCATCGGGCGCACCAATGCGGCGCGCATGCACGGCCTCGACGAGGCGCTCCGGCGCGCCGAGGCCTACAGGAAGGCTGGCGCCGACATGCTCTACGTGCTGGCCAAGACGCCCGACCAGGTGGCGACTATCGGCGAGAAGCTCGGCGGTCCACTGATGCTCCTCACCTCCGACGACCGCCGCCGGGCATTGGGTCTCTCCCTCGACGACCTCGGCCGGCTCGGCTACCGGCTCGTCTGCGACGCCTCCACGCCGCTGATGGCCATGCACAAGGCCCTTCGCGACTGCTACGCGGCCATGGCGCGAGACGAGATGGACCCGACACTCGGCGAAGGAGGTGCCAAGGCCGAGCAGGAGCGTGTGCACGAGACGATCGGGCTCGAGGCCATGCTCGCCATCGAGCGCGCCACTGTCGAGAAGGGGCATTAAGACCGACATGCGAGGCGACAGCATGAACGATCTCGCCCGTCAGCTCTGGGAGGCTCGGCGCGACGGGACGTTGCTCGCAAGGGACCGGCTCGTTGCGCCCGCGGACGCGGTGGAAGCTTACGCTGTCCAGGCCGAAGCGGTACGGCTTTCCGGCCTCCCCACGCGCGGCTTCAAGGTCGGCTCGACGAGCCTCGAGGCGCAGAGGAAGCTCGGCACGACGGAGCCGGGCTCGGCGCCGCTGCTGGCACCGTGGGTGCACGAGAGTCCGGCGCGGGTTGCGCTCATCGCAGGGCACAATGCGGAGCTCGAGGGCGAGATCGCGTTTCGCCTGGGGCACGACCTGCCGCCGCGAGGGGCGCCCTACACGTACGCCGAGGTAGCCGAGGCGATCGATGCGGCGGCCGGTGCCATCGAGGTGGTCGGCAGCCGCATCTCGGGTGGCCTCGCCGGCATCGGCCGGTTCCTCTCGACTGCCGATTTCGGCGTCAACATCGCGCTTGTCGTCGGTCCCTGGCGGGGCGACTGGCGCACGCTCGATCTCCAGGCACTGTCGGTCTCCATGACGATCGATGGGTCTCCAGCCGGGCAGGGCACGGGCGCGCGGGCGCTCGGCGACCCGATGAACGTCATGGTCTGGCTTGCCAATCAGCAGTCGGCGCGCGGTCGCGGCCTGCTCGCAGGGGAGATGGTCTCCACCGGGACCTGCACGGGGCTCGATCCCGTTCACGCCGGCCAGACGGTACGTGCCGATTTCGGGGGACTCGGTGCGGTCGCGGCCTCGTTCGAGTGAGCGTGCATGCGGTGGCCCCTTGACCCCTGCCGGCACAGTGGCACCCTGATTGTCCCGAGGCACCGACCAACGAGGGTCCCATGCGCGTCGAAACGTTGCTTCCGCTCGGCAAGCTCGATCCGGGCCTGCGCGCCTCGGACATGCCGCTCGACATAGCGCGTGTGGCGCATGACGCGCGGCTCGTGGAGGAGGTCGGCTTCGACGGCCTCTGCGTCGAGGAGACGAAGGACGACCCCTACCAGATCATGGCGCTCGCCGCGTCGACGACGAGCCGCATCCGGCTCTCGACCAACATCGCGATGGCGTTTCCGCGGTCGCCGACGATCACCGCGATGTCGGCCTGGTCGCTTGCCAAGCTTTCAAAGGGCCGCTTCGTGCTTGGGCTCGGCAGCCAGGTTCGCGGACATATCGTGCGCCGGTTCGGGCTCGACTTTCGACCCGTCGGGCCATGGATGCGCGATTACGTCGAAGCCGTGCGCGCAGTCTGGGCCTGCTGGCAGGAGCAGAAGCCGCTCGATTACCGGGGCACGCACTACAAGCTGTCGCTGATGGTACCGCAGTTCGATCCGGGCCCGATCGAGCATCCCGACATCCCGATCCACATCGCGGCGGTCAACCCGGTCATGTGCCGTGTCGCGGGGGAGGTCGCGGACGGCATTCGCGTGCATCCGGTCTGCACACCGCGCTACATCCGGGACGTCATGCTGCCGGCGGCGGCCGAGGGCGCCCGCCGCGCCGGACGCGACGCGAAATCCGTTGCCATCGCCATGAAGCCCCTGATCTGCACGGCGCCCGACCGGGCAACACTCGAGAAGCGGATCGTCGACGTTCGGGCCCGCGTGGCCTTCTACTGCTCGACGCCGGCCTACCGCGCCGCCTTCGAGTTGCATGGCCTAGGCAATCTGGCAGACGAGCTTGCCGTCCTCTCCAAGGCCCAGCGATGGGAGGAGATGCCGGGCCGGATCTCGGACGAGGTCCTGCACACCTATGCAACGGTCGGCACCTACGACGAGATCGGAGGCAAGCTCGTCCAGCGCTTCGGTGGCATCGTCAGCGACATCGAATTCTCGATCCCCTGCGCGACGAGCGAGGAGAAAGCCACGATGCGCTCACTGATCGACCAGCTTCGCCGGGAAGCAGCCTGAGGCGGTTGCCACCACCGGGGCGGAGCCTTATTGTCGACGCTGGTCATAGACTTTCGCTCTGGTCCGGTTCTCGTCTTCACGACCCCGCAGATGTACCCATAGGTCCCGCTCGTATCGCGCCATGCGACGTGCCGAGACGATTGGTGCTGTTTTTCGGGTCAGGACCTGGTCTAGGATCGAGATCAGCCCCCTTCTGCAACCGCCAGGTATTGCGCACATGAGACTGAACAAATCGACCGGTCACGCGATCAGAATTCTCATCGAGTGCGCGCGCTCCAAAGGTGAGCTCGTCAAGGTTGCCGATCTCGCGGCGTCGCTCGATCTCACCATGCAGAACGTTTTCAAGATCGTGCACATTCTTTCACGCAACAGGCTCATCTCGGCCGCGCGCGGGCGCAATGGTGGTGTGGGGCTCGCGAGGCCGGCAGACGCGATCCGCATGGGGGATATCGTGCGTGCGATGGAGGCCACCGATATCGAGCTCGACATCGAGATGCCTCGCAAGAACTCGGCGCGCTCGACCGTCAACGGCGTCAACCGCGTCCTGGATGATGCGCTCGAAGCCTTCATTTCCGTTCTCGACCAGCACACCCTCGCCGAGATGGCGGGCGTTCCCGCCAAGAAGGCGGACAAGCGTGCGCCACGCCGGGCAACGGCGCGCAAATCGCCGCAGCCGCGGAGAGCGCGTGTCAACTCGAGCAGCCGCTCAGCGCAGCGATAGAGCAGAAACTGAAGGAAAAAAGCCGGCCTTCGAAAGGGCGGTGCCGCGGACATTGAAATTAGAGTAATTCCAATACGTTGCCTGCTGGCCGCATCGGCTTGACAGGGCCGCGGACGGTGTGAATTCTGGTGGCACAGAGTCAATATATGTCGAAGCTCTGTGTCGTTCGGGGCCGAGAGGCAAGCTGAAATCCGGGCATAGCGGCAGGGCATCGCCCGCGCGGCGACATCCGGTGCCCAGCCGTCTCTCTTCCGCCTCGGCAGCGGTGCTTCGATCGCTCGCTCGCCCAGCGAACGAGCGACGTTCCAACCGTCGAGCGCTTCGACCGCGCTCGACGGCCAAAAAGCCCGACGGAGCCGCCCATGCGCAGCAAGTCCCTTTCCGCGAGAGCGCTTCGCCACGACAAGGAGCGCGCGTGCGACTTGTCGTTCGCGCCGTGCCTGCCTGGTCCGGAGCGGCTTGTCGCGCTCGGGTTCCGCTACTGGATCCTCGGTCGCGACAGCGGCGAGATCGGTTGCTGGGAACGGGCTTTCAATCTCTACAATGGGCATTTCGGTACGGCCGGCGCCAGGGTCGCGCTGACCCAGCTTTCCCTCTGGGTCACGGCCGTAGACAACGCGGCGCGACGCAGCATCGAGGTTTTTCCCGAGAGGTGCCGCAGTTTCTGCCGCGACGAATGTCTCGCGGTCTCCATGATCGCGGCCTGCCAGCACCAGACGTGTCCCGCAATGCGCGCCTGCGCCTTCGCGCTCGCCGAGAGCGCGCGGCTTGAGGAGGTCATGGAAACGGCACAGAGCTTCGCGGACGCCATGCTCGGGCTCGACCAGGTCCTCTCGACCGGCTCCATCGTGCCCGCGCTCGAGACGATCACGCCGGTGAACCAGACACTGCAATAGCAGCGAGCGCGGCTTGCGCGACTGCCAAACGACGACCGACAATCCGCCCGAACCTGCCAGGTTTCAACGTATGATCGTCTGCTCCTGCAACGTGATTTCGGACCGAGACATCGAGCGCGTGCTGATCGAGATCTTCAGCAAGGCGGATGCGCCCATCCCGACACCCGGCCTCGTCTATCGCGAGCTTTCGAAGCGGATGGATTGCTGCAGTTGCGCGCCGCTCGCCGTCGGGGTGATCTACGAGCGTCTCGACGCTCTGGAGGCACGCGGGGAGATCTGCCGGTTCCGGTGCGCGCAGATCAGGGATAAGCTGCGGTTGATCGTGAACAAGACAGGCGGCAGAGCATCCGACGTCCCCGAGCGGCATGTTACCTGCGAAGCCCGTCTTCATGCGCGACGTGCCTGATGCGACGGGGGTCTGTGTCCACCGCGCAGCGAAGCCAACCGCACATATCCCAGGGAGAGGCGCATGAAAGGCAAGCAAGAGGTGCTCGACGTCCTCAACGAGGCGCTCAAGCACGAGTTGGCGGCGATCAACCAGTACTGGCTGCACTATCGCCTGCTCGACGACTGGGGTTTCACGCTGCTCGCCAAGAAGGAGCGGGAAGAATCGATCGAGGAGATGGAGCATGCCGATACGCTCGTCACGCGTATCATATTCCTCGAAGGCTTTCCGAACATGCAGACGCTGGCGCCACTGCGCATCGGCCAAAACCTTAAAGAGGTGCTGGAGTGCGACCTCGCCGGTGAGCACGACGCGCAGAAGCTCTACACGCGGGCACGCGACATCTGCCGCCGCAACGAGGACTACGTGTCGATGCAGATCTTCGAGGACCTGCTCAAGGACGAGGAAGGACACATCGATTTTCTCGAGACGCAGCTTGGGCTGATCGAGAAGATCGGTCTCGAGAACTACGGCCAGCTTCAGGCGGCGCCAGCCAACAAGCAGGGCGACGGCAAATCGGACTGATCTGGCCGTCCAACGTCTTCCGGCCGATCGATGTTGCCTGCGTGAGCGGCATCCGTGCCGGAAACGTGCTCTCGACCTCTGCGGCAGGTAATGCCACGCTTCAGCCAGAGGCTCCAACTGGGGAGGCGTAGCCGTGACATCCAAACCGAAAGTCGCCGTCATCGGGACCGGCGGCACGATCACATCGCTGTCCGGGATCGGACCGCTCGATCTCTTCGAATACACCTCGTCAGGGCGCATGCTCGAAGCCGACGAGATGGTCGATCGGTTCAGCGACGTCCGGCAGGTCGCCGACGTCGTGCCGATCCGCTTCAAGGCCATCCCATCGACGGCGGTCGCCTTTCCCGAGTGGAAGGCAGTGGTTCTCGCTGCCGACAAGGCCGTCCAGGATCACCCCGACCTCGCTGGAATCGTCGTGCTGCACGGCACCGCGACGCTCGAGGAGACGGCGTATGCGCTCAATCTCACCGCAAAGGTCCCTGTGCCGATCGTGCTCGTCGGAGCGCAGCGGCCAGCGAGCGCCCTTTCGGGCGATGCCGGGCTCAACCTGGTCAACGCGGTGCGTGTCGCCGGGCACCCCGCCTCGCGCGGGCTCGGCGTTCTGGTGTGCCTCAATGACGAAATCCAAGCCGCGCGGGAGGTGACGAAGACCTCGACGGCGAGACTGCAGACGTTCCGCACGCCGGACTTCGGCGTTCTCGGTCACGCGGACGGCGATGCCATAGCCTACTATCGCCAGCCGGTGCGGCGGCGTGCGCCCGATACGGAATTCGACATCCGCACGCTCGAGGCACTGCCGCGGGTGGACATCGCCTACAGCTATGCAGGCGACGACGGCACGGCCATTCGAGCGTTCGTGCAAGCCGGGGCCATTGGGATCGTGCTGGCGGCTTTCGCGCCAGGGCTCATCTCGCCGCCGGAGATGGTGGCAGCGAAGGAGGCGGTGGCAGCCGGGGTCGTTGTGGTCGCCTCATCGCGGGCGGGTTCGGGGCGGGTCTTCCACCCGCAGAAGAGCCGTGAGGCAGGGCTCCTCGTCGCCGATAACCTCAACCCTCAGAAGGCGCGCATCCTGCTCGCACTGGCGCTGTCCCAGACGACCGACCGAGGTGAGATCGCTCGCATGTTCGCCACCTACTGAGCCCTGCGCACGCGCATGTCGTCACCGCGAGAGGAGCGGTGACGCCTGATCGTCCGGAGAGAAGGCCACTCCGGAGACGCGCCTGAAGCGAGACGGACGCCGGCTCAGGCCGCGGCGGTTGTCGCCTCGGCGGCGCGCTGCTTCTCGATCTCGCGCTTGAGGCTGCGGCAACGCTCGGAAAGCTCGTCGCTTTTCGCCTTGATGAGGAACGCGTCGAGTCCGCCCCGGTGCTCGACCGAGCGCAACGCATGGGCGCTGATCTTGAGACGGACGCGGCGCTTCAGCGTATCGCTGAGCAGCGTCACATTGACGAGATTCGGGCGGAACGTCCGCTTGGTCTTGTTCTCGGCGTGGCTGCGAAGCTGCCCCGACATGGGAAGCTTGCCCGTCAATTCACAACGTCTGGTCATCGTCCTCTCCTCGTCGTCTCGGGCGGTCACGGCCGTTCCCGATCCGGGAAAGCTCTGCGACGCCACTGTTCGCTAAATGATTTGGTCCCGGGCGAATTTCCGCGCGGGACCGTCACCAAACCTATACGGACGCCGCATCCTTGCCGTCAAGCCGGGAGGCCCGAAATCAGGCCTCGAGCCCGCCAGGGGCTGGCAAATCCGGTCAGCTGCGGGCCTCCGAAACGATCTTCTCGATCTGACGTGCCACCTCCTCGATCGCCGCCATGCCGTCCACCGAGCGCAGGTTGCCCTTGCAATAGTAGTAGCCAATGAGCGGCGAGGTATCGCGGTAGTAGGCCATCAGCCGGGTGTTCATGGTCTCGGCGTTATCGTCGGGACGACGGGTGAACTCAGTTCCACCGCAAACGTCGCAAACGCCAGCCTGCTTCGGCGTCTTGAATTTCTCGTGGTAGCCCTCGCCGCACTTGGCGCACGTGTACCTGCCGACGATCCGCTCGACCAGCAGCTTGGGGTCCACCTTCAACTCGATCACCGCATCGAGACTCTTCTTCTTGCGGGCCAGCATGTCGTCGAGCGCCGAGGCCTGCGCGAGCGTGCGCGGGAAGCCATCGAGAATGAAGCCCTTCTGGCAGTCCGGCTCGTCGATGCGGTCCGAGATGATCTTGATCACCACCTCGTCGGGGACGAGCTCGCCCTTTTCCATGATCGCCTTGGCTTTCCGGCCGACCTCGCTCCCCGCCTTTACGGCTGCCCGGAGCATGTCACCCGTCGAGAGCTGCACGACACCGTGGCGGCTCTCGATCTCCTTGGCCTGGGTGCCCTTGCCGGCGCCGGGCGGTCCAATCAGGATAAGGTTCATGCTTTCCTCCCTGAAGTCCTAGCGCCGCCCGCTGCGCGAGGACGCGCCACGGAGCTTGGCCTTCTTGATGAGCCCCTCATATTGCTGGGCGATCAAGTGGCTCTGCACCTGCGCGACCGTGTCCATCGTGACGCTGACCGCGATCATGAGCGACGTGCCGCCGAAGTAGAATGGAACCGCCCAGTAGGAGATCATGATCTCGGGGAGCACGCATACGAGCGCGAGGTAGATCGCGCCGAGAACCGTGATGCGCGTCAGCACATAGTCGATGTACTCGGCCGTCTTGGCGCCGGGACGAATGCCCGGAATGAACCCGCCGTACTTCCTCAGGTTGTCCGCCGTCTCCGTGGCATTGACGACCACGCCCGTGTAGAAGAACGCGAAGAACACGATCAGGGCGATATAGGTCAGCAAGTAGACCGGCTGGCCACGGCCAAGAAGCGCCACTGCGTTCGTCAACCATTCCGGCCCGCTCTGGCCCGAGCTCAGGAACTGGGCCGCCGTGATCGGCAGCAGAAGCAGCGACGAGGCGAAGATCGGCGGGATGACGCCCGAGGAATTGAGCTTCAAGGGAAGGTGCGAGGCCTCACCCTGGAACATGCGGTTGCCGACCTGGCGCTTCGGATACTGTATCAGCAGGCGGCGCTGGGCGCGCTCCATGTAGACGATGGCGGCGACCGTCGCGAGCATCACGACCAGCAGAAGGATCAGGATCTGCGGTGCGAGCGCGCCGGTCCGGGACAGCTCGAACAGGCCGGCCATCGCACTCGGCAGACCGGCCACGATGCCGACGAAGATGATCAGCGACGTGCCGTTGCCGACGCCACGCTGCGTGATCTGCTCGCCGAGCCACATCAAGAACATGGTGCCGCCGACCAGCGTGATCACGGTCGAAAGACGGAAGAACCAGCCGGCATCGTAGACGACCCCCTGTCCCTCGAGGCCAAGGGAAATGCCGTAGGCCTGGAAGGTCGCCAGGGCGACCGTGAGATAACGGGTGTACTGGTTGATCTGCTTGCGGCCCTGCTCGCCCTCTTTCTTCAGCGCCTCGAGAGAGGGCAGGATCGACGACATCAGCTGCATGATGATCGATGCCGAGATGTACGGCATGATGTTCAGCGCGAAAATCGCCATGCGCTCGATGGCGCCGCCGGAGAACAGGTTGACGAGGCCCAGGATGCCCTTCGAGCTGCGCTCGAAAATCTCGCTGAAGCGCTGCGGGTCGATGCCCGGGAGTGGAATGAACGTTCCAACCCGATAGACGAGCAGCGCACCCAGCGTGAACCAAATGCGCTTTTTCAGCTCCTCGGCCTTGGCGAAAGCACCGAAGTTGAGGTTCGATGCGAGCTGTTCGGCTGCGGATACCATGTGCGGCTCTGGCTCCCGAGGCGGCGACGTCGCGAGAGCCTCAGCTCACCGGCGACGCGCGTTCCTGTCGTCTTTCAACAAAATGGCGATCGAGGCGCCACGATGCAATTGCCAGCGTCAATGACGGCGTCGAGGACGTGACCAGAGCGTCGGCGCGGGCCTTCCGAGAAGAACCTCGCCCCGACGGTCCTCAATCTGCCGAGCCGCCCTTCGGCTTTGCGGTCTTGGCCTTCTTGGCGGCCGATTTGGCGCGCTTCTGCTCGTCCGCCTCGAGGACCTTCTTGACGATCAGCTCGACGGAGCCGCCGGCCTGCTCGATCGCCGCCTTGGCCGAGGCCGTCGCGTGATTGACCTTCAGGGCGACCTTGGCCTTCAACTCGCCCGTGCCGATCACGCGCACACCGTCGAGGGCACGACGCACCAAGCCAGCGGCCTTGAGTGCTTCCACGTCGACTGGGCGGCTGGTGTCAAGGCGTCCGCGATCGATCGCATCCTGCAGGCGGGCGAGCGTCACCTCGTTGAACCTCAGGCGATTGATCGGCGTGAACCCGCGCTTCGGCAGACGCCGATAGAGCGGCATCTGACCGCCCTCGAAGCCACCGATGGCGACGCCCGTGCGCGCGGTCTGGCCTTTGCCGCCGCGTCCGCCGGTCTTGCCGACGCCCGAGCCGATGCCGCGGCCGATCCTGAGGCGCGCCTTGCGGGCGCCCTCCCTGTCCTTGATCTCGTTGAGCCGCATGCTCGCCACTCCTCGTCCTTCATCTCATCGCGCCGGCCGCTGGTCGTTCGCCACGCGATCTGCCGCCAAGGGCCGACCGCCGCCACGACCGTTCGCAGGGCGCCGGATCAGTCTTTCGTCTCCACGACGCGCACCAGATGGCGGACGCTGTGGATCATGCCGCGCACCTCGGGGGTATCCAAGAGCGTGCGGCGACGGTGCATCTTGTTCAGTCCGAGGCCCTTCAACGTCCGCGTCTGGATCTCGGGCCTGCGAAGAGCGCTGCGGTACTGCTCCACCGTCACCGTCTTGCCCGCCGGGGCCTTTGCGTCTGCCATGTCACGTCACCTTCGTGCCAATCTGCGTCGTGCCGAGGAGGCGGGGCCTCCGGCTGCATCACGCGGATTCTGCTGCGCCTTCGGCCGCCTCGCCCGCACCGTCACGCCGGCGGGAGACGATCTCCGATACCTTCTTGCCGCGCCGAGCGGCCACGGCCCGGGGATTCTCCTGGGCCTTGAGAGCGTCGAACGTGGCGCGCACCATGTTGTAGGGGTTGGATGTCCCCATCGACTTGGCGACGACGTCGCGGACACCGAGCATCTCGAACACGGCGCGCATCGGGCCGCCGGCGATGATGCCGGTGCCGGGAGGTGCTGCGCGCAGCAGGACGCGACCCGCCCCGTGATGGCCGACGCTATCGTGGTGCAGCGTGCGCTTGTCACGCATCGGGACACGCACGAGGGCACGCCGCGCCGCCTCGGTCGCCTTGCGGATCGCCTCGGGAACCTCGCGCGCCTTGCCGTGGCCGAAGCCGACCTGACCGGCCTGGTCGCCTACCACGACAAGAGCTGCGAAGCCGAAGCGCTTGCCGCCCTTGACCACCTTGGCCACGCGATTGAGCGCGACCAGCTTGTCCGCGAACTCGCTCTTGCGATCGTCGTCGCGGTCGCGGTCTCTCGAAGGATTGCGTGCCACAGTGGGCTCCTTTCAGGTCTCTTCTGGCCCGTTCCGCGCGCCCCTGAGGCTAATGCCAGACGGGCTCGCGATGGGGGCCGGCAATCAAACTGCCAGGCTGCTCAGAAGCTCAGCCCGGCCTCCCGGGCCGCATCGGCGAGCGCCTTGACGCGTCCGTGATACTTGTAGGCACCGCGATCGAAGACGACTTCGCGAACGCCAGCCTTGACTGCGCGCTCGGCGAGAAGCTTGCCGACCACGGCAGCGGCGGCCTTGTCGGCCCCCTTGGCCAGCGAGCCCTTCAGCTCGCGGTCGATACTGGAGGCCGAAGCCACCGTCACGCCCTTCGCATCGTCGATCAGCTGGGCGTAGATGTGCTTCGACGACCGAAAGACGGAGAGGCGCGGACGCTCGGCCGCAACCTCCCGAAGGGCGCGACGCACGCGGGCGCGGCGCTTCTGGAACTGAATGCTGTGGGCGCTCATAGCCGCTCCTCGATCACTTCTTCTTGCCTTCCTTGCGCAGGATGTACTCGCCCTCGTAGCGCACGCCCTTGCCCTGGTATGGCTCTGGCTTGCGGAAGGCGCGCAACTCTGCAGCAACCTGGCCCACCTTCTGCTTGTCGATGCCCGAGATGCGGATGATCGTATCCTTCTTCGGGCCGTCGAGCTGGATGGTGATGCCCTCGGGGATCTTGTAGAGGACCTCGTGGCTGAACCCGAGCAGCATCTGAAGGTCCTTGCCCTTCATGGCCGCCCTGAAGCCGACACCGTGAATCTCGAGCGCCTGATTGTAGCCGTCGACCACACCTTTCACGAGATTGTCGATCTGCGTGCGCGACATGCCCCACATCGCGCGCGCGAGCTGGGTGTCCTCGCGCGGCGTCACAGCAATCCCGCCCTCGCCGGTCTCGACCTTGAGAACCTCGGGCACGACGAACTTCAACTCGCCCTTCGGGCCCTTCATCTTCACTTCCTGGCCGGTGACCGTGGCCTGCACGTTCGCGGGCACGGGGACCGGTTTCTTGCCAATGCGCGACATCGTTACCTTCTCAATCTCGTTCCGGCCTCAGCGTCCGCTTCTCCTGGCCACCAGTCACCTCGCGGGATTGCGCCCTGCCGCTTCCCGGAGGGCGCCGCGAACCGGCGGCAACACATCAGAAGATGTTGCAGAGCACCTCGCCACCGACCTTCTCGTCCCTTGCCCTCGTATCGGTCATCACGCCCTTCGGGGTCGACAGGATCGCGACGCCAAGGCCGTTGGCCACGGGTGCCAGCCCCTTCACCTGCGAGTAGACCCGACGGCCGGGCTTGGAGATGCGCTTGATCTCGCGGATCGCCGGCTGGCCGTTGTTGTACTTGAGCTCGATCTCGAACTCGCTCACACCGCTGCGGTGGTCGACACGAGAATAGCCACGGATATACCCCTCCTCCTGCAGCACGTCGAGAACGCGACCGCGCAAATTGGAGGCAGGCGTAGAGACCTTCGGGCGGCGGCGCTCGAGGGCATTGCGAATGCGCGTGAGCATGTCGCCAAGGGGATCGTTCATGGACATCCTGGCGCGCTCCCTACCAGCTCGACTTCACCATGCCGGGGATCATGCCCTGGCTCGCCAACTCGCGGAGCTGATTGCGGCAGACGCGCAGCTTGCGATAATAGCCGCGGGCACGTCCGGTCAGCTCGCACCGGTTGCGGATGCGGGTCTTCGAGGAATTGCGCGGCAGCTGGGCAAGCTTCATGCGCGCCTGGAAGCGGATCTCCGGCGGCTGCTTGGTGTCGCTGGCGATCTCCTTCAGCGCAGCCCGCTTCTCGGCAAACTGCGCGACGAGCTTGCGCCGCCGCTTGTTCTTTTCGATCGAACTCGTCTTGGCCATCAGGTCCTCCAAGGCCCACTTATTGGTTGCGCTTCTGTTGCCCAGTCGCGTCCAAGGTTAAGCCCTAGTTGCGGAAAGGAAAATTGAACGCACGAAGCAACTCGCGCGCCTCGTCGTCGGAGCGGGCCGTGGTACAAACGATCACGTCCATGCCCCAGGCTTCATCGATCTTGTCGTAGTCGATCTCGTAGAACACCGTGTGCTCGCGCAAACCGAAGGCGAAGTTGCCGCGGGTGTCGAAACTCTTCGGATTCAAGCCACGGAAGTCCTTGACGCGGGGAAGAGCCAGCGTCACCAGGCGATCGAGAAACTCGTACATGCGGTCGCCGCGGAGTGTCACCTTGGCGCCGATCGGCATGTTCTCGCGCAGCTTGTAGGTCGCGATCGACTTGCGGGCGCGGGTGATCACCGGGCGCTGGCCCGCGATCAACGCGAGGTCGCCAGCCGCATTGTCCACCTTCTTGCGATCGGCCACCGCCTCGCCGATGCCCATATTGAGCACGATCTTCTCGAGGCGGGGGATCTGCATCGGATTCTTGTAGCCGAACTTCTCGCTCAGCGCCTGGCGCACCACCTTCTCATAGTGGTCCTTCATGCGCGGGCGATAGTCGGCCGGACGCGGCTTCGGCGGCGCCTTCGCGCCTTTCGCTGCGGCAGGCTTCGCCTGCTTGCCGCCGCCCTTCTGGCCCTGCTTGTCGCCACCCTTGGGAGCGCCCTTGTTACCCTTCTCGGCCATGGTCAGCTTGCCTTTTCAGGAATGATCTCGCCCGAGCGCTTGGCAAAGCGCACTTTCTTGCCGTCCTCGAGGGTGCGAAAACCGACGCGGGTCGGCTTGCCGTCCTTCGGGTCCTCGATGGCGAGGTTCGACAGCTGGATCGGGCCTTCCTTCGAAATGATGCCACCCTCTGTGGTGCCGGTCTGGCGCTGATGCCGGCGTACCATGTTGACGCCACGGACCAGGGCGCGGCCCTCCTTGGGGCGCACCTCGATCACCTCGCCATGCTTGCCCTTGTCGCGGCCGGCGAGCACGATGACGTGGTCGCCCTTCTTGATCTTCGCGGCCATCACAACACCTCCGGGGCGAGCGACATGATCTTGACGTGCTTCCTGGCCCGCAGCTCGCGCGTGACCGGGCCGAAGATGCGCGTGCCGATCGGCTCGCCAGACGCATTGACCAGGACGGCTGCATTCCGGTCGAAGCGGATCAGCGAGCCGTCGGGGCGGCGGACGCCCTTGGCGGTGCGCACGATCACGGCCTTCATGACCTGACCCTTCTTGACGCGACCACGGGGGATCGCCTCCTTGACGGTGACGACGATGGTATCGCCGATCGTCGCGTACTTGCGCTTCGAGCCGCCCAGGACCTTGATGCACTGGACGCGACGGGCGCCGGAGTTGTCGGCGACGTCGAGGTTGGTTTCCATCTGGATCATCGGCCGATCCCCTTACCCTTCCACAGGCACCATGCGCCCGGCACAGTGCCGCTCATCATCTCTCAGGCTCTCGATGCGCCCTACCGCCTCAGGCGGAGGGGCGTGTCACCACCCATCGCTTCAGGCGTGACATCGGAGCACATTCCTCGATCCACACCCGGTCGCCGACCTTGGCCTCGTTCTTCTCATCGTGGGCGTGGTACTTCTTCGTGCGGCGCACCGTCTTCTTGAACAGCGGGTGCGTGAAGCGGCGCTCGACCTCGACGACAACGGTCTTGTCGTTCTTGTCGGAAACGACGACGCCTTGCAGGATACGCTTCGGCATTGCTTCTATTCCTCGTATCAGCGTCAGGCCGTCTGGCCGGCGGCGCGCTTCTGGCGCGCAATGGTCATGATGCGCGCGATATCGCGACGGACGACGCGGACGCGCGCAGTGTTCTCGAGCTGACCCGAGGCCCGCTGAAAGCGCAGGTTGAACTGCTCCTTCTTCAGCTTCGTGAGCTCATCGTCGAGCTGGTCGACGGTCAGGTCCTTGAAGTTCGCTGCGCGTGACATTGCTTTATCGTCTCCTCATTGGGGCCCGGGCGTCTCGATCGCCGTCAGAGCACCCTCGTCACGATCCGCGTCTTGATCGGCAGTTTCTCGGCACCGAGCTGCAGCGCCTCGCGCGCCACCCGGTCCGTTACGCCGTCGAGCTCGAAAATGATGCGGCCAGGCTTGACGCGCGCCACCCAGAGTTCAGGCGAGCCCTTGCCGGAGCCCATGCGGACCTCGGCAGGCTTCTTGGAAACCGGCAGGTCCGGGAAAATGCGGATCCAGACGCGGCCGGCACGCTTCATGTGGCGCGTGATTGCACGGCGGGCGGCCTCGATCTGGCGCGCAGTCAATCGCTCCGGCTCCATGGCCTTCAGGCCATAAGAGCCAAGATTGAGGCTCGTCCCACCCTTGGCGGCGCCGTGAATACGGCCCTTGAACGCCTTGCGGTACTTGGTTCGCTTCGGTTGCAACATGAGAACGTGTCCTCAATCCTCTCGGAGCCGGGCTCAGGCCTGATCGCCGCCGCGGTCGCCCCGGTCTCCCCGGTCGCGGCGTCCGCCGCGCTCACCACGATCACCACGCTCGCCATCCCGACGCGGCGGGCGGCCACCGCCACCACTCTCCTGCGCCTCGGTCGCACGGCGCTCGGAAGCCATCGGGTCGTGATCCATGATCTCGCCCTTGAAGATCCACACCTTGACGCCGATGACGCCGTATGCGGTCTTGGCCAGCCCGTAGCCGAAATCGATGTCGGCACGCAGCGTGTGCAGAGGCACGCGGCCCTCGTGATACTTCTCGAGGCGCGCGATCTCGGCACCGCCGAGGCGGCCGGAGACGATGATCTTGATGCCGTGTGCGCCCAGGCGGATCGCCGACTGCATGGCGCGCTTCATGGCGCGGCGGAAAGCAACGCGGCGCTCGAGCTGCTGGGCAATGGTCTCGGCGACGAGGGTGGCGTCGATCTCGGGCTTCCTGACCTCGACGATGTTCAGGTGCACCTCGGACGACGTCAGACGGGCGAGCTCGCCGCGCAGCTTCTCGATGTCGGCACCCTTCTTGCCGATCAGGATGCCCGGGCGCGCCGAATGAACGGTCACGCGGCACTTCCTGTGAGGGCGCTCGATCACGACACGGGCGATGCCGGCCTGACGCTGCTGGGCCATGATGTGACGACGGATCGCCATATCCTCATGCAGGAGCTTGCCGTACTCGGCGCGGCCCGCGAACCAGCGGCTGTCCCAAGTGCGGTTGATGCCGACGCGGAGGCCGACGGGATTGACTTTATGACCCATCACTCACGCTCCTCTGCGGCGGCCGGCTTCTCGCGCACGACCACGGTGATCTCGGAGAAGGGCTTCATGATACGAGCGCCGCGACCGCGTCCGCGCGCATGGAAGCGCTTCATGACCATGTTCTTGCCGACCCAGGCCTCGCTCACGACGAGATCGTTGGGATCGAGCTGATGGTTGTTCTCGGCATTGGCGATGGCGCTCATCAGGCACTTCCTGACGTCGCCGGCGATGCGCTTCCTCGAGAACTCGAGCTCGGCGAGCGCCTGCTCGACCTTCTTGCCGCGGATCATGGCGGCGACGAGGTTCAGCTTCTGCGGCGAGACGCGGAGGTTGCGCGCGATGGCCTGCGCCTCTGTCTCGGGCAGTCTGCGCTGCTGTTTCGGCTTGCCCATTTTATCGCTTCACCGCTTTCTTGTCGCCGCTGTGACCGGTGAAGGTACGCGTCGGCGAAAACTCGCCGAACTTGTGCCCAACCATGTCCTCGCTGACCGCCACGGGAATGTGCTTCTGGCCGTTGTAGACGCCGAAGGTGAGCCCGACGAATTGCGGCAGGATGGTCGACCGCCGCGACCAGATCTTGATCACCTCGTTGCGGCCCGAGGCGCGCACCTTCTCCGCCTTCTTCAGGAGATGGGCGTCCAGGAACGGACCCTTCCAGACCGAGCGTGCCACTGTCGTTCTCCTTCCTCGTCCCGACCTATTTCGTACGGCCGCGGACGATGTACTTGTCCGTCGTCTTGTTCTTGCGGGTCTTGAAGCCCTTGGTGGGCTTGCCCCACGGCGTCGTCCAGTGCTTGCCGCCCTTGGTGCGGCCACCGTTCGGGTGATCGACCGGGTTCATGGCGATCGAGCGGACGGTGGGGCGCTTGCCCATCCAGCGGGTGCGGCCCGCCTTGCCGACCGAGATGTTGCCGTGATCCGGGTTGGATACGGCGCCAACACTTGCCATGCACTCCTGGCGGACGCGGCGCGTCTCGCCCGAGGAGAGCTTGAGAATCGCCCAGCCGGCGTCGCGACCGACAAGCTGCACGTAGGAACCTGCCGACCGCGCAAGCTGGCCGCCACGGCCCTGCTTGAGCTCGACGTTGTGGACGATCGAGCCGATCGGCATCGAGGCGAGCGGCATTGCATTGCCGGGCTTCACGTCGACCTTCTCGCCCGCGACGACCGTGTCGCCGACGGCCAAACGCTGCGGCGCCAGGATGTAGGCCAACTCACCATCCTCGTATTTGACGAGGGCGATGAAGGCCGTGCGGTTCGGGTCGTACTCGAGACGCTCGATCGTCCCGGGCACATCGAACTTGCGACGGCGGAAGTCGACCGTGCGATAGGCCTTCTTGTGGCCGCCGCCGATGTGGCGCGACGTGATCCGGCCGTGATTGTTGCGACCACCCGTCTTGGTCTTGCCTTCGACGAGGATCTTGACGGGATCGCCCTTCCAGAGGTGCGAGCGGTCGACGAGCACGAGCTGCCGGAGCCCGGGCGAAGTCGGCCTGAAAGTCTTGAGCGCCATCGCCGTTCTCTCCTCAGAGGCCGGTCGTCACGTCGATGGACTGTCCGTCCTCGAGCGTCACGATCGCCTTCTTGACGTTCTTCTGATTGGCGGTGATGCCACGGAACGTCTTCTTCTTGCCCTTGCGGACGAGCGTATTCACCGCCTTCACCTTGACGCCGAACAGCTGCTCCACGGCGGCCTTGATCTCCGGCTTCGTCGCGCCGGAGGCCACATTGAAGATCACCTGACTCGACTCGGAGGCGAGCGTGGCCTTCTCGGTGATCACGGGCGAGCGGATCACGTCGTAGGCCTTGAGCGACTTGGTCATGACGGGCGGGCCTCCTCAGCCTTGGCCTTGAAGCGCGCCTCGAGAGCCTCGACAGCGGCTCGCGTCAGCACCAGCTTCCTGCGGCGCAGGATGTCGTAGACGTTGATGCCCTGGATCGGCAGGACGTCGATATTGGGTATGTTGCGAGCGGCCCGAACGAAGGACGGCTCGAGAGCGGCGCCGTCCACGAACAGCGCATTGTCGAGACCAAGCTCCTCGAAGCGGCCACGCAGAGCCTTCGTCTTTCCGTCGGCCGAGGTCGCCTTGTCGAGGACCACCAACTCGCCCGCCTTCGCCTTGGCCGACAGAGCGTGGCGCAGCGCCAAGGCGCGCACCTTCTTCGGCAGATCGAATGCGTGGTCGCGCGGCTTCGGGCCGAACGCCTTGCCGCCGCCACGGAACTGCGGCGCCGAGCGATCGCCGTGGCGGGCGCCGCCGGAGCCCTTCTGGCGCGTCATCTTCTTGCCGGTGACCGAGACCTCCGAGCGGTCCTGGCTGTGGTGGGTGCCAGCACGCCGCTTGGCGAGCTGCCAGCGCACCATCCGCTGAAGGATGTCGGGGCGCGGATCGAGATTGAAGATTTGGTCGTCGAGCTCGACCGAGCCAGCTTGGCCCGCATCGAGCGAGGTCACATCCGCTCGCATCAGGCTTGCTCCTTGGCTGTCTCGGCGCCAGACGCACCGTTCATCTTCTTGAATGCACCCGGACGCGGCGCGTCGGCCGGCAGGGGGCGCTTGACGGCATCGCGGACGAGCACCCAACCGCCCTTGGTGCCGGGAACGGCGCCACGGACCAGGAGAAGGCCACGCGCGACGTCGGTCGCGACGACCTCGAGGTTCTGCGTGGTGACGCGCTCGGTGCCCATCTGCCCGGCCATCTTCTTGCCCTTGAAGACCTTGCCGGGGTCCTGGCGCTGACCGGTCGAGCCGTGCGAGCGATGCGAGACGGAAACACCGTGCGTCGCGCGCAGACCGCCGAAGTTCCAGCGCTTCATCGGGCCCTGAAAGCCCTTGCCCTGGTTGGTGCCCGTCACGTCGACCAGCTGGCCGATGACAAAGTGATCAGGCGTGATGGTGGCGCCGACCTCGATCATGTTGTCGGGCGTCACGCGGAATTCGGCGAGGCGGCGCTTCGGCTCGATCTCGACGCGGGCGAAACGCTCGCGCTCGGCCTTGACCACCCGAGACGGCTTACGTTTACCGGCGCCGAGCTGCAGCGCCGTGTAGCCGTTTTTCTCATCGGTGCGGTGGGCGATGACCTGAACGTTGTCGAGCTTCAGCACGGTCACAGGGATGTGCTCCCCCTGATCCGTGAAGATGCGGGTCATGCCGACCTTCTGAGCAATCACACCGGAACGCATGGAGTGCATTCCCTTTCGCTGGCTGACGCCCCGCCGCGGATCCTCGTCGAAGATCCGGACGGCGCCACGGAATCCCTTAGAGCTTGATCTCGACGTCGACGCCGGCCGCGAGATCGAGCTTCATGAGCGCGTCGACCGTCTGCGGGGTCGGGTCGACGATGTCGAGCATCCGCTTGTGCGTGCGCATCTCGAACTGCTCGCGGCTCTTCTTGTCGATGTGCGGCGAACGGTTGACCGTGAAGCGCTCGATACGGGTCGGCAGCGGGATCGGCCCGCGCACCTCGGCGCCCGTCCTCTTGGCGGTGTTGACGATCTCGCGCGTCGACGCATCGAGCACACGATGATCGAAAGCCTTCAGGCGGATGCGAATGTTCTGGCCGTTCATGACGATACCCGGAGAGTAGCAGGGAAGACGGAGACGAGCGGGAGAAGAAGCCAGGGGTGACACCAGCCACCCCTCAGCTCCCGGCTCCCTCGTCGCGTCACTCGACGATCTTCGTCACGACGCCGGCGCCGACGGTGCGGCCGCCCTCGCGGATGGCGAAGCGGACCTTCTCCTCCATCGCGATCGGCTGGATCAGCTCAACCGCGAACTCCGCGTTGTCGCCCGGCATCACCATCTCGGTGCCTTCCTTCAACGTCACAACGCCCGTCACGTCCGTCGTACGGAAGTAAAACTGCGGGCGATAGTTGTTGAAGAACGGCGTGTGACGGCCACCTTCCTCCTTGGTCAGGATGTAGGCCTCTGCCATGAACTTCTTGTGCGGCTTCACAGACCCCGGCTTGCACAGAACCTGGCCCCGCTCCACAGCGTCCTTGTCAACGCCGCGCAAGAGGCAGCCCACGTTGTCGCCCGCAACGCCCTCGTCAAGCAGCTTGCGGAACATCTCGACGCCCGTAACCGTCGTCTTCTGCGTGTCGCGAAGACCAACGATCTCGGCTTCCTCGCCCACCTTGATGCGGCCACGCTCGATGCGGCCCGTCACAACCGTGCCACGGCCAGAAATCGAGAAAACGTCCTCGATCGGCATCAGGAAGGCCTGGTCGATCGGACGCTCAGGCAGAGGAATGTAGGTGTCGAGCGCCTCGTAGAGCTTGATGATCGCCTCGTCAGCAAGCGGGCCCTTCTCGCCGTTCAGAGCCTTGATCGCAGCGCCACGGATCACAGGAACGTCGTCGCCAGGGAACTGGTACTGCTTCAGAAGCTCGCGAACCTCGAGCTCAACAAGATCAAGAAGCTCCTCGTCATCGACGATGTCGCACTTGTTCAAAAACACCACGATGTAGGGAACGCCCACCTGACGAGCCAAAAGAATGTGCTCGCGAGTCTGCGGCATCGGACCGTCTACAGCAGACACAACAAGGATCGCCCCGTCCATCTGCGCAGCCCCCGTGATCATGTTCTTCACATAATCAGCGTGCCCAGGGCAGTCCACGTGCGCGTAGTGACGGTTCTCCGTCGCATACTCCACATGGCTCGTCGCAATCGTCAGGATCTTCGTCGGGTCCCGACGGCCCTGGCTCTCCGAAGCCTTCGCAACCTCGTCATACGCAATCGCTGTCTTCGTCCAGCCACGATCCGCAGACACCTTCGTCAGAGCAGCCGTCAGCGTCGTCTTACCGTGGTCAACGTGACCGATCGTGCCCACGTTGCAGTGAGGCTTGTTACGATCGAATTTCTCCTTGGCCATGACAGGCTCCCTTTCTTGCTTGCGCCTTCTGATGCCTTTCCTGCATCCGGCGCGTGGATGACGTGATTTCTCGAAATCTAGATCAGACGAACTTCGCCTTGACCTCCTCGGCCACGTTGCGCGGCACCTCGGCGTAATGCGCGAACTGCATCGTGTAGGAGGCACGGCCCTGGCTCATGGAGCGCAGCTGGCTGACGTAGCCGAACATGTTGGCCAGCGGAACATATGCCCTGACGACCGTCGCGTTACCGCGCATCTCCTGGTTACGGATCTGGCCGCGGCGGCTGTTGATGTCGCCGATGACGCCGCCGACGTAGTCGCCGGGCGTCACGACCTCGACGTCCATGATCGGCTCGAGGAGCTTGATCCCCGCCTTCTCACAACCTTCGCGCATACCCTGGCGGGCTGCGATCTCGAAGGCGATCGCCGAGGAGTCGACCTCGTGATAGGCGCCGTCGGTGAGCGTGACCTTCATGTCGACCAGCGGGAAGCCGATCAGAACGCCGGTATCCCAGATGGACTGAACACCCTTCTGGACGCCCGGGATGAACTCCTTCGGCACAGCCCCGCCGACGATCTCGCTCGTGAACTCGTTGCCCTTGCCGGTCTCGTTCGGCTCGAGCCGCAGCTTGACGCGCGCGAACTGGCCGGAGCCGCCCGACTGCTTCTTGTGCGTGTAGTCGATCTCGGTCAGGCGCGCGAGGGTCTCACGGTAGGCGACCTGGGGAGCGCCCGGCGTCACCTCGACGTTGTGCGAACGACGCAGGATGTCGATCTTGATCTCGAGATGCAGTTCGCCCATGCCCTTGATGCGGGTCTCGCCCGACTCGGGGTCCGTCGAGACGCGGAACGAAGGATCCTCGGCGGCGAGCTTGGACAGGGCGAGGCCCATCTTCTCGACATCGGCCTTGGACTTCGGCTCGACCATCATCTCGATGACGGGCTCGGGGAACTCCATCTTCTCGAGGATGACCGGCTTCGACGGATCGGACAGCGTCTCGCCCGTGCGGGTCTCTTTCAGGCCGAGCACGGCGACGATATCGCCCGCATAGGCCTCCTTGATCTCCTCGCGGTTGTTGGCGTGCATCAGCAGAATGCGGCCGACGCGCTCGCGCTTCTCGCGGGTCGTGTTCATGACCGAGGAGCCGGACTCGAGCTTGCCCGAATAGATGCGGCAGAACGTGAGCACGCCGTACGGATCGTCCATGATCTTGAAGGCGAGCATGGACAGCGGCTCGTCGTCGGAGGGCTGACGCATCATATCGTCGCCGGTCTTCGGATCGATACCCTTCATCGCCTTACGATCGAGGGGCGAGGGCAGGAACGCCACGACGGCATCGAGAAGCGGCTGCACGCCCTTGTTCTTGAACGCCGAGCCGCAAAGCATCGGATAGAAGCTGCCGGAGATGGTGCCCTTGCGCAGACAGCTGCGGAGCGTATCGGCGTCGGGCTCATTGCCATCGAGGTAGGCGGCGAGAGCGTCGTCGTCCATCTCGACGGCGGCCTCGATCATGGCCGCGCGGAACTCTTCAGCCTTTTCCTGCAGGTCGGCCGGGATCGGCTGCTCGTGGAACTTGGCGCCCTTGTCGTCGCCTTCCCAGACGTAGGCCTTCATCTCGATCAGGTCGACCATGCCGGCGAAGGACGACTCGGAGCCGATCGGAATCTGCACAGGCACGGGCTTTGCGCCGAGCTTCTCCTTGATGTCATCGACGCACATGTAGAAGTCGGCGCCGATCTTATCCATCTTGTTGGCGAAGATGATGCGCGGCACGCGGTATTTGTCGCCTTGGCGCCAGACGGTCTCGGTCTGCGGCTCTACGCCCTGGTTGCCGTCGAGGACGCACACCGCGCCGTCGAGAACGCGCAGCGAGCGCTCGACCTCGATGGTGAAGTCGACGTGCCCTGGCGTGTCGATGATGTTCAAGCGCTTGCCGGCCCAGAACGTCGTCGTAGCGGCCGACGTGATGGTGATGCCCTTCTCCTGCTCCTGGACCATGAAGTCCATGGTCGCAGCGCCCTCGTGGACCTCGCCGATCTTGTGGCTCTTGCCCGTGTAGAAGAGGATTCGTTCCGTCGTCGTCGTCTTGCCGGCATCGATGTGGGCCATGATGCCGAAGTTACGATAGTCCTCGATGTTGTATTCACGGGCCATGGGATGTGCCTCGGATGGTGTCCGTTACCAGCGGTAGTGCGAGAAGGCGCGATTGGCTTCGGCCATCTTGTGGGTATCTTCCCGCTTCTTGACGGCCGTGCCGCGGTTGTTCGCGGCATCGAGAAGCTCGGCCGAGAGGCGCTCCTCCATCGTGTTCTCGTTGCGCGCGCGGGCGGCTGCAATCAACCACCGGATGGCCAGGGCTTGACGGCGCTCGGAGCGCACCTCGACCGGCACCTGATAGGTGGCGCCGCCGACACGGCGCGAGCGGACCTCGACGGCCGGCATCACGTTCTCGAGCGCCTGGTGAAACAACGGAAGCGGGTCGCTCTTGGCGCGATTCTGGATGCGGTCGAGCGCGCCATAGAAGATGTTCTCGGCGACGGACTTCTTGCCCTCGTACATGATCGAGTTCATGAACTTCGAGACGACGAGGTCATTGAACTTCGGGTCCGGGTTGATGACCCGCTTCTGGGCCCTGTGCCGACGAGACATGACTTCAGTCCTTCAAGATCTCTTGCGCGTTCCTTGCCGCCGAGTGCCGTGCTCGCCGGTGCCAGCCGCCAGGCCGGACCGGCATCAGGTCACTTCGGCCGCTTGGCGCCGTACTTGGAACGGCGCTGACGACGATTGGCCACGCCCTGGGTGTCGAGGACGCCGCGGATGATGTGATAGCGGACGCCCGGCAAGTCCTTCACGCGGCCACCGCGGATCATGACCACGGAGTGCTCCTGAAGGTTGTGCCCCTCGCCCGGGATGTAGCCGATCACCTCGAAGCCGTTGGTCAGGCGCACCTTGGCGACCTTGCGCAGCGCCGAGTTCGGCTTCTTCGGTGTCGTCGTGTAGACGCGCGTGCACACGCCCCGCTTCTGCGGGCACGCCTCCATCGCTGGCACCTTGTTGCGCTCGGCAGGCCGTATGCGCGGCTTGCGGATCAACTGTTGTATGGTCGGCATGCGCCCAGTCCGATCGGTGCGCCATCCGAAGTGGATGGCTTGTGCCAAACTTACGGGAGCCAAGCGCCCCATTTTCTCGAGGCGCCCAGCTCCATGCACCAGAGGATCGCAAGCCGCCAGGCGGCTCGGCGATCGTGGCTCCGAAATGTACCCTGCTTGGAAACGATAGTGTTTAGGCGGGTTCTCGGTCCGGCGGAACGCCGCGCGAGGCCTACGACCTATCGTGAGAGTGCGCGGAACCTATCCAGTTCCCGTCGAAAGGTCAACAGCGGGAAAAGGCCTCGGCGGAAAAAATGTTGCAGCGGGCTCAGGTGTCGATGCTGGCAGGCCTCTCGGCCAGCAAAACGGCCGCCCCGGGGGGCGGCCGCAAGCTCAATCCAGGCCTGATCAACCGGCGACGACTACTCGGCCGCCTCCTCGGTGCGGCGACGACGACGCACCGGTTGCTCCTCCCCCTCGGAATCGCCAATCGCGCGTTCGGCCTCGGCGCGAGCCTTCTCCTTGGAGATCAGATCGTCGCGCTTGGTCGCGATCCGACGCAGCTCGCGCAACATGCCGCCCGTGCCAGCAGGGATGAGCCGTCCGACGATGACGTTCTCCTTGAGGCCGTCGAGCGTATCCACCTTGCCGTTGACGGAGGCCTCGGTGAGGACACGCGTGGTCTCCTGGAACGAGGCCGCGGAGATGAACGAATCCGTCTGCAGGGAGGCCTTGGTGATACCGAGCAGCACAGGCTTGCCTGTCGCAATCCGCTTGCCGGCCTTGTCGAGGACAAGGTTCCTGCGGTCGAGCTCGACCTTGTCGATCTGCTCGCCCTTCAGGAAGTCGCTTTCACCGGGATCCTCGATCTCGACCTTCTGCAGCATCTGCCGGACGATCACCTCGATGTGCTTGTCGTTGATGGTGACACCCTGCAGGCGGTAGACGTCCTGGATCTCCTTGATCAGGTACTTGGCGAGTTCCTCGACGCCCTTGATCGCCAAAATATCGTGCGGAGCGGGGTGGCCGTCGTAGACGAAGTCGCCCTTCTCGACACGGTCGCCGTGCTGGACAGCCAAGCTCTTGCCGCGCGGGATCAGATACTCGACGGGCGAGAGCTGCTCGTCGTCGGGCTTGATCGTGATGCGCTGCTTGTTCTTGTAGTCCTTGCCGAATTCGACCGTTCCCGACACCTCGGCGATGATGGCGTGATCCTTCGGACGACGCGCCTCGAAGAGCTCGGCCACGCGCGGCAGACCGCCCGTGATATCGCCCGTCTTGGCGGAGGCCACTGGAACGCGCGCCAGCACGTCGCCGGCCTTGACCGAGGCGCCGCTGTCGACCGACAGGACCGCCTCGACCGGCAACAGGTAGCGAGCGTCGCCGCCGCGCTGCAGCTTGACCGGCTTGCCGCCCTTCGCCTCCTTTACGACGACGGCCGGCTTCAGGTCGCTGCCGCGCGGGCTCGCGCGCCAATCCATGACGACGCGGTTGGTGGTGCCCTTTACGTCGTCGGTCTGCTCCTTGACCGACAGGCCGTCGACCATGTCCTCGAAGTCGATGACGCCATCCACCTCGGACAGGACCGGACGCGTGTAGGGGTCCCACTGGGCAATGCGCGTGCCACGCTTCACCTCGTCGCCCTCGTCGACATGGACGCGGGCACCGTAGGGAATCTTGTGGGTGGCCAGCTCCTTGCCGGACTGATCGACGATGACCACGGCCATGGTGCGGCCCATGGAGACCAACCGGCCCTGGCCGTCGCGAACCATGTGACGGTTCTTGACCCTCACCGTGCCGTTGAAGTTCGACTCGATGAAGGACTGGTCCACGGTCTGGGCGACGCCACCGATATGGAACGTGCGCATGGTGAGCTGGGTGCCCGGCTCGCCGATCGACTGGGCCGCGATGACACCAACAGCCTCGCCGATGTTGACCAGCGTGCCGCGGGCCAGATCACGCCCATAGCACTTGGCGCAGACGCTCGTCTCGGTATCGCAGGTGAGCACCGAGCGGATACGAACCTCCTGGATCTCGGCCTTCTCGATCCTCTCGACGTGGCTCTCCTCGATGAGATCACCCGTCGCGACGATCACCTCCTTGCTGACGGGGTCGATCACGTCCTCGGCGGCGGTTCGGCCGAGAACGCGCGCCGACAACGGCACGATGACCGTACCGGCGTCGACAACGGCCTGGACGTTCAGACCACGATCGGTACCGCAGTCCACCTCGGTGATGATGCAGTCCTGCGCCACGTCGACGAGACGACGGGTGAGGTAGCCCGAGTTGGCGGTCTTCAAAGCCGTGTCGGCAAGGCCCTTACGAGCACCATGCGTCGAGTTGAAGTACTCGAGAACCGTCAGTCCCTCCTTGAAGTTGGAGATGATCGGCGTCTCGATGATCTCACCCGACGGCTTGGTCATCAGCCCGCGCATGCCGGCGAGCTGCTTCATCTGGGTCGGCGACCCGCGGGCGCCCGAATGGCTCATCATGTAGATCGAGTTGATCGGGTGCTCGCGCCCGGTATCGCCGTCCTTATGCGATGCCGAGATGCGGTCCATCATCTCCTTGGCGATCTGGTCGGTGCACTTCGACCAGGCGTCGACCACCTTGTTGTACTTCTCGAGCTGGGTGATGAGGCCGTCGTTGTACTGCTGCTCGAACTCGCGCACCAGATCGGTGGTCTGGGCGACGATCTTGTTCTTGGTGTCCGGAATGAGCATGTCGTCCTTGCCGAACGAGATGCCCGCCTTGAAGGCATGGTAGAAACCAAGACCCATGATCCGGTCGCAGAAGATCACCGTCTCCTTCTGACCGCAGCTGCGGTAGACAGCGTCGATCAGGCCGGAGATCGCCTTCTTGGTCAACAGCGTGTTGACGAGCGAGAAGCGCACGCCGGGCACCTTCGGCAACAGCTCGCCGAGCAGCATGCGGCCGGGCGTGGTTTCGGCCACCTCGGAGCACACATTACCATCTGCATCGACGTAGCTGACGCGGCCCTTGACCTTGGCGTGCAGAGTCACCGCCCCGGCGGTGAGCGCCTGGTGCACCTCGGCGACCGATCCCAGCAACATGCCCTGGCCCGGCTCGTTCTCGCGCTGCAGGGAGACGTAGTAGAGCCCAAGCACGATGTCCTGCGACGGCACGATGATCGGCGAGCCGTTGGCCGGATGCAGGATGTTGTTGGTCGACATCATCAAGACGCGCGCTTCGAGCTGGGCTTCCAGTGAAAGCGGCACGTGGACGGCCATCTGATCACCGTCGAAGTCGGCATTGAATGCCGCGCAGACGAGCGGGTGCAGCTGGATCGCCTTGCCCTCGATGAGGATCGGCTCGAAGGCCTGGATGCCGAGACGGTGCAGCGTCGGCGCGCGGTTCAACAGGACCGGGTGCTCGCGGATGACCTCGTCGAGCACGTCCCAGACCTCGCCCTTCTCCTTCTCGACAAGCTTCTTTGCCTGCTTGACGGTGGCCGCCTGGCCGAGCGCCTGGAGGCGGGCATAGATGAACGGCTTGAAGAGCTCGAGCGCCATCTTCTTCGGCAGACCGCACTGGTGCAGCTTGAGCTCGGGGCCGACCACGATCACGGAGCGGCCGGAGTAGTCGACGCGCTTGCCGAGCAGGTTCTGGCGGAAGCGGCCCTGCTTGCCCTTGAGCATGTCGGCGAGCGACTTCAGCGGACGCTTGTTGGCGCCCGTGATGACGCGGCCGCGTCGGCCGTTGTCGAACAGCGCGTCGACGGCCTCCTGCAGCATGCGCTTCTCGTTGCGGATGATGATGTCCGGCGCGCGCAAGTCGATCAGCCGCTTGAGTCGGTTGTTGCGGTTGATCACACGACGGTAGAGGTCGTTGAGATCAGACGTGGCAAAGCGGCCGCCGTCGAGCGGCACCAGCGGGCGAAGCTCGGGCGGAATGACCGGGACATGGGTCAGGATCATCCACTCGGGACGGTTGCCGGACTCGAGGAACGCCTCGATGATCTTCAGGCGCTTGGCAAGCTTCTTCGGCTTCAGCTCGGTGGTCGCCTCGGCGATCTCGCGGCGGATGTCGTCGCGGATCTTGACGAGATCCATGCCGGAGAGGAACTCGCGGATCGCCTCGGCGCCGATGCCGGCGGTGAAGCTATCCTGACCGTACTCCTCGATGGCCTGGATGTACTGCTCCTCCGAGAGCAGCTGCTTCTCCTTGAACGGGGAGACGCCCGGCTCGATGACGATGTAGTTCTCGAAGTAGAGAACGCGCTCCAGGTCCTTCAGCGTCATGTCGAGCAGAAGGCCGATACGGCTCGGCAGCGACTTCAGGAACCAGATGTGCGCGACCGGCGCCGCCAGCTCGATGTGGCCCATGCGCTCGCGGCGGACCTTGGCGAGGGTGACCTCGACGCCGCACTTCTCGCAGATGAGGCCCTTGTACTTCATGCGCTTGTACTTGCCGCACAGGCACTCGTAGTCCTTGATCGGCCCGAAGATGCGCGCGCAGAAGAGGCCGTCACGCTCCGGCTTGAAGGTGCGGTAGTTGATCGTCTCGGGCTTCTTGATCTCACCGAACGACCACGACTTGATATCGTCCGGGCTCGCGATCGAGATACGGATCTGGTCGAAGGTCGGGATCTGGACCTGGGGCTTGAAGGCGTTGGTGATCTCGTTCATCAGCTATCTCCCAAGGGTCGCCTCGGCTTCCAGCGAATTCTTTTCGCAGCGTCCGGCGCTCAGGCGTGTGCGCCGGACAGCCAGTGTGTGATACGGCCGTTGCCTATTCGGCGGCGGCCGGCGGCAACTGCGGGCGCGACATGCCCAGCGGGTCGCCTTCTTCCATGTCGATCGAGGGCGGCGCCTCGCTGTCGACCAGCTCGACATTGAGGCCCAACGCGCGCATCTCCTTCACGAGCACATTGAAGCTCTCGGGAATGCCGGCCTCGAAGGTATCGTCGCCGCGGACGATCGCCTCGTAGACCTTGGTGCGCCCGGCGACGTCGTCGGACTTCACCGTCAGCATCTCCTGCAGCGTGTAAGCCGCACCATAAGCCTCGAGCGCCCAGACCTCCATCTCACCGAAGCGCTGACCGCCGAACTGGGCCTTGCCACCGAGCGGCTGCTGAGTGACCAGCGAGTACGGGCCGATCGAACGGGCGTGGATCTTGTCGTCGACAAGGTGGTGCAGCTTGAGCACGTACTTGTAGCCGACAGTCACTTTTCGATCGAATTGCTCGCCAGTGCGGCCGTCGAAGAGCGTGACCTGACCCGACGAGTCGAAGCCGGCCAGCTTCAGCATGTCGACGATGTTGCCCTCACGCGCACCGTCGAACACGGGAGTCGCGATCGGGACGCCGCCCCGCATCTGCCGCGAGAGAGCGAGCTTCTCGTCGTCCGAGAGGCTCTCGATCTCGGCGCGGCTGCCATAGATGCGCGAGAGGGCCTCGCTGACGGCCTTCGCCTGACCCGACGCGTGGTACTGCTCGAGTGCCTGGTCGATCACACGCCCGAGGCCGCGGCAGGCCCAACCCAGATGCGTCTCCAAGATCTGGCCGACGTTCATGCGGCTCGGCACGCCCAGGGGATTGAGCACCACGTCGACGTGCGTACCGTCCTCGAGGAACGGCATGTCCTCGCACGGCACGATCATCGACACGACGCCCTTGTTGCCATGCCGGCCGGCCATCTTGTCGCCCGGCTGGATCTTGCGCTTCACGGCGACGAAGACCTTGACCATCTTCATCACGCCGGGAGGAAGCTCGTCGCCGCGCTGCAACTTGTCGACCTTGTCGGCGAAGCGTTGCGTGAGGCCCTTCTTGGCCTCCTCGTACTGCTTCTGGATGGCCTCGACGGCGGCCATGGCCTTCTCGTCCTTGAGGCCGATCTCCCACCACTGGCTGCGCGGGATCTCGCCAAGGATCGCATCGTCGATCAGTGTACCCTTCCGAGCGCCCTTCGGGCCTTTGGCGACCTCCTGACCCATCAGGCTGTCCTTGAGACGCCCGTAGACGTTGCGGTCGAGGATCTGGAGCTCGTCATCGCGGTCCTTGGCGAGACGCTCGATCTCCTCGCGCTCGATCGCCATGGCGCGCTCGTCCTTCTCGACGCCGTGGCGATTGAAGACACGCACCTCGACGATGGTGCCGGCGACACCGGGCGGCAGGCGCAGCGACGTGTCGCGCACGTCGGAGGCCTTCTCGCCGAAGATGGCGCGGAGGAGCTTTTCCTCCGGCGTCATCGGGCTCTCGCCCTTCGGCGTGATCTTGCCGACCAGAATGTCACCCGGCTGCACCTCGGCGCCGATGTAGACGATGCCGGCCTCGTCGAGGTTCTTCAGCGCCTCTTCCGAGACGTTCGGGATATCGCGCGTGATCTCCTCGGGCCCGAGCTTGGTATCGCGGGCCATCACCTCAAACTCCTCGATGTGGATCGAGGTGAAGATGTCCTCGGACACGACGCGCTCGGAGAGCAGGATCGAGTCCTCGAAATTGTAGCCCATCCACGGCATGAACGCGACGAGCACGTTCTTGCCCAGCGCCAAGTCGCCGAGATCGGTCGACGGGCCATCGGCGATGATCTCGCCGGCGCGCACACGATCGCCCACGTTCACCAGCGGCCGCTGGTTGATGCAGGTGTTCTGGTTCGAGCGCTGAAACTTGCGCAGCCGGTAGATGTCCACGCCGGGCTTCGACGGGTCGGTCTCCTCGGTGGCGCGAACGACGATACGCGTGGCGTCGACCTGATCGACGACGCCGGTTCGGCGCGCCGCGATGGCGGCGCCCGAGTCACGCGCGACGACCTCCTCCATGCCGGTTCCGACGAGCGGGGCCTCGGCCTTGATCAGCGGCACGGCCTGACGCTGCATGTTCGAGCCCATCAGGGCACGGTTGGCGTCGTCGTTCTCGAGGAACGGGATCAGCGCCGCGGCGACCGAGACGAGCTGTTTCGGCGAGACGTCGATGTAGTCGACCTTGTCGACCGGCACGAGCATGACGTCGCCCTGATAGCGGACCGTGACGAGGTCCTCCGTCATGCGGCCATCAGCATCGATCTCGGCATTGGCCTGGGCGACGTGGTGGCGCATCTCCTCCATGGCGGAGAGATAGTTCACCTCCTCGGTAACGCGGCCGTCGCGCACACGGCGGTAGGGGCTCTCGATGAAGCCGTACTTGTTGACGCGGGCGAACGTTGCCAACGAGTTGATCAGGCCGATGTTCGGGCCTTCCGGCGTCTCGATCGGGCAGATGCGGCCGTAGTGCGTCGGGTGCACGTCGCGCACCTCGAAGCCGGCGCGCTCGCGGGTCAGACCGCCCGGGCCCAGCGCCGAGAGACGACGCTTGTGCGTGATCTCGGACAGCGGGTTGGTCTGGTCCATGAACTGCGAGAGCTGCGAAGAACCAAAGAATTCGCGAACGGCGGCGGCCGCCGGCTTGGCGTTGATCAGGTCCTGCGGCATCACGGTGTCGATGTCGACGGACGACATGCGCTCCTTGATGGCACGCTCCATGCGCAGCAGGCCGATGCGATACTGATTCTCCATCAGCTCGCCGACCGAGCGCACCCGGCGGTTGCCCAAGTGGTCGATGTCGTCGATCTCGCCCTTGCCGTCGCGCAGGTCGACGAGCGTCTTGACGACCGCGAGGATGTCCTCGGGACGCAGGACGCGGACCGTGTCCTCGCACTTCAGGTCGAGGCGCATGTTCATCTTGACGCGACCGACGGCGGAGAGGTCGTAGCGCTCCGGATCGAACAGCAGGCCGTGGAACAATGCCTCGCCCGCCTCCAGCGTCGGCGGCTCGCCGGGACGCATGACACGGTAGATGTCGAGGAGCGCCTCCTCGCGGTTCGAGTTCTTGTCGATGGCGAGCGTGTTGCGGATGTAGCCGCCTACCGAGACGTGGTCGATGTCGAGGATCGGGAACGCCTTGACGCCCGCCTCCTCGAGGACCGCGATCAGCTTGGCGTCGAGCTCGTCGCCGGCTTCGCCATAGATGCGGCCGTCGTCGAGATTGACGATGTCCTCGGCGAGATACTTGCCGGAAAGCTCCTCCGTGCCGACCAGGACATGCTCCAGACCCGATTCGGCCATCTCCCTGGCGCGACGCGCGGAGATCTTCTCGCCGGCCTTGGCGACCACCTCGCCGGAACGCGCATCGACGACGTCGGTTGTTGGCGTCGCGCCGCGGAACTTCTCGGCGCGGAAGGGCATGGTCCAGCCCTTCTTGACGCGCGCGACCTGGATCGACGAGTAGAATGTCGAGAGGATCTGTTCGTCATCGAGACCGAGGGCGTAGAGCAGCGTCGTGACCGGAAGCTTACGCTTACGATCGATGCGCACGTACACGTTGTCCTTCGCGTCGAACTCGAAGTCGAGCCACGAGCCGCGGTAAGGGATGATGCGCGCTGCAAACAGCAACTTGCCCGAGGCGTGCGTGCGGCCGCGGTCGTGGTCAAAGAATACGCCCGGCGAACGGTGCATCTGGGAGACGATGACGCGCTCGGTGCCGTTGATCACGAAGGTGCCGTTCGAGGTCATGAACGGCATGTCGCCCATGTAGACGTCCTGCTCCTTGACGTCCTTGATGGACTTGGAGCCCGTCTCCTCGTTCACATCGAACACGATCAGACGCAGCTTCACCTTCAGCGGCGCGGCATAGGTCATGTCGCGCTGCTGGCACTCGTCGACGTCGAACTTGGGCGGCTCGAACTCGTAGCGGACGAACTCGAGCGTGGACTTGCCGGAGAAATCCGAGATCGGGAACACCGACTTGAACACGGCCTGCAGCCCCTGGTCAGCGCGGCCGCCGGGGGGCTCCTTGACCATGAGGAAATCGTCATACGAGCTCTTCTGGACCTCGATGAGGTTCGGCATCTCTGCCACCTCGCCGAGTGAGCCGAACTGCCTGCGGATGCGGGTCCTGCCGGTGAACGTGTGAGCCATGTCCACTCCTTCCTGGGAGGGCAGACGCGAAAGGCTTTCGGCAACAGGGGCGCTCGCCACTACTCGCCTTGCCTTCGCTCCACCCTCTTCCTGATGTCTCTCTCTGCCGGGGCCCAGAGGCCCCAGCGGCTTTCCTCTCGCCTCGCGGGAGGCGTGAGGAAAACCGCCTGATCGGCGGAGGCAGCGAACCGATGAGCCGTTGCCTCCGCCTTGAGCCTTACTTCACCTCGACCTTGGCGCCGGCGTCCTCGAGCTGCTTCTTCATCTTGGCAGCATCGTCCTTGGAGACGCCTTCCTTCACGGCCTTGTTGCCGGCCTCGACGAGATCCTTCGCCTCCTTCAGGCCGAGACCGGTGATGGCACGGACCTCCTTGATGACGTTGATCTTCTTGTCACCTGCGGCGACCAGCACGACGGTGAACTCGGTCTGCTCCTCGGCCGGGGCCGCGGCAGCGCCACCACCAGCCGCCGGGGCGGCGACGGCGACGGCAGCGGCCGCTGCGGACACGCCCCACTTCTCCTCGAGCATCTTGATGAGCTCGGCGGCCTCGATGATGGTCAGCTGGGAGAGGTCGTCGGCAATCTTGGAAAGGTCAGCCATTGTCTACTTCCTGTCGGTTCGAGCGCTCGGCGCTCATGTTGCGATGATGACGATGGGCGCGGCCGGGATCAGGCCGCCTGCTGCCCACCACCTTCCTTGTCCATGCGTGCCTGAAGCAGGCGCGCCAGCGCCGAGCCAGGCTCGTTGAGCGTGCGCACCAGCTTGGAGGCCGGGGCTTGAATGAGGCCCAGGAGCTGGCTCCTCAGCTCGTCCAGCGACGGCAGGTCGGCGAGAGCCTTGATGCCGTTGGCGTCAAGCACTGTCTTGCCCATCGCGCCGCCAACGATCACGAGCTTGTCGTTCTCTTTGGCGTAGGCGATGGCGGTCTTCGCGGCCGAGATCGGGTCCTTCGAATAGGCCAGGATCGTCGGCCCTTTCAGAAGTCCCTTGATGCCTTCGGCGTCGGTGCCGTCCAGTGCCAGTGATGCCAGCCTGTTCTTGGCCACCTTGACCGTGCCGCCCGCCGCCTTGACGCGGTTGCGGAACTCGGCCGACTGGGCTGCCACCAGGCCGTTGTTGCGCGCCACCACAATCACGCCCATGTCCTTGAGCATGTCGTGGAGCGTTGCGACGAGCTCACGTTTCGCGGCTCTGTCCACTCGTTGTCACTCCTTCAATCGCGACCGCCTTTTCGAAAGGCCGCCCTTCAGTTTGCACCATGCCGCTCGAGACCCGCTCCGAAGACCGGATGCCGTGCGGCGGCTAGGTTCCTGTCCGCCCATGACTGGCATCCCCGCGAGGAGCGCCGCATGGTGCGACCCGAAGAGGCTGAGACCGCTCCCGTGCTGCGGCCGATGCCGCACCCCGGGTCCGATCCGTCTCCCGTCTCTTGCAGGCCCTCGCGGTTCAAGCCGCCCGTCGGGCGGCACCTGCAGTCTCGGACAGGGCTTCGGGGAGCCGGTAGAACCAGCCCCCTTTCGGGCCCAGGAGGCCCGAATCTCATCGCTGCTCGCTCGTGACGCCGGCCCCGCTTCGAGCGGCGGGTCGGCGCCTTGCCTCAGACCATCGACGCCTGGCCGCCGATCGTCGTGTGGTCGACCTTGAGGCCAGGTCCTTGCGTCGAGGTGAGCGAAATCTTCTTGACGTAGGTCCCTTTCGATCCGGCTGGCTTCGCGCGCACCACAGCGTCGACGAAGGCGCGAATGTTCTCGACGAGGGCAGCGTCGGCGAAGCTCGCCTTGCCGACGCCAGCGTGGATGACGCCCGCCTTCTCGACACGGAACTCGACGGCGCCGCCCTTGGCGCCAGCGACGGCGCTCGAGACGTCCATGGTCACCGTGCCAACGCGGGGGTTCGGCATCAGACCGCGGGGGCCCAGGATCTTGCCCAGGCGGCCGACGAGACCCATCATGTCGGGCGTGGCGATGCAGCGGTCGAAGTTCAAGACGCCCTTCTGCACCTGCTCGACCAGATCCTCGGCGCCCACGACGTCGGCGCCGGCTGCGCGAGCCTCGTCAGCCTTCGGACCGCGCGCGAAAACAGCAACACGCAGCGAGCGGCCGGAGCCGTTCGGCAGCATGCAAACGCCGCGCACGACCTGGTCGGCATGCTTCGGATCGACGCCGAGATTCATGGCGATCTCGATCGTCTCATCGAATTTGGCCTTCGACCGCTCCTTGACCAGCTTCACGGCCTCCTCGATCGTGTAGGCCTTGTTGCGGTCGATACCCTCGGAGAGAGCGAACAGACGCTTGCCGCCTGCGGCGCGCGTGGCCTGGATTTTCTCGGGTGCGATTGCCATGGCGCGTTACTCCGTCACCCTGAGGCCCATCGAGCGGGCGGAGCCAGCGAGCGTGCGGGCCGCAGCCTCGACGTCGCTGGTGTTCATATCCTTAAGCTTCTGTGCTGCGATCTCGCGCAGCTGAGCCATGCTGATCTCGCCGGCGACAGCGCGTCCCGGCTCCTTGGAGCCCGAGCCCGGCTTTCCGGTCGGCTTCAGTCCTGCCGCCTTCTTGATGAGGAACGTGGCGGGCGGCAGCCGCATCTCGAAGGTGAACGAACGGTCGGAATAGACCGTGATCTTCACCGGGATGGGCGTACCCTGCTCCATATCTTTCGTCTTGGCGTTGAACGCCTTGCAGAACTCCATGATGTTGACGCCGCGCTGACCGAGCGCAGGCCCGATGGGCGGCGCCGGATTGGCGGCGCCCGCGGGCACCTGCAAACTGATATAGCCGTCTATCTTCTTTGCCATCTCATTCCCCTGGCCGCGAAAGGCGGCTCGGTTGGCGGGGAGGGACCCTCCCCAGGGTTAGCGGTCAACGGGCTGGCGGGCCCTCCCGCACTCAAGTCCGCTCAAGAGGCCACGAGGACCGGAAGCGGGGCTTGAAGCTGACAGGCGCACGGCTGCTGCTCGCCGGCACCCGGATCGTATTGCGTCGCACATCAGCCGGCCACTTTCTCGACCTGGCCGAACTCGAGATCGACACGGGTCGGGCGACCGAAGATCATGACCGCCACCTTCAGGCGCGAGCGCTCCTCGTCCACCTCCTCGACCTGACCACTGAACGACGCGAACGGGCCGTCGGACACCTTCACCTGCTCCCCGACCTCGTAGGAGACCGAAGGCTTCGGCCGCTCGACGCCTTCCTTGACCTGATTGAGGATGCGCATGGCCTCATCCTCGGAAATCGGCGTCGCCTTATTGTCGGAGCCGAGAAAGCCCGTCACCTTCGGCGTGTTCTTGATCAGCAGGAACGCCTGGTCCGTCATATCCATCTTCACGAGCACGTAGCTCGGGAACAGTTTGCGCTCGGCATGCACCTTGCGGCCGCGGCGCACCTCGATCACGTCCTCGGATGGCACCAGCACCTCCTCGAAGAGATGCTCCAGGCCCGCCGCCCTGGCCCGCTCCTTGATCGATTCCGCCACCTTCTTCTCGAAATTCGAGTAGGCGTGCACAATGTACCAGCGCTTCGCCATGTTGTTCTCTTCTCTCGCCTTTCTAAGAAGCGCGACGGGGGCGCCCACCCGGAAAACGCCGGTCCGTGCGAACCGGACGACCTAGCGGAAACCGCCGGTAACGGCAGCCCCGCGAGGCCAGCATCAACGACCAATACCCAGCACCCACTTCACCACATTGCCGATCAGCAAATCGGCCACGGTGAAAAACGCCGCCGCGAGCGCGACCATGAGCAGAACCATGGCCGTGGTGACCCAAACCTCCTTCCAGGTCGGCCAAGTGACCTTGCCGACCTCCTGCCGAACCTCTTTCCCGAACTGGAACGGATTCACTGCCATCTCATTCCACCTTCACGACCCGCCGGCTGCCATCACCCTGCCAGAGTGTGGAGCCAAGAAACCAAGCGTCACGCAAGCGCCACGGAACATGCTCCAGCCCCACAGGCGTGGGTGGCAGGGGCGGAGGGTCTCGAACCCCCAACCTTCGGTTTTGGAGACCGACGCTCTACCAATTGAGCTACACCCCTCGAGGTGCGGGTTGCCCCGCCGCCTTCCGACGACCGATCTCCATCTTCCTGAAAGAGAACGGTATTTTCGCGCGCGCCATGCACAACAGTCGATGCGGACGGCCTCGCGATGCCTCGGTTCACGCTCAAGGCTTCGCGACCCATCCTCATAGCTGCTGGTTATTCGAGCGGTCCTTATAGAGGCACGTGAGCAGGCGCACAAGCGGAAATCAACAATTAAATCTTGACAGACTCCGACCGGCCGCGAGTCGCTCCGGCTCCGGTCATCGCCCCATCCGCGGCCATCTTGCATTGCAAGACATCGACTAAAGTTGCAGAGGCTCTACCACGACTGCGGTGCCGTAGGCGAGCACCTCCGTCACGCCAGCGTTAATCTCATTGGCATCGTAGCGCAATGCCAGCACCGCGTTGGCGCCGAGCTCCCGTGCATGCGCCAGGAGCTTCTCGTGAGCGTCCGCTCGGGCGTCCTCGGCCAGCTTGGTGTAGATGGTGATATTGCCGCCCTTGATGGTCTGCAGGAAAGCGCCGATGCCGGCCACGATGTTGCGCGAGCGCACGACGACGCCCCGCGCCACGCCGATGTGGCGCACGATCCTGAAGCCGGCGAGGTCGTTGGTCGTGGTGACGAGAATTTCCGCCATGGTTCCCGCCCTGACGACCAGGGAGGGTGATCCGCCGGATGCCCCCCCCCTTGATTCCATCGAATTGTATGTGCGCCGCCGGACGCGGCACCCGAGCCCAAAGGCGTCATCGGCGCCGCGCCCCCGAGAGGCGACTACTCGACGATCTTCGTCACGACGCCGGCGCCGACGGTGCGGCCGCCCTCGCGGATGGCGAAGCGGACCTTCTCCTCCATCGCGATCGGCTGGATCAGCTCAACCGCGAACTCCGCGTTGTCGCCCGGCATCACCATCTCGGTGCCTTCCTTCAGCGTCACAACGCCCGTCACGTCCGTCGTACGGAAGTAAAACTGCGGGCGATAGTTGTTGAAGAACGGCGTGTGACGGCCACCTTCCTCCTTGGTCAGGATGTAGGCCTCTGCCATGAACTTCTTGTGCGGCTTCACAGACCCCGGCTTGCACAGAACCTGGCCCCGCTCCACAGCGTCCTTGTCAACGCCGCGCAAGAGGCAGCCCACGTTGTCGCCCGCAACGCCCTCGTCAGCAGCTTGCGGAACATCTCGACGCCCGTAACCGTCGTCTTCTGCGTGTCGCGAAGACCAACGATCTCGGCTTCCCTCGCCCACCTTGATGCGGCCACGCTCGATGCGGCCCGTCACAACCGTGCCACGGCCAGAAATCGAGAAAACGTCCTCGATCGGCATCAGGAAGGCCTGGTCGATCGGACGCTCAGGCAGAGGAATGTGGGTGTCGAGCGCCTCGTAGAGCTTGATGATCGCCTCGTCAGCAAGCGGGCCCTTCGCCGTTCAGAGCCTTGATCGCAGCGCCACGGATCACAGGAACGTCGTCGCCAGGGAACTGGTACTGCTTCAGAAGCTCGCGAACCTCGAGCTCAACAAGATCAAGAAGCTCCTCGTCATCGACGATGTCGCACTTGTTCAAAACACCACGATGTAGGGAACGCCCACCTGACGAGCCAAAAGAATGTGCTCGCGAGTCTGCGGCATCGGACCGTCTACAGCAGACACAACAAGGATCGCCCCGTCCATCTGCGCAGCCCCCGTGATCATGTTCTTCACATAATCAGCGTGCCCAGGGCAGTCCACGTGCGCGTAGTGACGGTTCTCCGTCGCATACTCCACATGGCTCGTCGCAATCGTCAGGATCTTCGTCGGGTCCCGACGGCCCTGGCTCTCCGAGCCTTCGCAACCTCGTCATACGCAATCGCTGTCTTCGTCCAGCCACGATCCGCAGACACCTTCGTCAGAGCAGCCGTCAGCGTCGTCTTACCGTGGTCAACGTGACCGATCGTGCCCACGTTGCAGTGAGGCTTGTTACGATCGAATTTCTCCTTGGCCATGTGGACGCCTTTCTCTGTATTTGACGTGTCAAGAGCCTTCTGAGCGGCTGGGATAGGGCGGTTTCAGCATTCTATCAAGGCGCAAAATGCAGAGGCTTCGCACGGCAGGCATCGGGGGCGCGGCCCCAGGCGACGTCCGGTCTCAGCGAGCCGATCTCGTCGCGATCGCCTGTGCCAGCCCGGAGAGGCGGGCGGAAGCAACGACGAGGCGCGCCACACTCATCTCGCGGGCTGCCGCAATTGCCTGGAGATCGCGGTGTGCCCGATCGGCGAGAGAGCCACTGCCGGCAAGCCAGGCGCCGAGTCCGGTACGGTCCTGCTGCGGCTGAACAAGGTATGAGGTGGCGAGACGACAGTTGGCATCGGCCAGGTTGGCGACGCCGCCGCCGACTGCGAGACGCTCGTAGTCGTCGGCCGGCGCGAGCTCCTGGGCGCGGGCGACGATCTCGTCGATCTTCAGGAAATCCGCAATCGCGAGATGGACAGCGGCGGCTTCCTCGATGGTGGCGCCACTGCCCTCGGCAACCGAGACGATCGCCGGGGACTGAACCAGAACGGAGAGCCGCACGACATCGCGTGCCAGATTGTCCGGAACAGCGCGACCAACGAGATCCTGCGCCTCACGCTCGAGGCGGGCGGCGAGCGCCGGCGGGGCGATGCGATCGAGTGTGCTCGCGATTGCTGCATGGGCGGCGCCGTAACGGTCGATGGTATCTGACAGAGGCTTCGACGCGACGCCCTCGCGCAGGAAATCTGTCGCCGCCGTCACGAGACCATGGCGGACGCGCTCGTAGAGGGCGAGCTGCACGCCGCCCGCCAGCTTGCCGTCCATCGCATCGATGCGCGCCCAGAGCGGGGAGAGCCCCAACATACCGCGGGCCGCCATGAACGCGAACGCCACCTCGGTCACCGGGCGGCCGGCGACGTCCGCCAGCGTCAGGGGCCCTGCCGGACCAAGACGGTTGACGAGACCGTTGGTCAACGTAGTCGCGACGATCTCGCGGCGCAGCCGGTGACCGGCAATGGCATCCGGGAAGCGACCGCGTAGCGCCGGCGGGAAATAGTCTGCCAGCAGACCGCCCAGGTAGGGATCGTCCGGGACGTCGCTCGCCAGAAGATCGTGCAGAAGCGCGATCTTCGCGTAGCTGAGCACGACGGCAAGCTCGGGTCGGGTAAGGCCTGCTCCCTGATGACGGACGCGCTCGGCAAGCTCATGATCGCCGGGCAGAGCCTCGAGGCGGCGGTCGATCAGGCCACGCTCGTCAAGCTCGCGGATGAGCCGGGCGATGCGGCCCAGGTCGCGTGCTTCGCGACGTTCTGCGAGACTGATGGCCAGCGACTGCTGATAGTTGTTGCGCAAGACCGTCGCGGCGACGTCGTCGCTCATCGCGACAAGAAGTCGATTGCGTTCCTCTATCGACAGACGGCCGGAGCGCACCGCGGGCGCCAGCGCGATCTTGATGTTGACCTCCTGATCGGAGGTGTTAACGCCCGCCGAATTATCGATGAAATCCGTATTGAGGCGAATGCCGCGACTGGCCGCTTCGATGCGCCCCCGCTGGGTCATGCCGAGATTTGCGCCTTCGCCAATGACACGGGCGCGAAGATCGCGCGCAGCGATCCGGATCGCGTCGTTCGCGCGGTCGCCCACGTCGGCGTCCGACTCGTCGCTGGCGCGGACGTAGGTGCCGATACCGCCGAACCACAGGAGATCAGCATCTGCCGCCAATATGCAGTGCATGAGCTCTGCCGGGGTGAGGGCATCGGCGGAGACGCCGAGCATCGCCTTGACCTGGGGAGACAAGGGGACCGACTTCAGTTGTCGCGAAAAGACACCGCCTCCGGGCGACAGCTTGGCCCGATCGTAGTCAGCCCAACTCGAGCGCGGCAATTCGAACAGGCGACGGCGCTCGGTGAGCGAGGTGGCCGGATCCGGGTCGGGGTCGAGGAAGATGTCGCGGTGGTCGAAGGCGGCGATGAGGCGGGTGGCGGGCGAGAGCAGCATGCCGTTCCCGAAGACATCGCCCGACATGTCGCCGACGCCGATTACCGAGAAAGGCTCGGTCAGGATGTCGCGATCCAGCTCGCGAAAATGGCGCTTCACGCACTCCCAGGCACCGCGCGCGGTGATGCCCATTCCCTTGTGGTCATAGCCCGCGGAGCCGCCCGAGGCGAAGGCGTCGCCGAGCCAGAATCCGCGTGCCTCCGCAATCGCGTTGGCCGTGTCGGAGAACGTCGCCGTACCCTTGTCGGCCGCCACCACGAGGTAGGGATCGTCGGCATCATGCCGGACGACGCGATCGGGGGGCACGATGGTGCCGTCGACAATGTTATCCGTGAGATCGAGGAGCGCCCCGATGAAGACGCGATAGGCTGCGACGCCTTCACGCTGCACGTCCTCGCGAACACTGCTCCGCGGCAGACGCTTCGGGAAGAAGCCTCCCTTCGCACCCGCCGGAACGATGACCGCGTTCTTGACCTGCTGGGCCTTGGCCAGCCCGAGCACCTCGGTGCGGTAGTCGAGCGCGCGGTCGGACCAGCGGATGCCGCCGCGGGCGATCGGGGCAAAGCGCATGTGCACGCCCTCGACCCTCGGCCCGGACACGAAGATCTCACGGTAAGGACGTGGCGCGGGGGCCATGGCGAGCCGCTTGCCGTCGAGCTTCACGGCGATCGTCGCTGATGCGGTTCCGTCCTCTGCCAATCGATAGTAGGTGGTTCTCACCGTCGCATCGATGACCGCCAGCAACGCGCGCAGGATGCGATCGTGATCGAGACTCGCAACGTCTGCGAGGGAGGCTTCGATGCGGGTCCGGGCTACGTCCACAGCGGCGTTTCGCGCCGCCATCTCGCCTTCGCGGTCGGGGTTGAAGCGGATATGGAACACGTCGATGAGGTCACGAACGACCCTCTCGTGAGCCACCAGCGTTTCGGCGATGTAACGGGGCCCGAAAGCCGTGCCGAGCTGGCGCAGATAGGCGGCGTAGCCACGCAACAGGGCCGCCTCCCGCCATTCGAGGCCGGAAACCATGACGAGGCGATTGAAGGCGTCGTTGTCGGCCTCGCCCTTCAGCACGGCGATGAAGGTGTCCTCGAGGCGCACGTCGAGCGTGGTACCAGACTCGACAGGACGCCCATCGAACGTCTCGAGCACCATGTCGTGCAGCACGACGGTGCGTGACTTGCCCTCGAGGCGTGGTGCAAGCCGCCAGGTCCGCTCGTCGATGACGGAGAAGCCGAGGTTCTCGAGCAGGGGCACGCGCTCCGACAGTCGGATGGGCTCGTCGAGGCAGTAGATAGCGGCACGGACGCGCCCCGCCGGCATGCCGACCTCGCTGTGCAGGTCGATGGCGGTCCGGCGATCGGGCCCGAGGCGCTCGATGCGGGCAATATCCTCGAGCGCGCGTGCCGGGGAGAAGACCTCGGAATAGCCAGCCGGAAATGCACTTTGGTAGCGCTGAAGCAGCGTCGCAGCGCCTTCGCCGAGGCCGCTGATGACCTGCTTCAACTCATCGCTCCACGTACGCACGATGCGTGCAATACCGGCCTCGAGCTCCTCGACGGCGACGGGGACGATCGCTCCCGTGCGGCGGGCGATGATGAAATGAACCTGAGCCAGGGGGCTGTCGCGGAAATGCGGATAGAACGCAGCAACATAGCCTTCGAACTGTTCAGACAGGAATTCGCCGATGCGCTCGCGGACGCTGCTGTTGTAGCGATCGCGCGGCACGTAGACGAGGGCCGAAACGAAGCGGTGGAAGCGGTCGTAGCGCAGGAACGCGCGGACGCGCGGACGCAACTCGAGGTCGAGAATGCCGGTGACCCAGCGGACCAGGTCGTCGGTCCCGATCTGGAAGAGCTCGTCGCGCGGGAAGGTCTCGAGCACGACCTGCATGGCCTTGCCGGCGTGACTCCCCGGGGGCAGTGCGAGCGCGTCCACAACCTCGCTCACCTTGCGGCGCAGAACCGGAATTCGCCTGGGCGACTGGAGATATGCCGACGCCGTGAACAACCCGACGATGCGCAGCTCGCCGATCACATCGCCGCTCGGCGCGTATTGCTTCACGCCGACGTAATCCATGTGCACGCGACGGTGCACCCGGCTCAGGACGTTGGCCTTGTTGATGATGACAGGCTCGGGTGAAGCAAAGAACTGGTGCAGCTCCGGCGTGGTGGCAACCAGATCGTTGCCGCGACGAAGCACATGAATGCCGGGGTCTGACAAGAGGCCGAGACCGTCGGCCTCGTCGGTCATCAGCTCACGGGATTCGTGCGTGCCCTCGAGCCGGTACTCACGTATCCCCAAGAACGTGAAGTTGTTATCTGCAAGCCATTCCAGGAAAGCGACGTGCTCGTGGAGAACAGCCTCGTCGGTCGCGGCAGAGGCCGAAGACAAATCGGCGGCGGCCCGACGAACGCGCGCCAGCATCGCCGCCCAATCTGTCACGACGAGGCGTACCTCTTCCAAAATCGTCGCGATGGCGGCGCACAGCTCGTCGCGGCGCGGCTCGGTCAGAGGCCCGAGGTGGAGGGCGATGTAGCTTTCCTGGTGATCGTCGTTCCAGGCGGAATCTCCGAGCCCCGAGACCTCGACGAGCTGCCCTGCGTCGTTCCGTTCGACCTTGAAGATCGGGTGAAGGACGAGGGCGACATCGAGCCCGCGGGACTGCACTTCGGCCAAGACGCTGTCGAGCAGGAACGGCATATCGTCATTGACGATCTCGATCACCGTTCCATCAGGGACGATCGCGGATGACCGAGCCGTCACACGATGCTCGCCGCGGCTGCGGAGCGATATGGCAGAAAAGCCGAGCAGCACCTCCTTTGCAATCAACTCGGCTGCGACGCCACTCAAACTCGAAGCGTCGGTGGAGGCGAGCAGGGCGCGCACGAATACATCGCGTCCGCCCACTGCGCCTGAGCCGTCGCCGACAAGGGCTTCGACACGCCGGGCGCTCGGACCTGCAGCCGGATCGGCCTCCTTGGGCATTCCGCTCCTCCCTTGGATCTGGCGATAGGATCGCGGTGCAATAATCCCAAGACAACACCATGATTGCGGTCCGGTCACGCATTCAGTGCGCGGCGCAGGCCTCGAGAGACCGACCGAAGCGCATTACCGGCATGCAACATGAAAAAAGGGCGGGCCTATCAGACCCGCCCCACAATTTCATCACAGCCAGACTGATTAGCGCAAAGCTGCCGCGGCTTCCGGTCCCAATTGCTTCTTGAGATCCTCGATCTCATCCTTCAGCTGGGCGTTGGACGTGATCTGCCCTTCGATCTTGCGGATCGCGTGCAAGACCGTGGTGTGATCACGGTTGCCGAAGCGGCGGCCGATCTCGGGAAGAGAACGCGCCGTCATCTGTTTCGCGAGGTACATGCCAATCTGGCGCGGCCAGACCACCGAGCGGTGACGACGCTCGGACAGGATGTCGTTGCGCGAGACGCCGTAATGGCGCGAGACGACCTTCAGGATATCCTCGATCCGTATGCGGCGTGGCTCACCACTCGCGACCAGATCACGCAGGAGTCCTTCGGCGACCTCCGCGTTGATCGGGGTGCGCATGAGTTGCCATTGCGCATAGAGGCGCGTGACAGCCCCTTCGAGCTCGCGGCCGCTCTCGGTCAACCTGTCGGAGATCATCTCGATGACCTCGCGCGGGATCTCGAACGACGGATCGCCCGAGCGCTTCTCCTGGATGCGACGTTCGACAATGCGGACGCGAAGCTCGCGATCCATGCTGCCGATCTCTGTCACCAGCCCTCGCTGGAGGCGCGAGCGCATCCGATCGTTGAGGCGCGTGAGCTGGGCCGGCGGGCGGGCCGAGGCGACGACGAGCTGACGGCCGCCGTCGAGCAGCATGTTGATGATGTGGTCGAACTCGAGCTCGGTCTTCTCGCCGGCCATGAACTCGAGATCGTCGATCAGCAGCATGTCGATCGCCCGGAAGCGATCCTTGAACGCCATGGCATCCTGCGCACGGATCGCCTCTACGAACGTGAAGCGGAAGCGCTCGGCCGTGAGATAGAGCACCTTGGCCTGGGGCGTACGACGACGGACCTCCCACGCAATCGCGTGCAAGAGGTGCGATTTGCCGTGCCCGACACCCGAGTGCAGGAACAGCGGATTGAAGCCACGGCTCTCGGCAAAGATCGTCTCGGCCACCTGGACGGCACCCGCATGCGCCATCCGATTTGCCGGGCCGACCACGAAACTGTCGAACGTGTAGCGAGGGTCGAGCGGCGATCCTTCCAAGCCGTTGACGAGCTGACGAGGTGCCGCGGCGACAGCCGCGCCGTGCGGCGTGCGCTCCAAAGCACCCAGCTCGGTGTTGCTACGCGCCGGCTCGCCCACGGACGGGCGTTGAGGGCTGACGGTCGACGTCTTCGCTCCGACAGCGCTCGGCTGGCGCAACAGGACTTCCACCTGCTCGATGCCGGCAAACTCGGAAGCGGAGCAACTGACGATCACCTCGGCGTAATGCGACTGGATCCAGTTCCGAAGGAATTTGACCGGCACCGTCACCTTGAGAAGACGCCCGTCAAAGCTTTGGAATTCCAGCGTATTGAACCAGCTCGAGAAGACCTCCTCGCCGAGTCGGGCGCGCAGGGCGGCCTTGACCTTCGCGCCACGGCGCGCAAGGTCGGCTGCCACGCCGCCCGAATCCTTGTCCGGCGTGTCGCTTCCAACACCCTCTGCAGGGGTCGCGGGTTCAACCGCTTTGCGGACTGCCATCTCGCCCGGAAGTGCCCCTCTTCCGGCCTCGACATACGCCGACTCTTCGAACCCCGTTTTGCCCCGATCCCCGGATCCCACCGGATAATAGAGCCCCTCGTCCGCCCCACGCTCGTCTGAGCGCGGTGCGAAGTCCTTGTCGTGGATCATCGATCAATTCCCCGCATTACCTTGTGAAGCGATCCCTGCCTTGCCCTCGCAAGGAATGCCTCAGCTAACCGGCCCTCGGGCCAGTCGTTGTTCGCTCTTTCGGCCTACGCAAAACCCTCCTTCTTGCCGATGCTCAGGACTGCACCCAAGGCAGCCCCTGAGCTTTCCAGCCGCCGCGAGAGCCGCGATGCCGGTTGTCGTCGAGCGGTCCCTCAAATCCGTCGGCGACATTGAAGCAACGCTTGAACCCCGCCTTCAGCATGGCCTGAGCGGCCGACTGACTGCGTGCCCCTGAGCGGCAAATAAAGTACAGCTCCGTGTCCCGCGATGCTCCGAGCGCCGTTAGACGCTCAGTCAGCTCCACAACAAAGGCCGGGTTCGGGCGATTGTCAGGAAAGCCTTGCCATTCGACGAGAACAGTTTCTTTTCGCAGCGAGGTCACATCGGGAACGCCGACGTAGTTCCATTCCGCTCGAGTCCGCACGTCGATCAGAACAGAGTCGGTGTTCTCAGCGAGCCGGCGCCAAGTCGCTTCGACCGGTACATTCTCAGCAACAGGTGACGTCTCGGAAACCACGCCAACTTCCTCCTCAAGATACCTCTCGCAGATCGCAGCGCCGAAACGGAAACTGCGATCGCCTATCATTTAGCCATCCCGGCCCTACGACGAGGGCGAGACTACGCGGCCAACCAATCTACGCGGGGTACTCAGCTGATAAGAATCAATCCGCTACTGGAACTTGAAACACTCGGTCGAACACAACTCCCTACAGCGCCGCACGCGCCGTCGACCTGGGGAGAACCTTAACCAAAACTTAACTGGATGCAAGCTTCAGCAAATCACTTGGGGCTCTGTCGCACTGCGCCATGCGACGGGACGTCGCTCATGTGACAATGTCGAGCGAGCGCTACGCGGCTGTGGAGAACCGCTTGAGAGATATGGTTTAAATCGAACGCGCGGGGCCACGAAAAAGGGCGCCGGAAAAGGGCGCCCTTGAATCTTGTTTTGGCTTGCCGGGGTCCTTTCAGAAAGGTCCTTGGCGGCTTGTCAGAGGCCCCGAGTCTCGAAATTCATCTTCTATTTCAGTGTTTTCTTCGGCAGCCCCAGATCGTCCAGGCCGGCGGGCATGTTGAGTCCAGACCACGAACACGTCGTCGGACCCTGATCGCCTCAGGCAGACGCCTGGCCATCCGATCCGAGTGCCTTGAGACGCTTGTTCAAGCGGGAAACCTTGCGCGCAGCTGTCCGCTTGTGGACGACGCCCTTTTGCGCCGTGCGCATCAAGACCGGTTCCGCCGCCTTCAGCGCGGCTGCAGCCGCTTCCGCGTTGCCCTCGGCGAGCGCTGTCTCGACATTGCGCACCATCGTCCGCATCCGCGACCGACGCGCCTTGTTGACCTCGGTCCGGCGAAGCGTGACGCGCTCAGCGCGTTTCGCCGATTTCGTATTGGGCATTCCTGGCTCCGTTGCTGGTACGAACCTTGCGATGCTGGGGGTACGTCGGCGGATCGTCCCAGAAAAATCCATTCGTCGGGACGAAGTTCGCTCAAACGCACAATCCGCCCGTGGGGCGACCCAGGGCGGCATCTCTCTTGGGATGCTCTATAGCGCGTGCCTCGATCGCCGGTCAACGGCTTGGAGGCTCAACCGGAGTTAGCTAGCCATGAAGGGCAATTTTCACGAGACAATCGAAGAGGCGGCCGTAGAGCTGCCTTCGGACCGCTCGACGGGGCTCGTGCTGGCTGGGGCGGCTCTGGCAGTAGCGATCGTATGGCGCACGCAGCCCGCCCTGCTCGGAACCGGGCTCGTGGCCGCCGCGGCATTGGCGACCCTCAGCCTGACGGCGCCAACGACGCTCAATCCGCTCAACCGGGCGTGGATGGGGCTGGCAGGTCTCATGAGCAAGGTCGTGAGCCCGATTGCGATGCTCGTCCTGTTCTGCACAACCGTCGTCCCATTCGGGCTCGTGATGCAGCTCAAACGCGACCCGCTCAGGAGGCGTCCGACCTCCGCCGACGAGACGTTCTGGATCGTGCCGGAGATCAAGTTCGGCCCGAACGACATGACCCGCCCCTTCTGACCCGGGGAGCGGTCGAGACGGATCCCGCCGCCTTGCCGCTACCCCTCCCAGGTCGCCAAACACTGTTCATGGAGATCTTTCCATCATGCTCGACCTACTCAAGGACCTTGCAGGCTACATGTCGGCACGCCGCAAATGGTGGCTTGCTCCCGTGATCGCCACGCTGGTCGTCGTCGGCGGCCTGCTCGTATTGGCTCAGGGATCGGCCATCGCCCCCTTCATCTACACGGTGTTCTAGGGCCGCTTCGCCTGCTGCCCCCTCCCCCACTCTCAGACCGACGCGAGGCACGCCATGCGCATTCTCGGCATCTCCGCCTTCTATCATGACAGCGCAGCCGCGCTGCTGGTCGACGGCCGGCCGGTGGCAGCCGCACAGGAGGAACGCTTCTCGCGCAGGAAGCACGACCAGCGGTTTCCAGAGCAAGCGGTCCGCTATTGCCTAGAGCAAGGCGGTGTCGGCCTCGACGAGGTCGACCATGTCGTGTTCTTCGAAAAGCCGCTGATGAAGTTCGAGCGGCTGCTCGAGACCTATCTCGCCAGCGCTCCCAGGGGCTTCAGCCAGTTTCGCACCGCGATGCCGGTCTGGCTCAAGGACAAGCTCTTCCAGAAGGCCGCAATCGCCAAGGCGCTCGCCCCCTTCTCGAGCAAGGGTCATGTCGAGCGTAAGCTGCTGTTCGCCGAGCATCACCAGAGTCATGCTGCCTCGGCGTTCTACGCCTCGCCGTTCGAGGAAGCGGTCGTGCTTACCATGGACGGGGTCGGCGAATGGGCCACTACCTCGGTGGCGATCGGACGCGGCAACAGGCTCGAGACGGTCCGCGAGATTCGCTGGCCGCACTCGCTGGGCCTCCTCTACTCGGCGTTCACCTATTACACCGGCTTCAAGGTCAACTCCGGCGAGTACAAGGTGATGGGCCTCGCACCCTACGGCGTGCCGCGGTTCAAGGACCTCATTCTCGAGCACCTGGTCCAGCTGAAGCCGGACGGGAGCTTCTGGCTCGACCAGAGCTACTTCAACTACGCGACCGGCCTCACCATGACGTCCGGCAAGTTCGACGCGCTGTTCGGCGGGCCGCCGCGCGATCCGGAGGCGCCACTGACGCAGCGTGAGATGGACCTCGCCGCTTCCGTCCAGGCGGTGACAGAGGAGATCGTGCTCAGGATCACGCGCAACCTGGCAAAGAGCTACGGCATTGCTAACCTCTGCCTCGCCGGCGGCGTGGCGCTCAACTGCGTCGCCAACGGCAAGGTCTTGCGGGACCGGGCGTTCGAGCGGGTGTGGGTGCAGCCGGCTGCAGGCGATGCGGGCGGCGCGCTCGGCGCTGCGTATGCCGCCTACCACCTCCACCTGAACAAGCCTCGGGTGCTTTCCAACGCCCTCGACGGCATGGAAGGGGCCTACCTTGGCCCGGAATTCGGGCAGGACGACATCGAGGGACGGTTGGCGCGGACGGGGGCCAAGTTCCAAGTGCATGGCGACGTCGAGACCCTGCAGCGGACGGTGACGGCGCTGGAACGGGGCGATGCGGTCGGCTGGTTCCAAGGCAGGATGGAGTTCGGACCACGCGCGCTCGGGGCGCGTTCGATCCTGGGCGATCCGCGCAATCCCGAAATGCAGCGGACGCTCAACCTCAAGATCAAATATCGGGAAAGCTTCCGCCCGTTCGCGCCGTCGGTGCTGGCGGAGCATGTCTCGGACTGGTTCGAGATCGATGAGCCATCGCCTTATATGCTCATGGTGGCCGACGTGAAGCAACAGCATCGACGCGCGATGAGCGAGGCGGAAGAGGCGCTGTTCGGCATCGACAAGCTCAATGTGCCGCGCTCGACGGTGCCGGCGGTCACTCACGTCGACTACTCGGCGCGCATCCAGTCGGTGCACAAGGAGACCAACCCCCGGTACCACGCCCTGATCGAGGCGTTCCGCGCCCGAACCGGCTGCCCGATGCTGGTCAACACCAGCTTCAATGTGCGCGGAGAGCCGATCGTCGGGACTCCCGAGGATGCTTTCCGCTGCTTCATGGGCACGGAAATGGAGACGCTCGTCATCGGCAACTGCGTGCTGGCGAAAGCCGATCAGGACCCTGCGTTGGCCGAGGACTACAAGAGCAAGTTCGATCTGGATTGATGAAAGTCGCCGCGGCGACGGCTCTCATCAAGGCTCGAGCTCGGTGTCCCAGTAGAGGTAATCGAGCCAGCTCTCGTGCAGGTAGTTGGGCGGGAAGAGGCGGCCGTTGCGGTGCAGCTCGAAGACCGTCGGACGGTAGGGCCACTGCATGGGCTTCATGCCGGCGTGCTCGGGCATCAGGCCGCCCTTGGCCAAGTTGCAGGGGGCGCACGCCGTCACGACATTGTCCCAGCGGGTCTGGCCGCCGCGTGAACGCGGGATCAGGTGATCGAACGTCAACTCGCTTCTGCAGCCACAATACTGGCACGAGAATTTGTCGCGAAGGAAGACGTTGAAGCGCGTGAATGCGGGATAGAGCGCCGGCTTCACGTAGGTTTTCAGCGAGACGACGCTCGGCAGCCGCATCTCGAACGTTGGGCTCCGCACGAACCTGTCGTACTCGGAGACGATATTCACCCGATCCAGAAAGACGGCCTTGACCGTCTCCTGCCAGCTCCACAGGGACAGCGGGTAGTAGCTGAGCGGCCTGAAATCGGCGTTCAGCACGAGGGCCGGAAAGTTCTTCGCGGATGCAGCATGCATGCTCACGAGGCAGCAGTCCTGACAGTTTCCTGTCCGAATCGCACTCGGATCGCTTCGACACTCGACTGCATACTAGCCATATGTGCCAGACGTGTGAAGACCACCAGCGCTTGTATCCAAAGCCCTTTTCGAGTTCACCCATGCGGCCAGCGTCAGACTTTACAGCGGGCGGCCGCTGCCCTTGACTGGTGAGCGGCCTCGCTCAGGCCGTGATTTACGCAGCAAAGGCGCACCCATGACGACCTCGAGTGGCCGGCCCAACATGCCGCTGGCCGGGATTACCGTGATTGATCTCGGCCAGATCTATCAGGGACCATATGCCACGCTGCTGATGGCCAAGGCGGGCGCACGCATCATCAAAGTGGAGCCGCCGAAAGGCGAGCCGGCGCGGCTCAGGGCCATGGTCGGCATGAGCGCAACATTTCCGTTCGCCATGCTGAACTCGAACAAGCAGGGCATCTCGCTCAACCTCAAGCACCCCACGGGAAAGGCGCTACTCAAGCGCATGGTGGCCCAGGCCGACGTGCTGCTCGAGAATTTCGCGCCGGGCGTGATGGACCGGCTCGAACTCGGCTGGCCAGTGATGCGGGGCGTCAATCCCCGCCTCGTCTACGCTTCGGGAACCGGCTACGGTCTGGATGGACCGGACCGCGACAACCTCGCCATGGACCTTACCGTGCAGGCGGCGTCGGGCATCATGAGCATCACAGGGTTTCCTGACGGGCCGCCCGTCAAGGCGGGCCCCGCGATCGTCGATTTCATGAGCGGCATCCATCTCTATGCCGCGGTAGTGACAGCGCTTTACGAGCGCGAGATGACGGGCGAAGGCCGCCTCGTCGAGGTGGCGATGCAGGAATCGGTCTATCCGGCGCTCGCCTCCAACCTGTCGTTTCTCTACAATCGCAAGGGAGAGTTGCCGCCGCGGACAGGCAACCGCCACGGCGGTCTCACGATCTCGCCCTATAACGTCTACGCGACTTCCGATGGGCATATTGCCATCATCACGGTCACCGAGGACCATTGGCTCGGCATTCTCGATGCCATTGGGCGGCCGGAGCTGAAAGCCGACCCGCGCTTTGCCTCGAACCCCGAGCGCGTGAAGCGCATGCAAGAGGTTGACGACCTGGTCGAGGCCTGGACCAGAACGAAGACGCGGGACGAGGCGATCGCCGTCCTCAGAAAGTGCCGGGTGCCGTCGGCTCCGGTCAGGAACCTGCGCGAGGTGATCAACGACCGTCACATGCACGAACGCGGGATGCTCGAGGAGATCGAGCATCCGGAGCTCGGGCGGATCACGGTGCCGACGAGCCCGCTCAGGTTTCACGGGGCGGACAAAGTGGCGACGACGCCCAGCCCGAAAGTCGGCCAGCACAACGCCGACGTCTACGGTGGGTGGCTTGGTCTCAGCGAGGGGGAGATCGCGGAGTTGAAGGCAGACGGCGTGATCTAGGACCGGCTGCCTGGAAGGTGCCCGCTCCAATCCTTGCGTCCGCCTCTCCCGCTGGGCCATGCTCGGCTCGGAGACGAACGCGGGGCCACGAAGATGCCCTGCTGCGAGGAGACAGGCCCAATGACAGCCTACACATTCGACCACATCCACCTGTTCACCCGCGACCCGGAAGGGATGGCGAAGTATTTCGAAGACATGCTCGGCGCCGAAGTGATCCGCTCGACGGCCGGCGGCCAATCGCGCATCGACCTCAAGCTCGGCGGCGCAAACATCTTCATCCTCGACGTGTCGGGAAACCCGAAAGCCGGCGAAGGGGCGCCGCATCCCTACCGCGGTCTCGATCACTTCGGGCTCGCCTGCAAGGACATCGACAAGGTGTGCGCCGAGTTGAAGGCGAAGGGCGCCAAGTTCACGCGCGGGCCCGAGACAATCCGGCCCGGGACGCGCATCGCGTTCATCGAGGGTCCGGAAGGCGTTTCCGTAGAGCTGCTCGAGCGCGGCCCACACATCGTCTGATTCGTGCGCCGAGACCGGGCTCAAGGCCGGGACAGCCGTCCATCGGCACCTGAACGGGCCCAAACACTGCAATTTCCGCCGGCGACAGCGACGCAGTTGTCGCCGGCGGTTGAACACGCGTATAGCTGAACACCTCGGACTTGAGCGGCAGGTTATTGGGACCACGGCGGGGGAGCGTCTTGTTCAGCCAAGGTGAGATCGCTTCACGCGTTGTCGAGGCGAGGGTTCGGCTGATCGGCCAGACCCGCGCCGTGAAGCGTGCGATCCTCATCGCGAACGATCTGATCCTGCTGTCGATTTCGGTCTGGCTGACCTTCTCACTAAGGCTCGCCGAGCCCTACGTGCCGCCCAACCTCACGCTTGGGCTGGTGCTGGCCAGTGCTCCTGTCCTCGGGGTGGTGGTGTTCCACTTCCTGGGTCTCTACCGCCTGGTTACGCGCTTCCTCGGCTACCGCGGGGCGGCGCGGATCTTCGGAGGAATCGGGCTCGCGACGCTGATCTGGGCGGTCGTACTGTTGATGACGGTGGGTACCGGCGATCCGGACCTCTGGATTCCCCGGTCGGTCGTCTTCCTCTATCCGGCTATCGGAGGGCTTCTCGTCTGGGGCAGCCGGGAGATCGCGGCATCGCTTCTGGTCTCGGGGCTGACAGGGAAGCCAGTTCAGCCGGACCGCACCCGGGTTCTGATCTACGGCGCCGGTAGTGAAGGAGTGCAGCTCCTGGAGGCGCTCAGGCGCAGCAACGAGCACGAGGCGATGGGCTTTCTCGACGACACGCCGAGCCTCATCGGGCAGCAGGTGGGCGGGCTCAAGGTGTACCGGGTGAGCAAGCTGGCGCGGTTCGTCGAGCGCGACGCGGTGAAGGAGGTGCTGCTGGCGCTTCCCCGGCGGCAGCGCAGCGAGCGGCAGGAAATCATCCGCCGGCTGACCCAGCATCCGGTTCGGGTGAAGACGATGCCGGCCATGGAAGACATCGCCACGGGCCGCGTCTCGGTGACCGATCTAAGGCCGATCGACGTGGACGACCTCCTGGCGAGGGACCCTGTCCCGCCGGACGCAGAGCTGCTTGCTCGCTCGATGCGGGGCAAGTCGGTGATGGTGACCGGCGCAGGCGGAACGATCGGGAGCGAGCTCGCCCGCCAGGTTCTGCGGCAGGGACCGAAGCGGCTGGTGTTGCTTGAACTCTCGGAAGCGGCTCTCTACGAGGTCGAGACCGAGATCCGGGATACGCTCGCCCGTCAGGAAGAGACTTCGCCTGCCGCGCAGGCCGGACCCGTGGCGCGGCCGGAGATCGTCGCCGTGCTCGGCTCGGTCGCAGATGCGCGCCTGCTGGAGCAGACGATGCGGACCAACAGCGTCGAGACGATCTATCACGCCGCTGCCTACAAGCATGTTCCCATCGTCGAGGCCAACCCGATTGCGGGACTGCGCAACAACACGTTCGGGACCGTCGTGCTGTCACGGATGGCGCTCCGGGCCGGCGTGGAACGGGTGGTGCTCGTCTCGACCGACAAGGCGGTCAGGCCAACCAACATCATGGGGGCCAGCAAGCGGCTCGCCGAGCTGGTGTTCCAGGCGGCCGCAGCGGCGGGATCGAAGACCGTGTTCACGATGGTCCGGTTCGGCAACGTGCTCGACAGCTCCGGGTCGGTGGTGCGGCGTTTCCGGCGCCAGATCCAGGACGGCGGTCCGCTCACCGTGACGCATCGCGACGTCATCCGGTACTTCATGTCAATTCCGGAAGCTGCCGCGCTGGTGATCCAGGCAGGCGCCATGGCGAAGGGCGGCGAGGTGTTCGTGCTGGACATGGGCGAGCCGGTGCGGATCGACGATCTGGCGCGCACGATGATTCGCATGGCCGGCCTCGATGTGCGCGACGAGGCCAACCCGCAAGGCGACATCGCGATCCGCTACATCGGGCTCAGGCCCGGGGAAAAGCTTTTCGAGGAATTGCTGCTCGACGAGGAGCGGATGACCGAGACGGAGCATGCGAGGATCCGGCAGAACAAGGAGCCGTTTCTGCCCGTCCATCAGCTCGAGCGGGAACTTGCCAAGCTCGAGACCGCCATGCAGTTGGAACAGGGCAGTCGCGAGGCGATCCAGGAAGTCCTTTCCCGGACAGTCGAAGGCTACAGGCCGTCGCCCGTGGAGAAGGACGCCTTCGAGGCGTCAGCGACGTGGACGCCGCCGACACGCACGCTTCATTGAGCCGATCGCAGCACGGGGCAGCGAGGCCGGGCTGCGGTTTCCGTTCCGCTCATGCGTCGCGGAAGACAGCAGTAGCCGCCGTGATTGCCGCACCCTGCGAGACCTTGTGGCCCATCTCGGCCAGGACATCCTCCAGATGAAGAAGATCAGTGAGGATATCGCCCTCGCCGATTGCGCCCATCGTTCCCATGCGTATCAGCCTGCCTTGAAGTCGGTTGCGGGCGCCAGCGATAACCGTCCGGTGCTTCTCATAGAGGCGGCGGATGAGACGCGAGCCGTCGAGGCCCTCCGGCACGTGGAAGCAGGCGACAGTGTTCGACTGCGCCGCAGACTTGGCGAAGTTCTCGAAACCGAGCGCAGCGGCGCCCGCCTTCAGGCCGGCCGAGAGGCGCCGGTAGCGGGAGAGCACGTTCGCGAAGCCCTCCTCGTCAATCATGTCGAGGGCCGTGTCGAGGCCATAGACGAGTGAAATGGCAGGCGTGAACGTCGACTCGCCTTTCTCGAAGCTGTCGCGGGAGCGGCGCAGATCGAAGAAGAAGCGCGGCTGGCCATTGTCGCAACGGATGACGTTCCAGGCTTTCTCACTGGCTGCGATGATGCCGAGCCCAGGCGGGCACATCAGCGCCTTCTGCGAGCCGGCGACCGCGATGTCGACGCCCCATCGGTCGAACTGAAAGTCCATGCCAGCGAGCCCCGACACGGTATCGGTAATCAGGAGCGTCGGCGTGTCGCGGACGAGCTTGCCGGCCGTCTCGAGGTCGCCGAGGACGCCAGTCGAGCTTTCGTTGTGGACGACGATGAGCGCGCGATAGTGATTGTGGCGCAGAGCCTGCTCGATCCGCTCAGGCGCAACGGTCTCGCCCCACGGGGCATCGATCGTGTCGATCTGGGCGCCAACAACCTTCCCGATGGTCGCGAACCGCTCGCCCCATTGGCCGTTATTGACGATCAGAAGGCGATCGCCGGGCGTGACGACGTTGAGCAACGCCGCTTCCATGACGCCCGTGCCACTGGTCGCGAGCGGCAGCACGGGCTGGGTCGTCGCGAACAGGGTGCGCAAGCCTTCCACCACGCGGGCCCAGACGGCGCGAAACTCCGGGCCACGGTGACTGACCACCGGTCGGGCGATTGCCAAGCGGACCCGCTTGGGCACGGCGATCGGCCCCGGCAGGCGCAAGCGGTATGTTTCAGCGGGGAGCGTCGACGGGACCTTGTTTTGCGACGTCATGACCGATCCGTATTTCGATTTGGGCGATCTCCATAGCGTCACCCTTGCATGTCTGCCAGCCGCGATTATGCTTGACCGTCTTCGGGCCCCTCTCTCTGCCCCACCGAAGGGGGCAACGACACGCCGGCCGCGGCCGCGCGGCCCGGCCCAGATCCCATCGAGGAGCCTTTCCAGATGAACCGTACGTTTTCAGCCTTTCTCGGGCTTGCCTTGGCGTCGGCGACAATCTCCTTGTCCATGCTGCCGAATAGGGCGATGGCCCAAGAGCCGATCCGCATCGGCGAGCTGAACAGCTACAAGGCCATTCCCGCCTTTCTCGAGCCCTACAAGAAGGGCTGGGAGCTCGCGCTCGAGGAAATCAACTCGGCAGGTGGCGTCAACGGCCGCAAGCTCGAAATCGTCAGCCGAGACGACAACGCCTCTCCAGGCGATGCGGTGCGGGTCGCCGAGGAACTCGTCAGCCGCGAGAAGGTGGCGCTTCTCACGGGCGGGTTCCTCAGCCATGTCGGGCTCGCGATCTCGAGCTTCGCCAAGCAGCAGAAAGTGCTGTTCCTGGCGGCGGAGCCATTGACCGACAAGCTCGTCTGGGAGAACGGGAACGCCTACACGTTCCGGCTCAGGGCCTCGACCTACATGCAGGTGCACATGCTGGTGGAAGAGGCTGCCAAGCTCGGCAAGAAGCGCTGGGCGCTCGTCTATCCGAACTACGAGTACGGCCAATCGGCGGTCGCCTCGTTCAAGAAGCTGATGCAGGAGAGGCAGCCAGGTGTGGAGTTCGTCGCAGAGCAGGCGCCGCCGCTCGGCAAGATCGAGGCGGGTGCGGTGACACAGGCCATCGCCGACGCCAAGCCGGATGCGATCTTCAACGTGACGTTCGGCCCGGACCTGCAGAAGTTCGTTCGCGAGGGCACGACGCGTGGGCTTTTCACGAACGTTGCCGTGTTTTCGCTGCTCGGCGGTGAGCCGGAATACCTTGACCCGCTGAAGACCGAAGCGCCGGTGGGCTGGTATGTGACGGGGTATCCTTGGGACCAGATCAAGACGCCGGAGCACGAGAAGTTTCTCGAAGCCTATCGGGCGAAGTGGAACGATTATCCGCGCCTCGGCTCGGTGGTCGGCTACTCGACGGTGAAATCCCTGGCAGCAATGCTGGCGAAGGCCGGTGGCACCGGCACGCCCGAGATGCTCAAGGCCATGGCCGGCCTCGAGGTCGAGACCCCGTTCGGCAAGATCACCTACCGCGAGATCGACCATCAGTCGACGATGGGCGCCTTCGTCGGGCGGACGGGCGTCAAGGAAGGTCGCGGCGTGATGGTCGACTGGCGCTACGAGCCGGGGGAGAAGCATCTTCCGCCGGATGCCGAGGTGAAGGCGCGCCGGCCGGCCGAATAACAATGCGACCGGCGGACACCACTCCACTGCATGGCGGGTCCGCTCTGGGCCCGCCATTTGTCATTTGCTGCAGCGCGCCGATGGAGCGCTCAGGGCCCAGCACACGACCATGCTCGCCTCGCTCCTGATCCAGACCCTGAACGGGCTCGCCAGCGCGTCGCTGCTGTTTCTCGTGGCGCTCGGACTGACGCTCATTTTCGGCGTCACGCGGATCGTCAACTTCGCTCATGGCTCGCTCTACATGCTCGGCGCCTACATCGGCGTCTCGCTTCATGATTGGCTCGGTGGAGGGGCTCTGGGGTTCTGGGGTGGCGCGATCGGGGCGGCGGTGGGTGTCGCGGCAATCGGCCTGCTGATGGAAGTGACGGTGTTGCGCCGGCTTTATTCCGCGCCGGAGCTCCTGCAGCTCGTTGCCACGTTCGGCATCGTCCTGATCATCAAGGACGCGGCACTGGCACTATGGGGCCCGGAGGACATCCTGGGTCCGCGAGCGCCCGGGTTCACAGGCAGCATTTCCATTCTCGGCAAGCGGCTGCCGACCTACGACGCGTTCCTGCTTCTGCTCGGGCCGGCGATGCTCGGTGTGTCGTGGTGGCTGCTCAATCGGACCGCCTGGGGCCTCAAAGTGCGGGCCGCGACCGAGGACAGAGAAATGGCGGCGGCGCTGGGCATCGACCAAGCCGTGCTTTTTTCGAGCGTGCTGGCACTCGGGGCATTCCTCGCCGGGCTCGCCGGAGCTCTGGCGCTGCCGCGCGAGCCGGCAAGCCTCGGCATGGATCTTTCCATTATCGCCGACGTGTTCGTGGTGACCGTGGTCGGCGGGCTCGGCAGCATTCCTGGTGCCTATCTCGCCGCCGTACTCATCTCCGTGGTCAAAGCCTGGTGCATCGGGCTCGGCACGACGACCGTCGCCGGCTTCGCGATCTCGTTCACGAAACTGACGCTGGTTGCTGAGTTCGTGGTCATGGCAGCGGTTCTGCTGGCGCGGCCGCACGGGTTGCTCGGCCGCGAACCGGCGGCCCAGCGCGGCGCCGCCGCCGAATTCGCGCCCCTACCGCGCCCCGGGGTCAGGCATTGGATCGCCTCTGCGGCCGTCCTTACCGGGCTGCTGCTGTTGCCGCTGGCAGTCGACCGCTATTCCCTGGTGCTGATGACGGACGTCGCCGCATTCGCTCTGTTCGCGGCCAGTCTAGCCATTCTCATGGGGTGGGGCGGAATGGCCTCGTTCGGGCACGCCGCCTATTTCGGAGCCGGGGCATACGGTGCCGCCCTCGCATCGCTCTCCGGCCTGCCGTTCGCTGCAGCGCTCCTCGTCGGGGTTGTCGTCGCCTCGCTACTCGCATTGCTGATCGGACGGCTCGCGCTGCAGGCTTCCGGTATCTCGCTCGCCATGCTGACGCTCGCCTTCGCGCAGATCCTGTGGGCCATCGCCTTCCAATGGGACGACGTGACAGGCGGATCCAATGGTCTCGTCGGCATCTGGCCGCCGGCGGTCCTCTCGGACAAATCGACGTACTATCTGCTCGCCGTGGCCTTCGCAGCAGGCCTTATCGCCGCCCTCTGGCACATGGCGCACACCCCTTTCGGATATGCGCTGAGGGCGACGCGCGATAACGCGCGCCGGGCGGAGGCTTCGGGGCTCAATGCGAGAGGCGTGCGTCTCGCGGCTTTCATCCTTTCGGGGGCGGTGGCCGGGCTCGCGGGTGCGCTCATCGTGTTCTCGAAGGGCTCGCTGGCGCCAGACGTATTGTCCATCCCGCGCTCGGTCGACGCGCTGGTGATGGTCCTGCTCGGCGGAGTCGAGACGCTGTCGGGGCCTGCCATCGGCGCATTCGTGTTCACGCTGCTGAGCGATTGGTTGACACGCACGACGGCCTATTGGCAAGCGGTGCTCGGTGCCTCCATCGTGTTGCTGACACTTGTCTTTCCGCGCGGGATCACGGGAACGATCGGGGCGTGGCTCGGCGCGAGGCGTCAGGCATGAGGGTGGCCTGCGCACTCGAGGTCGAACGGCTGGAGAAGTCCTTCGGGGGCTTTCGTGCAGTGAGCGCCGTCTCATTCGAAGTGAAGAAGGCCGAAGTCGTGGCGCTGATCGGCCCGAACGGTGCCGGCAAGACGACGACGTTCAACCTGATCAACGGGCAGCTCAGGCCAGACAGCGGCCGGGTGCGGCTCGAGGACACAGACGTGACGGGCCTCTCGCCGAGGGCACTGTGGCGGCGCGGTGTCGCTCGCACCTTCCAGATCACGGCGACGTTTCCGTCGATGACGGTGCGCGAAAACGTGGCTATCGGGGTGATGGCGGCGCAAGGCGGCCCTTGGCGGCTCGCCAACGCGTTCCGGACGATGGCATCGCTCGAAGCCGACGAGACACGACGGCTCATCGCGGACGTCGGGCTGGAAGGCCTTGCGGAGCGGATCTGCGGAACGCTCGCCTATGGCGACCTGAAGCGAGTCGAGCTTGCCGTGGCGCTCGCCAGCGCGCCGCGGCTTCTGCTGATGGACGAGCCCACGGCCGGCATGGCCGCAGCCGAACGCGAGGCGCTGATGGCGCTGGCGGTCGGCGTCGCGCGTGCACGCGCCGCGGCAATCCTCTTCACCGAGCACGACATGGGCGTGGTGTTCCGGCATGCGGAGCGCGTGCTCGTGATGAACCGGGGGGAGCTTGTCGCGAGCGGGACGCCCGAAGAGATCCATGAGAACGCACTGGTTCGCGAGGTATATCTCGGGCGCGCGACAGTCGCGGGGCGGCGATGACGACGGACGAGCACACCGCCAACTCCGGCCGTCAGCCGTTGCTCGCAGTGTCGGGCCTAGAGGCGCGCTATGGACAGGCGCTGGTGCTCTCGGGCCTATCGTTCGAGGTTGGCCGGGGAGAGGCCGTTGTGCTGCTGGGGCGCAACGGCGCCGGGAAATCGACGACGCTCAAAGCCATCATGGGTCTCGAGGTTCAAAGGCGCGGCCAGATCCTCCTCGACGGCGCGCCGATCGAAAGGGTCGCGACGCACAGGATCGCACAGGCCGGCATCGGCTACGTGCCGGAAGACCGGCGGATCTTCGCCGGCCTTACCGTCGCAGAGAACCTGATCGTGGGCCGGCAGGCTGCGCGCGACGGGCGGACCTGGACCGAGGACGAGATCTGGGCCCTGTTCCCGCCGCTCGAAGCCATCGCAAGCCGGCGCGCGGGCCACCTGTCCGGCGGCGAGCAACAGATGCTCGCGATCGCGCGGACGCTGATGGGAAATCCTCGCCTCCTTCTGCTCGACGAGCCGTCAGAAGGTCTCGCACCGGTCATTCTCGACCGCATCGGCGAGGCCGTTCTGGCTCTCAAGACGCGCGGCCTCGGCCTTCTGGTTTCGGAGCAGAACCTTGACTTCGTACGTGGATTTGCCGACCGCGCGCTCATCCTGGAGACCGGGGCCATGCGCTTCGCGGGCACGCTCGCAGAGCTCGACGCGGACGCCAGTCTCATGACGCGCTATCTGGCAGTTTGACGGAACCGGATGCTGCCGGGAGGATCAACCGCCAGCGCGGCCGTCGGCCACAGCCTTGTGCAAGAGCAGCACCGGCACGAGTCCTACGAGAACGATGGCGACGGCGCCCACGCTGGCTGCTTCGACCTGCTCGAGCGAGGTGAGCGCATAGACGTGGGTCGACAGCGTCTCGAAATTGAAGGGTCGCAGCAACAGCGTCGCCGGAAGCTCCTTCATGACATCGACGAACACGAGCAGCGCCGACGTCGCGAGCGCCGGCAAGAGCAGTGGCAAGTGAACCCGCCCTAGTGCCGACAGCGCCGTCTCGCCGAGCGTGCGGGCGGCTGCGTCGAGGTTCGGCGAGATGCGCTCCAACCCTGCCTCCACCGTGCCGTGCGCGACGGCGAGGAACCTCACCGAGTAGGCGAGCACGAGGGTCGCCACCGTTCCCGACAACAGCAGCCCAGTCGACACGCCAAGCCAGCTTCTTGCGAGGGCATCGACACGGTTATCGAAAGCTGCCAGCGGGATGAGAAGACCCAGTGCCAGCACGGTGCCAGGCAAGGCGTACCCAAGTCCGGCGAGCCGTACTGCCGGCCGGGTGAAGCCGTTCGCCGCAACGCGCCGGGCATAGGCGAGCAGGACGCCGAGAGCGACAGCGACGGCTGCGGCCATGGCAGCGAGTGCGATGCTGTTCATCGCGGCGCGCCAGAAACCCTGCTCAAGCGCATCGGCGTAGTGGGTCAATGCATTCCAGCCGAGAACACCAAACGGCAAGAGAAAACCCACCAGAGCCGGCAGGAGGCAAACGGTGAACGCTACGCCGGCCCTCCAGCCTTCGAGCTCGGAGAAGGGAATGGCACGGAGGCGCCCGGTCGTCGCGTGAACACGGCCACCGCCACGGAGCGCACGCTCGGCCCAGAACAATGCCGCGACCAGCAGCAGCGCCACCGTCGCGATCTGCGCGGCGCCTGCGAGGCTCGAGCGCTGGAGCCAGGTTGCATAGATCGCCGCGGACAGGGTCTCGACGCCGAGATGCTGGACGGCGCCGAGATCGTTCAGCGTTTCCATCAAGGCGAGCATCAAGCCTGCCGCGAGAGCGGGCTTGGCAAGGGGGAGCGCAACGAAGCGGAACGTTCCCCACGGCGTCTGGCCGAGTGTGCGCGCCACTTCCAGGACGCAGACCGACTGCTGCACGAAGCTCGCCCGTGCGGTGAGGTAGACATAGGGATAGAGAGCCGCGGAAAGCACGAAGACGGCACCGCCGGTCGAGCGGACGGACGGAAACCAGTAATCGTTTGCCGACTGCCAACCCGCCAATGAGCGGAGGCCAGACTGGACCGGCCCCGCGACGTCGAAGAAATCGACATAGGCGTAAGCAATCAAATAGGTCGGCATGGCGAGTGGAAGGACGAGCAGCCGGTCGACGATCGCATGCCCCGGGAACCGGTACATCGTGACGATCCACGCCGAGAGCGTGCCGACAACGATCGTTGCGAGACTGACGCCTGCCATCAGCATGAGCGTCTCGGTGAGCACGCGTGGCAAGATGGTCGAGGCAAGGTGCCACCACGTATCGTCGAAGGCCGTCAATGCGAGCACGACGGTCGTGGCGACCGGAAGCAGCATGACAGCCAGGACTGCGGCGACGGCGGCCGTCCAGCCTGGCGAAGCACGGCGGCGGGCGCGCCACAAGCCCAAACGCTGACGGATGCTCAGGATACCCTGAAGCGGGCCAAGCATCGGCAGAGGGGCGTGCGGCGATGGCATGGCTTCGATCTCGGCTTCGTGAATGGGCTGCTGCTCGGACTTCGATCGGACTGGAGACGGGGCCCAGCGGAGACCGCATCGTCCTCTCGGGCACGGCCGGCCTCGATTCGTTCGATGATCTCACGCTCACCCAGAACGGAGCCGACGTCCATGTACGCTACGGCGCCAACGTGATTCCGGCACAGAATGGGGCGGGCTCTTCTAGGCCATTTCCCGCTCGACCGCCATCACCAGGGAATGATCTCGTCCCGGTAGTCGACGAAGGCCACGCCGCCCGTGCCGGTGCGCTTGCCAAGCGTATCGGCAAGGCCTTTGACGCTCGTCTCGATGTCGAGCGGCGCACTGGGGCCGCCCATCGAAGTCCGCACCACACCAGGATGCAAGGCGAGCACCGTCAGGTCCGTGCGATCGCCGTGACGGGCGCGAAAGCTCAGGACGAGCGAATTGAGGGCGGCCTTGCTCGCGCGATAAAGCTCCGCTCGGCCATCGTCGTTTTTCGAGACGCTGCCGAGCACGGATGACATGAAGGCCACTGTCGCGCCTGGTGCCGTGAGCCCAAGCAGGCGATCGGCCACACGTATGGGGCTGATGGCATTGGTCATGAAGATCGCGACGACATCGGCGTCGGCAAGATCGACGATGGGAATTCCGCGCCCGACCATGATGCCGGCATTGAGGAAGAGAAGATCGAAAGATCGGCCTGCGAGACGGTTTGAAAGCGCCTCGATGTCGGCCGGCCGCGTGATGTCGGCCCGCTCGACGGCAAGGCGGCCGTCCGAACTCCGGCTCAATGCCTCGAGCTCGGGCGCGAGACCTCGCGCCGTCGCTGTAACGTGCCAGCCGCGCGCAATGTGCTCGGCCGCCAGGCCGAGCCCGATGCCGCGCGAGGCGCCGATGATGAGCGCGCTTTTCATGACCCAGCTCCCGTCCCTTGCACTTGAGCCCGCGACCTTTTGCCGATCAGCCGTCGAAGGCCTTGCGCGGCGAGACGTTACCGGACGTGCCGGCCATCGAGCCGGCGTCGATCGAGAGCACGATGCCGGTCACCCATCGCGACTGGTCGGAGGCCAGATAGACGACCCCGTTGCCGATGTCCCAGCCGGTGCCCTCGGTCTGCAGAAGCGTGTTCTTTCGACGGGCCTCGCGCAATTCCGGCGGCATGCCACCAACCGAGGCCATCGGCGTGTAGACGTAGCCGGGTGCAATACAGTTGACGCGGATGCCCTCTGTGCCGTGGTGGGCGGCCATGGAGCGGGTCATGTTTACGACCGCGCCTTTCGAGGCCGAGTAGAAGAGGCTCGGATTACCACCGCGCAGGCCATCGATGGACGAGATATTGATAATGGAGCCGCCGCCTTGCTTACGCATCTCGGGAATGGCGTGCTTCGCCATCAGCATCATCGACGTGACGTTGATGCGCATGGCGGCGTCCCAAGCTGCTGGATCCACCTCGACGGCGTTCCCGATCGGCCCGCCGATGCCGACGTTGTTGACAAGCACGTCGAGGCGCCCCCAGGCGTCGACGACCGCTTTCACAGCGGCCGCGCACGATGCCTGATCAGCGACATCGGCGGAGACGACCATCGACGTGCCGCCTTCCTTGTCGATCATGACTTTGGTGGCCTCGGCCCATGCTGCCGTCTCGTCGATCAGCGCGACCTTGGCCCCCTCCCGCGCCAGGAGAATAGCGGCGGCCCTGCCGTTACCTATGCCATCGCCGCGCGAGCCGGCGCCCGTGACGACTGCAACCTTACCATTGAGACCCATCTCGGGCATTGGCGTCCTCTTCATCTCGTGAGCTTCGATCGTTGCCGATCTTGCGGCGTGAACGCCCCGGCGGGCAAGCGGGACGCGCCGACAGGCAGACCGCTCACCGCAGCATGCCACCATCGATGATGATGGTGCGGCCGGTCACGTAATCGGAAAGATCGGTGGCCAGGAACTCGACAACTTTCGCACAGTCCTCGACGGTGCCTTCGCGGCGGAGCGCAATCTGGTCAGCGAGGTGCGCACGATCGCCCAGGCGACCGGTGCGAATGATACCGGGCGCGATGGCGTTGACGTTTATGTTGAAAGGGCCGAGCTCCTGCGCGAGCGCGCGCGTATAATGGATGATTGCTGCCTTGGCGGTGCCGTAGGGATGATAGTTTCCCCTCGCATCGACTCCGGCCGTCGACGAAACGGTTACGATCTTGCCTCGGCGCTGACGTTTCATATGAGCCGCGGCCGCCATGCAGGTATACATCGTCGTCTTCAAGTTGATGTCGAGGACACGTGTCAACATCTCCTCCGGGCAGTCCGACGGCGTTCCGGTGGTCACCACGTCGCGAAGGTCGTTGGCGCCGGAAGTCGGCGTGCGCTCGTCGGCGAACGTCACGGTGCCGCCGCCAGCGTTGCAGACTGCAATATCGAGGCAACCCAGCCGATGCACGACCTCGTCGACGGCCGCGAACGTCGCCTCACGACTCGTCAGATCGACCTCGAGGCCGATGGCACGAACACCTCTGGACTCGCACTCTGCCATGACGGTATCAGCGGTCATGTCGGCTCGCTCGAAATCGTAGACCTCGGCAGCCTTCAGATTCCGGTCGATCACAGCGATATCGGCACCCAGGCCGGCGAGTCGCAGGGCGTATCCGCGCCCAAGACCTCGCGCTGCGCCTGTCACGAGAGCGACTTTTCCAGCAAGCTTGCGATCGGGCATGGGAGCGTCTCTGTCTGTCATGGCGTCGTTGTTCCTGGCGGCCCACGCCTGCTGAGCGGCCGCGCCCGGCGATGCCCCCGGGGAAACCGGCCGCCGGGCGCGAATGGAACTCGCGCGAAGAAGCCAATCATGCTCGCCCGTCGTCAGAGCGGTGGCAAGGCCCGATCGACGATGGCGCGAGCGTCGCTCCAGTCGATTCCCTGGCCGTAAGTCGAACGCGGCAGGCCGGAGAGGCGGCTGGCGATGAATGCGTCAGCGATCACTGCGGGGGCGTGTCCGCGCAGCACGACGCCAGCGGCGACCGTTGCCAGCGTCTCAACAAGCTGGCGGGCCCGACGATCAAGCGCGCGGGGATCGTGAAGGAGTGCTTCGACGCGAACCAGAGCTGCCTTGAGATGCGGATCGGCATTCGCGACCTCGGCCAAATCCTCGATCACGAGGCCGACAACCTCCGGCTCGCGCTGGAGCACCCGCAGAACGTCGAGCGCCATCACGTTGCCGGAGCCTTCCCAAATGGCATTGACCGGAACCTCCCGGTAGAGCCGCGCAAGGAGCCCCTCCTCCACGTAGCCGTTGCCGCCAAGGCATTCCATGGCCTCCATCACGAGCGGAGGGGCGAGCTTGCAGACCCAATACTTCACGATTGGCGTCATTAATCGAGCAAAGGCACGGGCGTGCGGGTCGTCGACCAGATCGAATGCGCGCGCCAGCCGGAACGCCAGGACAGTGGCAGCCTCGACGTCCAGCGCCATGTCGGCAAGCACCTCCGTCATGATCGACGAGTCGACGAGGCGATGCCCCATCACCGACCTGTGACGCGCATGATGAATGGCGTTGGCCAGGGCGAGACGCATGAGGCCTGCCGACGACACTGCGCAATCGAGACGCGTCGCCGTTACCATGGCGATGATCGTCTGCACGCCGCGGCCCTCCTCGCCCACCAGCCAAGCGTGGGCGCGGTCGAACTCCACTTCCGCCGAAGCGTTGGACCGATTGCCGAGCTTGTCCTTCAGGCGCTGCAGCCGCACGCTGTTGAGCGTCCCGTCGGACAGCAGGCGCGGCAGAAGAAAGCAGGACAGCCCCGCAGGCGCCTGAGCGAGCACGAGGAAGGCGTCACTCATCGGAGCGGACAGGAACCACTTGTGGCCGGTGAGGACGTGCTCGCCGGTGGCAGGATGACCGGCCGGCTCGGCGCGCGTCGTGTTCGCGCGCACATCCGTGCCGCCCTGCTTCTCGGTCATGCCCATGCCGAGCGTGCAGCCGGTCTTTGCGTGCGCCGGCATGAAACGGCGATCATAGCTCGAGCTCAGGATGCGCGGCAGCCAAGCTTCGGCCAGTTCCGGGGCTGCGAGCAGAGCCGGCACGGCGGCACTGGTCATGGTCAGCGGACAGACGTGGCCGGCCTCCATCTGCGCCGCCATATAGAGGCGCGCCGCGCGACCGACGTTGCGGCCAGGACGCGGCGGCTCGCCATCGTCGAGCAGATGGGACCACGCGCCGTTCGCGAGACCGGCGGCGATGCTCTTCTCCATCAAGGCATGATAGGCGGGATGATATTCGACGAAGTCGCGCCGGCGCCCCTTCTGATCGAATGTGTGGAGGATGGGCGCATGCACATTGGCTTGGCGGCCCAACTCGAGCGATTCGGCGGAACCGCAATCCCTGGCGAACGCGGCGAGCGTGGCCCAGTCGCGAAGTTCGGCCGCCTCCCTTCGCACGGCCTCGGACAGGGCCGCGTCCGTCGCCAGGAGATCGACATCGGCGAAGGGGGGGCTCTGGTTCGAGACCTCGTGCGTGGTGAAGGGCGGCATTGTTACGTCTCGGCGATGGAGCGGCTCATGCGGGGTCGCAGGCCAAGCGGTCGGCGCCCGATCTCCCACGCGATGTGGGCGATAGTACGCGCCTCTCCGAGAGGTTACCACCCGAGCCGCTCCTGCTACGGAGCAATCTGCCAGCAGGCAATGGTACGCACCCCCTGCCTACGCTCCTCCGAACTCTCCACGGTCGGCGCGACGGGAGAACTCGGTGTGGCCTCCGGATGCAAGGATCCGCGCCTGCTCGACCCAGTTCTCGCGCTCAATGCGCCCCTTGAAGTCAAGAGCGTGGCTGACGCGATCGATGTCGGTCGAGGTCCACGCGGCGATCTGCGCATAACGCGTGACGCCCATCGAATTCAGCTTCTTCTCGATCAGCACACCAATGCCCCGAATGCGCTTCAGATCGTCGTTCCCAGCAGGGCGACTGTCGAACGGGTTCGTCGGTCCGCGTAGCGCCTCTGAGCGGACGGAGCGCAGGCTGGCGAGATCGCCCCGCGCCGCCTCCCCTGTGGCCGCATCGACGGCATTTTCGCGGATCGCATCAGCGAGACGCGCAGGCCGGGGCGGCGCAGTTTCGGCTGAAGACGGCGTGGTCGAGGCGGGACCCGAGCCTTGCGCTGCCGATGCCGCGATTGTGGCGAGCGCAGCGGCTCCCGCCGCGACGGCGCCTTGTGCCGGGGACGTACCGGGCTCTGCTGGCTTGGCTGGAGTGGCCTGTGCAGCGGGCGAGGCCTGGGTTGGCGACGGGACCGGCGGTGCGGACGAAGAGGGCGCGGACGGCGTTTGCGCTCCGACTGGCTTTGCGCCGGCCGCCTGCTGCGCCCCGGAGGGCGCCTGAGACTGCGAAGGGCCGGGCGCTGGAGTTGACGGACCGGGCGCAGGCGCCGCAGCGGGGGCCGCTGGTTTCGCAGCGGCTGCCTGCGGCGACACAGGCGACGCCTGCGGTTGCGACGGGACGGGCGCTGGAATCGACGGACCGGCGCCGGGCGCCGCAACGGGGGCCGCTGGTTTCGCGGCTGCCTGCGGCGATGGTGTGGCCGGGCCCGCTGGCCCGGACGCCGGTTTGGCCGTGACGGCGGCCGGTGAAGTTGGCTGCACGGGCGGCGTGGACGTCGTCGCCGGTGCAGCGGACCCAGCGGGCGGCGAAGTTGAAGGCGCGGTCGGCTTCGGGGCTGGGACTTGCCCGGGTGGGGCATTCGAGTCTGCGGCAGCCAAGCGATGCGCCTGCTCGACCCAGTTCTCACGCTCGATGCGACCTGGATGACCGAGCATGCGACCCAAGCGCTCGATGTCACCAGCACTCCACTTCGCGATCTGGCCGTAGCGCGAGATGCCATGCGTGTTGAGAAGCCGCTCGATCTCGGGGGTAATTCCCTTGATCCGGCCGAGATCGTCACGTGCCGAAACGGCAGGCCGCGCGGGAACCGTCGAGGCAGGCGACGACGGGGGAACGGACGACTGCGTCGGAGCCTGCGTCGAAGGCTCGGCCTTGCGTTCGGCGGGCTCGGTGTCGCTGGTAATGGATCTGGCGGCAGCCGATGCTGCTGCCATCGCTGCGGCCGTTGCCGTGGCCGCCTCCAACCCGCCCCGCGGAGAAGCAGCGGCCGAGGAAGACGATGCCGGACGCGCCGGCACCTGATCAGAGGGCTGCGGTGACGTCGGCCTGGGCAAGGTGCTCGCGCTATCCGACCGATGGTCCATACGGCCGAGACGGCTCGAGTAGTAGGTGTCCCTGCCACTCGCAAGAATTTGGGCCTGCTCGATCCAATTTTCCTGCTCGACGCGCCCCTTGAAGCCGAGGGCGTGGCTGATGCGGGCCACGTCGGCCGGCTTCCAGGCCCCAATCTCGGCAAAGGTGCGGATGCCCAAGCGATGCAAGGCGGCTTCGATCGACGGATCGATGTGGCGGATTCGCTTGAGATCGTCCGCGGTGGGGCCGGCGGCTCTAGACCGCGCCACGCTCGCGGTGGAGGCGTCGAGCGCTCCCTGGTCAGGCACGCCGGCCGATGCGACTTGCGAGGCGTCATGCGGACCAGTCAACGCTCGCTCGAAGCGGGCCACCGCACCGGGAGATTCATCGGAGGCGGACTGCGGCACACGCATCGAGGCGCGGCTTGCTCCGACGGCTTCAGGCTCGAGGGCATCGGCCCGCCGGAAGGCGTCGCGAACCGGAACCGGCGCCGGCGTGCGTGGTACGGATGGCGAAGGCAGGCTCACCGGGCGCATCGCGGCTCCGGCCGCGGCCGCGCCCGCGATGGCGCCGGCAGGAATGGAGCTGACCGAGCGAGCCTCGACGGTGGGCGAGCTCACCATTCGGCGGACGAGGCAGGCAATCCAGCAGCCCAGCACATAGGCCAGGCCCAGGAGCAGCAGCGTTTGCCAAACAAAAGCGGTCATCCGGTTTTACCTCCCACGAACGCGACCGTCGCCAACAGCGTCAGCGCTCATCGCTTTCGACGCGGCTGCAGGTTGTCCAGCCGACCACGAGCCCAACCGCAAATGCGATTACGACGTACCAGAACAGTTGAATGAACAGATATCCCATGACGCCTCGTCCCGATCCGATGGCGGTTCCGCGCTCGTGCACGGACGCTACTGCTTCAATTTGACGGTGAACTCGATCCGCCGATTCATGGCGCGTCCGGACGCCGTATCATTCGGCGCGATGGGGCGGGTCTCGCCGTAGCCGATCGCCTCGAGGCGGCTCGGCTCGACGCCGGCACGCGACAAATACTCACGTACCGCGTTGGCGCGACGGTCCGAGAGACGCTTATTGCGCTCGGGCGTGCCCTCGGAATCCGTGTGGCCCTCGATCTCGACCACCAGAGCGGGGCAGCGATTGGCTGCGTCCGCGACCTTGTTCAGCGTCGGATAGCTAGCGGGATCGAGATCGAAGCTCGCGCGATTGAAATTTATGATGCCTTCGCGGACGACGCGCGAAAGGGCGTCCTGACAGAAATCGACGACCTTCTTCTTCTCGGTCGGCGTCAACTTGGCCAACCGATCAGCATCAGCCTTGGCACGCTCTTCGGCTTCGGCGCGGCGACGCTCCTCTTCCGCTTGCTGAGCCGCAGCCGCCTCGGCACGGCGGCGCTCCTCATCCGCTTGCTGAGCCGCAGCCGCCTCGGCGCGGCGGCGCTCCTCATCCGCTTGCTGAGCCGCAGCCGCCTCGGCGCGGCGACGCTCCTCATCCTCAATCCGTCGCCGCTCAACCTCCGTCTGCAGCTTTTTCGCTTCCTCTGACCGCTGACGCTCGGCTTCGAGACGCGCGCGCTCCTCCTCGTTCTGCTTCGCGAGCTGGGCCTGACGGGCGTCGTCTTCAGCCTTGCGGCGTGCCGCCTCGCGCTGCTGGATGGCCGCGAGATCCAGCGTGAGCCGAACCTCGGTATCGCAGGAGCTTCCGGCTTCGGTGCGGACGCTCGCAGGCAGCGATTGGGCCAGAGCCTCGGCATCGGTGGTGCCACTCAATTGCAGTCGTCGTCCCGTCAGTGCGGCCCGCCCATTGCCGAGCTTGCGTAGCGCGTCGAGGCCAACCTCGACGCACCGCTCCCATCCAGGCGGCTGACCGGCTCCGATTTGCAGGTCATCTCGAATTTCGAGACCGGCGAAGCGCTGACGGGCCAGCGCCGCCACTGCATCGCGCGCCTTTTCGTCGGGGACATAACCACTCAGTACGATCGAGCCGGCCTCGACGACGGCCGATGTCTCGTACGGCGAGATCGTCCTGATAACAGGCTCGCGGTGACGAATCTGGCCGCTCGTCCGAAATGCAATGAGCACGCCTTCGGCCATAGCGACCTTCACCTGGTTCGCCTGCTCCGCCGTTTCAGCGACGCCGTTAAGGGTCGCGACTTGATCTCGGATCTTTGCAGTTCCGCTTTCCAGCCGACCAAGTTGCTCGAGCAAGGCCGACGCAACCTCGACAAAGCGTGCGGGCGCGCCGAAAGCCGGCTCCAAGCGGTCGACGATCTTGGCGCCGGGTACCGCCCTGCGCGCGGCGCGCATGAACTCGTCGCGTACGCCGTCGTTCGGGACGTGGCCCGCCAACGCGATCTCCTTGCCATGGCGCTCGGCCGACCAGACGTAGGGCGAGGCGGTCGGCGGTCGCACGGCCTCATTCTTCAGGCGGATGCCCTGCGGCAATTGCCCCGAGAGCGCCGCCTTCACCGCGCGGTAGCTGCGTGCGTCGAGGGCGGTTCCGCTGACGGAGATACTGGTGTTCTCGAGATCGATGCGCCCTTCCCGCAACAACGCGAGCTGCTTCAGGCCAAAGCCAACGCCCCCAAGCCAAACGTCAACCGGCGGCGCGCCCCGCGCGAGCCTCATACGATCGTCGACATCGAGGCTCGGGAAATTGGCCTTCACCATGCCAATAACGTCACGGCGAGACTTGTCGCTCGGCACCGATCCATTGACGCGGATGCGATTGTCCTTGCGCAGCGCTGTCCACTCGTAACTCGCAACCGTGTCGACGAGTGTGGCTCGGTTGTCGACGACCCGCACGCCCATCGTATCGAGGGCAGCGGCAACGGCTTTGGGAGGATCGCTCTCCTCGATGGCGCGGCCAGATAGGACCGCATCACGCCCTTCGAACTGAACTGATGCCCATCCGAAGCCACTACGCTCGAGAACCGTCGTAGTGCGCGACGTGAGGTCGGCTTCGATGTGCTCGCGCTCGCCGAGGATGGCGATCCAGCCGAGCATGAGGATGGGAATCAGGCCCCATAGCCAACGCCACGGTTTGCACTTCATTACGCTCTCCATCCCACCAACCGCGCGCGCGTCGCTGCGCCAGCGCCCGGCCACTCAACTCCCCATCCCCCAGCGGCACACGTGTGTGCGGGACGCCAACACCGTTCGAAAGCGGTGCGGCACCCTCGCCCAAATCTGCTGCGCTCGGCCTCTTCCGACCAACGGTTGCATGGTCGGATGCGTCGCAAGCCTCACGTGTCCCCAGTCCGCGGCGGGCACTATAGTCAATCCAAGCGGTCGCTCCAATAGCGCCAGCGGCCACACTGTTTGGCGGCAATCGGTATAATCGCAAGGCGATCCGCCCGCATGCGGCCTCAGTCGCAATTCACCGACAGCGCCGACACAGCACGGGCGCGGCGCACCACGATCTCGGAAAAAACCCTGTAAAATCCGAGGCTGGATCAGCTCAAGCGCGATTACCCGACAAGAGCTTGCGGGACACCACTACGCGCATGATCTCGTTGGTCCCTTCCAAAATCTGATGGACACGCAGATCGCGGACCAGCTTCTCGAGGCCGTAATCTTTCAGGTAGCCGTAACCGCCGTGCAACTGTAGGGCCTCGTTGCACACAGTAAAGCCGAGGTCGGTCGCGTATCGCTTGGCCATTGCAGAATACATCGACGCCTGGGGATCCGAGCGATCGAGGGCATCGGCGGCCCGGTAAATCATCAATCGCGACGCCTCGAGGTCCGTCGCCATGTCCGCCACCTTGAACTGGACCGCCTGGAAGCCAGCAAGCTCGGAGCCGAACGCCTTGCGCTCGTGAACATAGGCACGCGCCTTGTCGAGTGCGGCCCACGCCGCGCCCAGCGAGCAGGCGCCGATATTGACACGGCCGCCATCGAGCCCAGACATGGCGAACTTGAAGCCCTGGCCCTCGACACCGCCGACGAGGTGGGTCGCAGGTACGCGGCAGCCGTCGAGAATGACCTGACGCGTGGGCTGGGCGTTCCAGCCCATCTTCTTCTCGTTCGCGCCGAAGGAAAGTCCCGGCGTGTCCTTCAAGATGACGAAGGCCGAGATACCGCCGGCACCGTCGCCACCCGTTCGGGCGAACAGGAAGTAGAAGTCGGCTGCGCCTGCACCGGAAATGAACTGCTTCGTCCCATCAAGGACGTAATCGTCGCCGTCGCGGCGTGCGGTGGTGCGCAAGGCTGCCGCATCGGACCCGGCGCCGGGCTCGGTCAGGCAGTAGGACGATAGCCATTCCATCGAAGCCAACTTCGGCATCCAGGCCGCGATCTGGTCTGGTGTGCCGTACCGGCCGAGCATCCATGCGACCATGTTGTGGATGGAGATGTAGGACGACACCGCCGGGCAGCCATAGGCAAGCGCCTCGAAAATGAGCGCGCCATCGAGACGGGAAAGGCCGGAGCCGCCTTTCTCCGCATCGACGTAGATGGCGGCCATACCGAGTGCTGCGGTCTCGCGGATGACATCAACCGGAAAGATGCCTTTCTCGTCCCACTCGGCAGCCCCGGGAGCGATACGCTCGCGGGCGAACGACAGCGCCGTATCCTGTATGGCGGCCTGCTCTTCGGTGAGGGCGAAATGCATGAAGCCTCCGGGTTGTGTTAACGCTGTCGATGCTCGGAGCGCGACGGGCTCCGGGCTGCTGCTGTCAATTAGCGCCAGATGGGCCAAGGAGGAAGTGCGTATGGCCGACGAGCCGCCGACAGGAGAGGTTCTGGACGAGCCGCTCGTCGTCCGCACGCATGTCACACCGTGGGGCTTCGTCGTCGCGCTGCCGCTCGCCGTAATGCTCGCTTATCTCGGGGCCTGGGCCCTCGATGCGGTGCCTGCCGGCGGGCCCGGCGGGAGCCCTGCCGACACCGGCCTGTGGCTGTTCAGCATTCCGTTGATCGGCTTCGCGCTGTTCCTCTTCCTGATCGGGATCGGCGAACTTGCCCGCTATCTGAAACCGGCCGTCGAAGTGGTGGTCGATGAAAGCGGTGTCACGACTTATGGCATCCTCGGGGGACGCCGGATCGCATGGGGCGATATCGTCGAGACCCGTGTCGATGGCCGGCATCTGTCGCTCAAGGCCCGGGCAAAAGGGGCGCCTCGGACGGTTCGCCTGCACTTCGACCGTCTGGCCATCGAGCCGGTCAAACTGGTCGAGCGGCTAAGGCTGCACCGGCCGGATTTGAAGCCGACGCAGATCTCGAGCTAATTCCGGCTACGATCCTCTTCCGGCGCCGACGCCTGCCCGAGACAGACCGATATGCCCCGGCCGACACGGCATTCTCTCCTCCTGATCATTGCCATTGCCCTGGGCGCGGGAACCGGCGCCTGGGTTGCGACGAGCAGGTGGTTTGTCGGTGAGGCCGGATCTGCGACGTGCGGTCAGGCGCACACGCGCCTGAGGCGTATCGAGCTGGTATTCGGGCTTTCCCGCAAGGACCAAGTGGATGTCTCTGACGCGGCGTGGTCACTCTTCCTCGCGCGCGAGGTCACGCCGCGATTTCCGGACGGACTTACCGTTCTTTCGGCGAGTGGGCAGTGGCGCAACAAGGCCGGCGACATCGTCAGGGAGCCGTCGCGGCTGCTGCTGATCTGGGCGCAGCCGTCAGCGGATCTCGACGATCGCATCGAGGCAATTCGCTCGGCGTGGAAGTCGGCGCACGGCCAAGAAAGCGTACTCCGGGCGGACGGCGCAAGCTGCGTTTCCTTCTGAGCGGGCTACATGAAGCCCTCGTCGGGCTGCCCGAGCAGGATGCGCCCCACCGCTTCGAAATGTGACGTGCGCGACTGGATCTGCTGCGAGAGCGTGTGCATGTCCCGAAACCGCCGTTCGAACGGGCTGCCCGGGAAGATCGCGCTGACGCCTGACGCCTTGTAGACCATGTCGGCCACCTCGATCGCCCCGTGGATGGCGTTGGCGCAGACGAGGCGGACGCGCCCGCGATCCTCGACACCGATGGCGCCGGTCGGGCGCTGATGACGGAATGTGATCTGCTCCAGTGTCGTGATCAGATAGGCCTCTGCCGCACCGAGCCGCGCCTCGGCGCGAGCCACGTCGCCCTGCACCTGGGCTTGGTCGGCGAGCCGGGCCTGGCCGCGCGGCGTCTTCATCGCAGCCAGAGTGACGAACTCGTCCAGCATCTCGCGCGCCAGGCCCACCGCCACACCGGCGACGCCCACGGCATAGAGGCCTTGCATGGTGAAAGCATAAAGCGGCCCGGGAGAACGCCGGCCCTCGGGATCCTCGCGCGTGCCCGAGTAGCTTTGCGGGACGAAGACGTCCTCGACCGTGTAGCTGTCCGATGCCGTGCCCCTGAGCCCGATCGTGTTCCAAGTGTCGAGCAGCGTCGCCTGGGCGACAGGGAACAGCACCGTGCGGACGGTCGGACGGCCCCATCGGTTGAGACGGAGCGATCCGTCCGCCTCCTCGACATGGGCGTGAACGCCGATCCAGTTCGCCTGCCGGCACCCGGAGGCGAAATCCCAGCGGCCACGTACAAGGAAACCGCCTTCGACAGCCTTCAATCGGCAGTCGTTGGGCGGCCCCCAGGCAATGAGCGTCCGCCCGCCGGCGAAGATCGTCTCTGCCGTCTCGGGCTCGAGATGCGGCGCGATCAGCGCCGCGCTGTTGGCGACGAACATGTTCCACGCCACCGAGCCGTCGTGGCGCGCAACCTCCGCGACCGCCCGGAAGTACTCCCGCGGATGCACCTCCCCGCCGCCGAAATTACGCGGCAGCAGCAGGTGAAAGAGGCCCGAGTCGAAGAGCTCGGAGAGCAGCGGCTCGGGAATGCGTCGCGTCGTCTCGATACGATCCGCTACTGCTCGGATGGCCGGCCCGAGGCGGGCCGCCACTCCGACCGCGTCGTAATCGCGCGCCGACGGCGGCCGGGAGCGCACTGGCGTGGCGGGGCCTTCGACCATGACACCTCCCTCTCTGGCACCCTCCCCCTACTCGGCGGCGGGAAGCGCCCAGGAGACTGCCTCGTAGCCCGGCGCATAGACGCGGTTCGACTGGGCTGGATTGCGGTTGACGTGATCGCGGGCGTAGAGCGGATGGCGCATGGAGCGCACCTCGTGCTCGAGCTTGAAGAGCACCTTGCCGGTGGCGAGATCCGTGATGTCCTCGAAGCGGTACTGATGCTGGTCGCTTTCCTCGGAGATGAGGTCGCGCTCGAGCAGCCGCTTGTAGGGGCCTGAGAAGTCCGACAGGTAGACGGCGATGTGGTGGCCGTCGAAGGCCGGCGCGCTCGCTGCCGCCTCGCTCTCGCGGTAGATCAGGAACTGGTCGGGGCCCGTCGCCACTCGCGCCGCCTTCTCACCGGCAACATCGGCGACGCTGGAGCTCGTGCCCATGATCTCGCGGTAGAAGCGCGCGATCGCCTCGGCCGAGCCGCGGGGCACGTCGAGCTGGACATACGGCATGCCGAGTCGCATGGCGCCGAAGTCTACGCTCGGCTCGTGGACGCGAATGCGATTGCCCCAGGGACAGGTCGTCTCGACGCAGCCCTCGGCCTCGCGGAAGGAGAATTTCGTGTCGGCAAGCGGCTCTTTCACGGCCGCGAGACGCTCGAGCAATGCCGCGCGGTCCGGGATGACGATGCCGCTGACGCCGCGCAGGACCTGTGCCTTGCCACCGGGCAGGTGGAATTGGCTCTTGCCGACGTTGATCCACATGTTGGTCACGCCGGTCATCAGATAGGGGTCACGCGTCAACCCGAGGCCGGAAACGTAAAACAGCGTCGCGAGGCGCTGGTCGGGCACGGTGACATTGACGTGCTCGAGCATGACCATGTTGCCCAAGTCCTCGACCGAACGGTCGAACTTGCGCTCTTTCGAGCCGCGGGGGTTGGGGGAAGGGTAACGTCTCATCTGGATCTGCATGGCGCCGATCTCCATGACGCAAGGATGCAAGATCCCGATCCTGGCGCAGGTGGCGGCATGACGTCAAAAGCAAATCGCCGGCGGTGCTCAGGCCGGCCGGGCCAAAGACCTCGCTCGGAGTTCTAAGAGGCGGTCAAATGGGAGCTGCTCGACGCGCCGATCGGCTCGCGCGTGGCTCGGGCCGTCCAGGCCAGCCAAGCCCAGACCGGTAGGGCATGCAGGAAGGCGAGGCCGTAGTTGTGGACCTCACCAGCGCCCTGATTGGCAAGCGGCAGAAGCAGGTAGTACGTCGCAAGGCTTGCCGATGCGAGCAACAGCGGACGGCTTTCGACTGCGGCCGCCAGCGGCAGAAACCAGAGCGCATACCAGGGGAACTGGGCCGGAGCTAGGTAGAAGGTCGTGGCTGCGAGGGTTGTCGCAGAAAGCAGGAGCTGGCGCAGATCCAGTGGCGGCTTCCGAGCGACGAGCAGCGCAAGCGTTGCCACTGCGAATGCGACCGCCGCCCTGAGCAGACGCTGGCCGAGCGGATCTCCGTCCGACAGCCGGTAGACGCCGTAGCTGATCCAGGAAAATGGCGCATTGTTCGTCCACCAGTGGTCGGAATAGGCGACGAGGCCGGAACGCAGGCCCGAGAGCGCCGAGAGCGCCAGCGGGCCAAGAAGCAGTGCGGAGACAAATGCGAAGGCGGCGGCCGGTGCAAGAAGTCTCCGCCCGCTTGCATGGGCGAGGCGGGCCAGCATCGGCACCATCAGAACCGGCCAGAGCTTCACACCGACGGCAAGAGCAAGAAGCACCGCGGACAGCATGTCGTGGCCCCGCCAGGCGCAGAGAAGCGTGCCAAGCAGCAAGGGCGCCAGCAGGGCCTCACTGTGAATCGTGCCGAAACCGGACCAGACGACCAACGGATTGAGCCAATAGAGGGAGGCGAGCAACACAGGACGGCCCATCTCGCGCAGCGTCGCGACCAGAAGCGCGAGCGTGGCCAGGTCAGCACCGAGGAAGACGACGCGAAGGCCATCATTCGAAAGCGGGGCAACGACGTAAGCGAGGGCGAAAGCGATTTGAGCGGTTCCCGGATAGATGGTCGTCAACTCGGGAAAATTGATGCCATGAAGTATCGGTCCAGCGCGCGCCGCGAGCGTTGCCAAATGTGATGTCGCCGTATCTCCAGCCATGACGGCGGCCGGCGCGATGGCATAGGGGTTATGGCCCGAGGCGAGGACCGCACCGTCCCATAGGTAGCGGAAGTAGTCGTCGTCTATGCCGATCGGCACGCCCCACCAGACCAGCCGCATGGCGAGCCCCGTCGCGAGCATCAGCCACAGGGCCGCGCGCACGCCGCTCACCCGGGAGAGGAGGGGTGTCGCGGCAAGGGCGATCAACCCCGGCATCCCAAGAAGCGCAACAACGGGCAGAACTTCGGCAACGGATGTGAAGCCTGCCTGTAGCCATCGTGGCGACAGGTGGGCCATGAGGGCCTGGCCGGCCACGAGGATTGCGGCGACGAGCCCCAGCGCCATGACGGGGCCGCGCATCCCGGTCTCGGCCAATCCGTCACTGCTTGCTCTGGTGTGCACGCCATCCTCCGCGCGACGGCCTTAAGAGCCGGTTCGCGGCGGCTCAAGAGCAGAATCGGGTGTTCACCGAATTGTCAGCGCCAGAGAGACCGTCAGGCGGTCTCAGTGTGCTCCGCCACGCCCATTGCGGCGCGGGCCCTGGCGATACCGGCAAGCACGATCCCAGCGTCGCCGATCTGGTTCGCGAGGATCAGAACCAGGCGGGCATTGAGGCGGGCGCTTGCCTCGTCCGATAGGCCTCTGTGCGCCTCGATCAGGGCGGCGTAGACGTCGTCACCCCTGGCTCCAAGGCGGAAGGTGGTATCGATGCCGGGCTCACTCATCGTGTCTCCTGACGTTGGGCTCGCGCGAGGGCGCTTGCGATCTTCTCGCGGGTCGGCTTCCTGAAGCGCGCGGCAACGTGCTGGTCGGGACGGATCAGGTACGCCGCTCCGGAGTCCAGTGCGTAACGCTCGCCCACGTAGCCTCCCGCGTCCACGAGGCAGGGACCGGCGCTCGTCGGACAGCCGCAGCCGGCGGGGACCACCACGAGTTGCGCTACGCCGCCGGGCACCTCGACGGGGCTCCCGAATGCCAGCACGCAAAAGCGACCACCGCAATGCTCGAGCAGCCAAGTTTCGCCACCCTGGCTGTCGAGTACGGGAGCGTCCAGGCACGGGCTGCCGGGTACGAGGCCAGCGCCGGCAAAGGCCGGGTCGTCGTCCGACTGCAGCGAGAGACCATCCAGGCTGCAGGGCAGCGAGAGGCGCCCCGAGTTGACGAGGCGCCTGGCGAATGCCTCCGTTTCCGCCATTGCCAGGACTTCCTCCCGGAAAATGCTTTCCATTCTCGATTTCGGGGTCATGAAGCTCGTCGCGCGGGCCGAGTTCAGGATGTTCTCGTCGGCACCACGAACACGCTCCTCGTCGTAGGTCGAGATCAACGCCTCGGGCGCGTCGCCCTCAAGAATTGCAGCCAACTTCCAGGCAAGATTATCGATGTCCTGAATGCCGCCGTTCCCACCCCGCGCGCCAAACGGCGAGACGATGTGGGCGCTGTCGCCAGCAAAGATGACGCGGCCATGCACGAAGCGCTCGAGGCGGCGGCACTGGAACGTGTAGACGGAGATCCAGTCGATCTCGAAGGGCCGCGCGCCGACGATGGCCTCGATCCGCGGCTTCACGTTTTCGGGCTTGCGCTCGACCTCAGGGTCTGCGTCGGGGCTCAACTGGAGATCTATGCGATAGATGTCGTCGGGCTGCTTGTGCAGCAGTGCCGATCGCCCGTCGTGGAAAGGCGGCTCGAACCAGAACCAGCGCTCGGACGGGAACTCCGCCTTCATCTCGATATCTGTGATGAGGAAACGTTCCTCGAAGGTTCGGCCGACGAAGTCCAGGCCGAGAAGGCCACGCACCGTACTGCGCACGCCGTCGCAACCGACCAGCCAATCGGCCGCGATCGCATATCGCCCTTCCGGCGTATCGAGTTCAGCGGTCACGCCATCGGGGCGGCGCTCCAATCCGACTAGTCTCGTCTTGAAGCGTAGATCGATCAGGTCGGGGAACTCGCGCGCCCGATCGATCAGGTACTCCTCGACATAGTACTGCTGTAGGTTGATGAAAGCGGGATGCTTGTGACCGGGCTCGGGGAGAAGATCGAAGCTGTAGACCTCCTTGTCGCCGTGAAAAAGACGTCCGACCTTCCAGGTGACGCCCTTCTCGACCATGCGACCGGCGACGCCGAGCCGATCGAAAATCTCGAGTGTGCGCTTCGACCAGCAGATGGCGCGGGAGCCGACGGAGACGGTGTCGCCATCGTCAACGAGCACCGACGCGATGCCATGCAGCGCCAGATCGATCGCCAGGGCGAGCCCAACTGGCCCCGCACCCACGATCAACACCGGCACGCGGCAGCGGCGGCCGTCGAGCTCGGCCGGCCGCACGAAGGGGAAGCGCTGGTGCTGGTAGCGCATTTGCCGTCGCCCGCCCGGCTGGCCGCGTGGTGCTACTCCGCGGCCTGGGCCTTCGCGGGCTTGTCGTTGTCGACGATCACCGGGCTCTCGAAATAGCTAATCTCGGGCGGCGCGCCGTAGCGCTCGGTGATCATTTTCTTCCAGTCGGCATTGTAGACCTTGTCCGCGGCCTCGCGGCTCTCCCAGAGATAGATGCCGCCGCCCGTGTGCGACTTCTCATCGAAAAGGTAGTATTTGCGGACGAGGCCGGAGAGGCCAACGTACTTGGGGGCAGAGCCCTGGAACATCTTCTCGGCGTCGGCGAGCTTCACCGACTCTGGAAGCTTGAAGCGGACGATGGCCGTAATCATGGGCAGTGTCCTTTCCTCCGGTGGGCGGGCCGTCTCGGCGCCCGCCGCTCGCCAGTCTACGCGCCGTGACGCAGAGATCCAGCCGCAGATTTCCGTAGCACCCTCGTGTGGATCTGGCCTTCGCGGGGATGACGCCGCGAGACGCCCTTGTTTTGTCCGCGTCACTCCTGCGGGAAGAGCTCGGTCGAGAGATAGCGCTCGGCGAAGGACGGCGCGAAAGTGACGATCGTCTTCCCCGCCATGTCGTCGCGGGCCGCGACAGTCAGCGCCGCTGCCACGTTTGCCCCTGTCGAGATGCCACCCGGGATGCCTTCGACACGAGCGAGCGTTCGCGAAACCTCGAATGCCATCTCATTCGGAACGGTAATCACCTCGTCGATGAGGCCGGTGTCGAGGATCGAAGGCACGAAGCCGGCACCGATGCCCTGGATCTTGTGCGGGCTCGGCTTGCCACCCGACAGCACCGGGCTCGCGGTCGGCTCGACTGCGAAGACCTTGAGGCCAGGGCGTCGGGGCTTCAGGACGCGGGCACAACCGGTGAGCGTGCCACCCGTGCCCACGCCGACGACCAGCGCATCGATATTGCCGCCGGTGTCGTTCCAGATTTCCTCAGCAGTCGTTTTCTCATGGACGAGCGGGTTCGACGGGTTGTCGAACTGAGCGGGGATAATCGCACCCGGCGTTTCGGCCGCGATCTGCTCGGCCGTCTCGATGGCGCCCTTCATGCCCTTCTCGCGCGGTGTCAGAACGATCTCGGCGCCGAGATGGGCGAGAATCTTGCGGCGCTCGATCGACATGGACTCCGGCATGGTGAGGATCAGCTTGTAGCCGCGCGACGCCGCCACGAACGCGAGGCCGATGCCGGTGTTGCCGGAGGTCGGCTCGACCAGCGTGCCGCCCGGCTTCAGCTTGCCCGAGGCTTCCAGCGTATCGATCATCGAGACGCCGATGCGGTCCTTGACTGACTGCAACGGATTGAAAAACTCGAGCTTCAAGAGAATGTCGGCCTTGGCGCCGGCCTGGGCCTTGAGGCGAGACAGGCGCACCAGCGGCGTGTTGGCGATCGTCTCGGCGATGTTCTCGTAGACCTTGCCGCGGCCGGGCTTGCCAACCGCTGCAAGCGTCTTGATCTCGGTGTTGCTGGACATGAAATGCCTTTCCGCGATGGGCCCTGGTGCGCAATCGTTCAGCGCTCGATATCGCCGCAACGGCCCTGTCGCGGCAAGCGGACCCGGCAATCACACCATGGCACGCCACAGGCCGCAACCGAACACACGTTCCGGCTCATCGGCGTTTGGCAGATACTTTTTTTGCTGAAGCCGCGCCTGACGGTTCAACCTTCCTTTTTTCGATGGCCTTTTTCGACGTGCCGGCTTTCGTTCCAGTGGAGCCGAAGCCGCCTGCACCGCGCGCAGTCGCCGTCACGCCCTTCACCTCGACAAGCGCGGCCTGCACGACCGGCGCGACGACAAGCTGGGCGATGCGCTCGCCACGAGCGATGGTGAACGGCGCGTCACCGAGGTTGACCAGAATGACTTGCACCTCGCCGCGGTAGTCAGCGTCGATCGTGCCTGGGCTGTTCAGAACGGTGATGCCGTGACGCGCGGCAAGCCCGGAGCGAGGGCGGACCTGGCCTTCGAAACCCGGCGGAAGCTCGAGCACGAGCCCTGTCGGGACGAGCGCCCGGGCGCGTGGCGCAAGCGTCAGCGGCTCTCCCGGCGGAAGGGCGGCGGCGAGGTCGAGGCCAGCCGCGCCTGCCGACTGATAGGCCGGGAGATCCAGCCCCTCGGCGTGCGCGAGTTGCAGGACCTTCACGCGCGGGCGCTTGCCAGTGACGGGCGGCATCAGATGCTCGCCGTCGTCTCGTTGAGGAACCGCGCGGCGCGATCGACCAGTGCGCGGGCCACGGCCGTCTTGTCCATCTCGGGCCAGTTCTCGACGCCTTCGGCGGTCACCAGATGGACCGTGTTGCGGTCGCCGCCCATGATGCCGCTCTCCGGGCTCACGTCGTTGGCAACGATCCAGTCGCAGCCCTTGGAGTTGAGCTTGTTTTGCGCGTAAGCCACCACGTTCTCGGTTTCGGCGGCGAAGCCGATGACGAGGGCGGGTCGGCGCACGGGTGGCTGGTGGGCGATGGTGCGAAGGATATCCGGGTTCTCGACCAGTTCCAGGCGAGGCGTGCGGGACTTGGCGCCCTTCTTGATCTTCTCGTTGCTCTCGGTGGCGACGCGCCAGTCCGCGACGGCAGCCGCAAAAATCGCACAGTCGGCCGGCAGAGCGGCTTCGACGGCTGCCAGCATCTCGCGTGCGGCCTCGACATGGACAACAGTTACGCCGGCCGGATCGGGTAGACTGGTCGGTCCGGACACGAGGGTGACGCGCGCCCCGAGCACCGCTGCCGCCGCGGCAATGGCATGCCCCTGCTTTCCCGACGAGCGGTTCGCGATATAGCGCACGGGATCGATGGGCTCATGCGTCGGCCCGGACGTCACGAGTACATGACGGCCCGCGAGCGGACGGCTCGAGGCCGGCGGTGTGACCAGCGGCGGCGGCGCGAGCAGGCCCGACGGGGCGGGGCTCAGGCGCGCCTCGACGGCGGCCAGGATCTCGTGCGGCTCGGCCATGCGGCCAGGACCGGCCTCGCCCCGTTCGGCCATCTCGCCGATATTCGGGCCGACGAACACGAGGCCATCCGCCTGCAGCATGGCGATATTTCGCTGAGTGGCCGGGTGGCGCCACATGTAGGGGTTCATGGCGGGCGCGACCAAGACCGGCTTGTCGGTCGCCAGCAGCACAGCGGTGGCGAGGTCGTCGGCATGGCCGCCCGCCATCTTGGCAAGGAGGTCAGCGGTTGCTGGCGCAACAACGATCAGATCGGCCTCGCGAGACAGCCGGATGTGGCCGATCTCTCGCTCGTCATCGAGGCTGAAGAGGTCCTGGAAGACCCGGTCGCCGGTCAGTGCTCCGACGGAGAGCGGTGTGACGAACTCGGCTGCGGCGCCGGTCATAACGGCGCGGATGCCGTACCCACGCTCCCGGGCGCGGCGGATCAACTCCAGGCACTTGTACGCGGCAATGCCGCCGCCGATGATCAGTAGAATTCGTTTTTCGGGATGTGCCACGTGCTTCGACCACGGCTTTCGGAAGACTACCACAATAGCACAGAAGCAGCGGCCCGGTGAGTATTCCCGGAAACGAAAGCTAAGCAAGTCAGTGCAGGCCGGAATTGCATATGGAACGCCGGATCGGGGCCGGAAACCAGTGACGCGGAATGCGCGCTGCGCGCAGGCGATCGGTGCTAGCTTGCGGCCGCGAAGGCTTCGGGACGACGCATGGATGCGACTTGCCAGACGGGATCTCAGACGGGCGGTGCGGTGGCGCCTGCAGGGCCCGTGCACGTGACCTTCCATGCCTCGCTCGACGAGGTGGGGGCCGAGGCCTGGGACGGCCTCTTTGCGGGATCGCCTGAGGACTGGGCGTTCTATCGCGCAGTGGAGGACAGCCCGCCGGAAACCTTCCGCCTCGGCGCGCTCACGGCGAAGGACACGCAAGGGCGGCTGCTGGCAGCGGTGCCAACCTTTCAAGTCGATTACCGGCTCGATACCCCATTCCAGGGGCGAATGCGACGGATAGCGGACTGGGTCGATGCCCGCCGGCCGGGGCTCACGAGCCTCGGCGTTGTGGGTCTCGGCTCACCGCTTTCGGACAGCCTGAGCCTCGGCTTCACGCCGGGTCTGGACCTGGCGGCGCAACGCCGGGTGCTGGCCGCATTTCTCGAGTCGTTGCGGGTGGAAGCGGACAAGTCACGGTCCGCGATCATCGCTGCAAAAGGTATGGGCGCGGAGGCTGCCAGGCTCGAACCCGCGTTCGCGGCTGCCGGGTTCGGGAAGGTAACAAGCGTGCCTATCGTCACGCTCGAGCTCAACGCTCGATCGCTCGACGACTATCTGAAGGGGCTGAAGCGGCAACATCGCTCGTACTTTCGTAACAAGCTGAAGACGTTGCCAGAGCTCCGCATCGAGTTCCGTCGCTCTGCAGAGGGGCTGGAGGGTGACCTCGTGCGACTCTACGAGGCCACACTCGGGCAATCGGGCGTGTCCTACGGAGACTTCGATCGAATTGGGCCGGGCTATTTCCGAGCCTTCCTGGAGCGGCAGGGCGACAGGGCACAGCTCATGCTGTTCTGGAAGGGCGACACGCTGGTGTCGTTCCACCTGTTCCACATCGGCGAACGGCGCATCATCTCGAACAAGATGGGCATGCGGTATCCGGACGCGCGCGAGCTCAACCTCTACTTCATCAACTGGCTGAAAATCATCGAGATCGCCGCCGAGCGAGGCATCGCCGAGATCGAAATGGGCGCGACGACCTACGCAGCGAAGCTTTTGTTCGGCGGTCATCTCGAGCGCCGATGGCTGCACTTCCGTTTCCGGCGCGGATGGCTCAATCGCGCAGCGAAGCCCTTGCATCGCTTTTTCGATTTCGAACGCAACGAGGACGAGCTGGTCAAGCTCGCGGCCGCGCGCGGCGGCTCTCTCCCTTTCCAGCAGGAGACAGGACGGCCCGTACCATGACCCCCATCGCCTGGATGCTGCTCGGCGCCATGCTCGTCTTCGACACGGCCTCGCATCTCCTGCTCAAAGCCTCGTCCGCGCGCGCACACGCCGACCCTCGCGACTTGCATTTCATCCGGCGCATGTTTCGGGTGCCGATCTTCTGGCTGGCGATCGTGGCATTCCTCGGAATGATGGTCGTGTGGATCGGCTTCTATTCCGTGGTCGGCCTCGGCGAGGGCGTGATGATGGGCTGCATCACGATCGCCGGCGTGATGATCGGCGGGCGCCTGTTCTTCGGCGAGAAGATCACGACGATGCGGGCGCTGGCCGCCTTGCTGATCGCGGTCGGCGTGGTTCTGGTCGGGTGGGAACGCGGATGAAGAAGCTCATCCTCCTCGGATTTCTCGCCCTCTTGGTGGTGGACACCACGCAGCAGGTGCTGGCGAAGTTCGCTGGCGACCGGATCGGGGCGTTCGATCTGGACGGGGCCTGGATCACGCGGCTCTTCCACGAGCCAATCTTGTACGTGCTGCTCGGCCTCTATGCGCTGGCTTTTGTCATCTACTCGTGGCTGCTCCGGCATGCGCCGGTCGGTCCATCCTACGCGGCACTGCACGGACATGTGGTGACCACGTTCCTCATCTCCGTACTGTTCCTCGGCGAGCGTCTCACTCTGCTGCAGCTTTCGGGGTGTGCTCTGATTGTGGGCGGGATTGTGCTTCTGGCGGCAACGGAGAAGCTCTAGCCGTCTTGCCGACCGTCGTCGTTGCAGGAAGCGCGGCTTGGACGACCTGTGGACGCCCGCGCTTGAAGAGCAGCGCGAACGGGATCGCACAGGACGCCACGATGGTGAAAAGTCCGAAGGCATTGATGTAGGCAATGAGCGAGGCCTGCCGCGTGATCTCGCGGCCGATGCGCGCCAAGCCTTGTGGCGAGCCGGCATCCCAGGCCCCCATGACCCATGGCAAGCCGAGCGCAGGATTGAACGGGTTTA
>JAWKWD010000015.1:0-156580 GCA_041397805.1 Hyphomicrobiaceae bacterium
CAGCACTCTCCCTGGGGAGTTGCCGCCTCCTAGGCGCGGTGGGTGAGCTGGCCTGCTTCCATCCGTGAGGGACGATGCCTCGGCCTGGTCCTCAATCCGCTCGCCCGACAAGTGCCCCGATCGCCCGCAGTTCCAGCTCGATCGCATCGAGCTCGGCCGCCGCCATGTGGTGGAGCCCCGCAGCTGCGGCAGCGCACTCGGCGCCGGCTGCGATGTCGTGATTGATGTCTACCCAGGCTGCCCCCCGGAGCCCGTCCCCGCCTGAGTTGAGGGCCACGGATCCGTCATGGCTCGTGGCGCTGAGACCGATCGCGCCGAGAAGGTCTCCGAGTCCAGCCACGCTCGCCGGCAGAAGGCTGGCGAGCGAGCCCTCACGGCTCCCCCCATCGGAGTTTGCAACGCTGTTGAGCCCCATGCTTTGCCCCCCGTGCCCGGCGGCCGACAAGGCCGGCACATCCGAGGAACAGAGGCTAGGAGCGATTCTGCTAACGAAGTCTTAACCACCTCGGCCCATCGCCGGACGGGACACCCAGCCCCGCCCCGCGATCACGGCAACGGCAATGTTTCGTGCTCGCGGATCTTCCGGCCCGTCCCGGCATCCTGCTCGACCAGGCGCACTCTGTAGCCCCACAGTCGCGCCACGTGCATCAGCGTGCGGTCGCATTCCTCCTTGTCGAGAAGGATGCCGTCGCGCACGAAATGCGTGAGCACCAGCCGTCGGCTTCCAGCGAGATCAGCGTCCGTCACCTGGATGTCCGGGTCTTGGGTCGACACGTCGTACTGCCGCGCCAGCATCCGGCGCACGTTCCGGTAGCCTTGCTCGTCGTGGATCGCCTCGACACGCATCGTCGGGCTCTCCGCATCGTTCTTGATGTGGAACAGCCGGAAGTCGCGCATCACCTTCGGCGACAGGAACTGCAGCACGAAGCTTTCGTCGCGATAGTTTGCCCAGGCCTCCCGCAGCGTGCCGAGCGGATCCTGGTTGCCCGCGATGTCCGGGAACCAGTGCATGTCCTCGTCGGATGGCTCGAGGCAGATCCGCTTGATGTCACGCATCATGGCATACCCGAGCGCGTACGGATTGATTCCGCTGTAGTGCCGCTCGTTGAAACCGGGCTGATAGACCACGGCTGCATGCATGTGCGCGAACTCGAGCATCGAGCCTTCGGTGACCTGCCCTTTCTCGTAGAGCCGCTGCATGATCTCGTAGTGGCAGAACGTGGCGCAACCCTCGTTCATCACTTTTGTCTGGCGCTGCGGATAGAAGTACTGCGCCAGCACACGCACGATACGGATCAGTTCGCGCTTCCAGCCTTCGAGCTTCGGCGCATTCTTTTCCAGGAAGTAGAGCAGGTTCTCTTCGGGCAGCAGCAGGGCGCGCTGCTCGGCCCTGCTCTCTTCCGTCCGCTCTTCCTCCTCCTTCGGCGGTGCGTTCGGCAGCGTGCGCCAGAGTTCGTTGTAGATCTCGATCTCGTAGTCACGCCGCGCCTGCTCGCGCTCGCGTTCGCGCTTGGGGTCGAACCGACGGCGGGCACCCGCCGTTCGGCTCACGCCTTGGTTCATCAGCGCGTGCGCTGCATCGAGCACCGCCTCCACAGGTCCGAGGCCGAAGCGCTCCTCGCACTCCGCGACGAACCGCTTTGCGAACGCCAGATACTCGAGAATGGCGTCGGCCTGCGTCCACTGCTTGAACAGGTAGTTGTTCTTGAAGAAGTGATTGTGCCCCATGGCGGCATGCGCCATGACCAGGCACTGCATCGTCATGGAGTTCTCCTCCATGATGTAGTTGATGCACGGGTCCGAGTTGATGACGATCTCGAAGGCGAGGCTGCGCGCGCCCTTCCGATACATCATCTCGTCGCGTGCAAACCGCTTGCCGAACGACCAGTGCCGGTACATCTGCGGCATGCCGATCGAGGAATAGGCATCGAGCATCTGCTCGGCAGTGATCACTTCGATCTGGTTCTTGTAGAGATTGAGGCCCATCTCGCCGACGCCGATCTCTTCGATGGCCTCGTAGGTTCGTCCGATCAGATCGAAGTTCCACTCGGGACCGTCGAAGAGAGGCTTGTTCGCAAGCGCCACCATGCGTGCGTTCTCCTAGTTGCGCCTCACGCGCCGGCCGGGCTCGAGAACAGGTCGTGGAACACCGGAAAGATCTCGCCCGGGTTCGTCACCTGCCGCATCGCGAAATGCTTGTGGCGCCGCGCGATCTCGGAATATCCGTGCCACACGATGGTCTCGCCCGGTCCCGAATGTTCCGAGACCTCGATATAGGCGAAATACTGGCTGGCGGGCAGAAGCGCGTTCTCCACCAGATCGATGCAGTGGCCCATGTCGTCGGGAATGTTGTCGCCGTCGGAGGCCTGCGCCGCATAGATGTTCCAGTCGGCCGGCGAATAGCGCTCCTTGACGATCCGATCCATCTCCTCGAGGGCCGTCGAGATGACCGTCCCGCCGGTCTCCACCCCGCGGAAGAACGTATCCTCGTCCACCTCCGCTGCCGTCGACGTGTGACGGATGAACACCACATGCACCTCCTTGTAATGTCGCGACAGGAACACGTGCAGCAGCATGAAGAACCGCTTGGCGAGATCCTTCAGATTCTCCGTCATGGAGGCCGAGGCATCCATCATGCAGAACATGACGGCCTGCGTCGTCGGGCGCGGCACACGCTCTGTACGATTGTACTGGAGATCGATCGGATCGACGTAGGCGATGGTCTTTCTCATCCGCTGGAGCTTCTCGAGTCGCGCCTTCAGCTCTGCGATCAGCGCCTCGTTGCGGGGCACTTCGGACTCGTGCCGCGCGATCTCCTCTTCCAGCGCGGTAACTTCCTCGGTCTTCGGTCGCTTCAGAGCGATTCGTCGCGCAAGGCTGCGCCGGAGCGTACGGATGCGGGCAAGCTTCGCCGGCGGACCGTCCGACGTGAAGCCGGCTCTTTGCGGCAGCGGATTCTTGAGATCCTTCAGCCGATTCTTGACCAGGTTTGGAAGCTTCAGGTCCTCGAAGAACAGATCCAGGAACTCGTCCTTTGAGAGGGTGAAGACGAAGTCGTCCTCGCCCGAGCCGTCGGCACTCGCTTTGCCGCCGCGCCCACCGCCGCCGCCGCCCTGCGGCTTCGGTATCTGGTCGCCGGCCTTGTAGTCCTGGTTGCCGGGCAGCACGTAGTCGCGCACGCCGCCGTCTCGACCGTGATTGAACGAGGGCTCACGTACGCTCTTGGAGCGGATCGAGATCTTTTCCGAGCCCTCGACCTCGGTCACTTTGCGCTTCTTCAGCGCGTCCTTCACCGCCTCGCGGATGTCGGCCTTGGCGCGCCTGACGAAGCGTTGCCTGTTGCCCAGCGACTTCGACTTCGGATTGAGGCGTCGGTCGACGATGTTCATGGGGGCCCCGTGAAATCGTGAATGCGGAAATACGTGACTTCGGCGACGCGAGACCGCTCGACAGGGACACACCCCGCCTCACGGCCCCGCGCTCCCGCGAGTTCAAGTCACTCAGCCCGCCTTCTTCACGCGCATGTACCATTCGACAAGGCGCCGCACTTGCCGTTGCGTGTAGCCGCGGGCGACCATGCGCTCCACGAAGTCGTGGTGCTTGCGCTCCGAATCCGAGTCCCGCTTGGCACCGAACGAGATCACCGGCAGCAGATCCTCGACCTGCGAGAACATCCGACGCTCGATCACGTCCCGGATCTTCTCATAGCTCGTCCAATCTGGGTTCTTGCCGCCGTTGCGCGCCCGCGCTCGAAGCGAGAACTTCACCACCTCGTAGCGGAAGTCCTTCGGGTTCGCGATCCCGGCCGGCTTCTCGATCTTGGAAAGCTCCTGGTCGAGCAGCTCGCGGTTCATCAGTTGTCCCGTGTCGGGATCCTTGAAGTCGTGATCCTCGATCCAGGCGTCCGCATATGCCACGTACCGGTCGAACAGGTTCTGGCCGTAGTCGTTGTAGCTTTCCAGATAGGCCTTCTGGATCTCGTTTCCGACGAACTCGGCGTATCGCGGCGCCAGCTCCTCCTTGATGAACTCGAGATACTGCTGTTCCGTATCCTCCGGCATCTGCTCGCGCTTGATCGACTGCTCGAGCACGAACATGAGATGCACCGGGTCGGCCCCGATCTCGTGGCTGTCGAAATTGAACGTCTCCGACAGAATCTTGTAGGCGAACCGCGTCGAGGCACCATCCATGCCCTCCGTCACGCCGGCAGCGTCCCGGTACTCCTGCATCGTACGCGCCTGCGGATCGGTGTCTTTCAGGCTCTCGCCGTTGTAGACCCGCATCTTCGAGTAGAGCTGCGAGTTCTCGTGCTCCTTGAGGCGCGATAGAACCGAGAACTGCGCCAGCATGTCGAGCGTTCCCGGCGCACATGGCGATTCCGCGAGCTCGGACGCCTTGAGTAGCTTCTCGTAGATCCTCTTTTCCTCGTCGACCCTCAGGCAATACGGAACCTTGATCACGCAGATGCGATCCAGGAACGCCTCGTTCGTGCGATTCGACCGGAACGATTGCCACTCGCTTTCGTTCGAATGCGCGACGATGATGCCCTGATACGGCATCGCACCGACGTTCTCTGTTCCGACGTAAGTGCGATCCTGCGTCGCCGTCAGCAGCGGATGCAGCATCTTGAGCGGCGCCTTGAACATCTCGACGAACTCGAGCAGGCCCTGCGTCGTCCTGTTCAGTCCGCCCGAGTAGGAGTAGGCATCGGCGTCGTTCTGGCCGAAGTGCTCGAGCTTGCGGATATCGACCTTGCCGACCAGCGCCGAGATGTCCTGGTTGTTCTCGTCACCCGGCTCGGTCTTCGCGATGCAGATCTGCCTGAGCTTTGACGGATAGAGCTTCACGACGGAGAATTTCGAGATGTCGCCGCCGAATTCGTCCAGCCGCTTCACCGCCCACGGGCTCACAAAGCCCATGAGCGCGCGCCTCGGGATCTTGTACTGTTCCTCGAGCATCTGACCCATGGTCTGCGGGTCGAACAGGCCGAGCGGGCTCTCGAAGATCGGGCTGATCTCGTCCCCGGCTTTGAGCACGTAGATCGGACACTTCTCCATCAGATCCTTGAGCCGCTCCGCGAGGGACGACTTGCCGCCACCGACAGGCCCGAGCAGGTAGAGGATCTGCTTGCGCTCCTCCAGCCCCTGCGCCGCGTGACGGAAGTAGCCGACGATCCGCTCGATCGTCTCCTCGAGACCGTAGAAGTCTGAGAATGCTGGATAAACCTTGATCGTGCGGTTGAGGAAGATCCGGCCCAGCCTCGGGTCGTCTGCCGTATTGACCACGCGTGGCTCGCCGATCGCCGCCAGCATGCGTTCCGCCGCGCTGGCATACATCGTGGGGTCCTTGCTGCACCCCTCGAGGTACTCCCGGATCGGCATGACAACCTGCTTCTGCCGGTCGTAAGCCTGAGAGTAAAGGTCGAAGATCTCGCTGCCCGTCGCCATTTCGTTGCCCTGCGGTGGTTGGATCCTAGGGTTTCATTTCGAACGCTCGGCTGCCCCTCCCTTGCCGATTGCTGTTCTTCCGGTCATCTCGGTTTCGGCATATCCAGTCTATCGCAATACGTCGTCGCGAGGATCGCCGAGCCTGCTGCAAAATATTGCATTTCCTGCCTCCCTTCGGAGTGTTCGCATAAGAACCGGGCGCGAGGATGACGCATTCATCGACATCGTCGTCTCCAGAGAACGCACAACGCTTTGGCAGAAGCTCTGGCCTCAGCGCCTGGCTGCGGCACGTTCGTCCACCCTTGGCGGACCTCGAGATCAAGGCGCCGCCATTCCGGTGCGCGTCTCGACGAATCAGTCTAAAGGGCTGATGCCCTCCAGGATGCGTTCGCCTCGACCCGTTCTCTAACAGCCGAAACGAGACTTTCCCCTTCCGCTGAAGGGTCGCCGATTCTCGTGCGGATGAAATAGGAAATGTGGTTCACCAGACGCAATTGCAATATTCGTGTCGGGAAAGTTACACCCAAAAACGTATGAACACCGTCCTTTTCGATTGCACTACTCAGAAACCGAAGCACAAAATTTTGTGATCTCCCGAGAAAAAAAAGCACGATGCCGTCCCGCGGCATGACCGCGGGCCCGCACATTTCCCCGGGCGTAGGCGATGGAGTGGCCTTCTCCGTTGGCCTCCTGCCTGAGCCTCCGTTCAGAGTTCGCCGTTCAGGAGCGGCCAGAGCTGCTTGCCGCCACGGCTCGCCACCAGACGGCCGATCTCCGCCTGCCAGTAGACCTCCGAGCCGAACTCGTTGCGCCACGCCCACAACCTACGAGTTGTATAGTGCAAAATATGCTCTCTCGTAAAGCCCATCGCGCCGAACGTGGCATGCGCGATATTCGCCGCCTTGCCGGCCGCCTCGCCGACACGCGCTTTGGCAATCGCGATCTGGAATCGCGCCGGCCCTGCTTCCGCCGCCTCGATGGCAAGGTCGGCCGCGGCCCCCGCCGCCGCGGTTTCCTCGGCGAGCTGCGCAAGGAGATGCTGTACCGCCTGGTGCTTCGCGATCGGCTTGCCGAATTGAACGCGATCGTTCACCCAGGTCAGGCATTCGTCGAGGCATGCCGAGAGCGCACCCGAGAGGGCCACCGCGCGCACCAGCGCACCTTCGGCCTCGAGAGCGGCGGCGGCATTGTCGGTCGCCGCAGAGGCGACCAGCTTGGCCTGCGAGAGATCGAGCGTGTCGCGCGGCTCGCCGGCCATGTTCGTGCCGCGAGTGATCAGTGCGCCGCTGATTTCCGCAAGATGCAGCATTCCGTCTGTGGCAACGACCGCATGTGCTGACGTAGCGCCATACGGCACGCTCCGGATGGCACCCTCGAGGCCGCCATTCACCGCCTTCGGCAGATCCCCCGCGCCCGGCACCGCGAGCGTGATGGCCCCGTCCGGCGCCTCCATCCCGGCGCGCGCCAGCATGTGCCGCGCGATGATGGTTTCGCCGAGCGGCACCGGCAACGCGTGATAGCCGGCGCGGCGCACGAGCTCCATCGCATCGGCGAAAGCGACGTCATCCTCGCCGCCGGCGCCGATCGCCGTGATGCCGGCCTCCTCGAGCGCCGACCAAAGTGCCTTCGTCGCGTCCGCTTTTCCGCCCCCGCCGCCACTCGCCTTTTCGTCGGCCGCTTCCCGCATGGCCGTCGTCACCGTCCCCTCGACGATCCTGTCGAGGGTTCTGAGCATTTCGTCGCGCATCTCGCTCATGGTTGTCTCCCTGCGCCTCGGATGCCCACGCAGCATCCGGCGCGTGTCTCTTCCCTGCGCCTTCGGATGCCCACGCAGCATCCGGCGCACTCATCACCGCAGGCCGAGCCCGCGCGCGATCATGCCGCGCAGGATTTCGCGCGTGCCGCCGCGGATCGAGTAGGAAACGCACTGCATCTGCGAAAGCTGCTGCAAGTCCGCATAGCCGTTGTTGCTCGAGACGCCGCGCGGCTCCACCGGCAGGATGCGCCGCACGATCTCCGGGATCTCCTGTTCGAGTGACGTCCCGAGGTCCTTCACAAGCGCCGCCTCTGTCACCGGTGACTTGCCCTCGTTGAGCATCCCCGCGATCGACGCCGACATCCGCCTGAGCGTCGCCAGGTTGGCGACTGCCCGACCCACTTCCGCGGCCTGCAGTCGCTCCGGGTTCGCCCCGAGCTCGTCGATGGCCTCGACCAGCAGCGGATAGGTCGACATGAAGCGGTCAGGGCCCGACCGTTCGAAGGCCAGCTCCGAAACGACCATTTCCCAGCCGCGCCCCTCGCCGCCGACGATCATGTCATCGGCAACGAAGACATCGTCGAACGTGACTTCGTTGAAGTCGTGCCCGCCGTAGAGATTGTAGATCGGCCTCACGGTGATGCCGGGGGTCTTCATGTCGACGATGAACTGGCTCAGGCCGAAATGCCTTTGATCAGCCGTCCCCGAAGTGCGCACCAGCGCGATCAGGTAGTGCGCCCGGTGCGCGAAGCTCGTCCAGACCTTCCGCCCCGTGATCCGCCAGCCGCCGTCGGCCTTTACCGCGCGGGTCTTCACGCTGGCAAGGTCGGATCCCGTGTCCGGCTCCGACATGCCGATCGCGAAGTAGCAGCGGCCGGCCGCGATCTCGGGCAGGATCATCTCCTTTGCGCGCTCGCTGCCGTGCCGAAGGATCTGCGGTCCCGACTGCCGCTCTGCGATCCAGTGCGCCAGTGCCGGCGCGCCGTGCGCCAGCAGTTCCTCGACGACGACGTACCTCTCGAGCGACGACCGTTCTCCGCCGCCATACTTCTTCGGCCACGTCATGCCGAGCCAGCCCTTCGCGCCGAGCTTCTGCGAGAACGCCTCGTCCGCCTCGACCATCGAGCCGACGGCCGGCGCGAACCCGCCCTTGGCGATCTCGTCGGCGAGGAATGCGCGCACCTCCTGCCTCAGCTTGACGGCTTCCGGCGGCATTTTCACAGGCTCGTAGGCGAAATGCGGCATGTCGGGCTCGCGATCTCTGTTGCGGGGATTTTCGGGCAGTATGCCGTTGTCGGCAGGCGCCACAAGCGCCAAATTGTCCAGACCTGAGCACATCCTGAAGAGCCGGCGAGGGAGAGCGAACGCCATGCGCGCTGTTTGGTACGAACGGACGGGTCCGGCGGCCGAGGTCCTGACCGTCGGCGAGCAGCCAGTGCCTGAGCCGAAGCCGGGCGAGGTGCGGATCAGGCTGATGGCCTCGGGCGTCAATCCCGCCGACTGCAACCGTCGACGTGGCGTCGGCTACCACATGGAGGCGCCGTTCGTCATCGCCCACAGCGACGGCTCTGGCGTCGTCGACAAGCTCGGCGCCGGCGTCACGCGCTTCCGTGAGGGCGACCGCGTATGGCTCTACAATGGCCAGCGCAACGGGCGCCACCTCGGTACCGGCGCCGAATACATTGCCCTTGACGCCGACCTCGTCACGCCGTTGCCCGGCGATGTTCCGTTCGAGGCCGGCGCCTGCCTTGGCATTCCCTGCATGACGGCCCATCGTTGCGTCTTCGCCGATGGGCCCGTCGAAGGCCAATGGATCGTCGTCACCGGCGGCGGCGGAGCAGTCGCCAACTACGCGATCCAGCTCGCCACATGGGGCGGCGCCCGCGTCATCGCCACCGTCGGCCACGCTCACCGCTGGCAGCGCGACGACGCGCTCGCCGCCGGCGCCGATCTCGTTCTCGACCGCGGCGACGAGAACCTTGCCGCCCGCATCCTCGCCGAGACCGAGGAGAATGGTGCCAACCGCATCGTCGATGTCGACTTTGGCGGCAATATCGAATGGACCAAGGACGCCGTCGCTCCGAACGGGACGATCGCCGCCTATGCCACGCGGGGCAATCCGGCTCCCGAGGTGCCCTTCCAGATCCTGATGCGCAAGAACGTCACCATCGAAGGCGTTCTGCTGCCGACCTCGCCACACCATGCACGTCGCGAGGCGCAGGCCGACATCCTCGCCTGGCTCGAGGCAGCTCCCCGCCTGCACCGCGTCGTCGGCCCCTACGCCCTTGACGACACATACCTTGCCCATGAGGCCGTGGAAGCCGGCGGCAAGCGAGGAACAGTCGTGGTGGCGCCGGCTCAGTGATGGCCCGGCCCACCGTTCCGCGTCGCGTTGGGTAAGAGAACATCAATCCCGGTTGCACATTCTCAGCGTTCGTCCTGTGCTCCAAAAGCGGCGAAGCGTCATGTCGATCCACAAGTCCCGAATTATGTATATCGAGAGCAAGGCCCACGGATTGGAAGGACTGGCCCGGATCGGGCGCGTCACATACTCCAAGTCCGGCCGCTCCGTGACCTACGGCGGTCGGACCTTCGCTCCAATGCAGGGCTTCAAGGCCAACTATTACGAATTGGACTCGCACGCCGCATATTGGATCTCGGGGCCCAAGAGGCGCGGTGGAGACCGGCTCTATGGCACCGGCCGCGTCGAAATCGATGACGATGTGCGCGAAGAATACTGGACCGCGATCCGCGAAGAGCCGCACAGGATCGCTGAGACGTTCTACCGGGACTGATTGCCGCGACGACCTGGCTCGACCGGCCTCGCCGCATGCGCCACTCTCGGCGCCAGAACCGCACCGCGCCGAGAGGAGCCCCGATGTCCACCACGTCCCCTGCACCGACCGAAGCCCTCGCCACGTTCGTCGCCGGCCTGCGCTTCGAGCAGCTCCCCTCGCCCGTCGTTGCCATGGCCTCGGACATCATCCTCGATACGCTCGGCTGCGGCATTGCCGCCTGGCGCGACGACCGCGAGAAGGCCGACGTCGCTGCCGGGCTCGCCCGCTCGTTCGACGCCGCCCCGAAAGCCGCCATCTGGGGCTCCGGCGAGCGAACCGACGCCGCCGTAGCCGCCCTCGCCAACGGCATCCTCGCCAACGCCGCCGACTTCGACGACACGCACAAGCGCGCTCTGCTCCACACCGGCTCGGTCGTCGTCCCGCCCGTGCTGGCACTCGCCGAGGAGCGTGGCCTCACCGGCCCGGAGATCGTCACCGCCATCGTCGCCGGCTACGAGGTCGCAGTCCGGGTCGGCATGGCCGTGATGCCGACCCACTATCGCTTCTGGCATTCGACCGCGACCAACGGCACCTTCGGCGCCGCCGCCAGCGCAGCCTCGTGCCTCGGCCTCGACGCCAGGTCCACGCTCATGGCCCTCGGCTTCGCCGGTACCCAGGCCGCCGGCCTGAATACCTTTTTCACCTACGGCGACATGACGAAGAGCCTCCATCCCGGCAAGGCCTCGATGAACGGCATCATCTCCGCGCGGCTTGCCGAGATCGGCGGCACCAGCCCGCCCACCATCCTCGAGCACGAGAAGGGCTATCTCGCGGCCTACTCGCTCGAGCCGAAGCCGGATGCGCTCACAGGCGGGCTCGGGCAGAAGTGGGAAATCCTGGAGAACGGTTTCAAGTTCTTCCCGTCCATTCTCGCGAGCCACGCCGCCATCCAGGCGACGCTCGATGCCGTCACCACGAATGACATCGCCGCCGACGACATCGCGTCGATCGTCAACGAGACCTATTCCACCGTGAAGTCGCACTTCTCGGCAAAGACGGTGACCACCGGCATGGGCGCCCGCGTCTCCGTGCCCTACTGCTGTGCGGTGGCCGCCATCGACCGCGCCGTCGGTCAGGCTCAGTTCGCACAGGCCCGCGTCATGCGCGACGACGTCCAACGCCTCCTCGGCAACACCGAGGTTGTCGCCGTCGACGAGCTCACCGCTCAGTATCCGACCAAGTTTCCGGCCCGCGTCACCGTCACCTTGAAGGACGGCCGCAAGTTCACCAGCCAGCGCGACTTCCCGAAGGGCGACCCGCAGGATCCGCTCACCCCGGCCGAGATCGGCGCCAAATTCCTCGACAACGCCGCGGCCCGCTATTCCCCGTCCGAGGCGACCGAGCTTGCCCGCCTCGTTCGTGCACTGCCCGAGCTCGGCGACACGAAACCGCTCTGGTCGCTTTTGGTCCGCTCTTGAGGCTTGCGTCAGCTTTTCGGCGGCAGCACGCGGTAGACGTGGAGCCCCGAGGCACCCGGCACGTCCACCGGCGCCAGATAGGCCGGCGCCTTCCCTCCCGCGAGCGCGTCCTTGAGCTTCGGCGCGCTTCCCTCGGCCGGCGCCTTGGCCGTCTCACCGTAGGTTTCGCTCCAATCTTTGGTCTTGCAGGCCATCACGTACGTGACGCCGAGCTTGCGAAGGCCGGCCTCCGCCGCCTCGGGCCGGTCCGTGAGCAGCCGTGTGCCTTCGACGATGCTCTTGTCCAGCCGGTGGTAGGGAGCCATCACCACGCGGTGCGGTGTCAGCGCGGCGATGTAGGGTCCGAGATTGATGTCGGCCAGAACGAGCCCGGGCGGTAGCTGCGCCAGCGCCGAGATCGTCGGCGTATCCGAGCATGATGTCCGCGTCGGCGGCTCCACCTTGGCAGGCTTGTGAACCAGCGCCAGCGCGCCGCCGGCGAGTGCCCCGAGCGTGCTCTGCCACACCAGCACGAACGCCCCGAGCCGCACGATCGGCGCTCCGATCGTGCCCGTGCTCGGCAGGCGTGAGATGACGACCGCGAGCGCCGGCAGAGCGAGCCATGCGGCATAGGGCATCATCTTCACCTGCCAGCAGGCCGCGACGAACGCCAGCGTCTGCGCCGAGACCAACATCAGGTGACGATAGAGGTCGTCCCGCTCGCCGTTCGCGTCCCGATCGGCAAGTGCGATCCGGATGCGCGCCGCGATCCCGAGCAGCACGAGCAGCACGAAGCCGAGCGTCCCCCCTGCCGAGAGACCGTAGAGATAACCGATGGGTTGTCCTTCTGTGACCCGCGACAGCCAGATCGGCCAGACCTCCGCCGAAACCTGCCCGAAAGGTCCGGCAAGACAGCGCGGCTCGAGCATGCCGTAGGCGACAAGACCGATGCCGCCACCGACAGCGAGCAGGCCGAGCTGCACCGGAACCATTCCGCGGCCATCGCGATGGCGCGCGACGAAAGCAGCCGCCGCCACTCCAGCCGCCCCGAATGCCGCAAGCGCCACGAGATTGAGCGAAACGGAATCGCAGAACATGGTGCCGAGTTGCCTCGGATCGATCGAGAGCAGACAGCCGACGCCGAGCGTTCCAGCCATCATCGCGGCCGCTCGCATCTGGCCCTCGAGCCCGCCTCGCCGTCCGAGACCCAGGAGGACGGCAACCACGATGGCCGGGCCGACCATCGTCGCAGACTCCAGTCCCACCGTCAGGCCGGCACCGATCAGCAGCCCCGCCCCCCAGCCCGCTTCCGGCACGATCATGCTGCGCGCCAGCAGTAGCGTGCCTCCGACGGCACACAGGATCTGCACGTTGTGGTGATCGATCCGGCCGATGTTGAACTGGTAGAGCGCGGTCGAAGACATCGTTATGAGGCCGGCGACGATGCAAGCAGCGATCGTTCCTCCGTCGCGCTCGGCGTCTCGCGCGACCACAAGCGCTAGTCCGAAGAGAACAAGGCTCGGCCAGACGATCCGCATTGCAAGCTCGGCCTTGGCTGGCGACATCATCAGGCTTGCCGCGCCAAGCACGACCGCCAGTCCCAGATCGACGAGCCGCGACCAGTGAGAGACGAGCACCTCCGGCGCCCCGATGCGCTCGATGGTCAGGTCCCACCAGCCGCCATGCTGAAGAAACGAATGAAGCTCGAGCAGCCGGGTTGCATCGTCCGTGTCGCCGAGGGACGTGTGAAGTTCCGCCCCATGCGACTTGAAGCGGAGCGCGGCGACGGCGACCACGGCGAGGAGGCACGCGAGACGGACGGCCCACGGGCCCAGCGCCTTCGAGACGGGCATGCTGCCCCCCGCCGAGAGTACGTTCGCCATCGCCTGATCATCCCCCGATTGGCTCTTTGGGCGCGAGAATGCACGACAGGCCTTGCATCCCCATTAATGTCCAAACTGTTAATGGGTAGGTGCAGTTTCAATAGGGCTTCCTTAAGCCTTGCCGAATAAACCTGTCGAGAATGCAGAGGCTTGCCGTCGAGGCAGCAACCGCGAAACACGCGTATCTCGTCGAGGGGTTCCATGTCGCATTCCGACGTTTTTGTCATTGGCGCCGGTCCTGCCGGACTGACAGCCGCCTACCTCCTCACGAAAGAGGGCGTATCGACCACTGTCATCGAGGCCGACCCCACCTACGTCGGTGGCATCAGCCGCACCGCCAGCTACAAGGGCTTTTTGTTCGACATCGGCGGACACCGCTTCTTCTCGAAATCGAAGGAGGTCGTCGACCTCTGGAAGGAGATCCTGCCGCAGGACTTCATCGAACGCCCACGCCTCTCGCGCATCTACTACGACGGCAAGTACTACTCGTATCCGCTGAAGGCCTTCGAGGCGCTTTCCAACCTCGGCGTCGTCGAGTCGGGCCTCTGCGTCCTCTCCTTCATGTACAAGCAGGCCTTCCCGAACGAGAAGCCGGTCACTTTCCACGAGTGGGTCTCGAACCAGTTCGGCGAGCGTCTCTTCTCGATCTTCTTCAAGACCTACACCGAGAAAGTGTGGGGCATGAGCTGCGACGACATCTCGGCCGACTGGGCCGCCCAGCGCATCAAGGGTCTCGACCTGTGGAGCGCGATGGCCAATGCGCTCAGGAACTCGATTGCGCCCAAAGGCGTCAAGGATGGCACCAAGGCCCATGACGGCGAAGTCATCAAGACGCTGATCGAGAGCTTCCAGTACCCCCGCAAGGGTCCCGGCATGATGTGGGACGCCGCCGCCGCCAAGACGCGCGCCCAGGGCGGCACGATCCACATGGGCACCACCCTCAAGACCCTAAGCTACGACGCGGGCGCCGGACTGTGGACGATCACCGCCGAGACGGCCGGTGGCACCGTTCGCACCTTCACCGCCCGTCACGTCATTTCTTCCGCCCCGATCCGCGAGCTGATGGGCGCCATCGGTCCGACGCCGGCCTCGAAGCCGGCCGCGGACGCCCTGCGCTATCGCGACTTCCTCACCGTCGCGCTGATCGTCGACAAGCCCGACCTCTTCCCCGACAACTGGATCTACATCCACGAACCGTCGGTGAAGGTCGGTCGCATCCAGAACTTCCGCTCCTGGTCGCCGGAGATGGTGCCGGACGAGAATCTCGCCTGTCTCGGCCTCGAGTACTTCTGTTTCGAGGGCGACGGCCTCTGGGCCGCCACCGACGGCGAGCTGATCGGCCTCGCCAAGAAGGAGCTCGAGCAGATCGGCCTCGCCACCTGGAACGACATCAAGGACGGCTGTGTCGTGCGGCAGAAGAAGGCCTATCCGGTCTACGACGACGCCTACCGCTTCAATGTCGACACGATCCGCGAGGACATCGCCGCCAACTATCCGCGGCTCCACCTCGTCGGCCGCAACGGCATGCACAAGTACAACAACCAGGACCACGCCATGATGACCGCCATGCTGACGGTCAAGAACATCCTGGCCGACTCCGACGCCTATGACATTTGGAACGTCAACGAGGATGCCGAGTACCACGAGGCCGGAGCTTCCGGTGCCGAGGAGGCGCTGAAGAGTGTCCGCATGGTGCCGCGCCCCGTCGGTAAGGTGGCATGACGCTCGCGCTCGATACGCTGCTCGCTCCCCTCGACGCGGTGCTTCGCGTCGTGCCGGAGCGGCTGCGCCCTCTTGCCCGCCAGATCGTCGGCTATCTGGCCGTCAGCGGAACTGCGCTCGTTGTGGACGTCGCGGTCTACTGGGCTCTGTTGAAAGTCCTTCATCTGGCCGCGCTCGCCGCGGCTGGCGGCTACGTCTGCGGCGTCATGGTGCATTATGCGCTCTCCTCGCGCGTCGTCTTCGCAGGCCGCCTTCGCGCGCGCGGCGTCGTCGCCGAGGCACCCGTCCTGGCCAAGTTCTTCGTCGCGGGCGGCACGGGCCTGCTGGTTACCGTGGCGACGGTCGGCCTCCTCGCCGACGTCATGGGCATGAACGCCCTCTTCGCCAAGCTGGTCGCCGCCGGCCTGTCGTTCGTGACCGTGTTCACCGCACTCCGCGTGTTCGTCTTCAACGCCCCCTCGCCCGAGCGCGCATGAGGCCCTCAAGGAAAAGCCCGCCATGTTCATTGCCAACTATCCACTGAAGTCGTTCGTGCAGAAGGCGGTGATGTTCCTGCAGCTGCCGCTCGACTACTCGACCTTCCATCCCTATCGCGCGCTCCAGCAGCGGGCCCTCGACGAGACGATGGACTTCATCACCGCCGAGATGCCGGCTGCGCTCGCATTCGACACGCCGCGCGAGCTGATGGACTACGCCCTGAAGCAGGTGACGCTCGACGGGCTCGTCGCTGAGTTCGGCGTCAACGAGGGCGGCTCGGTCACCTACATCGCCAAGCGCTTGCCGAACCGCACGATCGACGGCTTCGACAGCTTCGAGGGGCTGCCCGAAGGCTGGTCCGGCAACACCATGGAGGCCGGCTACTTCAATCGCGGCGGCAAGCTGCCCAAGGTGCCGAAGAACGTGCGTCTGCACGCCGGCTGGTTCTCGGAGAGCCTGCCGAAGTTCGTCTCGGCCAGCACTGGCCCCGTAGCCTTCCTTCATGTCGACTGCGATCTCTACTCGTCGACCGCCTGCATCTTCGAGCACCTCGGCGACCGCATCGTGCCGGGCACGGTCATCGTCTTCGACGAGTACTTCAACTACCCTGCCTGGCAGACGCACGAGCACAAGGCGTTCCGCGAGTTCATCGCACGGGCGGGAAAGAAGTACGACTACGTCGGCTATTCGTTCAAGCAGGTCGCCGTCGTCATGCGCTGACGCCGCGCCCGCGCTGGAGGCTCTTTCAGCGGGGCCCCGTCCGAGCAGATCCGCCTCGCCGGAAAATCGAGTGGATGCTCCGGGCATTGCTTCTGGGCGGCTGCCCGTCGCTCCTCGAATTCTTCTCGGCTCTCATAGGCTCGTGGGCTCCAGCCTTCCGGTGTCATCTGATGCCCGGGAACCCAGATTCCCTGCACGAGGAAGAACACGTCCAGTCGCCACATCGAGCCCTCGCCCTCTCATGCTCTGCCATGCACGCGACACGAGCGGCGCGAGGCCCGCAACCCGATCTCGCGGAAGCGTCACGATTCACGATCCGCGAGCTAGCCCCTCGAGCGGGATCCGACGCCTTAGCATCCGAAAGACCCACCAGGCACCTGCCGCTGCGGCAAGATGCTTGAGCGTGTGCCCGCTCACATAGCCGCTCGCCGCGAAGACCATCCCGTCCCCTTCTTCCAGCACCTTCGCGACCACATAGGCGCCGAGAGCGACCATCCAATCCGCCCCGCGCGTGTAGGGCGCCGGCGTCAGCCAGAGAAGGATCGGCAGCGCCAGGATCGGATAGATCTGCACCACCACATAGGGCCTCAGATCGTCCACAGCGGTCCAATAGAGAACGCTCCCCGCGCCATAGGCGAGCAGCCCCGCCAGCAGCCAGCCGCTAGCGGTCGCCCCGAGCCGAAGCCGTTCCGTCAGGAAGCCTGCGAACAGCCCCATGAAGGCCATCGCGATCGGCAAACGGTCCCACACGATCGAGCCGTTGCTCGGCGCCCAGTGATAGTAGGCGGAGCCCGCGCTGGTCAGCGCCACGCCCGCGAACATTGCCAGATAGGCCCGCCTGAGATGCGCCGGCATGCTGCTCGCCTCGGCCAGCAGCCAGCGCATCCCGAGCACGCCGATGATCCCAAACGGCAGGTTCGACAGCACATCAAGGAAGTTTGGCACCCCCAGGAAGCCGCGCGTGTCGTGGAAATGGTGGTAGCTCAACGGCTGCGCGATCGGCCCGAACGGCAGCGAGCAAACCAGCAGAGCCACCGCCGGAGCAAGCGCGAGCAGCACCCTTCGCGCATCCGCGCTCGCCGGGATCGACGCGACAACCTCCCCGCCCCGCCGTCGAGCGAACGGACTGTCGGAGAGAGTTCTGAGAACGGACATTGGCAGCGCCTCGGACTGGAAACACACCACAAGATAGCCTTGAACGTGGTTCTATCATGGCCGTGAACATTGTTCAATGAATGATCCGTCGTCGAGTCACGGCTTCGGATCCATCTGCCTCCATCGTTAACGCTTTCCTTTGGCGAGCCGGCCGCCCCATGTCGCGGCCTCGCAATGGGTGGGCAGGCGCCCGAAGACCGCTTAGTGTCCGCGCCAACAGATCACTTCGAGGAGCAAACCCATGTCCGCCACCGACGCCGTCCTTTACGAGGAGAAGGGAGACGGCATTGTCGTCCTGACGCTGAACGATCCGAAGACCCGGAATGCCCTCGGCGACGAGATCATCAACGGCATCGTGGCGGCCTGCGCCCGCATCAACGCTGACATGAGTGTTCGCTGCGTGATCCTGACCGGCGCCGGCGAGGGCTTTTCCTCCGGCGGCAACGTCAAGGAGATGCGCGAGAAGAAAGGCCTCTTCGGCGGTGCCCCTGTCGACATGCGCCGCGCCTACCAGCACGGCATCCACAAGATCCCGAAGGCGCTCTACGACCTCGAGGTGCCCTCCATCTGCGCCGTCAACGGGGCTGCCATCGGCGCCGGCTGCGATACCACGCTGATGTGCGACATCCGCATCGCCGGCCGCAAGGCCCAGTTCGCCGAGAGCTTCCTGCGCGTCGGCCTCGTCTCGGGCGACGGCGGCGCCTGGTTTCTGCCCCGCGTCGTCGGCCTCTCGCGCGCCTACGAGATGACGCTGACCGGCGACGTGATCGACGCCGACAAGGCCGAGAAATGGGGCATCGTCTCGAAGGTCGTCGACGACGACAAGCTGATGGACGAGGCGCTGGCCATGGCGAAGAAAATCGCTGCCTTCCCACCTCACTCGATTCGCCTCAACAAGCGCCTATTGCGCGAGAGCCAGGGCGTCTCGCTGCCTGTCGCCCTCGAGATGGCCTCGGCGATGCAGGCGCTGGCGCAATCGACCGACGACCAGAACGAAGCCGTCTCGGCCATGCTCGACAAGAGAAAGCCCCAGTTCAAGGGCCGCTGATCGTGCTGCTGCTTGGGGAAATGTAAGCATGGATTCGCTCATCGGCCTCTTGGTTGTGGCAGCCGTTCCCGCCTATCCGTTTCTCCAGGTCTCCGCCTTGAAGCGCCTGAGGGGTGGCTGGTGGTACGCCGCCGCCATCCCGATGTTGGTCATGATCCCGATCCTCGCTCTGACCGCTGTCGCCTTCGCTCGACAGTCGAACCTTTGGCCGCTGGCGCTGATCTTCGGCTCGCTTCTCGCCTGCATCTATCTGGCAGCCACACTCGCGCTGCACCGATATCTCAATCGATAGGCCAGCCGTACTGTTCGCCCTTCGTCACTTACGGAACCGCCCCATGCCCGGCCCCCTTTTCGGTTACCGCATCATCGACCTGACCGCCGTCGTGCTCGGCCCGATCGCCACCCTCCATCTCGCCGACATGGGTGCCGACGTGATCAAGGTCGAGCCGCCGGAAGGCGACATCATGCGCAACCCGGGCAATGCGCCGACGCCCGGCATGGGACCGATCTATCTCGGCATCAATCGCAACAAGCGCGCGCTTTGCCTGGACTTGAAGAAGCCAGAGGCCATCGCCGCCCTGAAGCGCCTGATCGCCACCGCCGACGTCTTCGTGCACAACATGCGCGTCGAGGCCGTCGAGCGCCTCGGCCTCGGCTACGAGGCGGTCCAGGCCGTGAGGCCCGACATCGTCTACGCCTACAGCGTCGGCTACAAGCACAGCGGCCCCTACGGCACGAAGCCCGCCTTCGACGATCTCGTGCAGGGTGCGAGCGGCGCCGCGATGCTGTCGAGTCGCGTCGACGGCGGAGAGCCCCGCTTCCTTCCGAGCCTGATCGTCGACAAGACCACCGGCCTCCATCTCGGCATGGCGATCCTCGCAGCACTCCTGCACCGCGAGCGCACAGGCGAAGGGCAGATGGTCGAGGTGCCGATGCTCGAGACCATCACCAACTTCTGGCTGGTTGAGCACATGTTCAACCACAGCTACGTGCCACCGCGCGGCAGCATGGGCTACTCGCGCGTGCTTTCTGCCGACCGAAAGCCGTACCGCACCAAGGACGGCTACGTCTGCGCGCTCCCCTACAACGAGAAGCACTACCGCGCCTTCACCTCCGAGATCGGCCGCCCCGAGCTGATGTCCGACCCGCGCTTTGCCACCGCCAAGGCCCGCTCGGACAACGCCCCGGCCATCCAGGCCATCATCGCCGACGTGATGCCGACGCGAACGACGGCCGAGTGGTTGGCGTTCTTCGAGAAAGCCGACATTCCGTCCATGGTCGTCAACGACCTGGAGCAGCTTGCCGACGATCCGCACCTGAAGGCCACGGGCTTCTTCACCACCCGCGAGCACCCGACCGAGGGCCCCATCCGCACCATGGCGAGCCCCTTCGAATTCTCCGCGACGCCGACCAGCTACCGCACCCACGCCCCCCGCCTCGGCGCCGACGGCCGCGAGGTCCTCGCCGAAGCCGGCCTCTCCCCCGACGAGATCACGGCCCTGGAGGAGTCGGGAGCGATGCGGTCGTGGTCACAAGGTTAGCATTGCGGCACGGCGCCTTCTCGGCAGGGGCACGCTATTCGGCGGCAACGGCCTTCCGCTGTGCCTCGAAATGAAAGCCCCGGTAATTGTCGGCCACGACGTCCTCGCACGTGCGGCGGTATGAGCCGACGCCCGCGATGTAAGGCATGAACAGGCGTGGCTTCCCTGGAATGTTCGCGCCCATGTACCAGGAGTTCGCCTGCGGGAAGAGCGTCTTGTGCGCGACGACCTGCACATGCTCGACCCACGCGTCCTCCGCCTTCAGGTCGGGCTCGATCAGGTCGAGGCCCTCGTCCCGCATGTGGATCATGGTGTCCGTCACCATGTCCACGTGCTGCTCGATCGTGTTGATCATGTTCCCCTTCACGGAGGGGCTGCCCGGCCCAGTGATGATGAACATGTTCGGAAAGCTTTCGGTCATCAGGCCCAGATAGGTCCGTGGTCCCGCTTCCCACTTCTTCTTGAGCGCCAGGCCGTCCCGGCCGCGGATATCGACGTTGAAGAGCGTTCCGGTCATGGCATCGAAGCCGGTCGCGAAGACGATGGCATCGAACTCGAACGCGCGGCCATTCGCGACCAGCCCCTTTTCCGTCAGCCGTTCGATCGGCTTTTCGCTGATATCGACCAGCTCGACATTCTCCCGGTTGAAGGTCTGGTAGTAGCCGCTGTCGATGCAGATGCGTTTCGTGCCGATCGGGTGCGTCTTCGGGCAGAGAATTTCGGCAGTTACCGGATCCTTCACAATGGAGCGGATCTTGTTCCGGACGAACTCCGCCATCGTGTCGTTGGCGGCCTTGTTCGTCAGGATGTCGTTGAACGCACCGAGGAACGCGCCCGTGCCTTCCTTCCAGCGCTCCTCATAGATGCGCTGGCGCTCCTCCTCGCTGACGTCGAGGGCCGAAACGTCGTTGCCCTCCCGCAGCATGCCGTTCGGCTGGTAGCGCATTTCGGCGCGCTTCTCGGCATAGCCGTCTTTCCAGAAACGCGCGTACTCTTCCGTCATCGGCATGTTGCGCGCAGGGATGGAGTAGTTCGCCTGGCGCTGGAACACGGTCAGGTGCGCCGCTTCCTCGGCGATCACCGGAATGGCCTGGATACCGGAGGAGCCGGTGCCGATCACCGCAACCCGCTTGCCTTTGAAGCTGACGGGCTCGTGCGGCCAGTTGCCGGTATGGTATTTTTCGCCCTTGTAGTCGGCGAGCCCCTCGAACTTCGGGATCTGGGCGGTGGAAATGCAGCCTCCGGCCATGATGAAATACTTGCAGGTGACGCTCTCGCCCTTGTCGGTCTCCACACGCCAGACACGGGCTGCCTCGTCATAGTGAGCAGCGCGGACCTCGGTCTTCAGCGTGATGTATTTCCTCAAATCGAACCGGTCGGCGACATGGTTCGCGTATTCCAGAATGTCGGCCTGGGCCGAGAACTTCTCCGGCCAGCTCCATTCCTGCTGCAAGTCGTCGTTGAAGCCGTAGGAGTACTGCATGCTCTCCACGTCGCAGCGCGCGCCGGGATAGCGATTCCAGTACCAGGTGCCTCCGACCCCATCGCCGCGCTCGAAGCAGCGGGCGGAAAAACCTTCCTTCTCGAAGCGGTGGAGGAGGTAGAGGCCGGAGAACCCCGCCCCGACAATGACGACATCGACGGTGGACGGTTCAATAGCAGTGGCGGACATGCGGCAGTTCCCAGATTGCTGGCGACTCGAAGCGGGCCATCGTGGCCCTCAGCATAGGACCAATAGCCGCCGAATTGCCACCCCCGCTCCTCACCCTACCCCTCCCCACGCCCCGCCTCCCACCGCTGCTGCATCAGCGGTATCCGATCGCGATACCGCCGCGCCTTCACCTCGCCGCGGGGGGCGCAGACAGGGCATTCGCAGGGGAAGCGGTCGGCGTTCTTGAAGGTCGGTGCGTAGCGCCATCCGACCGCTTGGGCGAGCGTGCGCACCGCCACGATCTCACGCACCTCGATGCGGCGCGGCACGAGGATTTCGAGGCCCCTGGGGTCCTCCGTGGCTCGCACAAGGCCGACCGCCTCCGCCGCCGTCGTCCGGAGAGGCGAGCCGCTGTAATGACGGATATAGACAACCTCGTCGTCGTCGATCACGAACCGAACCGCCGCGAGCGTATGCCGCCCCCAGCGTTTCAGCTCGCGCGCCCATTGGTGGGTGAGCGTATAGCTCTCGAGGACGGGAAACGCCCACACGAAGCGGTCCTCGCCCTCGACCAGCCACCGGATGCGTCGCGGCCGGATGCCGTGCCGCCTGATCCGCGCCGCATCCGTGTCGGCCGTGATGTGGACCAGCCGCGCCACCGCTGCCGCGCTTAGTGATTGTCCCGCGGCAGCCCCTTCGTCTTTGCGATGCGCTGATACTTCACCGCCGGCTTCAGTACCATGCCGTTCGAAAGCTCATCGACGATGCCGCGTTGGATCTCCTGCCAAGGCGTCTGGCTCTCGGGTATCCTGTAGCCGCCGGCTTTCGCCAGCTCGTCGCGCCGCTTCTGCAGCTCCTCGTTGGAGATCAGGATGTCGGCTGACCGCTTGTTGAGGTCGATACGAACCCGGTCGCCTGTCTTCAGAAGAGCCAGCCCGCCGCCGGACGCGGCCTCCGGCGAGGCATTCAGGATCGATGGCGAGCCCGAGGTACCGGACTGGCGACCGTCACCGATGCAGGGCAGCGCGTTGACGCCCTTCTTCAGGAGATAATCGGGCGCCCGCATGTTGACCACCTCCGCTGCGCCCGGGTACCCGACGGGCCCCGTGCCGCGCATGAAGAGGAGGCACGTATCGTCGATGGCGAGCTTCGGGTCGTCGATGCGCTTGTGGTAGTCCTCCGGCCCATCGAACACGATGGCGCGGCCCTCGAACGCGTTCGGGTCCTTCGGGTTCGACAGGTAGCGCTTGCGGAATTCCTCCGAGATGACGGAGGTCTTCATGATGGCGCTCGTGAAGAGGTTGCCCTTCATGTTGAGGAAGCCGGCCGACTTCACCATCGGCTCGTCGTAGGCCTTGATCACGCGGCGGTCCCACGTGAGCTTGCCCTCGCAGTTCTCGTGCAGGGTCTTGCCGTTGACCGTGATGGCCTTCCTGTTGATCTTGCCTTCGGCGATCAGCTCGGCCACCACGGCTGGCACGCCACCGGCGCGATAGTATTCCTCGCCCAGATACTCGCCCGCCGGCTGCAGATTGACGAGCAGCGGAATGTCGTAGCCGATCCGCTCCCAGTCATCCGTCGAGAGCTCGACGCCGATGTGGCGGGCAATGGCGTTCAGGTGGATCGGCGCATTGGTCGAGCCGCCGATCGCCGAGTTGACGGCGATGGCGTTCTCGAACGCCTCGCGCGTCAGGATGTCGGACGGCTTCAGATCCTCCCACACCATCTCGACGATGCGCTTGCCGGTCAGATAGGCCATCTGCTCGCGGTCCTTGTGCGGCGCAGGGATTGCCGCGCAGCCCGGCAGCGACATGCCCAGCGCTTCGGCGAGCGAGTTCATGGTCGAGGCTGTACCCATTGTGTTGCAGTGCCCGGCCGACGGAGCCGAGGAGGCGACGAGCTCGGTGAAGCCCTTGGCGTCGATCTCGCCCTTGGCCATCATTTCCCGCGCCTTCCAGACGATGGTGCCGGAGCCCGTGCGCTCGCCCCGGAACCAGCCATTGAGCATCGGGCCGCCGGAAAGTACGATCGCGGGAATATCGACCGTCGCCGCGGCCATGATCTGGGCAGGCGTGGTCTTGTCGCAGCCCGTGGTCAAGACGACGCCGTCGATCGGGTAGCCGTAGAGCACCTCGACCAGCGAAAGATATTGCAGGTTGCGATCGAGGGACGCGGTCGGGCGCTTGCCGGTCTCTTGGATCGGATGCAGCGGGAACTCGAAGGTGATGCCGCCCGCCTCGCGGATGCCCTCGCGCACGCGCTCGGCGAGGAAGATGTGGTGCCGGTTGCATGGCGACAGGTCCGACCCCGACTGCGCGATGCCGATGATCGGCTTGCCGGATTGCAACTCCTCGATGGAAAGGCCGAAGTTGGTGTAGCGCTCGAGGTAGAGCGCCGTCATGTCGACGTTGTCGGGGTTGTCGAACCACGCCTTGGAGCGAAGCTCGGACGGCTTCACCCGCCGCCTCGTCCCGTTGCTCTTGGCTCCGTTCTTGGCTGCGCTTTGCGGCTTTTTCGGCTCTTTCATGGGCGTCCTCGAAGGCTGTGCCGGTGTCGTCTTTCTTGGCCGTGAGACTAGAGCCGCCCCGGGGTCCGCGCAATTGCGCAGGCACGGCCCGCCGGAACCAACGCCCCGAGGCCGGCGATGCAGGTGGGCCGCAGATGTGGCGCCGTCGTCGCGACGTGCTAAGACTTGCCCCGTCCATTCACCCGAGGAGACCCTGAGCATGGCCATTACGCGTCACGAGTCCAAAGGCATCCTGTCGAAGGTCGTCGAGGCCAACGGCTTCGTTTTCACCGCCGGCATCACCCCTGACAACACCAAGGACGACGTCACCGGGCAGACCCGGCAGGTGACGAAGGAGATCGACCGCCTCCTCGCCCTTTGCGGCACCGACAAATCGAAGATCATCTCGGCCACGATCTGGGTCCCCGACATCCGTCTGCGCGACAAGATGAACATCGCCTGGACCGAATGGAACGGTGGCCAGAACCTGCCGGGCCGCGCCTGCATCGAGGCCAAGCTCGCCGACCCCGCGATCCTCGTCGAGATCGCCGTCGTCGCGGCGAAGTGACCGAACGGCGGGTAGGGACGGTCGCCACCTCGCCGCCCCTACCGCCGACTGCTGTTGCCTGCCTGCTACCAGCCGCCTACTGCACTCAGGAGCCCCTATGGCCATCATCCGCCGCGAGCTCGAGCCGATCCTGGCCAACGTCGTCGAAGCCGACCCGTTCGTCTTCACCGCCGGCGCCATCGCCGACGACCTCACCCTCGACGTCGCCGGACAGGCGCGCGAGGCCTTCCGCGATCTCGACAAGTTCCTGGCGATGTGCGGCTCATCGAAGTCTCGCATCCTATCATGCGTGATCTGGCTCTCCGACATCCGCCTGCGCGACGCTATGAACAAGGCCTGGCTCGAATGGGTCGATCCCGCCAACCTTCCGACGCGCGCCTGCGTCGAAGGCAAGATGGCCGACGCCGAGTGCCTGTTCGAGATCCAGGTCGTTGCCGCAAAAAACTGAGCCACCGGCGGGCCACGAACCGAAAGCAAGCATCATGAGCACCGAGCGCCCGAAGGTCGGCACCCGCGCCGACTATCGACACTTCTTGAAAATCCCGACGCGCTGGATGGACAACGACGTCTACGGCCACGTCAACAACGTCAACTACTACTCGTACTTCGACACTTTGATCAGCCGCTATCTGGTCGTCGAAGGTCGTCTCGACTACGAATCTGGCCCCGTCATCGGCCTCACCGTCGAGAGCCTTTGCCGCTACTATCAGTCCTTCTCATTTCCCGACGTGATCGACGCCGGCTTGCGGGTCGGCAAGCTCGGCACGTCCTCGGTCCGCTACGAGATCGGCCTCTTTGCCGAAGGCGAGGACGCCGCCCGCGCCGAGGGCCATTTCGTGCACGTCTTCGTGGACCGGCAGAGCCAGCGTCCGACGCCGATCCCGGAGCCGATCCGCGGCGCGCTCAGCTGTCTCGTCCCCCCCTCGCGTTGACCTCGATCAGATGCAGCGAAGATACTTTACTGGTGTGGCATAGTTGCCATGATGCAGTCCCGCCATGGTCGGCGAAATTCGCACATGTGCGTCACCTCGATATCTAGGCCGAAGACTCGCAAATCAGGCATTCCGATTCGGACGGCCGGACAACGCGCGGCTCACGGGAGACAACGGGATGACGATTCGGAGCGTATTGATCGCAGCTGTGGGTTTTCTCGCCCTCGAGACCGCCACGTCGGCAGCTCAAGGATTGGATCAGATCCACGACCAGGTCCGCGTGGGCCGCAAGGTCTGCTTCCGGGATCACTTCCACGACGGCTCGAGCGCCGGGCAGTCCTCGCGCAAGGCCGCCGAGATCGAGGCCATCAGGGTTTGGCAGGATTTCACCGGCTGGGAGTATGGGCGTGCGTGGGGCAGTTTCAGGCTTGCCGAGAGCAAGGGCATCAAGTGCTCCGGCGGCGGCAACTCCTGGGGCTGCAACGTCACCGCACGCCCCTGCCGCTCCCGTTGACATCGGAGCCTTGGCACCACCATCTGGAGCGCCGCTTCCTGCGGCGTTCCAGCGCGGCCCGACCGCACGCACATAGTCGGACGAAGCGCGGCGTCTCAGCGTCCCCCGGCGTTTCGGCGGACCGTTTCCCAGAAGTCTGGCCCGGCTTCCCGCGCCGCCTTTGCACAATCCCCGCCGCAGTCGATCCAGCTGCCGCCGGGACGCTCCACCTCCTCGACACGCACGCTGCCGAAAGCGACAACCCGTGTCCTGAGCACCACCGCGGTTGCTCCGCTGCCCCCGTCTGTCACGCGGACTGTTCCGGTGCCCACGATCCGCCGCGTCTGGCCGTATCGATACCAGAGACCCGTCGCAAGGATCGCGAGCATCCCGAGTGCGAGCAGCAGGCCTCCCATCTTCACGCTCATCCGCCCTCTCTTCACCGCCGCCCGAACAGCCGCTCGATATCGCCGAGCCTGAGCTCGACATAGGTCGGCCGCCCGTGGTTGCACTGGCCCGAGAGCGGAGTGGCTTCCATGTCCCTCAACAGGGCGTTCATCTCCTCCGGGGTCAGGCGCCGTCCCGCGCGCACGCTGCCATGGCAAGCCATCGTCGCGCACACGCCTTCGAGACGGTCTCGCAGCGATGTCGTTCCGTTCCCGGCAAGCACGTTCGCCAGCAGGTCCTTGACCAGCCCCTTCACGTCGACCTTGCCCAGCAGCGCCGGCACCTCGCGCACCGCGATAGCGCCCGGCCCAAACGCCTCGATCGCAAGCCCGAGCTCCGCAAGCTCGTCCGACCAGTCGCCGATCAGCGCGGCCTCGTCCTCCTCCATCTCGACGATTTCCGGTATGAGCAGCCCCTGCCGCTCGACGCCCCCGGAGGCCAGCATCGCCTTCATTCGCTCGTAGACCAGTCGCTCGTGCGCGGCATGCTGATCGACGATGACCACCGACTGCCGCGTCTCGGCGACGATATAGGTCTCGTGCAGTTGCGCTCGCGCCGCCCCGAGCGGCCGGTCGAGCAGGACCTCGGGCACCGGCTGGGCCGCAGCGCGCGTGTCGGCCGAAGGCGCGATCTCCATGTCGAGGGGCGCCTGCAGCATCTCGCCGAAGCCACCCGAGTATCGCGAAGCCCCCGACGTCCCGTTGGAGCCCGAAACTGTGGATCCGCTGCGCGTCCCGACCGCCTCCGGCACGCCCCGAGCCGGCGGCCCCCAGCCGGCATGCGCCGGTTCCGCGGGGCCTCGGGCCAGCGTGTCGAGCGTCCGGACGCCGCCCATGGTCGTCGCCCGGTGTCCCGCGCTCTCGAGGGCATGCCGCAAGCCTCCGATGATGAGGCTCCGCGCCGTCGCCGCATCCCGAAACCGCACCTCGGCCTTGGTCGGATGCACGTTGACGTCCACTTCGCGCGGATCGAGGTCCACGAAAAGTGCGAGCAGCGGATGCCGCCCCTTGGGCACCGTGTCGCCGTAGGCCGCGCGCACTGCGCCGAGCATCAGCCTATCCCGCACCGGCCGCCCGTTGACGAACAGGAACTGCAGCCCCGTATCGGGCCGGTGCAGCGTCGGCAGGCCGGCGAAGCCGCGCACTCTGACGCCCTCGCGCTCCCCGTCGATCATCATCGCGTCGTCGAGGAACTCCCGCCCCATGATCCGTCCGAGGCGGACCAGCAATCCGTCGGCACCCGCAGGTTGCGCCGGCATCACCAGCCCCGTCCGCTCGCCCGTCGTGAGGGTGAACCCGACCTCCGGATGCGCCATGGCAAGCCGCTTGACCGTCTCGGAGATCGCCATGTTCTCGGCGCGTTCGGACTTCATGAACTTGAGTCGCGCCGGCGTCGCCGAGAAGAGGCTGCGCACTTCGACGATGCTTCCGGCGTTGAGCGCCGCCGGCCGCACGCCGCCTTTCTGTCCGCGGTCCACCACGATTTCGAGGCCGGATGCTGCCCCACGCTGCCGCGTCCTGATCGAAAGCGTCGCGACCGACCCGATCGAAGGCAGTGCCTCGCCGCGAAAGCCGAGCGTCACGATGTTGAAGAGATCGTCGTCCTTGAGCTTCGACGTCGCATGCCGCTCGACAGCGAGTGCGAGGTCGCGCGCATCCATTCCGCTGCCGTCGTCGGTCACCCGCACGAGCGAGAGCCCGCCCGCCGCAGTCACCACTTCGATGTTGCGGGAGCCGGCGTCGAGCGCATTCTCAACGAGCTCCTTGACGACGCTGGCTGGACGCTCGATCACCTCGCCGGCGGCGATGCGGTTGACGGTCTCTGGCGCAAGCTGGCGTACGGCCACGGACATGCTCCGTCCAACAACGCACGCACTCGCCCGGACGAGCCTCCCGCCCCCCGTCCTCAGGCCTTGGCGGAGGCCGAAAGCCGTTCGCGCGTCAGCACCTTGGCCAGTTCCACCGCCGGCTGGTCGAACGGATCGACCTCGAGCAGCCGCCCGGCGAGAATCGTCTCGAGCATCATATGCATCAACAACGCTCCGAAAGCCGTCTCGTCAAGCCGATCGAGATCGATGCGGCGCACGGCCCGTCCGGCTTTCCCCAGGGCTTCCGGCACGGCCTCGGATTGTGCCGCCACCAGGTCGCCGAGTGGTCGCCCCGCCAGGAACCCGATTCCCGCCCGTCCGCAGAGTTCGCCGTCGAGCACCGGCCCGCTGCCCTCCGTCGGCACCCGCACCACCGTGATCAGGTGCTCTTTCGGCCCGTCCATGAAGAGCTGTAGCTGGCTGTGCTGGTCGAGCGGCCCGAGGCACGCGAGCGGCGTCGTGCCCTCGCCCCCCTTGCCGAGGCTTTCCGCCCAGAGCTGCACGTACCAGTGACCGAAGCGCCCGAGTCGATCGGCATAGGGCATCATGACGGAGCATTTGACGCCTTGTTCGCGCAGCAGCCCGATCGCCGTCGCAGCGCCGACAGCCGGCGCGAAGCTGTCGGCACCCGTCGCGCCGAGCAGACCTTGCACCACGGCCCCGGCACCCCGCCTGAGCGCCCTCACATCGAGCCCGCGCGCAATCGCCGGCAGTAGCCCGACGTTGGTCAGCACCGAGAACCTCCCGCCAACTCCCGGCTCGTGATCGAGCACCGGAATGCCAAAGTCGGCCGCCAGTTGCCTCAGTCCGCTCACCCGGCCCCCGCTCACCGGATCGGCAAGCGCAAGGAAGTGTCGCTTGATGCGGTCGCCGAGCCCCGCCTCTTTGACCGCCGCGAGGGCTGCAACGGCCTGCGCCAGTGTTTCCGGCGTCCCGCCCGATTTCGAGATCACGACGAAACGGGTCGTCGCGAGATCGAGCGTCTCGAGCGCCCGGCCAAGCGTGGTCGCATCGAGATTGTCGTAGAAGCGCGTGCGCGGGCGGTTCCGCTGCGCCTCGTCCGCGCCGCCCGGCAGATTCCACCCGTTGAGCTGCGCCAGCGCCTGTCCGCCGAGGCTCGAGCCGCCGGTGCCGAGAAACACGATCGTCTGCGCGCCTTCCGAAAGCGCCGTCATTGCGGCCTCGGCCTCTGCGATGTCGGCCGTCGCCTCGGGCACCCGCAGATGCGCGAGCGTGCCGCGCTCGTAGGCGGTCCTGAGGTCGCCCATGGCGCCATCAAGGCGGTGCACCCAGCCCTTGAGCCGCGCTTCCGTGAGCCCCGAGCTTCCGATCGCACTCTCGAGGCACCCCGCCACCGACTGCGTGACGAGCCGCCGCCCGCTGCCGTCGACGATGTTTTGCGTCTCGATTGCCGACATCATTCTCTCCATCGTCGAAAGCGCCGTCCTCGTCATCCCCCGGCGGCGATCAGCATCGTCTCGCGCCTCAGCCCTTGCCGAGGCCCTTCGGCTTGCCCACCACCGTAATGAACAGGTCGTCGACCCTGAGCAGCCGCTTCGCCGCGCGCTTCACGTCCGCCATCGTCACCGCCTCGATCATTGCGTTGCGGCGCGTCGGATAGTCGATGCCCATGTTCTCGTGCAGCATCCAGAGCAGCTGGTTGGCGATCTTGGCATTGGTGTCGAACCGCAGCGCGAACGAGCCTGTCAGATAGCTCTTGGCGTTCGCCAGCTCCGTCTCCGTCGGACCGTCCGTCGCCATCCGCTCGAGTTCGCCGCGGATCACGTCGATCGATTGCTTCACGGCGTCGTTCTTCGTCGCCACACCGCCTGCGAACAGCGCCGCGTGCCTGAGTGGCTGCAGGTAGCTGTAGACCGAGTAGGCAAGGCCGCGCTTCTCGCGCACCTCCTCCGTCAGCCGCGAGGCGAACCCGCCGCCGCCGAGGATCTGGTTCATCACGAATGCTGGAATGAAATCCGGATCTTTCCGGGCGAACCCGGCCATGCCGTACTGCACCACCGACTGCGGCACGTCCATTTCAACGATCTTGAGCTTTTGCGCCGGGTTCGGTGTCGTGTCGGGCACCGGCACGAGCTCGGCCTTGGCCGGAAGCTCGCCGAACACCTTGTCCAGGATTTCGCCGAGACTCTTCGCGTCGATGTCGCCGACAGCCACCACCTTCAGCGTGTCCCGAGCGAAGATGCGCTTGCGGTACGCTTCGAGGTCGGCTGGCTGGATCTGCGCAACGCTCTCCGGCGTGCCGTTCGCATGCCGGCCGTAAGGGTGTCCCGGGAAAGCGCCCTCGTACCACTCCTTGCCAGCCACCTGCTGCGGGTTCTTGGCGGCATAAGCGAGGTTCGCGAGCAGCTGCTTGCGGATGCGCTCCACCGCCTCCTTGTCGAATCGCGGTTTGTTCACCGCGAGCCGCAGCATGTCCAATGCCGGCTCGCGATTGACGGAAAGCGTCTCGAAGCTGCCGTAGAGCGCATCCTTGGCATCCTCGAAGCTCATCCGAAGCGCGAGCTCCTCCATGCGCTCCTGGTACTGCGTGGCGTCGAGATTCCCCGCGCCTTCGTCCATCATCGAGCTGAGGAAGTTGGCGAGGCCTTCTTTCCCCGCAGGATCCTGGCTTGAGCCTCCATCGAACACGAACCTGATCGCGAGCAACGGAACGCTGTGCTCCTCGACCAGCCAGGCCGAGATTCCGCCGGGGCTCTTGACGTCTTGAATGTTCATTTTCGTTGCTGCCGTCTTGAGAGCAGATGCGCCCTTGCCAGGGCTGGTGGGTTGCGCGCTCGGTTGCGATGGCGCCTTGGTTTCAGCGGGCGTGACCGTCGGCGACGGCGCCTGCGCAGTTCGCCATGCCTTGCTCGGCCGCCCGTCCTGCGCCCCGTCGCTCGCCGCCACGGCGGCCGGCGGCGAGGTCTTGGCGCCAACTTCCCCAGATGCTGGCGCTGCAGCGGTCGGAGGCGTCGCGGGCCGCGCCACCGTGATCGTCTTGACCGGCCTGCCGGAAAGCCCCGGTCGTTCCGAGAGCGAGCCGAGGCCCTCCCCGGTTGCAGGGCCGGGCGCAGTCTGGCGCGCCTCGACATTTGCGACGGCCGCGACCGGAACGCGTTGCGGCGTCGCCTCCCCGCCGATCAGCGACATGCCGCCAAGCATCAGGCCAATGCCACCAAGGAACAGCCACAGGCGCCGTCCTGGCGTCTGGGCTGCAAGCCAGCTCTTCAGCGAGCTGCCATCACGCGGATACATGAGATCGCATCACCCTTGTTAGCTGCGCCCACCGGACTTCGACGTGGCGGCCGGCGGCACGTGCGCCGGAGCACCCTTCTGAGCGCCGCCCGCCACAGCCGCGGGCGTGTCGGGGTTTTCAGGCTCGAGCGTGCCCGTCACCGAGCGGCGGATATCGAGATACTTCGCTGCGGCCTTCGCCGTATCCGCCAGCGTTACCTTCGCGATACGGTCCGGCCACTCCTCGATGTCCTTCACGGTCCGGCCGATGGTCAAAGACCATCCGTAGCGCCGTGCCAGCGTCGCCTGATTGTCGCTCTCGTAGATGTACTCGGCCAGATAGGACTTCTTCGCGCGCTCGAGCTCGGCCTCCGTGATGCCTTTCGCCCTCACCTCGGCAATCACCTCGTCGAGCACCGCCTCCACCTTGTCGAGGCCGACGCCGTCGACCGGCACCGCGTAGAGCGAGATTTTGCCACTGTCGCGCCCCGACCCCGAGTAGTAGCCGCCAGTCGAAGCCGCCACTTTGGCTTCGACGACCAGGCGCTTGTAGATGCGGCTGGTCGAGCCCGAGGCGACGACTTTCAACAGCAGGTCGAGCGCCTCAGCTTCGCCCGGCTCGGCATGCGCATAGGACGGCGCCAGATAGTACCGATGCAATGATGGCTTTCCCGCCCGCGGGTCCTTGAGATCGATCCGCCGGGCCGCGAGATGCGGCGGCTCCTGCGGGCGCGACCTGGCCTTGACCGCAGCATTTGCCGGGATCTTGCCGTAGGTCGCCTCGGCGAGTGGCATCAGCTCCTCGGGCGTGATGTCGCCTGTGACCACCAGGATGGCGTTGTTGGGAGCGTAGAACCGCTTGTAGAACGCAATCGCGTCGTCGCGAGACAGTTGCGCCATCTCGTGCGCCCACCCGATCACCGGCACGCCGTAGGGATGGGAGAGATAGAGCGTTGCGTTCATCTGCTCGTCGAGCAACGCCGTCGGGTTGTTGTCGGTGCGTGAGCGCCGCTCCTCGAGAATGACGTTACGCTCGGTCAGCACTTCTTTCTCCTCGAGATGCAGGTTGACCATTCGGTCGGCCTCCATCTCCATCACCGTCGGCAGCCGGTCCTTGGCGATCCGCTGGAAGTAGGCGGTCACGTCCTGCCCTGTGAAGGCGTTGTCTTGGCCGCCGAGTCGCGACACGATCTTCGAGAACTCGCCGTTCGGAATCTTGTCGGTCGACTTGAACATCAGGTGCTCGAGGAAGTGCGCAATCCCCGAGACGCCAGGCGGTTCGTCGGCCGCGCCGACCCGGTACCACACCATGTGCGTCACTACCGGGGCACGGTGGTCCTCCACCACGACGACCTTCATCCCATTCTTGAGCTCGAACTCGGTCGCGCGAGGCGTGGCGTGAGCGTCGGAGAAGTAGGTGGAGAATGCGAGCATCAGGGTCACCAGTGATACAGCCAGGACAGATAGTGCAACGGAACGGACGAGCGGCACGCGATTGGCAAACATGAGGGAAATCCCTTCGGCACGCGACTTGGGGGGACAGGCCCGCTGAACGGGTCGTCTGTGGCCCTCGGCGAGAACGATGGCTGGCCCCTGGCTCTCCGCCGCCGTCAGGCATCCGCGACAGCAAAGAGCCGGCTCGAACGAACCATGTCGGAGCTTGCAGCCGGAAAGTCAAATGACAACGGGTTCATGCGTAACCGGGAGCTTCGCTGCGATAGCTCACGCACTCGCGAACGCTGAGGGGAAGTGCTCGCACTCCCAAGCAATCGGCCACGAACGAGAGACGGATCTTACCGCCCCGAACCCCACCTCATATTACCGCAATTATTCGCCGAACAGCGTCTTGCTGAGTGCCGAGAAGATGCTGCCGCACGATCCGCTCGGCCCTTTGGCCGCAGCCAGGTCGTCGCCCATGGCCTTCTCTTTCCAGTTGCCATCGCGGCAATAGTCGGCCTGCGCCTGCTTTTTCGAAGCCTCGCTGGCCGCGCGCTGCTTGTCCGGATCGTTCGGCCAAGCCTGGGCAGTTCGCACCGGCTCGGTGGCCGCCACGGTCCCTGGCTCCGGCAGCTGCTCCGAGCTTGGCGGCAGCACGAGCGGCGCCCGTTGCTCGGTTTTCGGTTCAGCACGCTTGCCGAGCGACCCGGTCAGCCCCACCGCATCGAAGATCTTGCCGTTGAGCTCGACACCGTCGACACCGCCGCACCCGGGAAGCGCGAGCAGCGCTACACCCAGCACCAGACGGCCGGCAGACCGCTTCGCCTTCTGCATTGGTGACGTCATGTGCGCCAACCCCCTGTCGCTGTCTCTGACCGTCTAGGCGGTCTTCGAGGCGTCATTGCGACTCGTCCAGAAGGAATCATACAGAAGGCCGATCACACCGGCAACAATGGCCACATCGGCGATGTTGAACACATACCAGTAGAAGCCGAAGGCATGCAGCGAGAAGAAGTCCGCTACGCCGCCGAGATGCAGGCGGTCGACCGCGTTCGCCAGCGCCCCGCCGATGATCATCCCGAGGCTGACCGCCATCACTCGGCTTGAGGAAGGCTGTGAGAGCCAGAACCAGAGCACGGCCGAGACCAGAATTGCGAATCCGGTCAGCAGCCACGGCCCGGTACCATGCAGAAGCCCGTACGACACACCCTTGTTGACCACGTAGACGAGATCGAGGAACGGCGTCACGTAGACCCGCTGCCCGAGCGGCAGCTTGGTGACGTTGATCATCCACCACTTGTGCGCCTGATCGACGATGAACGTGAGCCCGATCATCCAGAGACCAAGCCGCGAGCCCGGCCCCCAGGCCCATGTCCGCGCATCTCGTGTCGCACCGCCCTCGTTGCTCATGCCGCCCCGCCGTAGATCACGATCACCACATCGTCGCCCGCGAGTTCCTCGGCAATGATCGTCTCGATCCGAGCCCAATCTCCACCCGCAAGCCCGGCTCCGATTTGCGGAAGGCCGATCCGCCGTCCCGTGAACTGGCTCTTCAGCCAAACCATGGCCCGGCGCACGGCATCGTAATCGACATCGACCCCGCCGCCCATGCTCGGATGGAACTGTGTGTAGGCATTGACCACCGTGAACGTCACCGGAGCACGCTCGATCTCCGCGAACGAGCACGTCCCGAGTTTTTCCAGCGCTCCGTGTGGCGTTGCCAGATCGGCCTCGGCAGCCTCAGGGAAGTGCCGCCGGATCTGCGCGGCAAGCCCACCCCCCATCGTGTGAAAGCAGTTGCAGCCATGTGCAATGACATCGAACCGGCCGGCCATTGCGAGTTGGATCAGATCGCCGGTTATCGTCCGCATGCCGCACCTCCAACTGCTGCCTCCTCCCGCGAACGCGCGGCCTGGCACCCAGGACCCACCGCTTCAAGCCGAAGCCTTCCCGTCGATCTCCCGCATTGCCGCCGCATCCCGCGCCGAAAGCTCCGGATATGCCGGATCGCTCCCGACATCCATCGTGAACCGCCACGAGCGCGCGCACTTCTGACCGGCCGCCTTCTGCGAGACCACCGCTACACCGGCCACGTCGCCCAGCTTGAACGCGTCTGCCGGTGGCGCGTCGTCCACCGTGAGCCCGATACCGGATGTGATGCAGATCTCGGCGAAATCGATGCCATCGAGAGCATCCATCAGCCTCTGGTCGGCGAGATACACGAGCGGCGCCGCCTCGAGGCTCGAGCCGATCCGCTTCGCCGCGCGCTCGATTTCGAGCGCACCCGTCACGACGGAGCGGATCCGTCGCACGGTGTCCCACTTCGCGTCGAGAGCGTCGTCACGCCAGGCCGCGGGCACATCCGGGAACGTCTCGAGATGCACCGAGCGGCCGTCATCGTCGCCATAGCGGGCGAGCCACGCCTCTTCTGCTGTGAACGATAGGATCGGCGCCAGCCAGACGCACGTGCACCGGAAGATCTGCTCGACCGTGTGAAGCGCCGCCTTCCGTTTCGCCGACGACGGCGGCTCGCAGTAGAGCGCGTCCTTGCGGATGTCGAAGTAGAACGCCGACAGCTCCGTGTTCATGAACTGCGAGAGCTGCGCCACCACCCGCTTGTAGTCGTACTCCGCATAGGCCTTCCGCACGATGGCATCGAGCTCGGTGAGCCGGTGCAGCATCAGCCGCTCGAGCTCGGGGTAGGATCTCGTATCCACCGCCCCCTCACCACGGGCGGCAGCACCCGACGCTGCCGGCCGGCTCCCCGCAGGGGAGTCGGAAGCGGCCACGCGAGAGGTGTCGGAGACGGCCACGCAATAATGCCCGAGCGTGCCGAGCATCCAGCGCAGCGTGTTCCGGATCTTCCTGTAGTTGTCCGAGAAGGTCTTCAAGATCTCCGGCCCGATCCGAAGATCGTCGGCGTAATCGGACGAGGCAACCCACAGGCGCAGGATGTCGGCGCCGGACTTGGCGATGACGTCCTGCGGCGCCGTCACGTTGCCGACCGACTTCGACATCTTCTGCCCCTTCTCGTCGAGGCAGAAGCCGTGTGTCAGCACCACGTCGTAGGGTGCACGGCCGCGCGTGCCGGAGCTTTCGATCAGCGAGGAATGGAACCAGCCGCGATGCTGGTCCGAGCCCTCGAGATACATGACGGTGTCCTGCCCGCCGTCGACCTTCCGCTTGAAACCGTAGAGGCCGGGGAAGTGCGCCGCGTCCTCGAGCACGTACGTATGCGTGCTGCCGGAATCGAACCACACGTCGAGGACGTCGTTGACCTTCTCGTAGTCGGCCGGATCGTAGTCGGGCTTCAGGAAGCGCGCGCCATCGGCGTCGGAGAACCAGGCATCGGCCCCCTCGGCGTACATGGCCTCATAGATGCGCTTGTTGACCGCCGCATCGACCAGCACCTCGTTGGTGCCCTTCTTCACGAACACGGTGATGGGCACGCCCCAGGCCCGCTGGCGTGAGATCACCCAATCAGGCTTCGCCTCGATCATGCCGGCGATACGGTTCTCGCCCGACGCCGGCACCCACTCCGTCTCGCGGATGGCCTGCAGCGACACCTCGCGCAGCGTCTTGGGGATTGGGGCGTTGTGCCCGTCCGTCATGCCCGCTGCGCGCAGCTTCTCGCGATGCTCTTTCGACACCTTTTCGAGGAACGGGATCTCCTTGTCCATGTGGATGAACCACTGCGGCGTGTTGCGGAAGATCACCGGCTTCTTCGAGCGCCAGGAATGCGGATACTGGTGCTTCAGCCGTCCGCGCGCGACCATCATGCCGGCCTCGGCCAGCTTTTTGATCACGGCATCGTTGGCCTTGCCCTTCTCGCCCTTGTCGGTGATGACGCGCTCGCCCTCGAAGCCCGGTGCGTCCTTTGTAAACGCGCCGTTCTCGTCGACGGTGTAGGGGATCGCCGGGTCGACGCCCATGCTGATCAGCTTCCGCGTCGACGCCGTCCAGATGTCGAAGTCCTCGCGGCCATGCCCCGGCGCGGTGTGCACGAAGCCCGTGCCCGCGTCGTCCGTGACGTGATCGCCGTCGAGCAGCGGCACGTCGAACCGGTAGCCGCCGAGGCCGGCGTCACGGAGCGGGTGGGCGCAGACGATCTTCGCCAGTTCCTCGCCGCTCACCGCTCCAAGTCTCTCGAACGACTCGACCTTCCCGGCCTTCATCACGTCGGCCGCCAGCTTGTCGGCGAGCACATAGGTTTCGCCAACCTTTGCCCAGTTGCCGTCTGGTGCAGCAGTCACCCTGTAGAGGCTGTAGTCGAGCCGCCCGTTGAAGCAGATGGCGCGATTGCCCGGCAGCGTCCAAGGCGTCGTGGTCCAGATGACGACGAATGTGCCGACCGCATGGTGCGTCGCTGCATGCTCGCCGAGGTAGGAGACATTCCCGGCCACCGGAAACTTCACCCACACCATGTCCGACTGGTAGTCCTGGTACTCGACCTCGGCCTCCGCCAGCGCCGTCTTCTCGACCACCGACCACATGACGGGCTTGGAGCCGCGATAAAGCTGCTCCGTTTCGGCGAACTTCATGAGCTCACGCGCGATCTGCGCCTCGGCCGGAAACGTCATCGTCGTGTAGGGGTTCTTCCAGTCGCCCTCGACACCGAGCCGCTGGAACTCCGCCGACTGCACCGCCATCCAGTGCTCGGCGAACGCGCGGCACTCGGCACGAAACGCCTTCATCGCCGCCGGATCTTTCAGGTTGGGTTTGGCCTTGCCTTTGGCCATGTACTCCTCCTCGATCTTCCATTCGATCGGGAGGCCGTGGCAGTCCCACCCCGGCACGTAGTTCGAGTCGAAGCCCAGCATCTGCTGCGAGCGCGTGACGAGGTCCTTCAGGATCTTGTTCAGCGCGTGCCCGATGTGGATGTTGCCGTTCGCGTAGGGCGGCCCATCGTGCAGTGTGAAGCGCGCACGCCCCTTCGACGCGGCCCGCAGCTTCGAATAGAGGTCGATCCGCTTCCACCGCTCGATCAGCTTCGGCTCCATCTGCGGCAGTCCGGCCCGCATCGGGAAATCCGTCTTCGGCAGGAACAGCGTCTGACCCCAATCTCGACCTTCCCCGGCTGATGGTCGGCTCCCCGCAGGGACTTTGTCAGCCGCACCGGCTGCCTTCGGGGAGTTCTTGTCGTTCGCCATGGCTCTCGTCCGGTCGGGCGCCGAATCGGGCCGGCGCCAGGAAATTCGCTGCTGGCGCTTCTACCAACCGATCAAGCCGCAATCCAGCTTGTTGCAACGAGTCTGCCTGACGCCCTAGCTCTTCATGCACCAGACCTTTTGCCCGGCTTGGTGGCCGATTGTTGTCGCAGCTGTAGCCCGCAATTCTTCTCGGTCGACGATCTCTCGACGGCTTCGAATTCGCCCTTCAGGCGGGCGAGCTCGGCCGTTGTCTGGTCGTTGCCGCCAACCAGAAACGCAGCCGGCCAGAACACGACGATGGCCACGCCCGTAGCGATCGCGTCATTGGACGCCTTCTGATCCTGGACGCCGGAGAGTTGCGCAACCCGCGCAGAAATGCGCTGCGCCTCTTCCGCGAGTTGCGCGCACGAAGTCCCCCGGTATTGCAACGAAGAGACGTATTGCGGTGCGATCTTGTCCGAGGAAGACGCACAGGCGCCCAGCATGCCACTCGAGATCAAGCTCACTGCGACCAGCCAAAATCCTCCGAATCGCATCATCATCCCTCCCGACTGCCCGCGCCAAGAAGGACACACACTCTATACGTGCGCAATACAATATTTACAATCTTAACTTGTAGATCTCGTGCATCGTAGTCGGTCGGCGTCGTTCGCGGCCCGGCAACGTGCAACGGGCCGCCCCTTAGAACTTCATCCCCAGCGCCTTCGCCACCGTGTGCAGGTCCTTGTCGCCACGGCCGCACAGGTTCATGACGATCAGGTGGTCCTTCGGCAGCTTCGGCGCAATTTTCATCACCTGCGCCAGAGCATGCGACGGCTCCAGCGCCGGGATGATGCCCTCCATCTTCGTGCAGAACTGCAACGCTGCCAGCGCCTCCTTGTCGGTGGCGACAACGTAGTCCACCCGGCCGCTCTCCTTCAGCCAGGAGTGCTCGGGCCCGATCCCAGGATAGTCGAGACCGGCCGATATCGAGTGTCCTTCGAGGATCTGCCCGTCCTCGGTCTGCAGCAGGTACGTCCGGTTGCCGTGCAGAACGCCCGGTCGCCCTCCGGTCAGCGACGCGCAATGCCCGTTCTCCACGTCGAGGCCGTGACCACCCGCCTCGACGCCGTACATGCGCACCGACGCATCATCGAGGAACGGGTGGAAAAGCCCGATCGCGTTCGACCCGCCGCCGATGCACGCCACCAGCGTGTCCGGCAACCGCCCCTCGGCCGCCATCATCTGCTCGCGCACCTCGCGCCCGATGATCGACTGGAAGTCGCGCACCAGCTCCGGATAGGGGTGCGGCCCTGCCGCCGTGCCGATGATGTAGTAGGTGTCACGCACGTTGGTGACCCAGTCGCGCAGCGCCTCGTTCATGGCGTCTTTGAGCGTACCGGCACCGGCTGTGACCGGGTTCACCTTGGCGCCGAGCAGCCGCATCCGCGCGACGTTCGGCGCCTGTCGCTCGACATCCGTGGCGCCCATGTAGACTTCGCATGGCAGCTCGAACTTGGCGCACACTGTCGCCACCGCCACACCGTGCTGGCCGGCCCCCGTTTCCGCGATGATACGCGTCTTTCCCATCCGCTTGGCGAGCAGGATCTGGCCGAGGCAGTTATTGATCTTGTGCGATCCCGTATGATTGAGCTCGTCGCGCTTGAAGTAGACCTTGGCTCCGCCGAGCTCCTTGGTGATTCGGTCGGCGAGGTAGAGTGGCGACGGGCGCCCCGAGTAGTGCGTGTTGAGAACGTCGAGCGCCTTCGCGAACTCGGGGTCCGCCTTCGCCGCGTTATAGGCGTCCTCCAGCTCCAGAATGAGTGGCATCAGCGTCTCGGCGACGAAGCGGCCGCCGAAGATGCCGAAGAACCCCTTCTCGTCGGGCCCCGTGCGATAGCTGTTCGGGGCTGCGCCGGTGTCGGTTGCGGAAGTCGTCATGATGCTTGGCTCCCGTTCCGGGGCTGGTGTTGAGGAGACACCGCCATCGCCGCGTCGGCGGCACGCACGGCGGCAATGAAGGCCCGTATGCGATCGCTGTCCTTGACGCCCGGCGCACTTTCGACACCGGACGACACATCGACGGCCGAGGCTCCCGTCGCGGCGATTGCCTCTGCCACGTTCTCCGGCGTGAGGCCGCCCGACAACATGTACCGCACCTTGTCCTTTACCTGATCGAGCGCAGTCCAGTCGAACGCCCGGCCATGCCCGCCCGGACGGTCGGCACCTTTCGGCGGCCGCGCGTCGAACAGAATGAGGTCGGCAACAGGGGCGAACGCGAGCGCCTCCGCCGCGTCCGCTGCCGTCGCCACCTTGACCGCTTTCATGACGGCCACGCCGTAGCGCCGGCGAGCCTCGCCCACCTGCTCGGGGCTTTCGCTGCCGTGCATTTGCAATACGTCGGGCCGGATGGCATCGATCACACCCGCCAGCGTTGCGTCGTCCGCATCGACCGTGAGAGCCACGATCCGGGCCCGCCCCCGCGCCTGATCGGCGAGCCGCCGTCCGGTATCGAGGTCGACGTTCCGCGGGCTCGGCGGAAACACCACCAGGCCGACGTCGTCGGCACCCGCGTCCAGCGCCGCGGCCATGGCTTCGGCGGTCTTGATCCCGCAGATTTTGATCCGCGTTGGCACGGTCGATCCATTGGTTGCAGTCGGGCTCGGCACAGGCGCCGCCTGAAAGGCCTTAGCAGGGGTTGCAAGCCCCGTCACCGCCGAAGCTCTGCGTTAGCGCAAAGCCCCTCGATTGTCGCCCGATGCGACAGGTGGGCTGCCCCAATCGCAGCCCCGCGCCGTCAGTGACGGACCACCGCCAGCGCCCGCGGCGCGCTTCCTCCGGAAGCGGCCACCTGCTCGTCGCGCTCGCGCGCCAGACGATCGGCTTCGGCCCGCCATTTCATGGCGTCTTGCGTACGCTGCCGGGCGGATTTCCGCCAGTGGCTCTGTCCTGCCCAGGTCGCCCAACCGCCGATCACGACACCGATGACGAGCGCACCCAACAGGAAGAAATAGAACGGCATCTCGACCGCCAGTGCCGGCCTCTCGGGGCGAAACGGATCGAGCACCATCTTCACGCTATGCCGGTTCGAAACCGCTAGCGTGATGAGGAGGAGGGCCGCCGGAAAGGCGATGAGCAGCCGGACCACCCGCTTGAGCACGTGCAATCTCCTCGTTCTTTCGTCAGGCGCGGCCTGAGGACGGGCGCTGAGCCCCCGAGCGAGACGCCCGCTGCGGGCCGCGCTTCTTGGCGGCCGACTTCTTCGCCTTCTCGGGCTTCTCGGCCTTCCCGTCGGCTTCTGTGTTCAGCCGCTCACGCAGCTCCTTGCCGGTCTTGAAGAACGGCACGAACTTCTCGTCCACCGACACGGCCGTTCCGGTCCGCGGGTTTCGCCCCACGCGCGGTGGCCTGTGCTTCACCGTGAAGGCGCCGAAGCCCCTCAGTTCCACCCGGTCGCCACGCGCCAGCGCATCGACGATCTCATCGAAGATCACGTTCACGATGCGCTCGATGTCACGATGGTAAAGATGCGGGTTCGCCCCGGCGATTTTCGCGATCAACTCCGACTTAATCATCGAGCTCTCCCACCATGCTCACCCGCCCTGTCTCGCCCCGTCTGCGTAGGCAGAGCCATAACTCTCTCGCGTTGTTACTCATTTTTCGCTTGGCTGCCAAACGGAAACAAGCCCGCCCATGCGTAATGCCGCCAGCGGCGCTTCCTCGCCGAGCCATCCGGCCGCCATGTCGGCAAGCCCGAGCCCCTGCGCGATGCCCCTCACGGCCATGCCCAGAAAGCTGAGACTGTCCTCACTCTTGGGCTTCCAGTCGACCACTTTCAGCGCACGTTGGACACCGCGCTTTTCGACGAGATAGCGCACCACTTCCGGCTCTCCGCCAATGTCGTCGATCAGCTTGTGCCCGAGCGCCTCGCGTCCCGAGAAGATGCGTCCCTGCTCCAGTCCCGGGATAGCCGCCGTATCGACCTTTCGCCGGTCCGAAACGAGCCCGCGAAACCACTGCATGCTCTCCGCCACCATCTTCTCTGTCGTCTCACGACCGGCCGGCCCCAGAGGATGGAACGGCGAGGGTTCCGCCTTGAGAGGACCACTCTTGATCTCGTTCATCTTGACGCCGACCTTGCCGAGCAGCTCCGACACCTCGGCCCATTGGAAGATCACGCCGACCGAGCCTGTGATGGTGTTGCCGCGTGCGATGATGTGGTCGGTTGCAAGGCCCGCGATATAGGCCGCCGATGTGGCTATGGTCCCGAACTGGGCGACCACAGGCTTCTTCTTGGCGATGTCGCGGATCGCTTCGAACAGCGCCTCTCCACCCGTCGTCGTCCCGCCCGGGCTGTTCACATAGAGAATGACGGCTGCGACTTTGTCGTCGCGGGCGATTTTGCGTAGCATGCGCAGTTGCGATCGGTTCTCCGTGATGAGACCGGTCAGTCCGACGCGCGCGATCTGTTGCTTCTGGAAGAGCCCGCCGTCCATTCCGCCGCCCGCGAGCACGCCGACAACCGCGATCGCGATAACGGCCGCGAGCACGGCAAGCGCCCTCCAGAATGACATCGACCGCCTGAGGCGCCGGCGATCGAGCAACGCTTCGGTTTCGAGAGACATGGGTGTCCTGGAGCAACGGAGAACGAGCAGCAGGCAACCCGGCCATTTCGGGCGCGCCCGCCGTCACCGCACGCACGTTAAGCTGAAGCAGCAGCATCGGCAACTGGCTGAAGCAACGCCCCGTTTCGAGGCTCGTCGACCCAGCCGCCCTGCCGCGACGGGCACACCTTGCGCGCCTGCCGAAAGCCGAAGGGCGGGGCCGTTTCCGGTCCCGCCCTTCCCTGTCGTCCGTGTCCGGTCCAGTGCGCAGGTTTGCGCCTCAGCCGTCGCCGCCCTCGCGCTTCTTGAGAGCCGCCTTGAAGATGTCGCCGAGCGAAGCGCCGGAGTCGGACGAGCCGTACTGGGCCACCGCCTGCTTCTCCTCAGCGATCTCGAGCGCCTTGATCGACACCTGGATGCGCCGCGCGTGCTTGTCCACCGACTGCACCTGTGCGTCCACCTTGTCGCCGACGTTGAACCGCTCCGGCCGCTGCTCCGAGCGGTCACGGCTGAGGTCGGCGCGCTTGATGTAGGTGGTGATGTCCGTATCGGCGATCTTGACCATGATGCCGTTCGGCTCGACGGCGGTCACCTCGCAGGTCACCGCATCGCCCTTCTTGTACTTGCCGAGCGTGTCGAGCGGATCGCCGCCGAGCTGCTTGATGCCGAGGCTGATGCGCTCCTTCGAGCTGTCGACGTCGAGCACCACGGCCTGCACCGTGTCGCCCTTCTTGTAGTCCTTGATGACCTCCTCGCCCGCCTTGTTCCAGTCGAGGTCGGAGAGGTGAACCATCCCGTCTATGCCGTTGTCGAGGCCGATGAAGAGACCGAACTCCGTGATGTTGCGGATCGGACCCTCGACCGTCGAGCCCTTCGGATGCGCCGTGAGGAACGAATCCCACGGGTTGTCCTGGGTCTGCTTCAGGCCGAGCGAGATGCGCCGCTTGTTGGGGTCGACCTCGAGGATCTGCACGTCGACCTGCTGGCTGGTCGACACGATCTTGCCCGGATGCACGTTCTTCTTGGTCCAGCTCATCTCCGAGACGTGGATCAGGCCCTCGACGCCCGGCTCCAGCTCCACGAAGGCGCCGTAGTCGGCGATGTTCGTCACCGTGCCGGTGAAGCGGGCGTTGACCGGATACTTGGCCTCGATGCCCTCCCACGGATCGGAAAGCAGCTGCTTCATGCCGAGGCTGATGCGCTGCGTCTCCGGGTTGATGCGGATGATCTGCACCTTCACCGTGTCGCCCACGTTGACGACGTCGCTCGGATGATTGACGCGGCGCCACGCCATGTCGGTGACGTGGAGCAGGCCGTCGATGCCGCCGAGATCGATGAACGCGCCGTAGTCGGTGATGTTCTTGACCACGCCGTCGATGACCTGCCCCTCGGCGAGCCGCGCGACGATCTCCGACCTCTGCTCGGCCCGTGTCTCCTCCAGCACCGAGCGGCGCGAGACGACGATGTTGCCGCGGCGGCGATCCATCTTCAGGATCTGGAACATCAGCGGCTGATGCATCAGCGGACCGATGTCGCGCACGGGGCGGATGTCGACCTGGCTGCCCGGCAGGAAGGCCACGGCGCCGTCGAGGTCGACCGTGAAGCCGCCCTTGACCTTGTTGAAGATGATGCCTTCGACCTTCTCACCCGCCTCGAACTGCTTCTCGAGTCGCGTCCAGCTTTCCTCGCGGCGTGCCTTGTCGCGGCTGAGGACCGCCTCGCCGAGCGCGTTTTCCATGCGCTCCAGATAGACCTCGACCTCATCGCCGACCTTCAGGTCGGCTGCCTTGCCGCCGCTGGCGAACTCCTTCATCGGCACGCGGCCTTCCATCTTCAGGCCGACGTCGATGACGGCGAGATCCTTCTCGATGGAGGTGATCGTTCCTTTGACGACGGTGCCTTCGAGCGCGGCCTCGTCGCCCATCGTCTCGTTCAGGAGAGCTTCGAAATCAGCTCGCGAAGGGTTCATCTCTCGGGTGGCGACCTCAGTGCTCATCAAATGTCCTTGGCTGTGTCTGTGTAAGTCGAGACCACCGGCACGAGGACCGGGTTTCGTCTCGGGTTTCTGGGAATGGCTCCAATGGAACGGGCGCCGACCCACCCCGGAAGCTCTCCGCGGTTTGCCGACGCCGCCTCGAAAGGCGCCTGGGATGTGCCGTGTCTGAGTACTGCCGCGTGCGGGCTAACGCCCTTCCGACGCGGGATTGGGGAACCGCATTGGGTTACCCCCGCCGGGCGATCTTCCTCTTGATCAGCTCCACGGCAGCCTCGAATGCCGCTTCTATACCCATCTCCGAGGTATCGAGCAAGTCGGCATCGGTCGCCGCACGCATCGGAGCGTCGGCCCGGCTCCGGTCTCGCTCGTCCCTCAGACGAAGCACCTCCGTGACCGACTGCAAGGTAACCGGATCACCCCGGCGCCTGAGCTCCTCGTAGCGGCGCCGCGCCCGCACCGCGAGATCGGCCGTTACGAAGATCTTGATGTCGGCATCGGGGCATACGACCGTTCCTATGTCGCGGCCGTCCAGCACGGCGCCGGGCTTCTGGGCCGCAAACCGGCGTTGCACACCCAACAGTGCCATCCGCACCCCCGGGAACTTCGCGACGACGGACGCCGCATCGCCCGCCCCGGGCGAGCGGAGCTCAGGATCGTCGAGCGAGGCAATATCCAGCGCTTCGGCCACGCGCGCCGCAAGCCCCGCATCCTCGAGCGAACCGCCTTGCGCCAGCACGTCCCGCGCCACTGCTCTGTAGAGCAGGCCCGTGTCGAGGCATTGATAGCCGAAGTGCGCCGCGATGCGCTTGGCGAGGGTGCCTTTTCCGGATGCTGCGGGTCCGTCAATCGCGATGATCATTGCCCAGGCTTTTCGGTACGAGGTTCAGGCCGAGAGTTAGGCCAACTGAAGCACGATCACAATCGAACCGGCGCCAGGCCTACGAAAAAGGGCCCCGTCCCTGTGGACGGAGCCCATGTCGCAGTCAGCAACAGTTGCAACGGATCAGGCCTGCTGGATGGCCGAAAGCTCCCACTTGTCGGCGCCAGCGCCCGCCGGACGATAGAACGTCCACAGCTCGACGACCTCCTGCGGCTCCGTGGTCGAGCCCTCGACCACCCGGCCAGACTTCACGTCGACCAGCGCGTCGATCAGCTCGTAGCGCATGGCGACCGTGGCGTACTCGCTGGCCCCCTCGCGCCAAGCTTCGGCCAGGTCGCCCTGCAGCAGCTTCGGCTCCGAAAGGTCGTTCGACAGGCCGCGCCGCTTGTTGTCTTCGAGCTCGTGCGCGAACTGAGACAGCATCTCAGGCGTCAAGCGCGAGCTCAGCGCATTGACGTCCGCATTCGCGTAGCCGAGCTGCACCTCCTTGAGCAGTCGCTCGAAGGCGTTGTAGTCGTCGCCGCTGATGGCCACTTCGGGAGCCTGTGCTCCCAACCCACCCGCGCTCTCCCGGTAGGCCTGCTGGCCGGGCGTCGGCGATGAGCCGGCAACGCTCGCCCGTGCCATCGCCGGCTGGTTCGAGGCGCTGCGGTTGCGGAAGAAGCTGACGACCAACATCACCAGGCCGGCAATAAGCAGGCCCTGCAGCAGGAAGCCGAGCACGTTGGCGAACATGCCGGCGCCGAAGAGGCTGGCGAGCGCTGCGCCGACGAGACCGCCGAGCAGCAGGTTGCGCATCAGACCGCCACGCGTGGCCTGCCGGGCCGTATTGGCCGCCGCGCCCGCACTCGGGCGGCCGGGCTGGGTGATCGATTTCTGGATCGGCTGTGCCGCGCGAGGCGCCGTGGTGGTGGGTGGCGGCGCAGAGAATGTTCGGCTGCCGCGGCTTCCGAAACTGCCGCCGCGCCCGCCACGCGCCTCCGCGAAATCGGCCGTCACCATGGCGCCGGCGCCGAGCACCGCCACAAGAGCAAGGGTCTTGCCGGAAAACAGCTTGCTAAGGGTTTTCATCTCGCCCCTCTGGGTTGTAGACACCTGCGCTGGCCGTCGACTGCGGCAGGCTGGCGCACGTCCAACGCATATAGGACCCACACGGCGAACGTCCAGTCCGCAGAACTACGGGGTCGCGGGCAGTTGGTTAGGCTCACTTGAAGCGACGTTTCATTGCCGCGACGGAGGTATTGCGCGTCGTCGGCCAGAACGTTCGAGCTCGAGATCCCTGAGCGTACGGCGCCGGATCTTGCCGGTTACCGTCTTCGGCACCTCCGCGATGAACTCGATCGCACGCGGGTACTTGTAGGGTGCCGTCACCGCCTTGACGTGCTCTTGCAGCTCCGCGATCAGTCCCGGGCTACCGGTCCATCCCTCCTTGAGCACGACGAACGCCTTGACGATCTCACCTCGCTCGTCATCCGGGCTCGGCACCACCGCGCACTCCGCGACGCTTGGGTGCTCGAGCAAGGCATTCTCGACCTCGAGCGGCCCGATGCGGTACCCCGCCGAGTTGATGACGTCGTCGGCGCGTCCTTCGTACCAAAGGTAGCCGTCCTCGTCCTTCCGGCCACGATCGCCCGATAGATACCAGCGCCCCTCGGGCCCGGTGACGAAGCACGCCTCTGTCCGCTCGGGCTCTCGCCAGTACCCGAGCATCAGTTGCGGGCTCGGCGCCTTGAGGGCCACGTGCCCTTCCTCGCCCACGCCGAGGCGCCGCCCCGCGTCGTCCACGATGTCGATGTCCAGCCCCGGTTGCGGCAGCCCCATCGAGCCGAGCCGCACCGGCTCCGATGGATAGTTGAGAACCATCATCAGAGCTTCCGTCTGTCCATAGGCCTCCGACACGAGGCACCCCGTGGCTTTCTGCCAGCGCTCGGCCGCCACCGGGCTCACCGCCTCGCCCGCCGAGACCGTCCGCCGGAGCGCCGACAAGTCGTAAGCCGAAGTGTCTTCGGCACCGAGCCGGAGCAGCTCCGTCGAAGAGGCGCAAAACACCGAGATCCGGTGCTTCTCGAGCAGCCGCAGCCGCTCCGAGGGCACGAATGGACCATCGTACTGGAACGCCGTCGCCCCCACGCTCCACGGCCCCCAGATGACGCTTGTTCCAGCCTTGCTCCATCCGGTGTCGGCCGTACACCAGATCCTGTCACCCGGTGCGAGATCGAGCCAGAAGTAGGCCTGCATCCGCCACACATAGAGGGCACGCGCCGCGTGCAACACGCCCTTCGGATGCCCCGTGGAGCCAGACGTGTAGTACATCACCGCCGGGTCCTCGATGTCGATCCGGGGGCCTGTGAACGTCTCCGCTCCGGATGCCATCGCATCGGCCCAGGACAACCAACCCGCGCCTCCGCCTCCGATCGCGACTTTGACCGGCACGCGAGCACCGACCCGCAAAAATTTATCGACCTGTTCCGCCCGGCAGATCACCGCCTTCGCTTCCGAGTTCTCGACCCGGTAGGCTATGTCGCGCACGGTCAGCATCTCGATGCAGGGGATCGCCACGGCCCCGATCCGAAGGCACGCGACCAGCGCCACCTGCCATTCCGGAATGCGAGGCAGCATCACGATCACCCGGTCGCCCTTGGCGACCCCCGCCCGCGACAGGGCGTCGGCCAACCGCTTCGACTGCCGAGAGATGTCCGAGAAGCGGTACTCCACCGTCTCGCCGGCCGCGTTTTCCCAAGCCAGTGCCGGTCCGTCCCGTTCCAACGCCCATTGATCCACGACGTCGGTGGCGAAGTTGAAGGTCTCGGGCAGCTCCCAGCGGAAATCGCGCCGCAATGCCTCGTAGCGCTTGTCTCGGGCGATGCCGCAGAGGTGGTCGTCTCTCATCCCGCGTGTCCTACTTGGCTTTGTGCTTGGCCTTTTCGGCGAAGAACGCCTGGATGGCGGCTTGCGGCTCACCGCTCCGGTAGGCGTCCGAGAACGCATCGATCCCCGCGTAGATCCCTTCGTCCACCGAGACGCGCTCCCAGCGGTTCATGAGCGCCTTTTGCGACCGAACCGCTTGTGGCGCTGCTTTGAAGAGAAGCGACACCCAGTGCTCGACTGCCGCATCGAGCGCTGCCGCCGGAACTACCTTCTGCGCGAAGCCCATCGCCAGCGCCTCCCCGGCGCCGAACGTCTCGCCCGTGAGCAGGATCTCGCGCGTCTTGCCCCATCCGATCAGTCCCGGCAGCAAGGCCGCCTCGATCACCGACGGCAGTCCCATGACGACCTCTGGCATGCCGAGCACCGCCCCCTCGGCGACGACACGCATATCGGCCGACGCGGCAATCTCGAGCCCAGCCCCCAGACAGAAGCCGTTGATCCGAGCGATCACCGGCACAGGACACTGCCGTATCGCCTTGCACGCCTCATGAAGCCGCGTGATGTAGAGCCGCCCGCTGTCGGCGCACAATCCGCCGAGCTCGTTGAGATCCGCTCCCCCGATGAAAGCTCTGTCTCCGCCCCCCGTCAGCACGATCGCCCTCAGACCCTCGTCGGCTCCGAGCCTTTCGAAGGCCTCCCGCAGCGCCACCAGCAGCGGTGTTGACACAGCATTGAGCCGCCGCCGGTTGTCCACCGTCACATGCGCCACGCGGCCTTCTGCCTCGCGTTCCCTCGTCTTCACGATGACGCCTGCTTCGGTCATTGTCGGGCCTCGCCTTTTGCTTTGCCGCCTCCGAATGTGTCAGATCGCGCCATGCCGCTCCAGAACCGAGTGACGCCGGAAGGCGACATTGTCAGCCACCCGGCCCGCGGCCTGATGATGGGCAATCGTGGCGGCGCCTTTCACGACGCGTGCCGAAGACTTGGCCGCCGTCGCTGGGCATCGCGCCAATGGATCTGCTGCCGCCTCTCCTTCAAGGACCGGCATCGCGAGGTTATGGCGCCGGGACGCTACACGGAACTCTTCTTCCTGGACGAGGTAACGGCCCTTGCCGCCGGACACCGCCCCTGCTTCGAATGCCGCCGCGAGGACGCCAATCTGTTCGCAATGCTCTGGGCCGAGGCACATGGTGGCGATGGCCGTGCCTCCGCCCCGCAGATGGATCAGCGATTGCACGCCGAGCGCGTCGATGCGCAGGGCGGCAAGCTCACCCACCGGGCCCGCCTCGCCCAGCTTCCTGACGGCGCCGTCATCAGGCGCGACGGCCAGTCGCTCCTCGTCTGGGGAGAGAGCCTCTGCCTGTGGACGCCCGATGGCTACCAGCCGCCCCGCTATCGGCCCGCATCCGGCGACGCCGAGGTGCTGACACCGCCTTCGATCGTCGCCGTCCTCGCTGCCGGGTTCCGCCCTATTGTGCATCCGACCGCCACCCTCGGCCGTTGAGAAGTTGCCTCAACGCTGCCTGCCCTGTCGCCCTTCCATGATCGCCGCCGAAAGCAGCAGCCAAAGCGTCACGGCATTGAGCAGGTGCCAAAGGGCATGCGTCCCGCGCACCTGCCCGAGCAGCCACGTTGCTTCGCACACGTCTCGGTCGATCGTCCGCAATACCACCGAAACCACGAAGACGACTGCCGCCGCGAGCAACTTTCCGGCCGCTGCCTCGCGTTTTCGCTGCGCGAGCATCCCGACGACGACCATCGCGACCAGTGCCGGCACATAGCCCAGCGAGCCGTTGAAGCAAGGCTCTGTCGCTGCGACGGACGCACCCGGCGCGGCTTGGTGCACCGCGCACGCGAGGCGCGAGGCGCCGGATCCTACCATCAGGAAGGCCGCCACGGCGAGCCCAGTGACCCACCGGCCGAGACCGATGAACACCCGGAGTGCGTAGCCAAGATAGACGACCATGAAAACCGTGATCGGCGCGACGTCGGCGATCAGGGCCCATCGCGTCGCGAACGTGTGGAACAGGAAGCTGCCGAGCCCGATGACGGCCACCAATCCCACCAGGCCCCAGAGGGCCAGGCGCTCAGCCCGTCCCTGCCCGGGCTCTCGACCCGGCGCCCTGCTCCTTCGCAAGGTGAGGGCCCCCGCCCCGGCCGTCACCAGGAAGGCACCGTTGCTGACGGCATTGAAGGGTTCGGCCCAGAATGACGGATCGAGCCCCCGCTCGCAGTAGTTGAAAACGTGCTCGAACCAACCCAAGACTTGCTCTCCCACCCTGCAGCACGCCCGCGCAATGCTATATCGATTGGGGATGGTCTTCGATGATGCGCCGCATCGGTTCTTCGATGTCGCGCTGGAAGGCAGAATGTCACGCGCGATGCGAGATCTTCATGAAATGCCCAGCATCCCCCGGCCCCGGTAATGCCGCCAGGTGCAAGAGCGCTGCCGGCACCTGTTTCACCCTGCTTTTCGCCGCTGTCTTGCTGTGGCATTCCGCCAGCGCCTGGGCGGAAGACTCCCGCGAGAGGCGCCGCGACGAAAGCGTCGTCGCCTGCTCCGACTACGGGCGCGGGTGCGTCCGGGGCCCCGTGAGAAGGGGCCGGGTGGAGCGGGAGGTGCGCATGCCCGGCGGCACCTGGATCGGCTGCAAGGGCAACTGCCGGCGCACTCTGCGTGAAGAAGCCCTCGACTTCTTCGAGACCCTGAACGACCGCGTCTGGGACGATTGAGCGGCAGCACGCCGATGATCCGCCCAGGCCCCATCGTATCCATTATGGACCTGTCCACTTTGCCGTGGACCGTTGCTTGCCATGGTGGCGGCACAATGCACAATCAACGATACTGAACACATGCTTCGCGGCTTTCCCGGTTGGCCGCAAGCGTGCCTCTGAGCGACCGGGGGGATGTCATGGCCAAGCTCGTTCGCACCATGCTGGGTCTTGGGCTGGTCGGCATCGTGGCCGGCGGCATGGGATTTCTGGCGTTCGCGAGTACGGTCAGCGGCCTCGCTCCCGCCGAAGACCCGCGTGCGGACGCCATCGTCGTTCTCACCGGCGACGAGGATCGCATCGCGACCGGCGTTCGCCTCATGGTTGAGGGGCGCGCCCAGCGCCTGCTGATTTCCGGCGTCCACCCCACGACGCGCGTGCCAACCGAGCTGAAGCGGCGTATCCATGGCGCCGACGCCAAGCGCCAGGCGCTCGTGCGCTGCTGCGTCGACATTGGTCACGAGGCGACCAATACCAGCGGCAACGCCGCCGAGGCCCGTCGCTGGGCCCTCTCCAACGGCTTCCATAGCCTCATAGTGGTGACGTCGAGCTATCATATGCTGCGCAGCCGCACCGAGTTCTCCCGTGTGATGCCCGACATCGAGCTGGTTTCCTACCCCGTGCGCACGAGCCGCAACCTCAATCTCGAAGCATGGTGGCGCCATTGGCCCACCGGGCGCCTTCTCGCCGGCGAGTACATCAAGTTCCTGGGCTCGTCCGCGCGCTACGCGCTGTCGCGCCTTGTTGCCGCAAACGGGGCGCCCGAGCACCGCAACCTGCCCCCGGGCAGTCTCCCTTCGGCTGCCGTGAACCCCGGGTCTGGACAATGAGCACCCCGCCCGGCGTGATTCTCCGATCGGCCGTCTACAACGTGGCCTTCTATGTGGTGACCGCGCTGATGATGCTGCTCGGCATCTGGCTGCTGATCGGGCCGCGCTCGTGGGCCATGCAGGGACTGAGGCTGCATGGAGTTGTCTGCGTCTGGCTGCTTGAGCTGATCTGCGGCACCAGGCTCGAGGTGCGCGGCCGCGAGAACCTGCCGGATGGCCCGTGCCTCGTGGTTGCGAAGCACCAGTCGGCCTGGGACACGTTCGGCCTCGTCCCGCTCTTTCGCGACCCCGCCATCGTCCTGAAGGCGGAGCTGAAGCTCATCCCCCTCTATGGCTGGTTCTGCGCCAAGTTCGAGCACATCTTCGTGAGGCGCGATCGTGCCGCGGCCGCGCTCAAGGCCATGCTGGTCGACGCCAAGTCCAAGGCCTCGGCTGGCCGCGAGATCCTGATCTTTCCCGAAGGCACGCGCCGGCCTCCAGGGGCCCCGCCCGATTACAAGCCCGGCTACCTTGCGCTCTACGACGGGCTCGATCTGCCGCTCGTGCCACTGGCACTCAACACCGGTCTCTACTGGCCCAGGAAAAGCCTCGCCCGCTATCCCGGCACGATGATCGTCGAGATTCTCCCGCCCCTGCCACCGGGCCTCTCTCGGGCTGAGGTGCGCAACAAGACCGTGACTGCCATTGAGACGGCTTCCAGGCGCCTCATCGAGGAGGCCGCCCGTGAGCCGTCCCCGCCGCCCAAGGCCCGCGAGCTGGCCGCTTCCGCGCCGGCCACCGTCTGACGACCTCTCGCCCACAGTGAGCCCCGCATGACCCGAGCCAAGCTCCGACGCACCCTCGGCTGGTCCTACGTCGCGCTTGCGTTCGTCCTGGCGCTCTCTCTGGCCGCCAAGCTCGCACACCACATTCCCGGCATTGCTGGCTCCCCGTTGGAGCGCCTCGCCGCAGACGTCTACGAGTACCTGAAGGACATGGCGCTGGTGTTCATCACCGTCGTCGCGACCGCGCTCGCAGGCATCTACCAGCGCCGACAGGCCTTCATCACCGCGTTGAAAGATGAGTGGCGCGACATCGTCGATGCCAAGTCGAAGCTCTACGCCTTCACGCGCAACGAGACGCCGACCGAGGCCGACTACCTGGAAGCCTTCCTCGCCATCTCCGCAACGCTCGACAATATGCGCACCGTCTATGCGAACGTGGGCGAAACCGACGCCATGATCGGCATCTACCCGTTCGCGCCTCTCCACGACATGCGTCGCGCCCTCCAGACCCTCGATCCGTCCAAGGCCACGATCGCGACCGACGCCCAGCGCAAGCTTGCCCGCGACGCCATCCTCCAGTCGTTCTACGCCCTCCGCGAGACCTTCCTCGAGGAGCTCGATCTCGAGCCCCCCGACCGTCCCCTGCTCGCCTGGGGCGGCCGCCGGCACAAGAAGACCGGCGCGCCCGATTGGGCTCGCGATGCTCAAATCGTCGAGCGCAGCGTGACCGATGCCGCCTCCCCGCCCGATCCACGGATCGATGCCTTCTTGCGCGACCTCTACGAGAAGGAGCACACCACCGAGAAGCCCTGGCGCAACCTCGCCAACGGCCCTCTGCGAGAGCGTCCATAGCAGCCGTCCCCGATCGACCGCGACGCACCCACGCCCCCTCTCACGTGACCCGCCGGCCTCGGCCGCGGTGGCTCACGTCCACAGCGCTCTCGGCCCGTAGAACGCGATGTCCTTGAAACGGCGTGCCACGCCCTGCAGCGCGTTCGCGCGAGGATCGGTGCAATAGGTCATGGAGAGCACGAGGCGCCGCTCGCCCTCGAGGATCGGCGTGACCTTGTGATGAACCTTCGCGCCCTCGAAGACGATGAGCGTATTGGGCGGGGTAGGGATGTCTGCCTCGCACCCCTCGATCCGGGCCATGAGGGTTGCATGGCTGAGGCCGCCGGCAGCTCGTCCTTCGTTCAGCAGCGGCAGCAACACCGTGAAGTGGCGCCCACGGTAGAAATTATGATCGTAATGCCACCCGATGTGATCGCCAGGCTTGTCGTAGCAGAGCACCGACAGCGAGCTTTGGTCCGAGATCGGCGTCGGCATCACGCGGTCGCCGACGATGCGCGAAATCAGCTCCTGCATCTCCCGGGCGTGATAGAGCGCGACGATTGCCGGCGCATCGTCGAACAGCGATTCATAGGCAACCGTTCCGCCTTTCTTATGGGTCGGAATGTAGCTGCGCTCCGGTCGCACCAGGCCCAGCGCCTGGCGTCGCAGCTCGGCAAAGATGGTTTCGGGAAGCACTTGGTCGATGCACGCCAGTCTCCCCGCGAACGTCGGCGGCACCCGTTGACGCAGAGCGCCGAGCTCGGCTGACGCGCTGCTTACGATCTCGGCCACACGGCGTGCATGAACACGGTAGCTCCGAAATCGACTCGCGCGCCCCAACATGATCCCTGCGGCGCTCGCAGCGACGAGCACGACCAGCGCTTCCGTCATCATGGCCACGCTCTGTCGCCGGTTACTGGTTCCAATCCTCTCCGCGCGACTATGGCACGCGGTTTTCGCGGCCGGATGACACCACCATGAACGCTCGATGACAGCTCGCCCCGGCAGTGCGCGCTGGCCGCGCGGGCTCTCGCGACGTCCTGCCCATGCAGGCTGATCAGCACGCCCCGCTCAAGCCCTCGTTTGGGGCCGGTAGAGCGGCGCCGCCTGATGCCCCGAGGATTTCTTGCTGGCCAGCGCTGGCTCCAGCGCCGCATAGGCGGCATTGACGCGCCGTGCCATCGCCGAGAGATACTCCGTCACCTCCACCGGCAGCTCCGCCGCCGCATACCGGTCCGGATGATAAGCCATCGACAGCCGGTGCCAGGCGCGTTTCACCTCTTCGAGGCCCGCCCCCTTGCGCACACCCAGGATCGTGTAGGGATCGAAGCCGTCCATCGCGGCGAGCCGCCCTTTCAAGCTCTCGGGTCGCGTTGTCTTGACGGGCTTCACCGCGCGTAGCGAGGCCTTGGCGATGTGAACGCGTTCGCCTTCCCACGGCTCGAACTCGATGAACCCGCCCTCGCCGTTCAGCACCTGCCCGAGGCTACGCCCCATTCCGACCAGAAGCTGTCCGCCGATCGTCTCGCCGGTGTCGGTCGAGATTTCCACCGCCATGCCGCTGTGCTCGATGGAGTCGATCTTATTGCGCTCGAACATGCCGCCTTGCCCTACCCTTGTCCCGGAATGGAACGCGCGTTCATCTCGCTGCGGAGGCCTCGCAAGAATTGTGCACGTTCCTCTCCTGGCCTCGGCCCGGCCGCCCATCACGCCCTCGTGAGCAGCACGCTCTCTATGTTGAACATCGTACAATTTAAGGATATACAGCCGCCACCATCGTTCTCGGACAACGACTGAGCCCAATGCACATCATCGAGCAGCGCAACACTCTGGTGCTGACCAACGGCGAAGGCTCGCCGCGCCGCCAGCTGGTCTTGCAGCTCATCTTTGTCGCCCCTGTCGCCCTGGCCGTCCTGGCAACCCAGCTTTCGGCCGCGATGCACGGCTGGGTTTGGGGTTGGTTGACCGTGGCCATCGCTGCAACAGTGCTGCTGGCCTTCGCCCGGGCTTGCCACAAGCGTTGTCACGCAACCGTCGAGATCGATCGCTGCGACGGCCGCGTCCGCCTCGAGCGACGGTTTCCCACCAGAACACTGTCTGAGGAGCTCTCGCTTGGGGACGTCGCCGATCTCGAAGTTGAATTGGCGAGGGGCCACAAAGGTGCCCGCCGCTTTGCGCCCGTTCTTGCGTTGAGGGACGGTCGACGCATATCGCTCGGTCCCGCGCGCTCCGACCGCGCCCCCATCGACCGGGCCATCGACACCCTCCGCACCGTTCTCTGACCGTCAGGCCGCTCCTTGCGTCAGCTGTCGGAACGTTCCGCCGCGAAGGGAGTTTACGTCCCCGTCGGGCACCGGATCGGCTTCCCGCGCAGGCGACCGCCGGCCTCGGGGGCTCGGCGAGGAGGAGCGAGGGTTCGGTTTGGACAAGGCGACACGTTTCGCAGACGGCTGGCAGGTTGCCTGGTCACGCATCAATGGATGGGTCGACGGCTTCTTCAGCCTCCTGCCGAACCTTATAGTCGGCCTTCTCGTTCTCTCGATCTTCCTGTTGCTCGCGTTCGTCGCCCGCGGCGCGCTCGCCCGCTCGTTCCGCAATCGCGGTCGCGAGGACCTGGGCGAGATGCTCTCCAGTTTCTCCTTCTGGATCTCGCTCCTGCTCGGCACGCTCGTCGCGCTCACCATCATTCTTCCGACCCTCAACCCGGGTGATCTTGTCGCCAGCCTCGGCATCGGCTCGGTAGCGATCGGCTTCGCCTTCAAGGACATTCTGCAGAACTGGCTGGCCGGCCTTCTCATCCTTCTGCGCCAGCCGTTCCGGCGCGGAGATCAGATCCACGTGGGCCAGATCGAGGGTACCGTCCACCGCATCAACCAGCGCGCCACCATGATCCGGACCTACGACAACCGCATCGTCGTCGTCCCCAATGCCGACATTTACACCTCCAGCATCACCGTCATGACCGCCTACGCCAAGCGCAGGATCGCCCTCGACATCACCGTCGGCTACGATCACGACGTCGACTTCGTATCGAAGCTCGTCCTCGACACGCTCGCCCGTCTGGAGGAGGTCGAGAAGTCACCCGCCCCCCAGGTCATCTGCTGGGAGCTGGGCGCCACCTCTCTCGGCCTCAAGGTCCGCTGGTGGACCCGTTCGCAGCGCTCGGCCGAGGTCGCCGGCCGCAGTCGCGTCGTCCAGGCCCTGAAGGAAGCATTCCAGGCCAACGGCATCGACCCGACCGACCCGCAGATCGTCCTGACGCAGCAGATCGGGCCAGGCGAGCAGAACCGCGAGGACCGACGCGAACGAGTTCCCGCGATCGCCGCCATGCCCGAGGAGCCGCCGAGCCTGGAAATTCCGACCGAGGATCCCGAGGCCGAGCAGCCGAAGGAGACGATCCGGGACATGCCCATCGAAAGCGCGCCGGACGGGTGAGCGCTTCCGGCCTCTGGCGGCAGACCTCCGGATGTGCTACGCCCCCGCCGAGCTTTTCATGATGCGCTGCACAATTGCGCGCCCTCGGCCACGTCTGCCGAGGTTCTGACCCTTGGGACATCCCTATGAACCTGCGCAACATCGCCATCATCGCCCACGTCGATCATGGCAAGACCACGCTGGTCGATGCGCTCTTGAAGCAATCGGGCGCCTTCCGCGAGAACCAGAAGGTCGAGTCCCAGGCCATGGACTCGAACGATCTCGAGCGCGAGCGGGGCATCACCATCCTGGCCAAGTGCACCTCGATCCTCTGGAATGGCACACGCATCAATATCGTCGACACCCCGGGCCACGCCGACTTCGGAGGCGAGGTCGAGCGCATCCTGAACATGGTCGACGGCGTCGTCGTGCTGGTCGACGCCTCCGAGGGCCCGCTGCCCCAGACCAAGTTCGTGGTGTCCAAGGCGCTGAAGCAGGGGCTTCGGCCGATCGTGGCGATCAACAAGATCGACCGCCCCGATGAACGCCACGACGCCGTCTTGAACGAGATTTTCGACCTCTTCGCTTCGCTCGACGCGACCGACGAGCAGCTCGACTTCCCCGTCGTATACGGCTCCGGCCGCGACGGCTGGATGGCCGACGATCCCTCGGGCCCGAGGACCGATCTGACCCCGCTCTTCGAGCTGATCGTGCGCCACGTTCCCGCCCCGACCGTCGAGCCCGGCCCCTTCACCATGCTCGCCACCACGCTCGAGGCCGACCCGTTTCTGGGCCGCATCCTCACGGGCCGCATCCGCTCGGGCTCGGTGAAGCCCAACCAGCAGATCAAGGCGCTCCGCCGCGACGGCAGCCTGATCGAAACCACGCGCGTCACCAAGGTTCTGGCCTTCCGCGGTCTCGAGCGGACTGCGGTCGACCTCGGAGAGGCGGGCGACATCGTCGCCATCGCCGGGGTAACGGAGGCCACCGTCGCCGACACCCTGTGCGATCCTGCCGTCGAAGCGCCGCTCCCCGCCCAGCCGATCGATCCGCCCACACTCGCCATGACCTTCCGCATCAACGATGGCCCTTTCGCCGGCCAGGAAGGCGACAAGGTCCAGAGCCGCGTCATCCGCGACCGGCTCTTGAAGGAGGCCGAGCGAAATGTCGCCATCCGCATTCGCGAGAACGACGACAAGGATAGCTACGAGGTCGCAGGCCGCGGCGAGTTGCAGCTCGGCATCCTCATCGAGAACATGCGCCGCGAAGGCTTCGAGCTGACGGTCTCCCGGCCGCAGGTGGTGCCCATGGTCGACGAGGCGACGGGCCAGAAGCTCGAGCCGATCGAGGAGGTCATCATCGACGTCGACGAGGACCACTCGGGCGTCGTCGTCCAGAAGCTCTCCGAGCGCAAGGGCGAGCTGCGCGAGATGCGCCCTTCCGGCGGCGGCCGAGCGCGCCTCGTCTTCTACGTTCCGACGCGGGGCTTGATCGGCTATCAGGGCGAGCTCCTGACGGACACGCGCGGCACCGCCGTGATGAACCGCCTGTTCCACGCCTACGCACCTTTCAAGGGCGAGATTGCCGGCCGTCGCAACGGCGTTCTCATCGCCAATGGCCCAGGCGAGGCAACGGCATATGCGCTGTTCTATCTGCAGGAGCGCGGCGCCATGATGATCGACCCGCAGATCAAGGTCTACGAGGGCATGATCGTCGGCGAGCACAGCCGCGACAACGACCTCGTCGTCAACGTCGTGCAGGGCAAGAAGCTGACCAACGTACGCGCCGCCGGCAAGGACGACGCGCTCACCCTCACGCCTCCCATGCGCATGACGCTCGAGCGCGCCATGAGCTACATCGAGGACGACGAGCTCGTCGAGATCACGCCGAAGTCGATCCGCTTGAGAAAGCGCTGGCTGGATCCGCATGTGAGAAAGAAAATGGAAAGAAAGAGCGAGGCCGAGGCCGTCTGAGCCCGGCCTGCCGCGCCTGGCGCGATGAGCGCTCCAGTTGCCGCGACATCGAACTTTTTCCTACGTATTGTCCCGCACTGTGTTCGGGACTACTGTGCCTGATGCAGGGGCCTCGGCCTCCTGCTGCCGAGGCATGATGATGTGCCTATTGGTCTGCTTTGAAAGCAGCCTCCGGCCGACGGCATGTGTCGGCACTTCACCAACCAGAACCGCTGGCAGCGCACGTCGAGCTGTCCGTCACAATTAAAACGGCGGCGCTCCAGCATCCGAAGAAGAAGGAAAAGACCAAAGGGAGCAACGCATGTCCAAGGTACGGGATTGGTGCATCCGCTTGGCATTCGCAGCCATCGCGGTAGCGCCCGGCTATGCATTGGCCGATGAGAAAGAGGTCGTCATCGGTATGGAGTGCGACCGCACGGGGCCGACGCAGATCGTCGGCACCACCCTCTGCCCCGCCTACCACGACTATGTTTCGCTGGTGAATAGTCGCGGAGGCGTGGAAGGTTACAAGATCAAGGTCATCGAGATCGACCACGAGTACAAGGTACCGCCGGCCATCGAGGCGCACGAGCGCTTCAAGCAGGAAGGCGCCATCTTCGAGTCCGTCTATGGCACGCCGCAGATCGCCGCTCTGATCAAGAAGCTCGAGGAGGACCATATGGCCGCCACCTCGCCGGGCTTCGGCTCAGCCGCAGCTGCCGACGGAAAGCGCTATCCTTACGTCTTCCCTGTCGCGGCGACCTATTGGTCGCAGATGGCGGTCGCCGTGAAGTTCATCAAGGAAAAGCTTGGCGGCAGCCTGCAGGGCAAGAAGATCGCCTACTTGTTCTACGACAATCCGGCCGGCAAGGAGCCGATCGGCGTGCTCGAGGACTTGGGCGCCAAGGAAGGCTTCACGTACCGTACTTTTGCCGTGCCCTCGCCCGGTATCGAAATGGGGGCGCAGGCGCTCGACATCACAGGCCGCTACAAGCCTGATTTCGTCATCGCGCACTTGTTCGGCCGCGCACCTTCTGTCGCATTGAAGGAGCTGAGGGGCCGGGGCTGGCCGCTGTCGAAGCTGATCGGCTTCGTATGGGCCGGTTCTGAGGCCGACATCGTCGCCGCCGGCGGCTTCGAGGCGAACGACGGCTACTACACGATCCAGTACGCGGGCGTCGGCAAGGACTACCCTGTCCTGAAGGACATCCGCGCCATGTACGAGAAGCGCGGCGAGCAACCGCCGTCGGCCATGGACAAGAATTCCGTGATGTACAATCGCGGCGTCTTCCAGGCCGCGATCCAGCTCGAGGCGATCCGGCTTGCCATCAAGGCGAAACGTGGTGCGAAGCCCACCGGCAAGGACGTTCGCGACGCGTTCGAGACGATAGACAACTTCACGCTCGGCGGGCTCGCTCCACCGCTCAAGATTACGGCCGAGGACCACGAGGGCGGCGGCTGGGCGCAGGTCTGGCAGGTCAAGGGCGGCAAGTTCGTCAAGGTAACTGGTTGGCAGCACGCCTATCGCGACGTCATCAAGAAGCACCTCGAGGCCGACGCCAGGAAGTAGGCGATCAGTCTCTCACGAGCACGAAAGGCGCCACGCGGGCGCCTTTCTCTTTCGCCGAACGAACCTGAACCATCTCGTGAAACGTCAAGCCCGGTGGATCTTGACGTACTCGAAGTCGCCGGGCTTCTGGTCGATGCCGACCTTCGGCGCCGCAATCCATGGCGCATACTGGCCCACGCCCCAGCACGGCTGCATCAGTGCGGCGATGAAGTCGCCATCCGCCTGCGAAGGCAGCCACTCGTCGCGCATCTTTGCCCATTGCTCAGCCGTCAGCAGCTTGCCGTCCGGGGACGCCTCGATATTGCGGAACTCGCCGATCTTGCGGTTGAACGCCACCGAAGGCAGCGCCAGCTTGTACTTGATCCCGGCCTTTTCGATGATGCGGTTCCAGCGCGAGACGCCGCCCTGGCAATCCTTCGTATAGTCGTCCCTGAGGCGCATGTTGATCGCCGTGAGCGCCGGCTCCTCCACCGTCCGGATGTCGCCGTCGACCAGCCTGAGCACCGGATAGGTAGCGCTCGTCAGCTGATGATCGTCCTCGATCTTTGTCTCGCCGAAGCGGCCCTTGAGCCCTGCATTGAAGAAGTTGGCGGCGTTCGTCGACACTTCGGAGCCGAAGAGGTCAAGAGACAGCGAGTAATGCAGGTTCGCCTTCCTCTGGATGGTCGGCAGGTCGATGACCCCCAGCGCTCTGATCCGCTGGGTATCGAAGGGGTCATCGATCCCGGCAGCCTTCATGGCCTCGCACGTCCGTTCGATCGTGCGCCCCACGCCCGTCTCGCCGACGAACATGTGGTGCGCCTCTTCCGTCAGCATGAATCGGCAGGTGCGCGACAAGGGATCGAAGCCCGACTGCGCCAGGCTCTCGAGTTGCATCTTGCCGTCGCGGTCTGTGAAGAACGTGAACATGAAGAAGGAGAGCCAGTCCGGCGTCTCCTCGTTGAAGGCGCCAAGCATGCGCGGCTTGTCCGCATCGCCCGAGCGCCGCTCCAGGAGCCCCTGCGCCTCCTCGCGGCCGTCGCGGCCGAAATATTTCTGCAGGATGTAGACCATGGCCCACAGGTGGCGTCCTTCCTCGACGTTCACCTGGAACAGATTGCGCATGTCGTAGAGCGACGGTGCCGTCTTGCCGAGGTGTCGCTGTTGCTCGACCGATGCCGGCTCCGTGTCACCCTGGATCACCACGAGGCGCCTCAGCATGGCGCGATACTCGCCCGGCACCTCCTGCCACGCCTTCTCGCCCTTGTGCGCCCCGAAGTTGACACGCCGATCCTCGTCCTGCGGCGCCAGCAGGATGCCCCACCGGTACTCGGGCATTTTTACGTAATCGAATTTCGCCCATCCCTTGGGATCGATGGAAACGGCCGTCCTCAGATAGACATCCGACGTCTGGAAGCCCTCCGGCCCCATCGCCATCCACCAGTCGATATAGCCAGGATGCCACTGCTCCAGCGCCTTCAGCACACGCGCATCGGAAGCGAGATTTACGTTGTTCGGGATCTTGGTCGAATAGTCGACGTAGGTCGTATCGGGCATCGGCAAACTCGTGAACGCGGCTTGGCGGCAACGCCGGCAGGCATCATCGATGTGCCCGGCCGACACGCCGCACGGATCTTGAAGAGTATAGCGAAGTTTCGATGGCTTGCGATGCCCATAAAACCCCGGCGTGAATTGCCGTGCTCTGCCTAGCCGGGCCCCCGCTTGTCCACCACCCGCTTCGCCTTTCCCTCGCTTCTCTGCACGCTCCCGGCCGGGCCGACGGTGATCTGCGCCGTCACCCCGATCACGCTCTTGATATGGTGCTGAAGCTCGGCGGCGGCACGGTCCTTGAGGCCACTACCTTCCTCGGGATCGGCGACCTCGACCAGCACCTCCATCTCGTCCATCCGGCCGGATCGCGAGAGCACCACCTGATAATGAGGCGATAGGCCCATAACCTTCAGGATCTGCTCCTCGATCTGCGTCGGGAATACGTTGACGCCGCGCACGATCATCATGTCGTCCGAACGACCAGTCACGCGTTCCATCCGGCGCATTGTGCGCGCCGATCCCGGCAGCAGCCGCGTCAGATCGCGCGTGCGGTAGCGGATGACGGGCATCGCCTCCTTCGTCAACGACGTGAACACCAACTCCCCGAGCTCGCCCTCAGCCACCGGCTCGCCCGTCTCCGGATTGATCACCTCCGGATAGAAATGGTCTTCCCAGATCGTCGGCCCGTCCTTCGTCTCCACGCACTCGTTGGCGACCCCTGGTCCGATCACCTCCGAAAGCCCATACGTGTCCACTGCATGAATGCCGAACGCGGCTTCGATCTCGCCGCGCATGCCATCGGTCCAGGGCTCCGCCCCCAGGATCGCCACTTTGAGCGAGGTTTTCCTGGGATCGCGCCCTTGTCGCCGGAACTCGTCGAGAATGGCCAGCAGATAGGACGGCGTCACCGTGATGATGTCAGGCTCGAACTCAGCGATGAGTTGCACTTGCCGCTCGGTCATCCCGCCCGAGACCGGGATGACCGTCAGCCCGAACGCCTCCGCGCCGCCGTGATAGCCGAGGCCACCCGTGAAGAGGCCATAGCCGTAAGCGTTGTGCATCCTCATGCCCGGTCGCCCGCCCGAGGCCCGGATACAGCGCCCCACCACCTCAGCCCACGTCGCCAGATCGCGCTTGGTGTAGCCGACGACCGTCGGCTTTCCCGTCGTGCCCGATGATGCGTGAAGCCGGGCGAGGCTCGACTGCGGCACCGCGAACATGCCGAACGGATAGTTGGCTCTCAAGTCCGCCTTGGCCGTGAACGGGAAGTGCCTCAGGTCCTCGAGCGACGTGAGGTCTTCCGGCTTCACGCCCTTCTCGTCGAAAGCCTGCCGGTAGTGCGGCACGTTCTCGTAGGCGTGCTTCAACGACCACTTCATCCGGTGGAGCTGCAGCCCACGGATCACGTCGACGGGAGCCACCTCGATCGGGTCGAGTTCGTGGCGCTTCGGGGCGATCTCTTGCATCAGGCTAGTCCTGTTCTTTTTTCGCTTTGAGCCTCGATGGCGCTCCGCGAGAATGAAAACCCAACACGCTTCCCCCGCCGTTACGCACCGTCGTCACATGCGAGGAAGGCACGCACCCGCTCCATCGCCTCGCCCTTCGGGTAGATCGCGGAAAGCACGCGCGCACGCGTCAACGGATCGCTGGCATAGAACCGTTCGTAGAGCACCTGCCGGCTGCCGAACGCGCTGAGCGCCACGTCCGACGCCAGCCGGAACAGCTTCACGCGATCGCGCGCCGATGCGCTGTCCGTCGCCAGATACTGCTCGAAATGCCCCTTGAGCGGTCCATTGAGGTCGGCCTCGCTCGGCGTGATCATGAAGCTCGACGAGCCGAGCAGCTGCAGGATCTCGATCATGCGCGGGTAGGCTGTCATGAATAGGTTGCGCGTCGCCTCGATCGTCACCGGCTCGGGGCACATGACGCCCCACTCGTCGATTTTGGCGTCCGCCTCGGCCGCGCGCATCGCGGCCTTCATCATCGTTGTCGTCAACATCAGCTCGCCGATATGCGCCTCGCTGTGCGGCAAGTGACCATTGCCGAGTGTTTCGGTCATCAACAGCGCGAGCCCCAGCACGAACTCACACTTCGCGACGTTCTTCGCAGCCCCTTGATGCGCCGAATGTGCCGAGTAATGCGTCGCAAGTCCCGTGTTGTTCAAGAGTCCGACGTCGCCGTTGATGAACACCCGTTCCCACGGCACCAGCACGTCGTCGAAGAAGACGATGCAGTCCATTTCCTCGAACCGCGAGCTGAGCGGCTGATCGAAGCGCGAGCGGCCCTGGTCGACGCTGTCCCGGCAGACGAACTTCAGCCCCCGCGTGTCGCAAGCAATGGAGAACGAAAGCGCATAGGGGCTGTGACCGCTTCCGTAGTGACCGAGCCGCGGCGTATAGACGGCGATCTCGTCGGCGAAGGCACCGAGCGTCGCGAGCACCCGCGCCCCTCTCACCACGATCCCGGCATCGGTCTCCTTCACCGCACGTAGCGCCGTCCCCTCTTCGAGATTGTAGACACCGGAAGCATCCCGGCTGCGCTGCAGGTTGATGAGAGCGTGAGTGAGGACGAGGTCGTTCTCGCGGATATGCTCGTAGTAGCGGCGCATGTTCTGGCCGAACTCGGGCTTGCCGCGCGCGAAATAGTCGGCCGCCGCCGCCCAAGCTGCGAACGTCACGTTCATGAAATCCGGCGAGCGTCCCATCATCCCGCAAGTCGCGCGCGCCCAGTGCAGCATCATCTCGCGCCGCCGGACGAGATCCTCTTGCGTCTTCGGAATGATGAACGAAAGGCCGATCTGCTCCCCGGTTGTCGGCGAGCGGTACGTCATTTCGGGCGCAAGCTTCCTGTCGTGCTGCAGGTCATAGAGGCTGGCGATCGCCTTCGCCCCGCCGGCAAGCCCCGGATGGCGGGTCACGTCGCGGACGCGTTCGCCGTCGAGCCAGATCTCGCGCTCCCGCGCCCTGAGCCCGTCGAGGTATTGCTGCCCTGTCCGCGCCGGCATCGCGCCTTCCTCCCGTCGTCTTCGGCATTCACCGCCGGCACGCGATGCGGTGCGTGGCTTGCCGTCGAGAGTGCCTAGGGCATCTGCTCGACCAGCTTCCCTGGAATGCTCCGCACATGCCCACGGAACTCGGCGATCACGTCACCGTCCTCGCTGCTCACCCTCACGTCGTAGATGGCGCTGCGCTCTGCACGGTGCCTCTCCGAACCCTCCGCCACGAGCCGCATGCCGAGTTTCGCCGGCTGAACGAGCGTGATCTGGCTCGATTGCAGCACCATGCGTTGGTTGTAGCTGTTCGACGCGAAGGCACAGGCGCTGTCGGCGAGCGTGAAGATGAAGCCGCCGTGGCAGATGCCGAGCCCGTTCACCATCGCCGCCGTGATCCGCATCGACAGCACCGCCGTTCCCGGCCCCACCCGGTCGAGCCGCATTCCGAGTCCCCGGCTGGCGCTGTCCTCCGCCCACATTGCCTCGGCGCTGGCGCGGGCGACCTCCTCGGCATCGACGCTCCTCATCGCCACACTCTCATCGCCCGGTGAATTTCGCTGACCGCTTCTCCTGGAAGGCCGCAACGCCCTCGAGATAATCCGCCGACGCTGCCGCCTGCTGCTGCAACAGTTTCTCGAGCGCCAGCTGCCCGCCGAGGTCGTTGCCAGCCGCCGCCGCAAAGGCCCTCTTTTGCAGGCCGAGCCCATACGTCGCCGCGCTCGCCAGACGCTCCGTCAACGCCGCCACTTCGGCATCGAACTTGTCGTCGTCCACCGCCTTCCAGATCATCCCCCACGCCTCGGCCTGATCCGCCTTGATCGGCTCGGCGAGCATGGCGTGCGCCCTGGCCCGCGCCTCGCCGATCAGCCGTGGCAGCAGCCAAGTCGAGCCACAGTCGGGAACGAGACCGAGCCGCGCGAAGGCCTGGAGGAATGTCGCCGATCGCCTGGCGACGACGATGTCGCAAGCCAGCGCGAGGCTGGCCCCGGCACCGGCCGCAACTCCGTTGACGGCGCCGAGGATCGGCTTCGACATGCCACGCATGAACTCGATGATCGGGTTGTAGCGATCGAGCACCGCCCCGAGGTCAGGCTGCGGCCCGCCCTTCACGTAGACCTCGTCGGAAAGCTCTTGGCCCGCGCAGAAGCCGCGCCCTGCTCCCGTCAGCACCACCACGCGGCACGCCTCGTCCTCTTCCGCCGCCGCGAGCGCCGGACCGAGCACCTCCGCCACCTCCCGGCAAAGGGCATTGAGCTTTTCCGGCCGGTTCAGCGTCAACCGGGTGACACCACCGCTCTTCTCGACGAGTACCGTGTCGTTTGCCATCGGGAGCTCCGCTCGGCCGTTTGCGACGGCTCCCATATTGGCCCTTCGCAGCCTCCGGCTCAATGCCGTCGGACCTCGGCCGTTGACCGTGCCATGGCATCCCCTTAGGGTGATATATCAGGAGACTTGCCGACCTCTACGACATCTCAGTTGCGAGAAGCCACGGCACACGTGACCCGCCGCGGGAGCAGCCAGGCGCACCGGAGGACGTTATGACACCCGAAGCAATCCTTTCGATTCCGCCCCGCGTCCTCACCCAGAAGCAGCGCGAGGCCTACTTCGAGGACGGCCACCTCTTGGTCGAGAATGCGCTTTCCAAGGCCTGGGTCGAGCGGTTGCGGGCGGCAACCAACGAAATGGTCGACCAGAGCCGCAAGATCACCAGACGCGATGCCAAGTGGGACATCGAAGCGAGCCATACCGCAGAGAACCCCCGCCTTCGTCGCCTGTCGAGCCCGGTCGATCACCACCCCGTGTTCTGGGAATACGCCTCTTCGGTCCAATCGCCGCTTCCCGACATCATCGCCGATCTCGTCGGGCCGGATGTCAAGTTCCACCACTCGAAACTGAACTTCAAATGGTCGAAGGGCGGTGCCGAGGTGAAATGGCACCAGGACATCCCGGCTTGGCCACACACCAATTATACGCCCTGCACCGCCGGTACCTACATCTACGATTGCGGTCGCGAGCAGGGGCCCATGGGCTTCATACCGGGCAGCCACAATGGCCCGATCTACTCGGAGTACAACGAGAATGGCGAGTGGGTTGGCTGTCTCTCGAAGGAGGACACGGCCAAGCTCGACACCTCGAAGGTGGTCTGGCTCGAGGCCCCGACCGGATCGATCTCGATCCACAATTGCCGCTCGCTGCACTATTCCGAGCCGAACAACTCCCCGATCGCGCGTCCGCTGCTGCTGAACGTCTATTCGAACGCGAACGCGATGCCCTACACTTACAATCCGATCCCATCGCCGCACGCTGGCGAGATCGTGCGCGGCAAGCCGGCCCTCTGGGCCTACCACGATCCGAGGCCCTGCCTCATTCCCCCCGATTGGTCCGGCGGTTACTCGTCCATCTTCGCCAAGCAGCAGGGCGAGGACCTGCAGGCCCGCGGCGGCATGATGTGAGGCCCGCGAGGAATTATCGGCCGACGTCGGAGATATTGCATGACCAATCTCGAGCGCCTCCAGGAGGCGTACAAGTCATGGCACGACAGCAAGGGAAGCGACCCGAGCCCCTGGTTCGACCTGATGGCGGACAGCGTCGACATCCAATCGCTCGGCAACGAGTCGAAGCCGCTCGCGTTCGCCAATCGCCGGCGCAGCAAGCAGGAAGCCGCCGAATATTTCTCCAGCCTGACCGAGCACTGGACGATGGTCCATTGGACACCGGAAACATTCGTGACCGAGGGCAATCGCATTGCAGTGTTCGCTCGATGTGCCTGGACCAACAAGGCCACAGGCAAGACCGTCGAGACGCCGTCGGCGCACCTTTGGCAGTTCGAAGGCGGCAAGGCGGCGTCGATTGTCGAGATATTCGATTCCGCGCGGGTCATGGCCGCAGCCACACCATGACGTTCGCGCTGTCACGAGGCATCCCGCCAAGGTGGCTGTTCGCTTGCCGCCAAGATCAGCCGGTTGCACGGTTTGCGAACGGAGAGCAGCGGTGCTGAAGAGCTTTGTGAACGGCCTGCGCCGCGCCGGAGTACTTTCGAGGCACCCGCGCGAGGTGCTTATAATTCTCAATCACAACCCTTCCGATGCCAAGGAGCCGGGCGACGTCGACTTCTTTGCATCGGTCGAGGATCTCGTCCGCGATCTCCGGGCCATCGACCTGAACGAGGGCGGCTATCTGGCCCTGGACACGACCGGCCGCCTCATTGCGATGCGCCCTCTGGGAAACGATCCCGACGCCTTGATCGAGGCGACCCTCGCGCGCCACCCGAGCGAAGCCCAACTCGCCCAGCGCATGCTCAAGCACTACCTCCTCGGCGAGATCGACGACGAGGGGGAGGCACCGGAGAAGAAGCGGCATCTGATCGAGCGCGAGCACGACACCAAGCGCCTCATCGAGATGCTGCCCGAGCACATCGCCTTCGCCTGATTCCCGCCGAGCCATGCCGCAGGAGGACCGCCAATGAAGCTGACACCTGATCAGATCGCCCAGTACGACCGCGACGGCTATCTGCATTTCCCCGAGTTCTTCGCTGCCGCCGAGGTGGAGGCCATGCGCCGCGAGGTCTCGCGCGTCTCCCGCATCGACAGCGAGATGGTCGTCCGCGAAGGCACGGAGAAGGTGCCGAAGATCATGTTCCGCATGCACGAGGCCGACGGCCCAACCGCCTCGCCCGTCTTCCACGCTGCCGTTCGCCTGCCCCGCACTCTCGGCATCGCACAGCAGTTGCTCCGCGACGACGCACTCTATCTTCACCACACCAAGGTGAACATCAAGGCCGCCATCGAAGGCTCGATCTGGCCTTGGCACCAGGATTACGGCTCCTGGTTCAACGACGGCATCGAGCGGCCCACCATGCTCACCATGATGGTCGGCCTCGACGCCTCCAAGGAAATCAATGGCTGCCTCTACTTCATCCCCGGCACGCACGTCATCGGCCGCGTCGATCCCTATTTCGACACTTCGACCGCCTACAAGGTCTGGTCCCTCGGCCCCGCCGACATGAAGCGCATCATCGCCGAGTACGGCGAGCCCGTTGCAATAACTGGCAAGCCCGGCTCGCTCACCGTATTCGACTGCAACCTCGTCCACGCCTCCGGCCATAATCTCTCCGCTCAGGACCGCTGGCAGGCCTACTTCTGCTACAACACCGTCGCCAACCGCCCGAAGGACGTCGAGAAGCCGCGACCGGACTATGTGCGCTCGCGCAACTGGAAGCCGCTCGAGGCGGTCGCGGACGATGCGATCCTCAGACCATCCATGGCGATCGCATGAGGGAGCGGGCAAACCGCCCCCCGCCCGATGCATCCGCCGCAGGAAGAGAGGTGTCGGGCGCTGGCCCGGCACCAGCACGAGACAGCCAGCTTGAGATCCGACCGAACGCAGTGAGACGAGACAAATGATTACCGAGCGCCAGAAATCCTTTCGACAGGAGTACAGGTCCCGCATCATGGGCTTCTATGATGGCTACCTGCACATCGCCATCATCTATGCGATGGGGGCCGCGGCCTTCTACATCTACTTCCAGCATCTCGACCGGCCGAGCTGGCTGGAGCTCGCGACCATCCCGCTCACATTTCTCTTCACCAACGCCTTCGAGTGGTGGATCCACAAATACATCATGCACCGCCCGATCAACGTGAAGGGGCTGCGTGCCATCTATGAGCGCCACACGCTCAACCACCATCAGTTCTTCACCGACGAGGAGATGCGCTTCCGCGATCACAAGGATTGGCGCGTCACCGTTTTCCCGCCCTACGCCCTCGTCGTGTTCATCCTGATGTCGATCCCGGGCGGCATTGTCCTCGGCAAGATCTTCACGCCCAACGTCGGCTGGCTCTTCATGTGCACGACGACGGGCATGTACCTGCTCTACGAGTTCATGCACTTCTGCTGCCACGTCGAGGAAAGTTGGTTCGTTCGTAATTGCCCCTTCGTCAACACGCTGCGGCGCCATCACACCGCGCACCACAATGCGCGCCTGATGATGGAAACCAATATGAACCTCACTTTCCCCATTGCCGACTGGTTCTTCGGCACCTCGGACCTCGACCGCGGCCTGCTCGGTCACCTCTTCAACGGCTACGACACCACGCATTTGAAGAGCAATCTGCGCGGCCGGCCGAAACGTCCCGATGAAGCCGCCGCCGCGCCCATGGGGAACTACTGAAGGACAGGGGAGTGAGAGAGCGCACGAGCCCACGGCTTCACGCGTCCCTCTGCTCCCCGCCTCGCCGCCTCACGGATTGACCGTTTCACCACTCCCGCCGAGCCCGTCTCATGCCCAACGACGTCAAAGCCATCCTGTCTGTCATTACCATCTTTGTCGGTATCGTTGCCGCCTACTGGGAATCGTCCATCGGCAAGGGCCACCTGTTCTGGCTCGTGATCGGCTTTGCCGTCTTCGCGGTCATCGCCATGTGGGTCTTTCCCGAGGCGCAGACGACCAAGCAGGATCTGGCCAAGAAGAAATAGCCGCGGGTCTCACGAAGCTTGCTCGAGGTCCACAGGCCGCCGGGTAGACAACAACCGACCCGGCACCGGGTATCCATCAGGCCCGGAACTCACCGGCAATATAGCCGAGCCTCTGGTCCCGTTCCCGTGCGGCTCGGCTTCGCCGCCTCGGATCGCCGTAGCCGCCGCCGCCCGGCGTCTCGATCGTGACGACGTCGCCACGCCGGAGAAGGTGCATCCGGCGCGTGTCCACATCCTGTCCGTTGATCGCCACCCGTCCGATTGCACCTTCCTGGCCGCCGCCGATGCCGGGTGCGGCGAACTTCGTCCGCTCCGTCACGAACCAGGCCGAGAGCTCTCGCTCGGAAAGACACTCGATCTCGATCGCCTGGCCGAGACCGCCTCTCGCCTCGCCGTCGCCACCGGATCCGGGCTTCAGCGCCTTCTGCCGGAAGAAGAGCTGCCCCGAATGCTCCGCCACCTCGACCGGCGTCGAGGAGATGTTGGACGGCCAAGACAGCACGGACACACCGTCACCGGCAGCACGCCCGCCGAGCCCCCCGTTGTAGAAGAGCACGGTCGCGAATGGCTTCCCCTCGTTCGTCAGACCGGCCAGCGTGAAGATCCAGAGCGGTGACCCGGGCGCTGCCATCACCTTTTCGGGGATCGCCTGGTGCAGCGCCCCGAAGATCACCGCTGGCACGTAATGCCCTGTGGCGGAGCGCCCCCCGCACGAAGCAGGCGGCCTGGGATTGAGCAGCGAGCCCTCCGGCGCGATGACCTTGATCGGCCTGAGAACGCCTTCGTTATTCGGCAGGTTCGGTAGCAGGGCACACTTTAGTGCATAGGCCGTCATCGCGAACGTGTAGGCCATCACGCAGTTGATCGCTCGCGGCTGCTGCGGCGAGGTCCCGGTGAAGTCGAAGGTCGCCTCGTCGCGGTCGATCGTCACCGCGACCCTGAACTCGAATGGCTCGTCCAGGCCGTCCGTCTTCATGGCGTAGCGAAACGTCCCCGACGGAATCGTACGGATCTGCGCACGCATCGCTGCTTCGGAGCGCTGGAACAGATCCTCCGCAAAGCCCTGCATGTCCTCCAGGCCATAGTCGTCCATGGTCGCCGCGAGGCGCGCCTCGATCACCGAAAGCGCACTTGCCTGTGCCCACACGTCGCCGAGCGTCTGGTCGGGCGTGCGGACATTGGTGCGCAGCAGCCGTATCAGCGTCTCGTCGGGACGCCCCTCGCGGATGAAATGCATGAGCGGAATGTGGAAGCCCTCCTCATAGACTTCCCGCGGCTCCACGGACCTGACCCGCCCGCCGATGTCCGGCACGTGCGAGGTCGACGCTGCGAACGCCACCAGTCGATCCTCGCGAAAGATGGGCTTCACCAGCGTGATGTCATTGAGATGTCCCGTCGCATCCCAGGGGTTGTTGGTGATCAACACGTCGCCTGGCCGCATCTCCTCCCGCCCCATCCGCTCCAGGAAGTGACGGACGGTCGCCGGCAGGCAGCCGATGAAGGAAGGAATGCTTCCTGAGTTCTGCGCGAGCGACCGCCCTTCCGCGTCCGTCAGCACGCAAGCGAAATCGTTGGCCTCGTTCGACAGTGTCGAGAACGAGGTGCGCACGATCACCCGCGCAGCTTCGTCGACCGCGGAGATCAGCCGCGTCCACACGATCTCGAGTGTCACGGCATCGAGCGGCTTGCCATCGGACATGAGGCCCCCTTGAACGAGTCTGGCAGAGGCGGCGAGTATAGCCGCCCGTTTGGCGGCGGGTGCAAGCCGCAACGATCCTGCTGCAGATCAGGAGCCTTCCTTGAGAAGGCCGACGGTGAACACGCGAGCACTTCCGCTGCTCGCGCCCGCCGCGATGTGACGCCCATCCGGCGAGACTGCGACGGCCTCGATTGCCCCAATCCCTCCAGCGAAAGTCCGGACGCTGGTGCCGCGCCTCCAGTCCCAAACCTTTACCTGCCCGTCGGCACCGCCTGTGGCCAGATGCTGACCGTCCTGCAGGAAGGCGAGCGCCGAGACCACCCCGTCATGGGCCTTGAAGCGGCGCTTTTGTTGGTTGCGATATGTGGACCAGACGCGCACCTGCCCATCAAGGCTGGCCGACGCGAGCGTGCGTCCCCGCGGCTCGAATGTGAGCGATGACACGGTGTCGCCATGCCCTCGGTAAGTGCGGACGAGCTCTCCCGAATCGGCCTTCCAGAGCCTCACTGTCTTGTCGGCGCTGCCAGAGGCGATGAACGGGCCCCTCGCGGCGTAGGCGATGGCTTTCGCCGCGCTCTCGTGCCCCGAAAGCACGCTGACCGGCGCTTGCGGCCGCCCAACATCCCAGATCGAGACGGACCAGTCGTCCTCGGCAGCAGCGACGCGGTCCGGTCCTCCGACGAATGTAACCGCCCAGATTGACGCGGCGTTGCGCCGGAACGAGGCGATCTTCGATGCCGCCGTCAGGTCCCACACGGCGATCGTGCCGTCGCGATGTCCGGTTACCGCTCGGCCATCGAGTACGGCCATGGAAGTCGCTGCACCGTTGTCGAGTTCGAGCGTCCTGACGAGGTTCCCGCGCGAGGCATCCCAGACCCTCAGCGTGCCGTCCCGCGAGGCTGAAACGATCTGCCGACCGTCCGCCGCGTAAGCGATCGCGAGCACTGCTGCCCGGTGTCCCTTGAGTTCGACCAAGGCGACGTCTGTATTGCCCTGGCTCGTCAGCAGACCGCCGCCCTCGAGGCGCGCCTTCGGGATGTGATCCTGAACCGCGACGGCCGCCGCCGCGACGAACACCGCCAGGAGGACGTGGAGCAATGCTCCCCGCCAGCGACTGCCCCGGCTGCGCTTGCGCAAGGCGCGCGGGGTCGGACGCCGGGAACCTGGGGCGCGCTCCGAGGAAGATTCGGCCCGTGCATGGCGTCGCGAGAAAAACGACCACTTGGGAGCAGCCTCGGCCCCCGACGAAACCTCCATCGGCCCCACCGCTCCGGGCACCATCTTCTCGGCTGGGCGCCTCGGCTCGGCAGCCGGCGCCGCGTTTGCGGCCGCCTGTACCGCACGATCCGGCTCGCTCGTGGGGCTTGCCCTTCGCCAGCCTTCGAGAAAAGCGGCGGCCAACCCGCCAGCGCTCTTTGCCGCGCCCGGATCGGCCTTCCCGGCATCGCGCCGGGCCTCCGCCACGACCGCAGCGGCGGCGGAGGCCCCGGACGCCCCCTGCCTCGGGGCGTCCTGCCTTGCTTCGGCAGTCTCCACGCGCGCTTCTGGCGGTGCCGTTTTGCGCTTCGGCTCGGCCCGCTTCGGCGGTGGTGCCAGCAGCTCGACGCGCCATTCCGCCACCGTGCGCGGCCGCTCGCCCATCTCGAGTTTCAGCGCCTTGTCGATCGCTGCGAGAAAACGCGGGCGGTAGGACGAAAGTGCAGCATCGGCCGTCGGCACGATCTCGTCCGCAACCATTCGCGATGGCGCATCGGGCGGCCTCCGCCCAGTCACCGCTTCATAGAGCGTCGCGCCCAGCGAGTAGATGTCGGTCCACGGCCCTTGCTGCTTTGCGATCGTGGCATACTGCTCGTAGGGGCTGTAGCCGGGCTTCACCAGTGCCGAGATCGTCTTCGAGTGTTTGGCGATATCACCCCGCGCCGAGCCGAAATCGATGAGCACCGGCTGCCCGTCGCGACGCACCATGATGTTGTCCGGTGCAATGTCGCGATGCAGATAGTCGGCCGCATGCACCGTCTCGAGTGCGTCGAGCAGCGGTTGGATCAGCCGGTCGAGCTCCGGTTGTCTCGGGGCCCGGCCGAGCCCCTTCAGCCACCCCTTGAGACTCGCACCCTCCTCGTAATGGAGCACGATGTAGCCGGTATTTCGCGCCTGGAAGAAGCGATAGACCCTGACGATGTTTGGATGGTTGAAACGGGCGAGCGTCTGCGCCTCGGCGAGAAACCGGTCGAGCCCCCAGGAGTAGTCGCCCTCGCTGTCGCGCGATCTCGGCACGACGTCCTCGGCAGCGTCGCGCGCCGCGAAATCGACCGGAAAGTACTCCTTGATCGTCACCAGCCGCGCGAGCGCGATCTCCTCGGCGAGATAGGTGATGCCGAAGCCGCCCGCACCGATCGTGCGCTCGATCCGGTAGTCGTCGGCGAGGATCGTGCCTGGCTTGAGCGCGACGAGATCGCTCATGGTGCGCCAACCGCGTGCTCGCACGCTTCGCGCACGGCAATACCGGCAGCGCCTGCCCCTCCACTCAGGATCACGCTGCCCTCCTCGTATCGCCGCCGGATGCTCAGCCGGACGGCCGGCGCGTCGATTCCCACACCTGTGCACTCTCGCCATCAATATGGCAAAAGCGTGGGATGAACCACTACTCCGCGCCCTGCCGCGGCCGTTGAAATTGCGGTGTTCCCGTAGCGACACGACGGACTGCCGCTGCTTTGGCCATGTTGTGGCCCTCATCAAGCTGCAAACGTTGGCGAATCGACGGAGGTGCAATGCCCGGCCCGTGGCAAAAAGAATCGCTCGCTGTTGGCGAGTGTGCACGTCACACGTACGCTACCGCGTTTGTGGCCATTGCTCCCGTCATCGTGCTTGCGCTGACCCTGGCCGTTGCGGCCGAGACTACGACTCTGCTCGCGCCTGCCCCCAGCCCCGAGCACGACCTTATCGCCTTCGCGCGGCGCGGCCTGGATCGCCACCCGAGCTTGATGCTTGCCGGGCTCGCGGCGTTGACTGTCCCGTTTGTCGCCCTCGCCGCCGCCCTCTCCCGCCTGGCCTGCCGCATTCGCCGGCGCGCCGTTGTCCCCCCGCTGCGCAGCGAGGCCGTCCCGATGCCCGACCGGGCTGCTTGGATCGAGATCCCGGGCCGCCCCAGTCCCCCCCTCGCCATCGGCGAGCTGGTCAGGATCGGCCATAGCGATGACTGCGATCTCTTGCTTGCCGACGCGACGCTCGGAGGCACCTGCGCTCTAATCCAGCGCACCACCGAGCACGAGTTCATCCTCTTCGATGTGAGTGCCGGTGAGGCGCGGCTCGCCGTCAACGGCGCGCCCTCGGCGAGGTGCCGCTTGAGCGACGGTGACCGCATCGAGATCGGCAGCGCGTGCGTTGTCTTCAGGAAGGGCCATGCCTCGCCCGAGCGGACGAGGCCAATAAGCGCCTGAATGTGGAGCCGGGCCGCGCCAGCGCGAGCCCATACCGATTTCGAGTGGGGCGTTTCCGACAAATCCGGAAAAGAGGAGAGGGAGCAATGTCGAGCAAGTTCGGGGACGAAGCGGCAATCGGGGGCGATCGCCGCATGGTGGGATCTTTGCGCGAGGCACTCGCCGCAGCCGCGCGAAGCGAAGGCTCGCCGGCCGCGAGCGACAAGGACGCCAAGGCGCTTCCCATGCCCTCTACACCGCCCGCTTTGACGCCGCCGCCCGAGCCCTCGGAGCGCCGCACGCTGCCGAGCGCCGCCCAGGCCGTGGCCGATGCACGCGCACCGGCTGCCCTTGCGGGCTCCGACACGCCCCAGACTCGCGTCATGCGCCCGGGCGTCTCGCGCCAACCGTCGGTCGAAGGCGGCTCCCGTACCCAACTCGTACGAGGCAAGACGCTGGTCAAGCGGACCGACTTCCACCAGGATCCGGTCGTCGGCTGGCTGGTCGTCATCGGCGGCCCTGGCCTCGGCGCCTTCCGCCCGGTCTTCGAAGGCAACAACACTGTGGGTCGGTCATCGCACCAGCGTATTCCCGTCGATTTTGGTGACGAGACGATTTCCAGCGAGGAGCAGGCGTATATCCGCTACGATTCGGTTGACCGCCGCTTCCTCCTTGTGCCCAATCTCGCCAAGACGAACATCGTGGCTGTCAACGATACGAAGCCCACGACGGCCGTCGAGCTTGCACCGATGGACGTCATTACGATGGGCCACACCCAGCTCGTCTTCGTGCCGTTTTGCGGTCAGGATTTCGACTGGGCTGAGCTCTCCGAGATGAAAGGCTGATGCTAAAGTTCCAGCATGCGAGCCGCGCGAGCCAAGGTGCGCGGCCTTATCAGGAAGACGCCTCGGCCGTCTGGCCAGGGCTTGAAACGGCTGTGCCGTCCGACGCCACGGCGCTACCGTTCGGCACGGCGCTCGTAGCCGTCCTGGCGGACGGCATGGGAGGCCACGCCGGCGGCGCGCTGGCCTCGAGCACCATCTGCACGACCTTCGTCGATCACTTCACCTCGCGCGAGGGCGATGGTCACGCACGTCTGAAGTCGTCCTTGGTCGCAGCCAATGAGGCCATCGGCGACAAGGTCGACGCCAATCCGCAACTCGCCGGCATGGGCGCCACCCTTGTCGGCGTAGCGATCGGGGATGCCGGCCTCAGTTGGGTCAGCGTCGGCGACAGCCCGATGTACCTCTATCGTGCCGGCGAGCTCGTCCAGCTCAACGAGGACCATTCCCTCGCCCCCGTCATCGACCGCTTGGTCGAGCAAGGCCGCATGACGCCGGAGGAGGCCCGCTCGGACCCCCGCCGGCATTACCTGCGCTCTGCCGTCACTGGCGAGGAGCTCGAGCTCGTCGACGCGCCCGAGCGGCCGCTCGCGCTGGCCCCCGGCGACATCGTCGTGATTGCGAGCGACGGCCTCCATACCTTGGCGCATGACCAAATCCGCAGCGTCATCGAGAGCTATGCCGCGAACGGAGCCGATACCGTCGCCGAGGCATTGATCCGCTCGGTGGCCGAAGCCGACGAGCCGCATCAGGATAACACCACCGTGGTCGTCGTCATGGTCGGCGAGTAGCCGCCCGCCGGACCTTGAGCCCGGTTCCGGCCTCCAGCCGTCTTGCCAGCTACCCGACGCCCTTCCTCACTTGGTCGCCCCGAGGCCTTCGCGGCGCCCAGCAGGAAGACTGACCCCACGATCGACGATCAGATCGGTCAGTCCGGCCCCGGCCCACATCGCCACCAGTGCCAGCCAGGCCGTGGCTGCAAACACCGCCCCACCCGTGACCCCGGCCCCCACCGCACAACCGCCTGCGAGCATGCTGCCGAACCCCATCAGCACCGCACCGATAATGTATCGGATCATGCTCACACCGCCCTCGTAACCTTGCAGCTCGAGCTCGCGCGTTGCAGCGGCAGCAAGGAGCGAGCCGAGGAACACGCCCGGGATCAGTCCGGCGTCGAAGCCGAGCGGGATGGTCGGCATATTGATCAGCGCCATCAACGTATCGGCGGACGGCCCCGTGAAGCTGACGCTCTTGATGGCAACGGGCTCAAATGACGCTTGCGAGATCCACCAGGTGAACGCCCACCCGCCGGCAATTGCCAGCCCGACGCCGGCCGCCGCAGACCACCGCCAGGTCCCGATTCTGTGGCGCCACGCCAGCCACAGTCCGGGCACCAGCCACACCAGCCCGATGATCAGCCCGACCGTCGCGCTGCCCCCGACCGGAGCCAGCAGGCTGCGCTGTGGCCCTCCGTCGACCATCCAGAGCTGTGCGATCCACTCGCGTGCAGGAGAGAGCGCACCACGGAACGAGGCCTGCGCAACGAGCGTGAGGATGAGGCCGGTGACGAGCGCCCGCAGATTCCCGGTTGCCGACAACACCAGCAGACGGCTGGCGCAACCACGTGCCAGCACCATGCCCGCGCCGAACATGAGCCCACCGACAAGCGCCCCCGAAACCGATCCCCGCGCCACGAGCTGTCGTGCATGCTTCACCTCGAGCAGCCCGGCAGCAATCAGCCCCTGCGTCGCCACGACCGCGGCTCCGAACGTGATCAGCCAGATTGCGAGTTTCGGGCCGAGGGCTCCCCGCGATACCTCGACCGTGGCAGCCCTCAGACAGAACCGGCTCTGCTGCGCGAACGCGCCGAAGGAGAGACCGATGATCAATCCTGCCACCGCCAGGACCGGCCCATCGCCAACCTGCTCGACCACGTCGCCGAGTGTCACTTCACCCTCCCGAGTCGGGCTCCGAGCTGCGCCGTCCGATGGCCGTGCGATCGAACCCCTCGTGCCACAGCGCTCGCGCGACACCGCTTTTCAGCGTCGCGTCGCGCGCGACGACTAGCCGATTGCCGGCGCAGGCTGATTGATTTCACTCAAGGCATGGCCTCTTGTCCGGTGACTTCGGCAGGCTCAGATGCGCCGGCCGGCCCGCTCCCAATAGGGCTCTCTCAGCCGTCGCTTGAAGATCTTGCCCGAATCCTCGCGAGGCAACCCGATCCGCACCTCGATCGTCTGTGGCACCTTGTATCGGGCCAAGTGCTCGGCCAGATACCGCCTCACGTCCTCGGGGGCAAGCGTATGCCCATCTTGCGGCTCGACCAGCATCATGAGCGCTTCCCCGAATTCCTCGTCGGGGACGCCGAACACGGCGCAGTCCTTCACGCCCGGCATCCCAATGGCCGTCGCCTCGATCTCGGCTGGATAGATGTTGACGCCGCCGGAGATGACCATGTCGCGCTTGCGGTCGCAGAGATAGAGGAAGCCGTCGCCGTCCAGATACCCCATGTCCCCCACCGTGATCAGGCCTTCCCGCTCGACCTCGGCGCGCTTGTCGGGGAGCTTGTTGTAGGTAAACTCGGGATAGCAGCCGACCCGGGCATAGACTTCGCCGACCTCGCCTTGCGCCACCTCGCGTCCGTCGTCGCCGTAGATCCTGAGATCAGTGCCGGGCGTGACCCTCCCCACGGAGCCCGGACGCGCCATCCATTCCTCGCTCGAGATCACGGTGATCGCGCCGATCTCGGTGGCGCCGTAGAACTCCCACACGATCGGCCCAAACCACTCGATCATCTGCCGCTTGACGTCCGGCGGACAGGGCGCGGCGGCGTGCATCACGAACTTGAGTGACGAGACGTCGTAGCGACGACGCACCTCTTCCGGAAGTTTGAGCAGGCGGACGAACATCACCGGCACCATGAACAACGTCGTGATCCGGTGCCGCTCGACCTCCGCCAGGAACACCTCCGGCTCGAAGCGCGGCATCAGCACCAGGGCGTCTGCGATGCGAGCAGCCCTGAGTGCGAAGGAATTCGGCGCCGAGTGATAGAGTGGTCCAGGCAGCATCGCCCGGACACCCGGCTCCAGCCCATTGATCAACCGGCGCTGAGCATCGAGGCCCTTCAGCTGCTCGGGTGTCGGCGGCTGGCGGCGAACACCTTTCGGATGCCCCGTTGTGCCCGATGTGTAGATCATGCTCATGGTCTGCGGCACGATCGGGCCGCCATACGGTTCGCTTCCGGCGAGAAGGTCTTCCCAGTCCAGCGCCCCCGGCAACCGCGCTACGGAAGTCTGCACGTTGTAGGTCGCGGCTATCTCGGGCGGCACTGCCACCGACACCACGCGCGCGCCGCCGGGCAGGCGGCCCGCCAGGGCACCCAGCAGATCGTCATGCCCCACCACGACGCGCGCGTCGCAATCGGCAAGCACGTAGGCCACTTCCTCGGGATGGAAATGCCAATTGACCGGAACCGCATAGGCCCCGATCCGCTGCGCCGCGAGCGAGGCTTCGAGAAAGGGGATGTCGTTGCGCATCAGGATCGCAACCGACTGGCCTGGCCCCGCACCCAAGCGCTCGAGCGCCGTCGCCGCGCGTAGGATGCGCGCTTCGAACACATCCGTCGCCAGCCGCCTTTCACCGCTGATGATGCCGCTGGATTGCTTTGTCGGCACTGTCATGTGAACTCCCGCGATCCGCCCTGGATTGAGAATCCACACGACGTCGCTCGTACGCTCAAGCCCCAGTACGATTGCCTCGACCCTGGCGATCGCCGGAACTCCCGGGACGCTACGCCTTGCGTTTTGCTCCCCGGACCGTACGCACGATCTCTGCCATCACGGACACCGCGATCTCCGCCGGCGTCTGCGCGCCGATATCGATGCCGATCGGCGCCTTGATGCGGGCGATTTCCTCTTCCGTGATGCCCGCTGCGAGCAACCTTTCCCGCCGCTTGGCATGGTTCCGCGAGGAGCCGAGCGCGCCGACGTAGAGGCATTCCGAACGCAGCGCCAGCTTCAGCGCCTCGTCGTCGATATGTCCCACGTGTGCCAGAGCCACGACCGCCGTGTAGGGATCAAGGCCGATCTTCGGGAGCACGTCCTGCGGCCACTCGGCGTGCAGCGTGATGCCGGGAAATCGGTCCGGTGACGCGAAGGCGCTGCGCGGATCGACGACCTGGATCTCGTAGCCTGCTAGCCGTGCGATCTCGGCCAGCACCTGCCCGATATGCGAGGCCCCTACCACCACGATGCGAGCAGGCGGGACCAGCGCGTGCAGAAACACCTCGCCCTCGTCGGTCTCTTTCAGGCCGCTTTTCGCCGTGTTGAAACGCTGCGCCACATCCGCCGGCACATCCGCGTCCTCGCGCGCAAAAACCTTCTTCGCCCCGTCCTTCAAGCGCGTCTGGACGACGAGGCCCTTGCGCTGCTGCTGCGCGCCGACAGCTCGATCGAGCAGCTCGCGCCCGCCGTCGTCGGCCTTGACGCGTTCCACGTACACTTTCACCTGGCCGCCGCACGGCAGCCCCGCCCGCCAGGCCGTTTCGTCGGCGACACCGAACTCGAGCAGCTTGGGCTGACCCGAGTCCAAGATCTCCTCGGCCTCCACGATCACATCACCCTCGATGCAACCGCCGGAGACCGACCCCTTGAAGCGGCCATCGGCGGAAACGGCCATCTGCCCGCCGACCGGCACGGGAGCAGAGCCCCACGTATCGACGACGGTGGCGATCGCCACCGAACCGTCCTTCTGAAGCCAGTCTCGAGCCGCCTCGAGCACGCCAATCTCGTCACGCACGGTGTGGGGCGTCGGTGTCACGGACATTTGCCTCTGGCTCCGCTTCGCTGTCAGGTGCGCAAGATACCGACTGGCATTGGGGACGGCAAACCGCCGCCAACCTTTTGGATCGCCCCCTCTGCATCCTGCGCAAATTGTCGCATGCCTTGTTATCAACAGGAAAGCACAGCGATGGCGGATGATCCAAACAGATCTAATTTTTTGTTTGAGGCGAACATGTTGCTGTCGATCGACTGGATGATTGGTGGCGCGAGCGACCTGTGGCGCGATAATCACCGGCACGGATAAACGCTGGGCGTGTAGTTGTCTGCTCTGCAACCGCGGGCTAGCTCTCATGCACCGCGTGGTGGTTCTCGCCGCCACGCTGCAGTGAAATGGCGGTCGCGCGGGGGCGTGGGAGTTTGGGGGAGACCGCAACGGGGTCCTTGACGGGCGTATGCCCGCTCACGGATCGAGCTCCTCGCTACTCCGAGCATGATCGCTGGGCCTTCGGCACGTGTTGCCGTGTGTGAGCGTACGCGTATGGAGCCAGTTGCTCATCCACTTCCCGCCTCGACGGAAATCGTCGTCGATCTTCCGGCGGACGAAACAATTCAGGTCGCCCCGACCGCGCGCCTCGTTGCCGGCTCCGGCATCCAGTTCCTCGACTTTCGAATCTCGACTGACGCACTTTCGCAGACATTCGGCCGTTTCGTCGAAGACCCCGATACTGGCCAGGGGCCAGTCCTCATTCCGCTGTGGCAGCGTCCTGACTACGAAGGCGTCGAGTGGCATCCGGCGACTGGACGGGCGCTGCGTCCGGGCGAGACCTTGTGGATCACGGGATACGGCGCCATCGAGCCATTTCTTGGCACGTGGCTACCGCTCCCCTACCTGCGCGTGATCGGGCACGACAAGGCCGGAGATCCGGGCTTCGACGACGGGCCGGCTAACTGGGCGCGCCTTTTCATGGCACCGCCGCCAGTCGAGCTCCGTCACGCTTCGGCTATCGACGCTGTGATCGCTTTCGACACGCGTGTTTGCCCGACCGGCCGCCTCGACCACGAGACCTATCTTGCCCCGAGCGTCGACGATGTCCGCCACGGCGCCACGTTTCGGCTTGCGAGCGATCCCGTCACGCTCGCCGGGTTTCTGTCGGAACGCTGGATCGACGTCTGGCTAACCCGCGTCTTCGAGGCTCGGCAGACGGAAAGCGCCCGCGCGGCTCCCGGCGCTACTGCCGCCTCAGCGTTCGCCTTGGAGCACATCGCGCGGTATCTGTCGCTGCTATCTGCTCTCGATCGCGTGGCGGACCTGCCTTGCGTCCGCTTCTATGATGCATTTGCCGGGCAAGGGCCGGTGGCACGCGGAACGCCCGTCGATCTCTTGATCGACATCGGCGACGATCGCACCACGTCGGTACTGTGTGACAGCACGGTGCACCAGAGACCGGACCGTCTCGACGGCGTCTACGCCTTGCCGCTGCGCGAGTTGAACCGTCCGACTGTGGTCCATACCGGCCCCATTCGGACGCGTGGCGAGTTCGACGCCCTCACCTTCGGCAATACCGCCGCCTCACGACTGAGTGGTCGGGCCGATGCCTTTTCCTGGCCCTCGCCCATGCGCATCGGCGAGGAGGCGGCCCGCCTTTCTCTCCGTGCGAGTGCCGTCCCTGGCATCACTGGTCTGGGAAAGCTGCGGTCGTCGCTCGACGACCTCGAGGCGCACCCGACCTTCTGGCGCACGAGCCGTGACGACCGGTTCGGCTCCACACCCGGCCCCGCTGTCGCCGGCGAGATCCTCGCCCAACTCGCCGAGGACGGACGCGTTATCACGAAGCAGGCCAGCGGCATTCCACCCGCCATGCGGCCCCGCTTCTCGGCCTCGTCGCTCCTCTCGATGTTCATCGCCGAGTTGATCCTGCACACCCTCTCCGAGATCAATCGGACTTCACAGGGCGGCCATCAGCATGAGGTCCGCAGCCTCCGCAGGGTGGTCGTAGCCTGCCCCTCCGACGCGGACGAAAACGAACGCCGGCTTCTGCTGGAGCGCGTCGCTGGTGCCATAGAGCTGGTCTGGAACGGATACGCTTGGCCTGCGGCCGGCTCACCCGTCACGCCCGCCAAACCGCAGGCTGCTCTCGGCTTCGACGCAAGTCTCTCGGCTCAGCTCGTCTATCTTCACGACGAGGTTCAGAACGGCTTTGCCGGCAACATTCGCCAGTTCGTAAGCCTGGCCCAAGGCGGCGATGGCGTGACGGCCAGCCGAAAGGGAATCAGCATCGCCTCGCTCGATATCTGCGCCGCGGCAACGTCATTCGCAGTTGTTGACTACGAACTCGACGACGAGCACGGCATTCGCCCCCGCCTGTCCGTCGCAGACCGAGGCTCCATTTCGGCTGCAAGCCTGGTCGAGCTCATCTTGGGCGACGTTGTCCTTCGGTCGATCCGCGATGCGCTCCAGGCGGCCCACCATTCTCGTCCGAATGACTTCGTAGACGAGTTTCTCCTCGGCGACGCCGCACTCGATCCCAATTTCGCACCCCGAGTCCGCCATGCGATCCTCGAGCCAGCCGCAGAAGCCCTGCTCGATGTCGCGCGCGATATTGACTTTGGGCCCATGGCTCGGGGATTGCACCGCTTCACCTTGGCCTCGCTCGTCGCCCGGGGCGGGGGCCGCCTCGAGCCGCTCGCGGCGATGATAGAAAGCCGCGCCACCGATGAGGGTGCTCGCGGCTTCCGCCTCGCTGAAGTCGACGTTGCAATCCTGCCGCGCCGTCTTGCCCGCCTCATGGCCTCACACCTCGAGCCTCTCCTGGAGCGCGTCTCCGACGTCGTCATGGAGCGCCAGTGTGACATCCTGTTACTGACTGGTCCGTTTGCCGACCTTGCGGCACTCAAGCAGGTGCTGCACGCAAGGTTGCCGCTCGCGCCTCACCGCATCGTCGATCTGAGTTCTCGTCCGATCGGTCTTATCCAGGGGCTCCTGCCGCCACCCGCGGTTTCCAGACACGCGGTGGCTCTTCGCCTCGTTCCACTGGTCGGCACCGCCCTGGCAGCGAGCACCGCCTTGGGCAGCCTCGGCATCTCGCTTCTTCCACCGGATCCGCACGCAGCGCCGAGCCTCGCCATCGAGAGCGCAGGGCTTCGCGACATCGGCGCCGTCCACCCGGCAGTCTCCGGAAGCAGGTTGGCAGACGGCAATGGTCGCAATGCTCGTCGGTCCATTGACCGCGCCAGACCGCAATCGGGTGCCCCATGACCCCGCGGCACAGGTTGGCATTGGGTCTTCGCCAGACATCCGAGCAAATCACTTCGATCACTGCCTGGCTGCGAGAACAGCGGGACCTCGACCTCCCCTTGAATCTGGCACGGCGAGCCCTGTCTGCTGCCTCTGTCGAGCTCGACCTTGTCGAGAGAGCGCTCGACGACACCCCGGCTCTTGGCGTCCTGATGTCGAGCGGGATCGATCGGCAGACAGTTCTCGGCGGTCTCCTGGGAGAAGGTGAGCGCCCACGCACAATGGCAGCGAGAACACGGGATACAGCCTCGGCCGTCGCCGCCGCCATGCCTGGTGACAGTGCTGGCGGAGCAGGCCCCGTCCTCCGCTTCGCGCTCGCCGGGACCACCGGCGCGCCTGAGGGGTTCCCCCTGTCGGCGCGCCTGCTCGGCTTGGCTGATATCGCCGCAATTCTCGCCAAAGTCCGCTTCGAGCTCGATCCAGGCGCGCGCTTCGCGTCGATTGACCACGACCGGCTAGCAACCGTCTTCGCCGACGCCGGCCAAGCCCTTTCCGCAGCGGTGGTGGCTGGCCTCACCCCAGGCGACGTTGACGAGCTCCGCTTCGCATTGGCGTCCGCGCTCCCGGACGTCCCGGCGCTCGATGCACTTTCGGCGAGCAGCTACTGGGACGACCTGTCCGCAGTGGCGGCCCACCTCCCGCTTGCCGCGCGGCTCGGTGTGCTGGCCATCCTGTGGGGCGAGCATGCCGGCCTCACGCGCATCGCCCACCGCCTCGCCGAGGCGCTCTCCCGAGTCGGTTTCGCAAACGCCGTTTTCTGTCCGCGCGAGGCCGTGTTCCAGAACGCCCACGGTTTGGGTTGGCCAGCATCGCATCCCTTGAGTGTTCTCGCGTGCCGGACTTTGCACGGCCTCGGCGACGACGCCGACGAGCCGGTACGGGTCGTTGGCCGGTTCGGCCATCAGACCACCCTGCCCCGCGCCGTTCTGGCAGCAATTCTGGCCGAGGCCACGCTGCCACTTCCCGCTTCCCCGCTGCCGGACAGCCCCGCTGATCTGCTAGTCTTCCCTTCTCCCGCGGCCCAACGCTCGCAGCCTGCCTTGGCAGCGTTGAAGCCCGAAGCCGGAGCCCCGGACGGTACCGAGCCCTTGATGGACATCTTCGCCCGGTCCAAGGCGCGCTACCTCTTCGAGCGGGCCTGTCGCCGTCACGCGATAACCAGCTTGATCGTCGCCATCGATCCCGGCACCGATGCCGACGACAGCCTCGCACCCCTTCTCATCGACTGGATCGATCTCGCACACGGATCGACTCCTGCCGACCGTGAGACATCGCACTGCCGCCTTTTCGTGGCCGTCCTGCGCACGCCTGACCTCGGCGAATCCAGCGCTCCGCAGGACTTCGAACAGCGAGCGGATGAATGGCGAGAGCGACTGGCCCGCGCTCTCGGGGAATCGGTCGGCGGCGATCACGGCTGGATGCCCGAGTGGATTCCAGGCGAGCCGTTCTCGAATGTCTTCCTCTGCCAGCCGGCCGAGCTGCCCCAGGCATCTTCGCCGGCGGCCCCGCATCGCGTCCCGGCGGCGCCGCACGACCGCCGCCTCGGCGGTCACTTGATGGTCCGCGCTTCGGAGGGCCTCGGACACTTCTGTCAACTGCCGCATGAGAGCGACCTGCTCGAGCGCGCGCTCGTAGGCCCGGACGGAGGTTTCGCCCGCTTGGCTCGCGCGGCCGCAGCAACGTCCACGACCGACGAGAAGCTCCACCAGCTGCGCCGCGCCCTGGCCGAGACCCGGCGAGCACTGCGCGCCCACCTTGACGTGGTCGGCATCGGTACGGCCGACGACGCCGCTCTCGAGAGGCGCCGCCGCGCCGCAGCCGTCATAGAGCATCGCATAGGCGCCTTCGCACGGCGCCATCGATTGGGGCACCTCCTGGCGGCACTGACCGTCAGCGACGATGTACTGCGGACGGCGAGCCGGCAGATCTGCCTCCACCCTCGCGAAGCGGGCAACCGCGAAAATCTGCGAAGAGCGACAGTGGCACCTGGTTCGTTTCATGCCCCGGCGGGGTCCGAAGCTGCGACGTCGGCGGTCGCTGCCCGTCAGGACCTACGGGCTCTCGCGCGCACCTCGATCGACACATGGGCGGCCGTCCTGCACGACCGGGCCTGTTCAGCTCGGCTCGCCCAGGAAATAGGCCTTCCACGCTCCCTCTTCCACCGCTTGGTTGATGAGATTCTGATCGGTGCCGATCGGTGCGGTCTCGAGACCAGGCTGGAAGCCGTGCTGAGCCAAGTCATGGCCTCCGGCGCAACAGAGGTCGACCACCGCGTCGTGGTGAGCGCAGGCCGCGTCGTGATCAACAACTATCTGGAACGTCTCTCGCTCGATCCCGCCCCCGTCTGGGCGCGCGAGCAAGCTGTTCCACGCAAAGCTCCCGGCTCGACCGGACCATTCATCCACCCTGCCGTGACCTCTCTCGCTGCGCCTGTTGCCTCGCCGTTGCGTGCTTCGTCGCCATGGCAGAGCCCAGCAGTGTGGCCTCTGGACGGACATCGCAGACGTTCCCTTGCCACCAGCTGGGGAACCGCGTTTCGCAATCTGGTCGCCGCCAACATCGCATCGCTGGCCTTCAGCGGCAGCCGCAACCGTGCGCGTGAGTTGGCCGGCCTGCTTGCGTCTCTCGAGAACCTGGAGGCAGCCCCGTGACCGAGGTGAGCATCAGCGTGTTACGCGACACCGAGACCGGAGGCGAGGGCCGCGCCCTTCTGCGACTTACCGGGGTCGCGCTTCTTCCACCGGGATCGACCTTCCGCATCGAACCTCTGGACATGGACGAGACCACCCCGCCGCCTGCTGGCTGGCCGATCGGCGAATTGAAGCCGCAGGCCCAGCGCATCACCAGCGACGGCGTCGATCTCGTCATAGGCGCCGAGGTGGTCCAGGCCGAAGCCCTCCTACCTGGGACGCCGGTCAAGATCACCGTTCCGGCAATCGGCGCGAAAGCCGAGCTGCGCTGGCCGAACCTTCCGGTCATCAAGCCAGCGCGGCGCTCGGCCGTCGTCTTGACCGGCGAGCAGCGCGCAGCCGAGTTGGCCGCCAAGGCGGTCGCCGAAGCGGCCAATAATGCGGCGGCCCGGGAACGCATGGAGGCGGACGCAAAAGCGCAGGCAGAGGAGCAGGCACGGCGCGCAACCGCCCCCATCGCAGCACCCGCGCCCAAATCCGCCTTCGAGGCCCTGTCCAGCCTGACCCCCTCCCGGGAAAAGCCAGCGAGCACCGAGGGGAATTCTGCAGCCGCATTTCCACCCGTCGAGGCGCTATCAGGTCTGAAGGTGCCACCCAAATCGGCCGCAGAGACCGCTGCCCATCCCGCAAGTACCAAGTCGCCAGTCGCGGTGCCGCCACAAGCAGCCATTCTGAAGCCGGCCAAGCTAACAGCTTCCGCTCCCCCGCCGGCCAAGCCGGCCACCTCATCGCCGCAGACGTCGATCGGGCCAGCCCGCGTCGCGCCCGTCACCCACTCGGCGGGTTCCGCCGCATCACCACCCGTCGAACGGCGATCGATTTGGCCCATTGCTACCGTGGCCTTTGCGCTCGGCGGTCTGATTGCCGGTGCTCTCTTCTTGGCGATCCCTCGCATCTCACCGGACCCCGGCACGTTGCGACTCGCGGCGACCACACCGCGGAGCGTGACGCCTCCGTCAGGCGACCGGACCGGAGCCTTCGCGGCGCCCCGTCTGGCCGCAATCCTCGCAGTCCCGGCCACGTCGCCGCTCGGGCACTCTTCTGCCGGCGTCTCGCTCGACGAGGCTCTCAAGCGCGCGGACCGTAGCCTGTACGATCCAACCGCCAAGGACAGGAAGGAGGCCAAGTTCTGGTTACGCAAAGCGTTGTCTCTCGGCCTTGGCGATAGCCGCCTCCTTTGGGCCTTGAGCCAGCTCGGCACGCTCTACGCTTCGCCCGACACCGAGGCGCCCGACTACGCATCGGCCCGCATTCTTTGGGAGCTCGCTGCAGCCAAGGGAGACCCCATGGCTTTGTGTTTCCTGGCTTCGCTCGCAGAGAACGGCCTCGGCGGTCCCCGGAGCACCTCGGAGGCACTTTCCCTTCTCGAGCAGGCAAAGGCGCGCGGCGGATGTCGCGGCGTCGACCAGGACATCGACCGCCTGAGAAAGAGCACGCAATGATCCGCTACGAGCTTTCGTCGAGCTTTCTCGTAAGCTTGGCTGCCCTCTGCCTCGCCGCCTCTATCGATCCAGTCGCAGCCCAGACCGCGGCCTCGAGCGTGCCGCATCGTCCAGCATTTGTCGACGAGCGACGCTTGCCCGGTGCGCCGTCTAAAGCCCCCGACCAGCAACAGTCAGCCGAGGAGGAAGCCCGCCGGGCGGTCGAGGAAGCTCGCAAGCGCATCGAGGAGGAAGCGGCGGCACTGCGCGCAGAGCTTGAGGCAGCGGCTGTTGCACACAAGAAGCGCCTCGAAGCGGAGGCGGCAGCACACAGTCAGAGACTCGCTGCCGAAGCGGAGGCTCGCCGCGCCGAGGCAGAGGCCGCCCGAAAGGCAGAGGAGCAGCGGCAAGCCAAGACCGCCGCCGAGCAGGAAGACCGCCGACGCGCCGAGGAAGAGGCCGCCCGAAAGGCCGAGGAACAGCGACAAGCCAAGGCCGCAGCCGAGCAGGAAGACCGGCGACGCGCCGAGGCGGAGGCCGCCCGAAAGGCCGAGGAGCTGCGGCAGGCCGCGGCGGTCGAGGAGCAAAAACGACGTAAGGCGCTCAACATAACTGGCAATCCCGCTGATGGCTTGCGCTACCTGCAACGCGGGAGAGAACTGCTCGCCAACGGCGACTTCGCCAGCGCCCGCCTGTTTCTCGAGCGCGCCAGCGACAACGGCAACGCGGATGCCGCTCTCCTTCTCGGCGAGACCTTTGACACACGGGTGCTTCCGACGCTCGGGGCCATGGGGGTGACCGCCGACGCTGCCCTTGCTCGCCGCTGGTACCAGCGTGCCGCCGCACTCGGCTCGTCCGCCGCAGCCGAGCGCCTGAAGCGCCTGTCGGCCGAGTGACGGGACACGGCAATCGTTTCATCTTTGGTGGGGAGAGAGCGTATGCGTAAGAGTTTCCGAAGCCTGACGGCACTTCTGGTTGCGGCAGGCACTGTCTGGATGACCGGCCCGGCAAAGGCTCAGGCCGATCGCTGGGGCGAGACAGGGAAGAACCGGATCAATCAGTTCACCATCGGTCTTGCCGCAGGCCTCCCCGAGGGCGCGCCACTCCGCTTCGGGGCCGAGCTGGCACGAGCGCTGAACGACGCTGACAGCATGCGGATTCTGCCCGTCGTTACCCGCGGCATCTTCGACAACTTCGTCGACCTGCTGCAGCTCCGCGGCATCGACGCCGCCATCGTCTATGGTGACACGCTTCTGCATTTCCACGAGGTCGAGCGCGTACCCAACGTGCTCAACAAGGTCCACTATATCGCGAGCCTGTTTCCGTCGGAGTTGCAGATATTCGCGCGCCCCGAGATCAATTCGATCAAGGATCTTGCCGGCAAGTGGGTCAACTTCAACAGCAAGGGCACCGCGGCGGCCTACACTGGTCCAATCGTCTTCCGCCGCCTCGGCATCAAGGTCGTTGAGCGTTACGATCGCCATCCCGACGTCATGCGCGACATTCGGACGAGCGAAAAGTATGCAGCGACCGTATGGGTGACGGCGAAACCCGTGGGTGGGATCGCCCAGCGCGATTGGCCGAAAGGCTTCAAGCTGCTCTCCGTGCCCTTCACGAAGGAGTTGGAGGATCTCTATCTGCCGGCAACGCTCGAGAGTGCCGACTATCCCAAGCTCATCCCGAGCGGACAGAAGGTGTCCACCATCGCGGTGCCGGCGGTTCTCGCCGTCTATAACTGGCAGCCCGGTGCGCAGCGCTATCCGCGCATGGTCAAGTTTGTCGACTACATCTTCAACAAGTTGCCTCAACTCCAGAAGCCCCCATTTCATCCCGCGTGGAAGAACGTGAACCTCGCGGCCCCCGTGCCGGGCTGGCGTCGATACCAGCCCGTCCAGGCAAAATTGGATCAACTCCGCGCCGGCCGTCCGGAGACGACCGCTCGCCGCTGACCCCGACGACCGGCCGGAGCGGGCCGAGGAACCTTCTCCTGATCGACGCCTGACCGACGATCGACCGAGGCGGCCCGTGGGGCCGCCCGACGAAGTCGTTAAGTCCTGTCGTCCGATCGAATTGACCGACGTCACGCGATCGATAAGGTCGCACGCGGTAAGCCGCGAAAGGCGGGAGAAGGCAATGCAGGTGTTGCAGATCATCGAAGAGGCACAGTCGGGCGCCGCGTATCGCAACCTTGCCCGGACACTCGGCATCACCGAGGCCGAAGCGCGCGCGGCGGTCGATGCTGCATTGCCGGAACTGACCCGAGCCATCGAGCGCAACACGCTGTCGCGCGGCGGCTTGGCCGACTTCATAGGCGCTCTCGGACACGGTCACCACGAGTACATCCTCGAGACGCCCGCATCCTGGACCGACCCGCGCGTGGTCGCCGATGGTCAGGCCATCCTCGCCCACGTCATGGGCTCGCAAGAGAAGGCCGAAGTGCTAGCCGCACGCACGGCTCAGGCCTCGGGTCTTGGGACCAGCATAATCGAAATGCTGCTGCCGATCCTGGCGCAATGGGTAATGGGTGCCATCGCCAGGTACGCCAAGGGTGGCTTGGGCGACATCCTCTCGCGCCTGCCGATCCCGGGGGGGCAGGGCGGCGACACATCGAGGTCGGAGACCTCTCCGCGGCGTCGCGGCGGCTTCGACACCGGCGGCACGATGGGTGACGGCGGAGGCTTCGAGTTGCCGAGATCGGACATTCCTGCAGGCGGCTACCCGATGCCTCCCATCCCCGGTTCCGCCGACGACAGCCCCGCGCCCTCCGCTCCCGTCCACCCTTCTCGCAGACCGGGAGGTTTCGAGCTGCCTTGGCCAAGCGGAGGAGGAGAGCTTTCCGACGACCAGGACCGCCCGCGCACAGGGTCTGGTTTCGACCTGCCGAAGTCAGGCCCACCCCCTGGCGGCTATCCCATGCCGCCAATCCCTCCGGCGTCCGACAGCGAGATCGACACTGCCCCCACGCGAGGCGGCGGCGCGAACCCTTTCCCGTTTCCGTTTCCTTTTCCACTGCCTGGGTCGGGCGAGCGACGTCCCGCCGACAATCCCTATGGTGATCTGTCCGACATCCTGCGCCGGGGAGGCAGCTTGCCGGCAGGCGACCGCAGTGGCAACGGCCTCTGGTCCGTCGTGCGTAGCGTCATTGGCAGTGCACTGGGCTTCGGCAATCGCGGCATCTTCGGATGGCTCATTCGCCTCGTCGTCATGCGATGGGGCTGGAGCCTGCTCCGTCGCATCTTCCTCGGCCGCTAGGGCAGCAGCCCACGCTCAGCCGCAACGCGCTGGCTCGGTCTCGGCGGCGATCCACGCGAGAAAGTCCGCCGACCCGCTGACGCACGGGATCGCGACCGCCGCCGGGTTGACGTAGGGGTGAGCGATCCTCAACCATCCGACGATGCGCGGCACCAGCTCCGGGCGCGTCTTCAGGAAGGCGGCCGCTTCCGTGTCGTGCTCGATCTTTCCCTGCCAGCGATAAGTCGAGCGCATGCCTGGAAATACATTGGCGCAGGCCGCCAGCCTCGCCTCGACCAGCGCGGCACCAATCGACTCGGCCGTTTCGACATCGGGGAAAGTCGCATAGACGAGCACCGCGCCCGGCACCGTGTTGCTCCCGTTAGCCGTCTGCTCGACGTTTACTCGCATCTCGATTTCTGGCACTGCAATAGTCTCCGCGCCGAGGAACTTAGCGCCTGGTCACCCGGGCAGATCCGGATGCCCGATAATGCCAAAGTCCAGCCCCAGATTCGAGCGGATCGCTTTCGTTGCCAGCGATACGCCCGAGGCCCAGGCCGCGCTTGAGGAGATGTCGGCCATTTATGGCAATGCCGGTGTGTCTAAGGCTGACGTCATCGTAGCGCTCGGTGGCGACGGCCTGATGCTCGAGACCCTGAAGAGTCACATGCACGACCGCGTCCCGTTCTACGGCATGAACCGGGGCTCCGTCGGCTTTCTCATGAACGAGTACCATGCGGACAATCTCCTCGAGCGTCTCGAGCGGGCCGAGTTGAGCCGCATTCATCCCCTTTCCATGACAACGCTCGACAGCGAGGAACGGACGCACTCCGCCCTGGCCATCAACGAGGTCTCGATCTTTCGCGAAACGCACCAGATCGCCAAGCTCCGCATCTCCGTCGACGGCAAGGTGCGTCTCGAAGAGCTTGCCTGCGATGGCTTGCTTGTCGCGACGCCCGCCGGGTCGACGGCATACAATCTGTCCGCTTACGGCCCTATTCTGCCCATCAATGCGCGGCTGCTCGCACTGACCCCCATTTCCCCATTCCGCCCGCGCCGCTGGCGCGGCGCCCTGTTGCCGGCAGCAGCTCACATCGAGATCGAGGTGCTCGAGGCTGAAAAGCGCCCGGTAAGTGCCGTGGCTGACAACGTGGAAACGCGCTCGGTCGTTCGCATCTCGGTCGAAGAGGCTGATGAGATCGACATTCTCATGCTGTTCGACTCGGGCCACAACCTGGACGAGCGCATTCTGTCCGAGCAGTTCCGCTATTAGTTTGCCAGGAGCGAAGTTCCTCAGCCGATCTCCTGGCTGGCGCAATGCATCGTCCCCAATGCAGTGCACGTGGGAATGACATGGCGGCGTCACATCGGTTTGCGCATTGCAGACACGATCCCGCCGCACCCCGATCGGACTTCTCCCCCGTCCCCGTTCGACTGACCGTTGTCAGTGCGAATGGGGCCCGCTAATCAACGTCTCTGGGGCCGGCGGACGACCAGCGGGGATTAGCGACCGTGACCACGAACGGCATCGAGAATTACTTCGTCGGCATTGGCGCCCAGAAATCCGGCACGACATGGCTCGCGCGCATGCTGGCGTCGCACCCCGACGTCTTCGTGACGCCGGTCAAGGAGATCCATTACTTCGACCACACGCGCGGGCTCACGCAACACCTTTCCCAGAAGAAGCGTCGCTCTCGCTATCGCAAGTACTTCCAGCGCATGTGGACGCAGTGGTCTCGCTACGGCGAATACCGGGCCCAGCGCCCCTGGTGGCGGGACTACATGTCCTCGCCGATCGACGATGATTGGTATCGTCGCCTCTTCAAGCACCGCGGCAATGCCACCTTCGCTGGCGAGATCACACCCGAATACGCGATATTGGGTGAGGAAGGCCTCGGCCACATCAAGCGCCTCGCGCCTGATGCGCGCGTCATTTTCATCATGCGCAATCCGGTCGATCGGCTCTGGAGCCAGGTTCTTCACCAGTGCCGATCCCGTGGGCTCGACGCCAACCGCCAGTCCACCGACGCGATAGCCGCCATGCTCTCTGAGCCCCGCTTCGGCGAGCTTGCCGATTATGCCCAGACACTCGACGACATGACGCGTGTCTTTCGCAGCGAGCAGACGCTGGCCTTGTTCTACGAGGACATGCACGCCGATCGCCTCGCCGCGCTGAAGCAGGTTTGCCAGTTTATCGGCACGAGCTTCGACCCGGCTGACTTTCCGGAGCTCGGTCGGCGCTTCAATCGAAGCCAGCAAGCGGCCTTGCCGCCTGCCGTGCGGGCCCATATGCGAGAGCTGTGCCGTAGTCAGGCGGAGGCCGTGCAACACCGCATGGGGCGCATACCAGAGGCATGGGTGCGCGAGTTCGCGACAATCCCCACTGCGTCCGCCTGATCAGGGCCGCGCGGGTGGCGGGACGCGAACGGCCTCGCACGCTCCCAAGACCAGCCTCGCAATACCGGACTCGATGCCCAGTCTACTCTTGCTTGGGCGGCTTCTTTCCCGCGCCCTGGGCTGCCGCGTGAATAGCCGCCCGGATCCGCTGATACGTGCCGCAACGGCAGATGTTGCTCATTGCCGCGTCGATATCGGCGTCGGTCGGAGCAGGCTTCGCCTTCAGCAATGCCGCAGCCGCCATGATCATTCCGCTTTGGCAATAGCCGCACTGCGCCACGTTCAGCTCGAGCCAAGCCTTCTGCACCGGATGCGAAGCGTCCGTCGAGAGCCCCTCGATGGTAACAATCTTTTGCTGCGGCCCCAGACTTCCGACCGCGACCGCGCACGCCTTCACCGCCACATCGTCGATATGGACGAGGCAGGCGCCGCATACTCCGACATCGCAGCCATACTTCGTGCCCGTGAGCCCCGCCTCCTCCCGCAACGCCCAGAGCAAAGGCTTCTCGCCGTCGATATCGAGGTTGAGCGTTTTCCCGTTGATATTGAGCCGGGCCATCCAGGTCCCCTGAGAGATCGGCAGGACATCGCCACGCGGGCACATCTTGCCCCGTCGGCGCATCGTGGCACGACGGGCTGGGGACGAGCAGTGACGCAAATCGCCGCCGCCGTCTCGTCGCAGCCTTTACCGGATGGCTTTTTCAGGCGACGGCGTCGAGGTGCCCGTTCATGTTCTGCTGAGCTTCCAACAGCAGCTTGGCGTACTCCGCCGGGAAATAGACGCAGTTGATGAAATAGTCGTCGTCGTGAGGTGCGAAAGCAACCTCGACTCCCACGAAAGGCCACTCGATCGACGGCAGGTGCTGCTCGAAGTCCTGAGGGCTGAACATCTTGTCTCTGGCCATCAGCAAATGTCGCTCGATGTTCGCCAGCCGCTGCTCGAGATCTTCCGCCGTGGAATGTCGTTCTTTCGGAAGAAGCGCGATCATGTTGTCGAAAAAGGCAGCGAAGAACGCCAGCTTGGCGAGCATGCTATCGATCCGGAGAGCCACGTCCGGCGCCTGCAACGCCACGGCCAGTGCCTCGTCCATTTCGGCACGTTGGCAGTAGAGATTGAATGAGAGCAGCTCACCGAGCATTTGCTGCAGATGGAACTGAGCGTTGGGATCGATCGTGCCGTCCCCATCCGGTCGCCGATAGGCATAGATGACGTGCCCGAGTCCGCTTCTCGAGCGCCGGATGAAATGCTCGGCGAAACCCTTCAGGACGAATGGCCCGGCTTCCGGATCTGTCTCGTCCGCGAGCAAGGGAACCGGCACTTGGCCTTGATCGCGCACCGCGTCCGCGATTTTTTGCGCAGTCGCCAGAAGTGCCATCAATCCGTCACGTAGCCTGTCCAGTCGGTCGAGCGACACCGTGCTCTGCTGGGGGCCAACTACGGACACAGAAGAGCTTGCTGGCGCCGTGGCGCGCTTTCCGAAGGCCATGAAAATGCCCGTCGTAATGGGGACGAAGGCGCCGACACGCGGCTGACGAGATCACGCTACCGTTCGCCCCTTAACGATGTCTTACGAGGCTGCTCTTTCTGGCCACCGTGCGGCGTGGCTGCCGAGCGGCATCGACGGCCGGGCGAACCCGGTCGGCGTCTCGGACAGGTATCCCGCATGTCGAACCGCTGTCATCGCGCCGAAGCCAGAGACCGAGCTCTCGAGGAGATCGCCCACATCATCTCGGCTGGGATCGGCTGTCTTGAGCGCTTCAGCCGGCAGCCGGCCAAGTTTCCAAAGCCACTCCCCTGTCTGAGCCAGAGACACCCGGACAAGCCACGATCCGCCCTCCTCGGCCTGCCGCTTGAGCGCCATCATCGCGCCGGTCGCCATCAGGAACCCCGATCCGTGATCCAGCGCCTGGCACGGCAGCTCCCTCGGCCCTTCGACCCCGGCGGCCCTCGCTTCGGCCTCGTTGAGCCCGTTTGCATTCTGGACGAGGCTGTCGAAACCTCGACGGCCGGCCCAAGGCCCCTCGTGTCCCCAGGCCGACAGCGAGACGCATACGATGCCTGGCGAAAGCTCCGCCAGTGCCTCCGGCGAGAACCCCTTGGCGGCGATCGCGCCAGGCCGGTAGCCCTGCACGAAGACGTCGGCCTCCTGAACCAGCGCCCTTAGCGTCCCCCTTCCCGCTTCCTGTGCGAGATCGATCTCGGTTCGGATCTTTCCGCGTCCCCCGTCCATGATCAGGGACTCCACATCGGGAATCCCCGGCCCCGTGACAGACATGACGTCCGCCCCGTGGCCAGCGAGAGTCCGCCCGCAGACGGGGCCCGCGATCACGCGTGTGAGATCCAGCACGCGGATTCCTGAGAGGGGCCGGTGACCCGCTTCGCGCTTCCTCGGAGGCGCCTCGCCGATACGAATGATCTCGTAGAGCGGAAGCTGGCTCACAGCCCGACCATGCGGATGGGCACGCCATTCCTCCGGCGAGCGCATCATCGTGATCACCATGCCATTCTCGGCGGCCGCGGTCTCCAGCGCCTCGCCGGACCAGTTCTGCAGCTTCGCCTCGACGCTCGCCCGGTCGTACTCGGCCCCTAGAAATCGCAGCGTACGCTCGCGATGGTGTGGCATGTTGGCGTGAACACGCACGTAGCGTCCATCGCCCACGCGATAGACTCCGGCAACCTTGTCCCAGATGCGCCGCTCCGGCTGCCCCTCGACGTGCAGATAGCGCTCGCTCCGGAATTCGGTCGCGGCATGGCGCATATCGACGGCGACCAACTGCCGCCGCCCTGTCCGCAACAGCCAGAGCTCCGCTGCGGCAAGCGCACTGGCCGCAATTGTCGCCTGCGCCATCGTGCCGACGGCAAACGTAGAAGGCAGCACCGGCTCCTGACCCCTGAGCGCGACGCCGTCCAGCGCCGACATCTGGCCGCCACCGAGCTGCCAGATGTGTGCGGTTGCTTCGGCAGGTGACATGGCCGCTCTCCTATGGCCGAGCCCAACCCCTAGCCGCCTGGCGAGGTCCAGTGGGAGCCGGACTCTCGCGCAAAGGCGGTCGCGCAGACCTTGGCATCAGGGATCGCCGGATGGCAATCGGCAGCGCGAGTTCTCCCCGACGACCGAAGCTGTAGCCCCTAGGCTCGAAGCTCCAGCCACACCGCGCAGTCGGCACGACACCCCCGGGACGCGCCGGAGGCGCCCCTCTCCATCAGTCCGCGTTGACGCGAACCGGACGCTTCAGGAATGCCGGCATATGATCCCCGAAGGCCCGTGGCGTCGCCTCGTCATCGCGTCGCGCACGCCCACCAGACGGCCGCTCGCTCGAACGCTGCGACACCGGCCGCTCGGCGCGACGGTCCTGTCGCCGCGCCGGGGACTGGCCTCTCTCCGGGACACCCTCCCCGCGGTTTCGCTGATCGGTCCTGACCGGCTCTGCCATCGTCGAAGGCACCTCTGGCGCTGTCCTCTCCCGGCGTCTGACGGGACGACGCGACGGCGGCAGCGCATCGTCCGAAATGTCGGGTTGATCACCGAGTTCCGGCCGCGCCACGCGACGCGACACCTCGCGCCGCTCTCCTCTTCCTTCGCGTGCTTCGCGTCCCTCACGCGAGCCACGCCCCGGTCGACCTTCCTCCCTGCCGCGCGTCGCGCCGCCGCGTCCGCGCCGCCTACGGCTCCGGCCTTCCGCCAGCGCGGCCTCGTCCGGCGCCTCGCCGATCCACTGCGGCTCCTCTCCGATCAGCTTGGCAATCGCATCGATCGCCTTGATATCGTCGCTCGTCACCAGTGTCGCCGAGAACCCCTCCCGCCCCGCGCGACCGGTACGGCCGATCCGATGCACGTAGTCGTCGGGCTGCCAAGGCACATCGTAGTTGATCACGTGGCTGACTTCCGGAATATCGAGGCCGCGCGCAGCCACGTCCGACGCCGCGAGCAGCGTGATCTCGCCCGAGCGGAATTTGTCCAGCGTTGCCATGCGACTCATCTGGTCCATGTCGCCATGCAGTGCCCCGGCATTGAAGCCGTGCTTGGTCAACGACTTGAGCAGGATCGCCACGTCCCGCTTGCGGTTGCAGAAGATGATCGCGTTCCGGACGTCGAGCGTCCTGAGCAGCTCGCGCAGCATTTCGCGCTTGCCCCAGTCCTCGGCGTTTTCACAGAACCTGAAACGCTGCGTGATCGTCTTCGCCGTCGTAGCGGGCCGCGCCACCTCGATGCGGGCTGGATCCTTCAGGAATTGGTCTACGAGGCGAGTGATCTCGGGCGGCATGGTCGCCGAGAAGAAGAGCGTCTGTCTCTTCGGCGGCAACAACTTGCAGATCTTTTCGATATCCGGAATGAAGCCCATGTCGAGCATACGGTCGGCCTCGTCGATGACGAGAATTTCCACGCCCATCAGCATGACCCGGCCGCGCTGGAAATGATCGAGCAGACGCCCCGGTGTCGCGATCAGCACGTCGACGCCCCGATCGAGCTTGCGCACCTGATCATCCATGGATACGCCGCCGATCAGCAGCGCCACGTCGAGCTTGTGGTTGATGCCGTACTTCTCGAAGCTCTGCGCGCACTGGGCCGCAAGCTCGCGGGTCGGTGCCAGGATCAGCGATCTCGGCATGCGCGCTCGCGCCCGGCCGCTTTCGAGCCGGGTGATCATGGGCAGCACGAACGATGCCGTCTTGCCCGTGCCAGTCTGCGCGATGCCGAGAACATCGCGTCCTGTCACAGCGACAGGAATGGCCTGCGCCTGGATAGGCGTCGGCGCAGGATAGCCCGCAGCTTCGATCGCGGCGAGCACCTTGGCGCTGAGACCGAGCTCAGCGAACGTGGCGGTTTGCAAAAAAAAGTCTCCGTCAACTTGCTGCGGCCCCGCGCTTCACCCTTGGTAGAGGTGGACGCAGGCCTTGCGGAGCGCAGGGGGTAAGTCGTCGCGTGGAACCGGACGAGCGTCCGGAAGGCATCGCAAGAACGGTGTGGTCGAGAAAGGGACAAATGAATGAGCCGTATCCCCTGCGCTCGATGGCGGCTAGATGCCACATTCCGCCCGCCGCAACAAGGCCTTGCTTGCGACCTGCGGCAGGCTGGCACGGGAAAAGGGATCGTCCTGCCGTCGCTGCCCTGTCACCGAACCGTCACCTTTGACGCGACCCTGGCCGCCCGTTGCCTGCTACGTTCTCTTAACCCTTTGTCACAAAGCCACAATCCAGGAGTTCGGAAGCGCTATGCCTCGTTGTCCGCCACTGGTGACACAGGCTGCTGCGCACCGTTCCCGGTCCCCTTCTGCTGGATCGCCCGGGCCGCCGCCGTCTTGATCCAGTCGAGATCCTTGAGATGCACATCCTGCTGTGGATTGGCGAGCTGGATACCCGCCGACCTCAACCGCTTCAGGACAGCGATCCGTAGCTCGCTTGCCACTCTGCCGTGCGTATAGACATCACTGACGACCGCCCGGAGCGTGAACTCGAGGCTTGTCCCGGTGAAGTTGTCGAAAGTGATGAACGGAGCTGGCGTCTCGAGCGCATCGGGGTGTTCGTCCACGCACTGCCTGAGCAGCGCAATCACGAGATCCGGATCGGCAGTCGGTGCCACCGCGACTTTGACGACCGCGCGCCCCATCGGATTGCGGTGCGTCCAGTTGAGCACCCGCCCCGTGATCAGCTCCGAGTTGGGCAGGATGAGGCTCGCCTTATCGAATGTCTCGATTTCGGTCGAACGCACCGAGATGCGCCTCACGTTGCCTTGCTCGTTCCCGACCACGATCCAGTCGCCGACCTTGACCGGCCGCTCGACCAGCAGAATGAGCCCGGACACGAAGTTGTTGACGATCGACTGAAGTCCGAAGCCGATGCCGACCGACAGCGCACCTGCTACGATCGCCAGGCTCGTGATGTCGAGGCCGGCATAGGAGAGCGCCATCAGTAGCGCCAGCCCGATGCCGACATATCCGACGGCCGTGTCGACCGAGTTGGCGATCCCCGGGTCCACACGCGGTTGCACGAGCACGCTATCCCGCAACCACCGTTGGACGAGGCGCGTGACGAACAGAAGCAATGTGAAGAGAGCGATGCCGATCAAGATCCGCGCCAGCGAGATCCGGAACTGTCCGACCTCGAAACCGAACAGCAGCGCTTTCAACCAGTCGCGGATGTCGGCGCCAGAGAACCCCCACTGCAGCATGAGCAGCGGCAGCGCAGCCGTCCCGATGACCAGCGTCGCCATGACTTCGATCAGGCGAGAGAGTTGCCGTCTCCTCACGGGGTCGACCAGACCGAATGCCGTCTCGAGCGTCTGCCCGATCAAATCGCGGTTGTCGCCGCGTCCGCGCGTTGCCGCCCGCACGGCTAGATAAAGAAGACCGCACGCGGCGAGCACCGTGCCCGTAAGCACCACCTGATGCGCCACGAACCGACCGAGCGCGACATAGCCTAGGACCGAAGAGACCAGGATCATGATCGCCGTCGCCGCGAGCGGCAGCTTGATCCAGAGTGGACTGAGCAGCGTCACCGGGCGCGGCACGTACGCATGTCCGTTGACCGGCCGGTCGGCTCCCGTTAGCGGCACGAACGGCGTCAACACCAGCCACCCCATCAGCAGGGCAAAGGCCGTGCTCGTCAGGAACGACTGCGCCACGGTCACCGAGAGGGGCACATAAACCGCACGTCCCAGCTCGACGAGCACGATGTCGATCACGAAGATCGCAACGAAAGCCTTGAGAAGGAACAGAATCCGGCTTGCCGTATGGTCGGCCACGGGGATCAGTCGCCAGGCGGGATGCTTCGGCGCAAAGCAGACGGAAAGTAGCCCCGAGGCCACGACGTAGACGAGAAGCCCTTGGAAGGTCGCCTCTGCAAGCCCTTCCCAAGGCGAGAATAGCAGGTCCAGCTCACTGAGGCCTAGGTAGGCCATCGTGACAGCCGCAGCTGGCGCGACCATCTTGAGCGGCGCGATCCACGAGGCCCTGAGAGCACGTTCGAAGAAATTGGGCGCCGCCTCGGGCCGTGCCAAGCGCCGCGCGACGAACCGGCCGAGAACAAGCCGGAGAAGCGCGTAAACGACGACGATTGCCGCCGCGAGCGCCGCGAGCCAGCCACCGACGCGGCCAGCCCAGGTCATCCAGTCGCCACCATAGTATTGGACGCGGCCCGTGATCGTGGGGATCTGCTCGTGAACATTGCGCCAGACACCCGGGAACAGAGGGCTGTCGCGTCGCTCGAACAGATTGCGCGTGAACAGCTGATAGCGCATCACGGTGATGCGGTCGATCAGTTGCTTGGCACGAACCCACGCGAGCTCTGCAGTCTTGATCGCGCCGTCCAGTCCTGCCTTCAGAGCATTGAGCCGGGCGCGCTCCCCGGCCACGGTCGCCGATTCTGGCGACTGGTCCTTCCCCGGTGGCGGACCGAGACGCTGGATCTGCTTCTCGACCTCTTGCAGTTGCGGCCTCAGAGAATCCGCCGTCGCAGTCGAATCGTAGATGATCCTTTCGACGTCCCCGCGGAGGCGCGACAGCTCGCCCTCGATTTGCTTCAGCTGCTGTATCGACTTCTCGGCAGCCTCGATACTGCGCGCAAGACGCTCCACCGGCTCGAGCGCCTCGGGCGGCAGGCCCACGGCTTCTGGCTGCGTCTTGGCGGCAGGCGTGCTCGCTGGAGCACCAGCCGCCGCGGGCGCGTTGGGCCCGGCTGGCGCCGGTTGCCCGGTCGGTGCGGCAACGGGCGCTGCAACGGGTGGAGACTGCGCCTGCGCCGATCCGCACTCTGGCATCACCAGCCAAAGGCCGGCAAGAATCAGCAGGCACGCGGCCAGCTTGGACGGAATGCTCAAAGTCTGCCCTCGGACATCGCAAGATGTTGCTCTTGATCGCGCAACGGAGACACGGCGGTGCGCAGGTCGCCCAGTGTCGTCGCGTCGATCTCGGCACTCCAAAATGCGGCAATCCTGTGTCCGCCGCTTCGGCTGCGTCGCTCCATCCCAGCAGGCGACCGAGGCCATCGAAAGCAGCACGGACGAAAACGCCCGTGACTGCGAAGGCGCTCTATTCCGCCACCTGCTGACCGCTGCGAGCAGCGGTGTTGCGGTTTTGCCGCCCGAACACGGGCGGGTCGCGTCTCTCCTCGCCGTCCGCCCCGCCGAACCGCGGAACGACGACAGCATCGCTGCGCGTCGTATCGATCCCTGTCTCGATGACCACATCGACAGGTCCGCCGGTCATGATCAGGTGCTCCACGTTGTCGCGGCGGACCAATACCAGCTTGCGCCGCCCGTCGACACTCGCGTGCTCGACGACGGCCAGGCGCTTGTCCGGACGCGGACCGAAGAGAGCCACCATAGGCGATTGTCCGCCGAGGGAACTGCGCATCATCCACAGACCGGCGAGAACCGCCAGAACGAGCAACGCAAAGAAGAGCACGTAGAGCAGAAGGTCGACCATCGTTCGATGTCCTCGCTCGGGCAGCGAATCGCTCACGACGAAATTGCTGCCCAGTCCGCGCGTCGTTAGCAGATGTTTAGCGCACTTTTAACTCTAATGATCGAGTTGTTGACGTTATCGAGGCGGCGACGCCCAGCGTGGAATTTGCGGGGGAACGAAGTGGGTTCGGTTCGCGTGCTGTACTCTTCTGTGGTCGAAGTCCTGCACTTCGTTTTGCGATTTCAGAATCAGTCTATGACTCTGCGCATGATCGGGACTGACGTGCGCACCCCCGACGCTCCCATGGGGCAATCCGCCCCCGAGCCGGCACCGGGGATAGGGCTTCTCTTCATCGTTCTGGCCATCCTGACGGCGTTTGGCCTCGGGGCCCTCGTGCTCGTTTCCGCACGGGCCGGCGATCCGATCCTGCTCGCCATTCTGTCGATCCTCGGCATGATTGGCAGCTTCTTCCTGTTCGGATTGGCTGCCGGACACATTCGCATAGGTGCGGACGCCGAGGCCGACGGCGGTTTGGCTGCCACCGCCGTCGATGCCCTTGAGAATGGTCTGTTGATCACGCGCCGCGACGGCGGCATCGCCTACGCCAACGCTGCCTATCGCCAAATGGCGGGCGCCGACCAGGACGGCGAGCCGCGCAGTCTCGAGGAAGCGTTCGCCGGCGAACCGCTCGCGGCCGAGTGCATTTTCCGGCTTATCCGCGCAGCGGAACTCGGGGAGATCCGTAGCGAGGAGTTTCGTGTTCGCGATCTGGAAACGCGCGACCGCGCTGGACGTTGGCTGAGGGTGTCGGTCCGCCCCGTCGGGCCCCAGGCCGCGGGACGCTTCTCGGGCGCGACGTGCCTCTGGCAGATCGCCGACATCTCTGGCGACCGCGCCAGCGAGGCTGAAGCCATCAGAAGCCTTGAGTCCGAGATCGGTCGCTACGAGTCCTTGCCTGTCGGGCTGCTCGGCGCGAGCCTCGACGGACGCATTTCCCATCTCAACCCGACGCTCTCCAGCTGGCTCGGCCTCGAAGCAGAGGCCGCCCGATCGCGCGAGCTCGCGCTCGCCGATGTCATCGCCGGCGATGGAGATGCGCTGCTTCGCGCCGCATTGGCCCAATCGTCCGGTGAGATCGTGCGTCTCGAGCTCGATCTCGTTCGCGAGGATGGCGTTGGGATCCCGGTCGATGTCGTCGCCCGCCTGGGCGGCAACAGTGAGCGCGGCGTCGACCTCACTGCTCTCCTGCTCGCTCGTCCCGCCTCTGGCCTCTCTGTTCCCGGCGCCGGCGGCGAGGCGCGCTTCGAGCGTCTGTACCACTCCGCGCCGTTCGGCATCGCGACCCTTGGCGGCGACGGTGCCATCCTCTCCGTCAACGCGGCGTTCGCGCGCATGTTCTTCGATGTGGGCCTGGGCCCTGTCGGTAATGTCCACGCCCTCCTCGAGAAGGCGGACGACAGCGAAGCGCTCAAGGCGATGGACACCGCCGTGCAGGAAGTGATCGTCGGCCGCACGCCGGTAGCACCGATCGAGATCTCCTTCGGGCCCGAGAAGCAGTTCACGAGACGCCTGTACCTTGCCCCGGTGCGCGACGGTCAACCGGGCGAGACAGCGATGCTCTACGCCATTGATGCGACGGAGCAAAAGGCACTCGAGCTGAAGTACGCCCAATCCACGAAAATGGAAGCTGTGGGCAAGCTTGCCGGTGGCATCGCGCACGATTTCAACAACGTGCTGACGGCCATCCTGGGGTTCTCGGATCTGCTGCTGCAGACCCATCGCCCCTTCGATCCGGCCCACAAGGACATCATGAATATCAAGAAGGAGGCGAGCCGGGCCGCGGGTCTCGTGCGTCAGCTCCTCGCCTTCTCTCGCCGTCAGACGCTCATGCCTGAGGTCCTCGACCTGGGCGAAGTGCTGACGGATCTGTCAGTGCTCGTGAGCCGTCTCATCGGCGAAAAAATCGACCTCAAGCTCGTCACCGGCCGCGATCTCTGGCTGATCAAGGCGGATCGGACCCAATTCAGTCAGGTGGTCATGAATTTGGCCGTCAACGCCAAGGATGCCATGCCGAACGGCGGCCGGCTCACCATAAAGACGCGTAACGTCACCGAGCGTGAATCCCTGAAATTGCGTTCTCAGTCGGTGCAGCCGGGTGAGTATCTGCTGATCGAGGTCGAGGACACCGGCACCGGCATGACCCCGGAGGTGATGGCCAAGATCTTCGAGCCGTTCTTCTCGACGAAAGATGTAGGCAAGGGCACGGGTCTCGGCCTCTCCACCGTCTATGGCATCGTCAAGCAGACCGGCGGCTACATCTTCCCCGAATCGACACCCGGCAAGGGCACCACCTTCCGAGTCTATCTCCCCCGCCACATCCCTGAACCCGCGGTGGCCACCGGACCTCAGCCGCAGCAACCGAAGCCAGAGCGTTCCCGCGACCTGACCGGCACCGGCCGTGTCCTGCTCGTCGAGGACGAGGACTCGGTTCGCAACTTCGCTGTCCGCGCCTTGAAGCGCCAGGGTTACGAGGTGCTTGAGGCGACCACCGGCGTGGAGGCTCTTGAGGTGTTCGCGGCCGAGACACAACCGATCGACATCGTTGTGTCCGACGTGGTGATGCCGGAGATGGACGGCCCGACGATGCTGACGGAGATGCGCAAGACCCGCCCCGATCTAAAGGTGATCTTCGTATCTGGCTATCCCGACGACCGCTTCAAGACCGGCCTCGATCCGGACGCCCATTACGCTTTTCTGGCAAAGCCGTTCTCCCTGCCGCAGCTTGCCGCCAAGGTGAAGGAAGAGATTGCCCGCTGACCAGCGGGCATGAGAGCGAACTACCAAATGGACGTCGAAATCGGAGCGGCCTTGCCGCCCCGATAGCGCCAATCCTGGACGCTCACGCCGGCTCGCCGTTTCGACCCGACGATCAGTCAGTTTTCGCCCGCTCGATCGCCTCGACGATCAGTCGTCTCGCCTCCCTCGCATCGCCCCAGCCCTTGATCTTGACCCATTTACCGGGTTCGAGGTCCTTGTAATGCTCGAAGAAGTGCCGGATCTGCTCGATCGTGATCTGCGGCAGGTCGGCGTAGCTCGCCACCCGCTCGTAGCGCCGAGTGATCTTGGCCGACGGCACCGCGATGACCTTTTCGTCACCGCCCGCGTCGTCCTCCATCAGCAGAACGCCGACGGGCCGGCAATTCATGACCGCCCCGGGAACGATCGCGCGCGTATTGCACACCAGCACATCGATCGGATCGCCATCTGTCGCCAGTGTGTGCGGTATGAAGCCGTAGTTCCCAGGATAGCGCATCGGCGTATAGAGGAAACGGTCGACGAAAAGGGTTCCGGACGCCTTGTCGAGTTCGTACTTGATGGGCTCGCCGCCAACCGGCACTTCGACGATCACGTTGACGTCGTCAGGTGGGTTCTTGCCAATGGGGATGGCATCAATACGCATGTCTTCTTGCTCCGTGCTGCAGCGGAGCGATCAACGGAATTCCGCAGCGCTGCCATATTCCGCTTTTCGTCGCATGGTATGAAGCCGCTCGGAGGCGAGTTCACGATGCGCTCGATCAGACTGATAGCCGCGCTGGCCGCCCTGGGCATGGCACCGGTGGCCGCCAACCCGCTGAAGAGCCTGTATACCACCATTGATTTGCGCGAGTGCCGCCGGACTGACAAAGGCCCTCCCCCGGGTGGCGCATGGCTGTGCGCCGGGTTGGATGGCTACCCGGTCTATATCGCCGAAGGCGACTTGCGAACCTTCGTAAGCGTCGGCCGTCATCCGCAGAAGCGCCGCGCGGCGCAACAGACGTTGAAGGCACCCAACTCGTTGTTTCAGGGAGTTTCACGCAGGGCCACACTGGAATGGCGCTTCGTCAGACGCGATGGGAAGGTTTTGCCCTTTGCGACCATCCAGAGGTTCTTCACCAGGAACGGCACCGACGCAGGCGAGGTGCTCGTCGTGACCAAGGTGACCCCCACCGAAGACTGTCATGTCGCCTACATCGACGCTCTCGCCAACCCGCAGGCTATCGTGATTGCCCGTGCGGTTGCCGACAACGAAGCTCGCCGCTTCGACTGTCGCACAGAGCCCAAACGCGTGGGCAAGTATGGCCGCAGCCCGATGTGAGTGCCCGGGCCTTATTGTCCCCGGAGATGGCTACCGCGCCGAGCAATCGCAGAACATCTATCGCGCAGCGCTACACTGCCGTCAGGAAGGAGCTAGGCCCAACCATAGCCGATCTTCTCGAGCAACTCGCCCCCCACCTTCTCCGTCATCTTGCCGACCGGCCTGCCTCCCCGGCGCCAGTAGAAGTCCGCGGCGATCTCGTTATCGGCAAGCGCCCAAACGATGAGGCCATTGAGCCGTCGCTCATCGAGGGCGTACCGGGCACCTTCGAACAGGTGCTCCCCGAGGCCCAGCCCTTGATAGCTTGGAAGGAGATAGATCTCGTAGATCTCCCCCTGATACTTGCCGCGCCCGCGGGCCCGGCCGAATGTAGCGTATCCGGCCACCTTGCCGGCAACCTCGAGCACGAGGAGACCATCCGATCCCCTGGCAGCGTTCTGCCACCACGCCTTGTCGCGGCGGCGGATCATGCTTTCGAGATGGAGCTGAGGGATGATGCCGCGATAGGCCACGAGCCAGGATTCACGGAACACCGAGGCCAGGGCCGCAGCATCGCGCTGCATCCCCTTACGCACCCTGACCTCTGTACGCGACTGGAGCATGTCGGAACTATAGCGCGCTCCAGGCCATGCCGGGAAGGGACTCAATGCGCCGTCACGTGCGAATTTCCACGGCAGAGATGCCACGGCGAGAACCGCCTCACGCACCATGCCCCCACCACTGGCGAACGCGATGGCGCTTCATGAAGGTCGCAAGACTGGCTCGAACTTCAGTTGTGGTCTTCGGGTAGAACCGGAATTGGGAACACGTCGATACCGTCGCTCGCGAGTTCCTCGACCTCTTCCGCGCTCGCCTCGCCGTAGATCCCCCGGCCCGGAGCTTCCTCGTTGTGGATCTTGCGCGCCTCTTCGGCGAACCGCGGTCCCACGTACTCGGCATCGGCAAGGATCTTGTCCCGCATCACCTTCAACTGCTGGAGCATTTCACGCTGGGGCCCCGTGAGCATTTGAGCCGGAACCCGCGACGACGGTGCGACGGGAGCCTCGCCACCGGCTTCCACGGCCTCGTGACGTTGACCCTTCCTGCTGGGCCGCTTGGCCTTGCGCTCGCTCGTCACGACGCTCGGCGCCATCAGCGCCTTCGCCACCTTGGTCGCACCGCAAGTCGGGCACGCGACCAGCTTCTTCTTGATTTGCTTGTCGCAGGCCTCGCTCGAGGGAAACCAAGCCTCGAACTCATGGGCCTTCGGACAGGCCAGTCGATAGCGGATCATCTTGAGCCCATCCTCCCTGACACACGCGACCGGAGTCCAAATGTGAGCCGTCGCAACCGTTCAGGCTCGGACCGTGCCTTCCCTACCGTCACCTGATCATCGGAAACATTGTATAAAGATGTAGCTGCTGAGGCCAACCCGGTGACGGCTCTACGCAAAAATGCTGAATTTCCACCTGCGGAATGGTATCCTGACACCGCGAGAATGGCCTTCGTCGGGTCAAGTGACCAGCAGCGGATCGAGTTTCCCCGAATCCTCTAGCGCATAGAGATCGTCGCATCCTCCGACGTGCAAGTCCCCGATCCAGATCTGCGGCACGGTATACCGGCCGCGCGCCTTCGCCGTCATCTCGGCGCGGACGTCCCCCCGTCCATCGACGGAAATCTCCTCATAGCGAACCCCCTTCTTGTCCAGAAGGCGCTTTGCGCTGATGCAGTAGGGGCAATACGATGACGTATAGATCGTCACTTGGGGCATGGCTCGGCTCTCACACCTTCGGCAGCGACCCCGGTATGTAGGGCCTCCCCCGAAAATCGCAAGCACGAGCATGTGCCACCGAGCCCGGCCCCGTCTTAGGGCGGCACGAGATCCGGCCCGGTGACCAGCGCCACCGCCAGAACGTCCACGCGTATCGCCCCTCCCGCGATCAGAGCCTTCGTAGCGGCCTCCGCAGTCGCCCCCGTGGTGATCACGTCATCAACGAGCACGATCTTTCGCCCGGCGATCGCGCTCCGACCTCGGCGCGTCACTTGGAACGCTCCCCTGAGGTTCTCGCGCCGAGCCGTCCCCGAGAGCATGACTTGTGGCCGCGTTTCCCGGATCTTGACCAGCCGCGTCGGCGCCCAAGGAACGCCACTCAGCCGTGACACTTCTCGCGCCAGCAACGCCGACTGGTTGAACTGGCGAACGAGCAGCCGTCTCCGCGTCAGCGGCACGGGCACGATAAGATCGGCGTCCACGAGCAACTCGCGTCCGGCTTCATGCAGCCATTGCGCGAGCATGCGACGCGAATCGTGCCGGTCAGCGTACTTGATCGCATGTATGAGACCCGCAACGACGCTGCCGCTGGCATAGATGGCAGCCGCCCGCGCACGCCCCCAGGCAGGCGGATCGGCGGCAGCCGCCGCGGAGATCAGCACATCTCCAGTACGGCCGTAGGGCAGAGGAATGCCCAGTCGGTCGCACAAGGGCGGCCGAATGAACCCCACGGCTTGCCAACAGGAGCCGCAAAGGGCATCGGGCTGGTCGAGCCGGACATGGCAGCCCAGGCAAGCTGGCGGCACCAGGACGTCGGCGAGCCCGCGGACCAAACGGTGGAAACCGGATCGGAGCCCGATGGCTGCCATCGGCGTTTTCTCTGTTAAGAGGATGCGCACATATCCGACCAAAAGATACGTGGCCAAACCATCCGCGTCCAGCTGCAGGCGCATTGCACTTCCGCCGGAGAACCGTCGTGATGAGCCCCGAACATCCGCCTCGCATCTTCGACCGAGAACTCTTGCGAACCCGCCGCGACCTGGACACCGGGACGCTTGCCGTAGCTGACTTCCTCCATAGACGCGCCGCCGAGGATATCATCGAACGCCTCACCTTCGTCCGGCGCCAGTTTCCCGTCGCCCTCGATCTGGGCGCCACCAGAGATCTTCTCAGCCGACGCCTGCGCGAGACGGGGATTGGAAACACGTTGTTCTTGGCTCTCTCCGGTTCCCCCCGGATGCTTCCACCGAGCGGCGTCGCCGGCGTGGTCGGAGACGAGGAGATGCTCCCGTTTCGCACAGCCTCGCTGGATCTGGTGGTCTCAGCCCTCGCGCTCCAGCTCGTCAACGATCTGCCAGGCGCACTGCTGCAGATTCGCCGCGCCCTGAAGCCGGACGGACTCATGCTCGCCTCCCTGCTCGGCGGCCTCAGCTTGCATGAGCTGCGTGAAGCCTTCGTGCTCGCCGAGAGCGAGACGACGGGCGGTGCCTCCCCACGCGTCGCTCCGTTCGCCGACGTCCGGGATCTCGGCGGCCTGCTCCAGCGCGCCGGATTTGCCCTCCCCGTCGCAGACAGCGATATGCTCGAGGTCGGCTATGAGAGCCCATTTCACTTGATGCACGACTTGCGGGCCATGGGCTGGGCCAATCCCCTCGTCGAGCGGCGCAAATCTCCCCTCCGTCGCGATACCCTCGCCCGTGTCGCGGAAATCTATGCCGCACGTCACGCACGCCCGGACGGCCGCATCAAGGCGACGTTCGAAATCATAACGCTGACCGGTTGGGCACCGCACGAAAGTCAGCAGAAACCCCTGCGTCCGGGCTCCGCTGCAACTCGCCTGGCGAATGCACTCGGCACCACGGAGCAGCCGGCCGGCGATAAGCCCGATACGACCTGAGCCCTAGCACACCGCCGGCATGCAAAGATGCAGCTCGAACTTCTGATGCGCCTTCTGCCGCGAGAAGTCGAACTCGCGACCATCCTTGCATTTCACCCGCCCCTCGAGGGCGCCGAGCTTCTCGACCGGCAATTGCCGGACCGAGACGATCCGCTCGAACAGGCACTTCTTCTCTGCGTCGAGCTGAAGCTTGAGGGTCGCCTCCCAGCCCTCCTCCGAGCGGGGCGTAGTAGAAGGCGCCATACATGCGACTATTGCCGCGAGCGCGGCCGCGCTCCGGAGCAACTTCATGCCTAGCCTCATCGATTGTCCTTCCGCATCGCCAACAAGCTGCGGGGACAAGCTCAGCCGTGCATTGACCGCACTCAAGTGCGCATCTTGCGCAGCCATGCGATCAGATCGCCGCTTCGCTCGCCGCATCGAAGAAGCGCAACCCCGCCGGGTTGATGGCGAGCCGGATCTTTTCTTCAGGGCGCACTCTGACAGTCGGCTCGACACTTGCCACCATGCTGCTCTGGCCGGCGGTGACATCCAGGATGACCTCCGAGCCGAGCTGCTCGGCGACCTCGACCACTGCCTCGAAGGTTAGCTCGGCCGGATCCGAGCCGTTTGCCATCCGGAGATCCTCAGGCCGCACCCCGAGCGTCGCCGGCTTGCCGGCATGTCCTGCCAGTCGCGCCTTCATCGCATCCGGCACCGCGATCCTCATGGCGCTGTTCTCGGCTACGAGCCTGTCGCCCACCGCACGTATTGTCACGTCGGCGAAATTCATCGCCGGCGATCCGATGAACCCTGCCACGTACTTGTTGGCGGGATTGTTGTACAGCTCGAGCGGCTCACCAACCTGCTGGATCAGGCCGTCCTTCATCACCACCACGCGATCCCCGAGTGTCATCGCTTCCACCTGGTCATGGGTGACGTAGATGGACGTGGTGGCCAGCCGCTGGTGCAGCTTCTTGATCTCGACGCGCATCTGCACGCGCAGTTTGGCATCCAGATTGGAAAGCGGCTCGTCGAACAGGAAGACCTGCGGATTGCGCACGATCGCCCGCCCCAGGGCCACGCGCTGCCTCTGGCCGCCGGAAAGCTGCCGCGGCTTGCGGGTGAGATGATCGCGGATACCCAGGATCTCGGCCGCCGCCTCCACGCGCTTTTTGATTTCGGGCTTCTCGAATTTCCTCATCTTCAGGCCGAATGCCATGTTGTCGTAGACGCTCATGTGCGGATAGAGCGCGTAGTTCTGGAACACCATGGCGATGTCACGGTCCATCGGCGGCAGCTCGTTGACGATCGTGTCCCCGATCAGGATGTCGCCTTGCGTGATGGACTCTAGGCCCGCCACCATGCGGAGAGTCGTCGTCTTGCCACAGCCCGAGGGGCCGACCAGGACGAGGAACTCCTTGTCCTTGATCTCCAGCGACACGCCCTTCACCGCGTGAAAGTCGTCATAGCGCTTGTGCACTTCACGGATCGATACGTTTGCCATTGTCTCTTGAGCCTCAGCCTTTGACCGACCCGGTCAGTCCCGACACGTAGTGCTCGACGAAGAAGGAGTAGGCGATCGCCACCGGAATGCTCCCCAGCAATGCGCCCGCCATCAGCGCACCCCAGAAGAACACGTCGCCACGGATCAGCTCCGACACCACGCCCACTGGCACCGTCTTCTCCTGGGGCGACGACAGGAACACGAGCGCATAGATGAATTCGTTCCACGACAGCGTGAATGCGAAGATACCCGCCGACAGGATGCCCGGTACCGCCACCGGGATCACGATGTAGAGCATCGCCTTCCACCGCGACGCGCCGTCGATCCGGGCGCACTCCTCGAGCTCCTTCGGAATGGCCTTGAAGTAGCCCATCATCAGCCACGTGCAGAACGGGATCAGGAAGGTTGGATAGGTCAGGATCAGCGCCCACGGTGTATCGCCCAGCTTGTAGTTCCGGATGATTTCCGAAAGCGGGATGAAGAGCAGCGTCTGCGGCACGAGATAGGTGATGAAGATCGCTGTCCCAAGCCCACCCGCATAAGGGAAATTGAGCCGCGAAAGGGCGTATCCCGCCAGCACCCCGCAGATCAGCGAGATGATGGTCGACATGATCGAGATGAACATCGTGTTCCACAGCCACGTCGCGAACGCTGTCTCTCGGAACAGGAACTTGACGTGATCGAGCGTCGGATGCCACGTCCAGAACGGCGTGTAGTTCGGCCGCTGCCACGCGATGTAAAGCTCGTTGTCCGGTCGGAAGGTGGTAATCACCATCCAGTAGAACGGAAACAGCAGGAAGATTAGGAAAAGCGCCAGCGGGATGCGGAAGAAGACCCAACGTCGCCAGATGCCACCTTCGATCATCGTTTACGTCTCCCGGTGGCTTCAGCGTGTTTCCACACGCCGGATGTAGAGAAGCTGCACGATCACGATCGTGAACAGGATGGGGAACATCGCGAGCGAGATCGCCGCTCCTTGGCTGAGCAGGCCCGTGCCGACCCCGAGTTGGTAGGCATAAGTCGCAAAAAGGTGTGTCGCGTTCGCCGGCCCTCCACCCGTCATCACGTAGACGATCTGGAAATCAGCGAATGTCTGGATCACCGAGAACAGCACGACGACCATCGTCACCGGCAGCAATAGCGGCCACGTGATGTGAATGAAGCGCTGCCAGGGCTTGGCCCCGTCGATTGCGGCAGCCTCGTTGAGATCCGGGCTGATCGTCTGCAAACCGGCGAGCAGCGAGATCGCGAAGAATGGCACGCCGCGCCAGATGTTGACGATGATGATCGACCACATCGCGAGGTCCGCGTCGCCGAGCCAGTTGAGGCCACCATAGCGGCCGATCGCGCCGACCTTGAAGAGCATCCAGTTGAGGACGCTGAATGTCGGGTCGAACATCCACTTCCACGCGAAGGTCGACAAGACTGTCGGGATGATGAACGGAAGCAGGATGAACGCGCGCGTGAAGGCCTTGAACTTGAATTCGCGATTGAGCAGCAGCGCCAGCCAGAGGCCGAGTGCCAGCTTGAAGATTGTCGTGACGAAAGTGTACCAGCAGGTATTCCAGACGACGAGCTTGAAGATCGGGTCGCTCATCAACCGGTCGAAGTTCGCGAGGCCGACAAAATGCCCAGGCACGCCGACCCGCGCATCCGACACGGAAAGCAGGATGCCGCGAACGAACGGGTAGGCGATGAAGAGCCCGAGCAGCGTGATCGTCGGCAAGAGCAGCACCAGGGCAAGCCACCGCTCGTCCTCGAGCGGTCGCCATTTGGGCCGCGGCCCCTGGACGCCTCGCGCGACGTCGGCCGGTGCAGTCACTGCCATGGTCTCGGTCCTCGTGGTGGCATCACCTTCTCGTCGCCCCCCGCGCACGGCAGAAGGTCACCGGCAAGCACGATGTTGCGTGGAGCTGGCTGTCCCCGGGCATTCCGCCTCGCACCCGAGAAAGAGCATCGGGAAGAAATGGCACCGGCGGAGATGGAGATTACCCCGCCGGTGCTCGCATCGTCAGCCTCTACGCGCCGTAGATCTTCTTCAGCTCGGCATCCGCCGCCTTGACCGCATCTTCCGCGCTTTGGCCCTTGATGGCCGACGCGAACATATTGACGATCAGGTACTTCGAAAGCACCTCGGCAGCCTTCGCGTTGGGTGGCCCGAGCCGTCCCGGCGTCGCGCCCAGCTTACCGGCGACAGAGTAGGGCTTCATCACCGGATCCTTGTCCCACATGGGATGCGTTTCCCACGACTTGGTGCCGGGCGTGTCGAAGCCGAGGCCGGTCGTGAACCATTGCTCGTAGTTTTCCTTCTTGTGGAGGAAACGCAGCAGATCCTTCGCTGCCTTCTGGTTCTTCGAATAGCTCGGCAGCACGTGCGACTGGAAGGTGTGGAATGCGAACTTGCCCTTCGGTCCCGCCGGCAACTCGGCGTGCAGGATGTCGTCCGCGAGCTCGCCCCCTTTGTCGGTCTTGTACTTGCCCTTTTCGCGCCGTGCGAGCAGGTAGATCGAGGCGCCATTGAGCGTGCATGAGATCGTGCTCGCGAGGAAGGCGCGGTTGTTGGAGGCGTCATCCCAGGCGAGGCCGCCCTCGTCGAACGAATCCTTCCACATCGCAGTCATGAACTTGACCGCGTCGACCGTCTCCTTGGAGTTGATGACGACCTTGCCCTTGTCGTCCACCTCCATGCCGCCGAAGCTCCACATCAGCGGATAGGCGAACGTCGGCGGATCGCCGAACGACTGGCCCAGCGCTTGCCCGAAAGGCGTACCATTGGCCTTCAGCTTCTTGCCGAGCGCCCGGTATTCGTCCCAGGTCTCGGGAAACTTGTTGGCGCCCGCTTCGGCAAACCACGACTTCCGGTAGGCATTGAGCGCGCCGACGATCGCCATCGGCATCGCGACCCACTTGCCGTCCACCATGCAGTTGCCTTCGGAAATGCCGTAGTAGCCCCCCTGCGCCTTTCCCACTTCCTCGGCGACATCGGAAATGTCGACCAGGCTCTTCGAGTAGAGATGCGGGTGATTGTTGAAAAGCATGATCAGGTCGGGACCGGCGCCCGATTGGATGCCGGAGGTGATGCGCGGCTGCAGGTCGTTGCCGTTCACCGTCTCGAAGTTGACCTTGATGCCGAGCGACTTTTCCGCCTCCGGTACCAGCTTCTCGCGAATGAGCTTGTCGCAGGTTGGAACGAAGTCGTTCCACCTGAGCCAGTGAACGGTCGTGGTCTGTGCGATGGCTGGCGCCCGGCCGGTTGCCAGAATACCCGCCAAGCCTCCAGTGGAGGCAGCTGCCACACCAGCCGCACTCGTTCCCATGAACTTTCGGCGCGTGATCTTCGTCATTCGCAGTTCCTCCCAAACAAATTGGAGTTGGTCACCTTATCCCGGCGCTCCGCGATGAGCTTACGCGTGGCTCAAGGCGCCAACAAGCCGTCTCTTCCGCACTGCAAGAATTAGTTTCTTGCCCCCTTGGCGGCACCCGCCCGAGGACTATGCTGCGCCCGAGTCATTCGAGACTGGATGCCAGCCCATGCCCCTAATGTACACACCGAGCGAAGCCTCCGTTCGCGCCGACCCCTATCCGCAGCTCGCGTGCCTTCGCGAAAGCGACCCCGTCCATTGGAGCCCTGGCCTCAAATCCTGGATCCTGACACGTTACGACGACGTGGCTCGCGCCTTGTCATCGGCCGAGGAAATGTCTCCGGATCGCTTGACGCCGTTCTACGCGAGCCTCCCCGAGCCGGGCCGTTCGACGCTGGCCGAGGCCATGCGTTACCTTTCCCTATGGATCGTCTTTCGCGATCCCCCGGGGCACACGCGCGTTCGCGCTCTCGTTGCGAAAGCCTTTCTCCCGGGCACGATTAACGGCTGGCGGCCGGCCATCGAGGAGATCACCGAGCGCCTGCTGGACGGGCTGGCCGCTGCCGGGCCGGGCGAGACCGATCTCGTCGAGGCGTTGACCATGCAGTTGCCCGCGCGCGTCATCATGCGCATCATGAACATACCCGACAGGCACCTTCACGCCATCAAGGCCTGGTCGGACGACATAATGTCGTTTCTGTTCTCCGCTCGTGAGATACATGACAAGTACGAGCGCGCTCGACGGGGCGCTGTGGCCATGTCCTCGCTCTTCCGCACGCTTATTGAGGAACGCCGTCGTGAGCCTGGCGACGATCTGCTGAGCCTCCTCATAGCGGCTCGCGACAACGACGATCGCTTGACCGAGGACGAGCTCGTTGCAACAGCAATGCTGCTCCTCTTTGCCGGCCATGAGACGACCACCAATCTCCTCTCCAACTCGACGCTGATGCTCATGCGCGATCCCGACGCGCGCGCCCGATTTGTCTCCGAGCCGGACAATGCCGGAACAGCGATCGAGGAGTTCTTGCGCTTCGACGGACCCTCGAATTCCATGAGCCGCGTCGTGCGCATCGACCACGAAGTTGGCGGCAAGCGTTTGCGCGCAGGCGACAGGGTCTTCGCGATGATCAACGCCGCCAATCGTGATCCCCGCCAATTCGAGGCTCCCGATAGGTTGCAACTCTCCCGACAACCGAACCGCCATCTCACCTTCGGTCAGGGCCCACACTTTTGTATTGGCGCACAACTCGCACGCCTCGAGGCCCGTATCGCGCTTCCCCGGCTCTTCGAGAGATTTCCCGGTCTCGCATCGGGCGAGGCGGCCCCGGTCTGGCATGATAGCCTTGTCGCTCGCGGTCTATCGCGGCTACCCGTGAAACCCGGCCGGGCAGCCTCCTGACACCCGAGCGGCAGCAGCGAGGCCTTTCAGGCTGCCCGCAGCACCGGCTTAGGCCCCCAGGACGTCAACGCCACGGCAAGACCGACCGTCGCCCCGTAAAGCAAGAGGGTCGCGGCAATCAACCAGGCGAGCGCCGCGAACGACCCGCCGCCTTGCACAAGCCACCACCCTCCCGCGATCACGCCCACCAGTCGCACGGTATTACCAAGCACCGGCCCCAGGATCTTCCCCGAACCCTGCGAAGCGAAATAAAGGCAGAGCCCGAAGCCGTAGGCCGGAAAGCCGAGACCCGCCACGCCGAGGTAAGTCTCGACCGCGCCGAGCACCGCCGGATCCGGCGTGAATATCCGGCCCCACAACCAGGGCTTCCACGCGACGATGAGGCCGATTGCTCCGATTAATCCGCCTGACAGCAGCGCACCGCTCCACGCCACGCGCCGCGCCCGCTCGATCCTTTGCGCTCCGATCGCCATGCCGACCATCGGCACGCAGGCCACCCCGATGGCGAACGCGATCGGTACCAGCAACAGCTCGAGACGTACCCCGATCCCGAAACCTGCCAGTGCCGTGGTGCCGTAGCTGGCTGCGAGACGCGCCAGGATCACGACCACCAGAATGGATTGGATCGGCGACAGGCATGCCACTGTGCCGACTGTCAGGATATCCCGGAACAAGGTGCGGTCGAAGCGCGTACCAGCTAAGCTCAGACTGAGACGGGCGCTGCCACTCGAAAGGTACCAGAGCAGAAACATCGCTCCTGCACCGAACGCGGCCACTTGCGCGAGCGCGATTCCCACGAGCCCCAATCGCGGGAAGGGCCCGAGCCCCAGCGACAACACCGCCCCGAGCGCCGTCTGAAGCATCGCGACGGCGACCAGACTGGCCGATGGCAGCCGCATGTTCCCCGTCCCGCGAACCACTGAGACGAGCGTGTTGAAGAGCCAGACAGCAAGTGCCCCGGCGAAGAATGTGCCGGCATAATCGATGGCAAGCTCCAGAACCCGCCCGCGGCCTCCCAGAAGCGAAAAAAGCGGACCACGAAACGCGACGAACAAGACGGACATGACGAGGCCCGCGGCAAGTCCGATCGCCAGGGCGTGCAGCGCAAGCGTTCGGGCGCGCGCCTCGTCCCCGGCCCCAAGCGCCCGCGCAATCGCTGACGAGACACCGCCCCCCATCGCTCCGGCGGACATCATCTGAGTCAGCGCGATCATCGGAAAGACCAGCGCCATCGCTGCGAGTGCTTCGATGCCGATCAGGCCGATGAAGCGCGTCTCCGCCATCACGACGAGCGACTGCGTCGAAAGCGCCAGCATGTTCGGCCACGCGAGACCGACCAGCGTCGTAAGGATCGCCCCATCCAGAAGCGGGTTCCCCCGCGCCGCCGAACCTGCCTGTCCGGCAGCCGTCGGCCGGGACGTCGTCTCGCTCATGGCAGCACCTTCCTGGCGCACGAAAACGGCCGCCGTTGGCAACGGCGACCGCGACTACCTTTACTGATGTTTGCCCAGGTCCGCTACTTGCTCTCGCTGTGAATGACGTCTCCGAAGCGCTCGAAGCCGTTGCCCTTCACGCGCGCGAGCTGGACCGCCTCGATCGGGTAGAAGTCGGTCGGGCTCGTCTTGATCGAGATGCCCGGCAGCAGCATCGGCGGCGTCTTGATGTCCAGGTTCGCCGCCTGCTTCATGATGTTTTCGCGCGTGAGGTTGTCACCGCACTGCTTCAGCACCTGCACGACCGTGCTGGCGACGGCGTAGCCCGTGACGTGGGCGCTGTCGGCCAGATTGGCGCTCGGCATGTACTTGGCCATGAAGGCCTTCCAAGCCTTCATGTCTGGCGCATCGTTCCAGACGGGATCCACGGCATCCTTCAGATAAAGCGCAAGGATGATGCCCTGCGATGCCTCGATGCCGGCCGGCTTGAACACGGAGCCGAACGACGACGACACGTTGTTCAGGTAGTGCGTCGGCTTCCAGCCGATCTCGGCTGCCTTCTTGATGGCCTGAGCCGCGAACTTTGGGATGGTGATGTTGAAGAACACGTTGGCGCCCGAGTTCTTCAGTTGGATCATCTGGCTGTCGATCGTGGGGTCGGTCGACTCGTAGGTGACGCGCAGCACCACCTTGTTCGCGTTCTCCTTGCCGAGGCCGCGCATGAACCCGTTGTAGTAGTCTTTGCCGTAGTCGTCATTCTGCATGAGAATGCCGATCTTCGGATCCTTGATCGTTTTGAGGATGTGCTTGGCATAGATCGACGCCTCGGTGGCGTAGTCGGGCTGCCAGCCCATCGTCCACGGAAACTTCTTCGGCTGGCCCCATTTGGAGGCGCCGGTCGCCACGAACAGCTGCGGCACCTTCTTGGCGTTCATGTACTTGTGGATGGCAGTATTGGTCGGCGTGCCGAGCGTGTTGAACAGGAACAGCACCTGGTCCTCTTCAACGAGCTTGCGCACCATCTCGACGGTCTTCGGCGGCGAGTAGCCGTCGTCGTATGAGATGAAGTTGATCTTGCGGCCGTTGATGCCGCCATTGTCGTTGATCATCTTGAAGAACGCCGTCTCGGTACGGCCGATGTTGCCGTACGCCGAGGCATTCCCCGAATAGGGGTTGGTGTGACCGATCTTGATCTCGGTGTCGCTGGCACCCGGACCATACTTCTTCTGCGCCAGCGCGGGCGTCGTAATAAGGGCCACAATGGCGAGTGAGGCACCCGCCAGCACATACCGTCGGTTCATTCCTGTCATTGCCGTGCTTCCTCCTCTGCTGACTACTTCAGGCCTTCTTCTGGGCGGCTCTCCACTTCGCACGATTACCTGCCATCCGCTCCCCCCTTTGCTCCCAGCCCGAACCGCCGAGCCAGAGCGGCGAGGCCTCCGGCGATACCCGTCGGCATCACGAACATGAGCACGATCAGCATGATGCCGTAGAGCGTCCACGGCTCGAGCTCGATCGGCAGGTTGACGTTGTGCGAGACGAAGCGCGTGGCTGCATCGGCATACTTCTCGATGAGCTGCACGAAGGCGCCCCCGAGCAAGGCCCCTGGCAATGATGCGATACCACCGACGACAGCGCCGACCAGCAGCGAGATGGATAGCTCGAGCCGGAAGCTGTCGGGCGCAATGAACTCGAAGATGATGGCGTGGAGCGCGCCGGCCACGCCGGTGTAAAGCGCGGAGATGCCGAACGTCGTCATCTTGACGCGCGCATTGTTGATGCCCATCGTCTGGGCCGCCATGCTGTAGTCGCGGATGGCCATCATCGCACGCCCCATGCGGCTGTCGAGCAGGTTCCGCGCCAGCCAGAACATGACGACAGCAACCGCCAGCACCACCAGATACATCCACTGGTCCGGTGAGAGCGGCAGCCCGAACGGTGCATCTGGCTTTATGAGGTTCAGCCCCTGAACGCCTCCCGTAAGGCCTTCGAGGTGGCGGTACTTGAGAATCTGCGGCATCGCGATCGCAAGCGCCAAGGTTGCAAGCGCCAGGTAATGCCCTTCCAGACGAAGCGCCGGGAAGCCGAAAAGATATCCGATCGAGAAACACACGAGTGCAGCCACCGGAATCGTCGCCCAGTATGGCACGCCAGTCTGGTCGAGCAGGATGCCGGCCGTATAGGCTCCAATCCCGAAGAATGCGCCATGACCGAGCGAGATCTGCCCGTTGAAGCCAGTGAGCAGGTTGAGCCCGAGCACCGCGATCGAAAACACCAGTACGAGCGAGAGCTGCAAGTACGAGTAGTTCGAGATCCATCCGGTGAAATGCGTAAGCACCGGAAGCAGTGCAGCCGCAACAACCGCCAGGTAGACCCACGCCGAAAAGCGCGACCGTCTCCAGCCTGTCGTGGTCGGCTCGCCGCTCGCCGCTCTCTCGATCGTCCTTTCGGTCGCTTCGGTCGCCATGGTCAGACTCGCTTGACGGTTACGCGTCCGAAGAGACCGCTCGGCTTGAGGGTCAGGACCGTGATGAGAAGAATGAGGGCGATCGGGAGCTTCTCGCCGTTGCCGATGATGTAGACGCCCGTCGCCTTGTCGAGCAGGTTGCCGAAGTAGGCGATCAAATTCTCGAGCACACCGACGATGAAGCCACCCGCCACGGCGCCGGCTGGGCTACCGATTCCGCCAACGAGCGCCCCTGCGAACCCATAGAGCAGGATGCCGGCCATCATGTTGGGCTCGAGATAGACCACAGGTGCAACCATGCACCCGGCGACCGCGCCGATCGCCGCCGCAAGTCCCCAGCCGAGCGCCAGCATCCAGTCGACCGGCACACCCGCAAGCCGGGCCGAAACCGGGTTTTGCGCTGCCGCACGCATCGCGAGTCCGAGCGACGTGAAGCGGAAGAACGCGAACAGCACCGCAAGCAGCACCAGGGTCACGAAGACCATCCCGATCTGGTGCGGCCCGATGTAGCCGGACCCCGCGAACTCGAATTTCGGGAACGGTGACGGGAATGGCTTGATGGTGTGCGTCCAGATCGCGCCCGCCAGCGAGTGGAAGATCGCGAGAAGTCCGATGAACACCACCACGACCGACAATATCGGCGCGTTGTGCAGCGGCCTGAGAATGATCCGCTCGATCAGCATTCCGGTTACGAAAGACAGCAGCAGAGCAAGCGCAAGCGACGGCCAGAAGCCAATCCCGGTCTGCATGAACGCCCAGGCGACGTAGGTCGAGAACATCGCCATCTCGCCCTGCGCGAAATTCAGGTGGTCCGTCGCCGAGTAGATCATCACCAGGGCGAGCGCCACGAGCGCATAGATGGCCCCGTTTGCGATCCCCGCGGCAACCTGCTGGATCAATTGCTCCATCGCGCCCTCAGTAGCCCAGATAAGATTTGCGGATCTGCTCGTCGTCCTTCACAGATGCAGCATCACCCGACATCACGATGCGTCCGGTCTCGAGCACGTAGGCTTGGTCGGCCAGGTCCAATGCGAGCGCCGCGTTCTGCTCCACGAGCAGCATCGAAACCTTGGCCTCCTCGTTGATCCGGCGCATGATGCGAAAGATCTCCTGCACGATGAGCGGCGCGAGGCCGAAGGACGGCTCGTCGAGCAGCATCAGGCGCGGCCGCAGCATCAACGCGCGACTGATCGCGAGCATCTGCTGCTCGCCGCCGGATAGCGTTCCGGCCTGCTGATTGATCCGCTCGGCAAGGCGCGGGAAATAGCCGAGGACCATCTCCCGATCACGCTGCACCTCGCGCGAGTTCCCCCTCGTGTAGGCCGCGATCCTCAGGTTCTCGTCGACCGAGAGCCCGGTGAACGTGCCACGGCCCTCTGGGACATGTGCGACGCCGAGCCTCACGATCCGCTCTGTCGCGAGTGCCGAGATCGGCTTCCCCTCGAAAGTGACCTCCCCGGTTGTTTGCACCATGTTGCAAATGGCACGAAGCGTCGTTGTCTTGCCTGCGCCGTTGGCACCGAGAAGCGTCGTGATGCCTCCCGTTTCGATCGCGAACGATATGTCGTGCAAGGCCTGCGACTGTCCGTAGAACGCCGACAGGTTCCTGACCTCGAGCAGCTGCGCCATGTCTCAATCCCCTGTGCCGAGATAGGCGCGGATCACCTCCGGGTCGCGCTGCACCTCGGCCGGCGTGCCCTCTGCAATCTTCTTTCCGAAGTCGATCGCGACGACCTTGTCGGATACCGACATCACGAGACTCATATGATGCTCTACCAGGAGCACCGTCACTTTCTGGATGTCACGAACACGGCGGATCTGAGCTTCGAGCGTCCCGACCTCATCGTGGTTGAGCCCAGCGGCTGGCTCGTCGAGCAACAGGAGCTTGGGGCTCGAAGCGAGTGCCCTGGCAAGCTCGACCCGCTTGCGGATCGGAAACGGCAACGGCCCGGCCGGCAGCTCGGCATAGGGCTCGAGATCCATGAAGGCGACCAGCTCCCGCGCCCTTTCGTCGATCCAGCGCTCCTCGGGCAGCGTTGAAGGCAACCTCAAGGCGGATGCAATGAAGCCTGCGCCCGTCTCGCTGTGGCAACCGACCTTCACATTGTCGAGCACCGAAAGCTTGTCGAACAGCGCAACGTTCTGGAACGTCCGCCCAAGTCCAAGCTTGGCAATGCTATGTCGCGGCTCAGAGAGGATCGAGCGCCCCTCGAACTCAATACTGCCCGAGGTCGGCACATAGAGTCGCGATAGGCAGTTGAAGAGCGTCGTCTTGCCGGCGCCGTTCGGCCCGATTAACCCGGCGATCTGGCCAGGCGAGATGTCGAAGCTGATCCCATCCAGTGCGACGATGCCACCGAAGCGGACCGTAACATCTTTCACGGACAATAATGTTTGCGTGCCGGACACACCCAGTGCACGAGCAGAAGCAAGGCCTGCCATTCGACGTTCCACGTCCGGACCTCCGGTCCGGCCTCCCTATGCCAAGTACCGTCCGGTTGCTCTGTTGTTGCAGATACCCGGAGCTTCTTGTTTATGAGCGACTTTTGTCGACGCCTGAGTGCAACTTGCCCCTTTCCAACCGCGTGGTCCAGTGGACAAATGGTGCAGCATCGTCAAAACACCATCGCGGAGCGGCCAGATGGGCAAACCAATGAAGCTGGGGATCGCTGGACTTGGCGCCATAGGCTTGACCGTCGCAAGGCGCGTGGATCGAGGGGATCTCCCCGGCATCGAGTTGGCGGCGGTGTCCGCCCGCGATTTCGTGAAGGCTCGGCAGAATCTATCAGGGTTCCACTCGAAGCCGTTGCTGGCGCCCTTGACCGAGCTCGCTGATCACGTGGACATCGTGCTGGAATCCGTCCCTGCCCGTCATTTCACCGAGGTCGCCGGGCCCGCTGTCGCCAAGGGGCGTATTTTCATGCCGCTCTCCGTTGGACAGCTTCTAACCAACATGCATCTCGTCGAGAAGGCCAAGGAGACCGGAGCACGCATCCTTGTCCCGACCGGCGCTCTCCTCGGTTTGGATGCGGTGAGAGCCGTCGCCGAAGGCAACGTCGAGAGCGTTCGTATCGTGACGCGCAAGCCTCCTGGTGGTCTCGCCGGCGCACCGCATCTCGTTAAGAATGCAATCTCGGTCGATGGCCTCACTGCCCCGCTCAAGGTATTCGGGGGCACTGCGCGCGAGGCCATTATCGGCTTTCCTGCAAACGTCAATGTCGCCGTTGCCTTATCTCTCGCCGGCGTCGGTGCCGACCGCACCATGATCGAGATATGGGCCGATCCTGGCGTCGATCGCAATGTGCATACCATAGAGGTTCGCTCCGACAGCTCCGACCTCTCCATGACCATTGCCAACATACCCAGCGCGGAAAATCCGGCCACAGGAAAGGTAACCGCTCTGTCTGCAATTGCCGCGCTCCGGCGGCTCACCGCGCCTCTCGTTGTCGGCAGTTGAGGCAGACCTCGGACAACTCGGTCAATCCTTGCTGCAACCTCCGCCCGCTTTGCGGCGTTGAGCGGTTCAGCCTCGCTTTATCGGAAGCCTTCGTCCGCGACGGGATTACGCCATGTCTGTAAAACCAACGGATCCGGCACCGTGTGACAGCGAGCCTTCCCCGACCACCCTTACACCATGGCGCGTTCTTCTTTTCGTCGCGATCTACGGAGCGATCTTTCTAAGCGGGAAGTGGTTCGGAAGCTGGCTGACGCACTCACTTTCACTTGGTCCGTCGGACCTCGGCAAGGGCTGGACCAGTCTCCCGGTCTGGATTGCCCTCTTGATCTATGTCGCGCTGCTCGCCTTGCCATTCGTTCCCGGCATGGAGATCAGCATCGCGCTTTTTGCGGCATTCGGAAGTGCCATCGCTCTCCCGATCTACCTCGCGACTGTGTTGGCACTCGCCCTCGCGTATCTGCTTGGTCGCACTATACCGCCCCACGGTTTGGCCGCAGCCTTCGGCATTCTCGGCCTCGTCCGGGCACGCGATCTCGTCAACCGGCTGGCCCCGCTCGATCCGGACCAGCGACTGGCGGTCCTTCTCGAAAGAGCACCGGGCCGCTGGCTCGCGACCCTGATGCGCTATCGCTACCTGGCCATCGTGGTCGCTTTCAATGTCCCGGGTAATGCCGTCATCGGCGGCGGCGGCGGCATCGCCCTCCTGGCGGGGTTGAGCGGCCTATTCTCTTATCCTGGTTATCTCCTGGCCGTTGCGGTGGCCGTACTGCCCATTCCCCTAACCATCGCACTGTTGGGACATGTGTCGTAGGAGGCGATCGCCGTGATGCACGATTGGGGCTTTTCACACGGTTGGGGGTTCGGTTGGGGATCCTATGGGCCGATTGGCATGGTCATCGTCGCCCTCATCGTCATCTGGCCGTTCTGGCGGATCTGCGAGAAGGCGGGATATCCGGGGGTGACCGCCCTTTTGTCGGTGATCCCGCTCGTCAATGTCGTATTCCTTTATTGGCTCGCGTTCTCGGACTGGCCAAGCCAGCGACGGAACCCTCCGGAGCCGGCGAACGGCCGAACCGTTCGCTGAGAGGACAACGGTCTGGTGCCCACTCGCTTGCCGGCTGCGTGACGGAAACCTATCGTCTGGCAGAAACTGAACCTCGAGGGAGAACGCCATGTCCGCCGTCACATCGTCGAAATCACTCGCTGAAATGATCCGCTCCGGCCCAATGGTGGTGGCGCCCGGCGCCTACGATTGCATCACGGCGCGGCTGATCGAGCAGGCTGGCTTCCCCGCCGTCTATATGACAGGCGCGGGGACATCAGCTGCACATGGCCTTCCAGACTATGGTCTCGTCACCATGTCGGAGATGGTCGCCAATGCGCGCCGCATTACGAGTTGCATAGCTGTCCCGCTGGTTTCCGACAGCGACACCGGGTACGGCAACGAGCTCAACGCCTACCGGACCGTGCAGGAGTTCGAGCGCGCAGGCGTATCCGCAATCCACATCGAGGACCAGGTCTTCCCCAAGAAATGCGGCCACCTGGACGACAAGGAGCTCGTGTCGATCGAGGACTATTCGGCCAAGATCCGATCCGCAGTGGCTGCCCGCCGTTCGAAGGACTTTCTGATCATCGCCCGCACGGATGCCCGCTCTGTCGCCGGGTTTGACGAGGCTGTACGCCGCGCAAACGCGGCCGCCGACGCCGGTGCAGACTTGATTTTCCTCGAGGCGCCGCAATCACTCGACGAGGTGGCGAAGGTCCCGCAAGTGGTCAAGGCTCCGTGTCTTCTGAATATGGTGTTGAACGGAAAGACACCCCACGTCTCAACCGCCGATGCCGAGAAGATGGGCTATCGCATTTCAATCATGCCGGGGCTCTTGCTCGCCTCGGTCATCGGGCTCTGCGACAAGATCCTTGCAGACGTCAAGGCGACCGGCGAGTTGCAGAAGACGTTCGCGACACCAGGCGGCCCAGCCGGCACGTTCAGCAGATTTGGCGCTGCCGATTGGGATGCACGCCGGACCGCCTTCCGCGAGCCCGCCGACGCCAACAGGTCGGCCGCCGAGTAGCCACCGAAGTGACCGGCAACCCGAGGCTGGGCACAGGGCCTTCCGCCCATGCGCCGGCATCTCGGATCGCCCTGCTTCAAGACCGCCTTTCGGGCAATCCCGATTCGCGCCGCGCACGCATTCGTGACGGCGCGTGCGCCAGCGGTGAATTGCGTTCATTGCTATCGTCGATTTAATATCCGGAACGATCCGGATCGTTTATCCGTGTGTCCGCATTCGTGGAAGGAACCTGATTATGAACACACGATTGTCCCCAAGCCTGGCCGCTCTCGCGGCGATCGCCATCTTGGCCACCGCATCTGGCGCCGCCTCTGCCCAAACCGCACCGCAGCCGAATACCGAGCGGCGCACCGCGGTCCGCCAGATCCTCAATCAAGCCGAGATGGAATCGCGTCGCCGCTCTATCGGCGAGATTCTTGGCGAGGTGGCCGGCGTTTCCAGGGCGAATGCACAAACGGCGCCCTCACCGGCAACGACGCCCTCCAATACATCGGGCCAGCCAGCGGCGATTGCCATCGGGTCTGCCCGAGCCAGGCCGGCGCCTCGCCGACAGCCCGTCACCGTCGCTCAGGCGTCGCCCGCTGCCGGCGCTCCGGTTGCATCGGGCCCACAGGCCCAACGGGCTCCCCAGCCGGCTGCTCCTGCCTCGCCCGCAGCGTCGGACAAACCGGGCAGTGGAACGCCGTCGGACCCTTCGATGATCGCGACAGTCCCTGCGTCCGATCAGGTCGGGTCGCCGGGGTCCGCTGATCAGCCGCCTGCTAGGCAGGGTGACTTGGCCACTCCGGCCGCCTCGGACACCCCGTCCATCAGCGTCTCCCGGGCGCCGGCGACGATTGAGAAGGCTGCGCCGACCGTCGTTGCCAGCGACGATCCCAGGCCTGCCGAGGTCCGCCTCCACCGCTCGCAGGGGTATGTTCGTGTTGCACCCTACTGCGCTCCCTACAGGTGGTGAAGGGGCCCTAGTCCGCAAAAAACCTAGACTTAACCGCGATCGGGCAAAGCTGTTTCTTGCGGCTTAGGCCGGTCGCGACTAAACTTGAACATATTGCTTGAGGCGATCCAGGGATGCTCGTCATGAACCACAAGGCGATGGTCACCGCGGCAGCAATCCTGATGGTGGCCTGCTCGCCGCTTGCGGCACAGACAGGCAAGAGCAGCGGCGACAGCGTACGCGACATCCTGAATCGCGCCCAGTCTCAGTCGGATCGAAAGGCTGTCGAGGACCTTATCGGAAAGTTGCGCGGCATAACCCCGGCCCAGCCGCCGGCCCCGGCGACACCGTCCACGAACGTCTCCGCACCGGCCGCTCCGACCACTCCAATAGCTCCGACGACGCCTCAAACGGCGACAACCGAGCCGGAGACCAAGCCCGCGACAGCTGCACCTCCGGCGACGCAGCCGTCCGCAACCGCCGCCTCCGCGCCGGCGACTTTGCCCGCCCCGGCGACGCCCCCGCTAGCGGCCCGACCGACATCTCCATCGATTGGCTCGGCTTCGTCCGGCGTCGTCGGCACGCCTCCATCGACTGAGCCCGGCAATTCGCCCCCGACGGCTGTGACTTCAGCGCCAGCCGACAAGCCCCCCGAATCCGCGCCCGCGGGTCCGGCGACGGCAACAGCTGCGCCTCCGTCACCAACGCCCGGCCGAGAGGCCGCCGCCACCGCCTCTCCGGCGCCTTCCGATGGCATCCCGGTCGCATCCACTCCGCCCTCGGATGGCCCCGCCGCGCCCGTTGGAGCTCCGATTGGACCGGCTGATGCCGTCCCCACTCCGATCGGCCCGTCCCCATCCGAGCTCGACATGGCGCGCGCCCCCGATGTGGCCCGCGAAAAGGGTCTGCCGAACGTCGAGATCGAGGTCCTGTTCCCCTACGATTCGAGCGAGATCACCGCTCAAACCGCGGCAAGCCTGTTGAACCTGGGTCGAGCGCTGAACGACCCTCGCCTTGCTGGACAACGCTTCGTGATCGCTGGCCACACGGACGCTCGCGGCACACGGGCCTATAACGAGGGCCTGTCGGACAGGCGCGCGCAGGCCGTCCGCCAGTTTCTTGTCGAGCACTTCAAGATTCCGCCGTCGAACCTCGTCGCCCGAGGCTATGGCGAGACGCGACTGAAGAACCCGCGTAATCCGCGTGGTGCGGAGAATCGTCGTGTGCAAGTCATAAATTGGACCGGCCAGACAGCCGACCAGAAACGTTAGGCCTGAGCGATGGGCAGCTCCGGGCCCGAGCAACGGTAGTAGGAGTTGAGGAACGCACGAGGCCTGCCGGCCGATGGAAGGCGCCTCTGGGTTCGTACAGCGGGATTTGAGAGCGGTGATAAACGACTCCGAGCAGCACAGGCCACCGGGCAATGATGCCCAGTTGCGCTACCCGCTGCCCACGGGGACGCGGGTGGATCATTATGTCATCCGCGAGGTGCTTGGCGCCGGCGGGTTTGGCATTACGTACCTTGCCGAGCATGAAGGTTTGGGCAAGCAGTACGCCATCAAGGAATACTTTCCTCACGCCTTCAGTTATAGGCATGGACGCTCGGTGTTGCCCACGTCGAGCAGTGACGGAACCTATAAGTGGGGGCTCGAGCGCTTCATCACCGAAGCGCGCGCCTTGGCGAAATTTAAGCACCCGGCCATCGTCGACGTCACCAGCATATTCGAGGCCAACGGAACAGCCTATATAGTGCTGGCTTACGAGGCCGGCGCGGACATGGCGCAATGGCTGAAGCAACTCGGCCGGCCGCCTTCCCAGGATGAGCTCGATCGCCTCCTGACACCGCTTCTGAGCGCGCTGGAGGAAGTGCATCGCCATAGCATGATGCACAGGGATATCTCGCCCGACAATCTGTTGATCCGCCAGGATGGACGGCCCGTTCTGATCGACTTCGGCTCTGCGCGAGAGTCGATTCGCGGTCGCGCCCGCGCACTGTCTGCCATCGTCAAGCACGGCTACTCGCCGCCCGAGCAGTACACCTCCCGCCCCGAGCTGCAGGGCCCATGGACAGACATCTACGCCCTTTCGGCAACACTCTATCGCGCAATCAGCGATAAGCTGCCGCCTGACGCCACCGAGCGTATTGTTCGCGATGACATTCAGCCCCTCGCCCGCCTCGCGCGCGCGCCTTATCGACTGGGCTTTCTCGCCGCAATAGATCGTGGCTTGAGCATGAAAGTCGAAGATCGGCCCCAGTCGATCGTCGAGTGGCGCGAGCTTCTTTTCCAGGCCGAACCCCTGCGTCAGCCTGTTCGCCAGCCGGAGAGAACGTCGGGCGAGCCGCATGCTTTCGCAGCCAGTGAGCATCGCATCGCAGCACAGCCGGGATCACGGCGCGCGGCGTCCACGCCGTCGGCCCATCGTCAACCGGCCGCAGCGTCTGCCTCCGCTCGGCCCTCGCTCGAGCAGCCGCGGCAGGGCTCAGGTTCACGTCGCATCAGCGACGGGTCCATTCCAAAGAGTGAGCGGCCGGACTTGAGTTGGCTCGAGGAGAACGACGAGACGCTGGATCCGGCAGAACCGCCTGCCGCTTCAACGACCAACGTCGGGCAGAGCATCACCTATGCAATTCTTGGCCTGATGGGCGGCGCGATCCTCGGCGGCATGCTGTCCATCGTGTTGGCGAGCATCATCTCCACAGAATGCTTTGCCGACAAGTGCATCCTTCGCTACTTGACGATCTGCTCTGCAATTGGCGCCATAGCAGGGATCTTCGTCGGCATTCGCTTGGCAAGGTCAGGCCAAGAGCCAGAGGCGCCACCTCCAATAGGCCGTTGACCGGGTTCCGGTGGTTCGGAGACTAAGAGGCCTGGCACACTCGATCCGTCGGCTCACCGCAAGCGTAGGCCGCGGTGTGCACGTCTCCCGCGCTTGCTTCAAAGCTCCGGCTTCGAAGTGATGAACTTCGCATTGAAGATGATATCCGCCAGCCGCGGACCGCTCCGGAAAGCAAACCAGACGACGATCAATCCGGCCGTCAGCAACCCGGCCTTGTCGGTCTCCACTGTTGCGGCGAGCGGAGCCGCCGCGAGGCCGAACACGACAAGACGAATGATGTTGGCCGAGATCTCCATCGGCCAGCCGCGCTTGATCGTTCGGTAAATGAAATACACGAACCAGCGCGACAGCGCGTGGGCGGCAATGGCCATGGCTCCGAATGCCGTGACCGGAACCACAACCAAGAATGCGGCAGCCCTCGCGAGCTGCAATAGTGCGTAAAGCCAGATGCGGGTGCTCTTGTCGACCCTGTTATAGAGCAGATAAACGCCAAATGTGGCGATCAGCACGGCTTTCCAGGCGAGTAGTGACGAGAACGAGGGCGCAAACGACTGCTCGACCACAGCGACCCCGGCAACACCCAGCAGAACCGCCCAGATCCACGCTTGCACCACGGATGTTGCCACCGGTACATCGTGGTATTCCGCCGTCAACGTAGGGGCCGCCTCGAACCGCTCGCCGACGCGATCGTTGTCGACGTAGCCGAGCTCATAAATCGTCCAGAAGGAGAGGCTGAGCAGCAACATCCCGACAACGTGAGGGAACGGCGCAGCCGCTATGACGATTGAGGCGACGAGCCAAAGCATATAGTCGTCGCCCAGAATTGACCGTTGCACGAAATTTAGGCCAGGCCGCTTCACACGGTGCGTGTATTCGAGCGGAAGATAAACTCCGCTGTGGGCCGGTACGAACCTTGCTTCGCTCCATTTCACCAATGCGGGCCTGGCACTTGCGTCGAGCAGATCGGCATCATCCATCGAATCTGTGAGTACCGCTGAGCGGCTGACAGCCTCCTGCCCCAGCGCGGCACGAACCAGCGCCAGCTTTCCCGCCTGCCTGTCCCTGAGACTCCCCATTCTGCAGGCGATCAGACGTTGACTGCCGAAGCCCATATTTTCCAGGAGCGGGCGAACAACCCGATCAAAGCCGAGCGTCGCGACAATGGCGTCCGGTCGCTGCTGCAGGACCGCGGCGACCTCCCGGTTGACTTCGGTATCCGCCAGCTCGGCGGCACGCCTCTGCCATCGGCGCATAGCCCCAGGAAACAGGGATGCAATCCTGACGCGCCAGACATCACGTGTTTTCTGACCGCCCAGCAGTGCCCACGGCCTGGCAACGCCGACCACTGCGCACACAAGCCGGCCCAGAAGACCGGGAGCCGCGGCATCGATGAAATCCTCAGTGCTGTTTCGCAGATAGAGCGTTTCGTCGAAGTCGACGATGACCGGCCCATCGTGCGACAGCACCGCTTCTACGGCCCCTTCGACGGCCGAGATCGACAGGTCCTCAACCATTGAATCTTGACTAACGCTCAATGCGTCACTGTCCATTTGCATCACAAAGCTTGCTTACAGAAACTCTGGCATCAATTTCACCTTAAGCTGCACAACAACAATCCGGGCAGTTACCCTATCAAAATCGTTAATATCGAAGGAAAAAGTTGCAGGGGCATCATCTTGCCATGCGGGCGCCGGTCTCGCGCTCGCGAGATCGGACTGGGCACAAGCCGCTTCTCCGCAAAGTTCGACCACGGAGATTTTGCGGGCCTGTGGACGCACCTGTGAGATGCCGTTCAGGAACGAACAGTTTATTTCTCAGCCACGCTCGTACCGCATTGCCCGCTCATGCTATGAACGTCGCCGACTCGGTAAGCGAAATCCCCATGCACGAGGTGAGCCCGGCATGAACGACACGCAGCTCAGCGAGCTTTCCCTGCTGGAACTGCAAGATCTCCACGCAAAGCTTCATATCGCTATTCGCAAGGCCATCCGCGCCCAGCAGGAAGCGATGGCCGCGCGCTATCGGCCCGTCGTCGAGCAGCCGCTGGATCAACCGCAGCCCTCTATCGATCTAGCCAGCGAGCGGGACGCATGGCTTGCACGGCGAAGAAGCGGTCATTGACCTGAGACTCGCGGCTTTGGTTCCGAGGCTGCGGTTCGTGAGGCACCCGGCCCGATTGAACGGACCGGACGCTGTCATCTGGTTGGCTAGCGTGCCGGTCCGCTATCAAAGCCGACCTTGTCCATAATCTCCGATGCCTTCTTGCGGGCTTCTGCGATTCGGCTGAACGCAAGGGCGTCCGGCTTCAGCTCGCCCCAGCTCGCGACAATCCCTGAAACGGGCACGCCAGGCTTCAGCGGATACTCGTTGACGCGTTCTGCATAGAGTTGCTGTCCCTCCCGAGAGGACAAGAACTCGACCAGCTTGATTCCATTTGCCTTGTTGGGCGCGTGCTTCGCGAGCACCGCTCCCGAAATGTTGACATGGGTGCCTCGACTCTCGGCGTTCGGAAACAGGATCCTGATCGCCGCCGCCCACTTCTTCTGTTCGGGATTCTTCTCGTTCGTCTGCATGGCAGCCATATAGTAGGTGTTCGCCAGAGCAAGATCACACTCGCCCGCGTAGATTGCTTTCGCCTGATCTCGATCTCCGCCAGCCGGCTTCTTCGCGAGGTTGGCCTTCACGCCACGTGCCCACGCCTCAGCCTTCGCCTCGCCGTCGTGCACGATGATCGAAGCCAGGAGCCCGATGTTGTAGGTATGCTGCCCCGACCGCGAGCACACCTTTCCCTTCCATTTCGGATCGGTCAGATCCTCGTAGGTGATTTGATGTTGGTTCACCCGTTCCTTCGACGCATAAATCACCCGCGCGCGCTGTGAAAGCCCAACCCAATGCCCTTCAGGGTCGCGATACTGGACAGGAATGTTGGCTTCGACCACGTCGGAGCGCAGGGGCTGCGAGATGCCCTTCGCCTTTGCGCCGGCAAGACGACCGATGTCCACGTCCAGCAGCACGTCGACGGGGCTGTTCGCACCCTCGGCACTGACGCGCTCGGCCATACCGTCCTTCACATAGACCATATTGGTCTTGACCCCGGTCTTCTCCGTGAAAGCTCTGAGAAGAGGTGAGATCAGCGCTGGCTCCCGCGAGGAGTAGATATTCACGCTTCCCTCCGCAGCCGCGACCTCTGCGAATAGAACTACGCCCACCGCTGTTCCAATCAGGCCTCGCGCGATAGATCCCATGACCACTGTCTCCCGGGTTGCTCGTCCGTCCGTGACGATATCTTGACTCCAGACAATAGGTTTTGTTGCCAAGCGGGACAGACTGTCAAGCACAACGAGAGGAATTGCAATTCATTGGAATTACTCTAATTACACCCGTCCGCGACACCGGCCGGATCTCGCGCCGACCAGTGTTCGACGGCACCGACGTCAGCTTCCGTGAAGAATGGAGTCCGCGACCTTCTCTGCCGTCATGATTGTCGGAAAATTGGTGTTGGCGCAGGGAACGACCGGAAAGATCGAGGCATCGACCACACGCAGTCCGCCGACGCCCCGCACGCGCCCATGCGGATCTGTTACGGCCATCGGATCTTCGCGTGCCCCCATGCGGCAAGTGCAGGAGGCATGCCACACACCGACCGCCGCCCTTCTAATGAACGCCTCAGCCTCGCTCTCATCATTCCTCACGCCGTCGAGCGTGAAGCCCTCCATGATCAGCTTCTCGATAAGTACCTTGCGCAGGAACGCGGGACCATCGAGCAGTCTCGCCATGATGCTCGTGAGAATCTTGTTCTTCGTATTGATCTCGCCGACCTGCCGCACCTTGTCGGAATAGCTCGCGGGGAATGGGTTCGCCGTCATCTCCCGCACGGCCGGATCTTCGTAGATCGGCACCAGCCTCTTGATCCCGTCCGCGAGGCGCTCCAGGTCGCGACGGTCCGAAAGAAGATTGAAATCGACTTGTGGCTCGTCCGAAGCGCTGCGGCTTTGCAGGCGCACCTGCCCGGTCTCGGAGAATGTCTTGTTGACGAACAGAATGAAGGTACCGATCTGCTCGCCAACCGCATGCCAGGACGTCTTCGTCGCCCCCACGACGAACATATCGCCTGGTGGTGCTCCCCCCATCTTCGACGAGTAGCGCATACCGATGAAGAGGTGCCGGCGCGTTTCCTTGTTGGTCACGCGCGCTTCGGGCTTGAGGAAGGCGGCGAGCGCGATCGAGGGATGATCCATGAGCCGCTGCCCCACTCCGGCAAGGGCGTGGCGCACCGGGATTCCGAGCTCGCGCAAGTGGGCAGCGGGACCGATTCCCGCACGCATGAGATGGGCAGGTGAATGAATTGCACCTGACGAAAGAATCACTTCCTTGCCGCGGAACTCTGTCGGACGGCCACGCACGAGTGCACGTACCCCGACGCAATTGAGGCCGTCGAACAGAAGCTCTGTGACTTGCGTATCCGTTGAGATCGTGAGGTTCGGCCGCTTGCGCACCTCGGCATTGAGATATCCAATCGCCGCCGATACGCGCTGCTCCTGCGCATTCGAGATCGTAACCGGAAAGTATCCGTCTTCGAAATAGCCGTTCTGGTCCGGCAGATGCTTGTAGCCGGCTCGCTCGAAGGCCTTTGCGAGAGCCTTGGCATGGCCAGGCCACTGGGCCTCCGGCACCCGGCGCACGGGAATGGGACCGTCCTGCCCGTGCCACTCGTTGTCGAAATCGAGGTCACGTTCGAGCTTCTTGAAGTAGGGAAGCACGTTTTCCCACTTCCAGCCCGTGGCACCCCGGGCATGCCACTCGTCGTAGTCGGTCGGCGCGCCGCGGTTCGCCATCTGCCCGTTGATGGACGACCCTCCGCCCAGCACGCGGGCCTGCTCGTACTTTCGCAAGCGCGGTTTTGGCGATGTTGGGTCGTTGTTGTGCGAGATGACCTCAGTGGTGACCTTGAGCTCTTTCCAAAGGAACCGGTTGTTCAGGTAGGCAGTTCCCGAATACGAATCGAGCACCTCCTTCGGCTCCTGCCCCGGTGGCGTGTCCTCGCCAGCCTCGCAAACGAGCACCCGGTTGGAGGAACGCACCGACAGGCGATTTGCAAGAACCGAGCCCGCCGAACCACCCCCAACGATAATATAATCGAAATCCATGTTACTCCCCGCGCCGCAGCTTTGGACCGGCACGAGGCGCGGAGCCTCGAGCCGGCGTTGCCGATCCCGAACCCAATTCCGATTGCGCCGCTCAGACCGTGGCTATCGCATTCGCTGGCGAGCCGACGGCACCAGGGAGATTGAGCGGAGGCGCTGTAAGAAGAAACCTCGACCGGTTGTTCTTTCGCAACCAGTTGGCAAGCTCCGAAAGCCTCCATATTTCACCGAGGTTCACCCCCAGCTTGAACAGAGCATGATGGTGCAATGGAAGCATCACGCATTGTCCGGGCTTCGGTGGCGCGTCGTACATCTCGACGGCGTAGTTGTCTGCGATGAGGGCCGACACCTTGGACTCGGAAATCCAGCGCAACAAACGGTCGTCGCGCCCATCGAGCCCGCAGCAGTGACCATGCAGCCACTCGGGCGTCGGCTTCTTCTTCGCCTCGAAAATCAGCTCGTCGAATCCCGTCCGGAAGCAAACCATGTCGCCGGGTTCGACCTTGATCCCGTCCGCTGCGAATATCCGCATCAGATCATCATAGTCGACCGGCTTCTTGGCGCGGCCGAAATGTGCTTCCAGGTCGACCATCACCGCGCGCCCCTGGATGCATTTGCCCGCCATGTTCTCGACACCGAGCGCGTTCGCCGAGGACGTGCCGATCGCCGGCACCATGGTGCCCGGCACCCCGCCAGCATCCTTGCCCTCGGTAGGCCCGAGGATCTCATGGCTCAGCCTGTAGCCGTTGTAGAAAACCGGCTCCGCGACACCGTCGCCGTCAGCATCGAACAGCGCGCCCACGTGTGCCAGCGTGTCCCACTGAGTGGAATATTGAAGATGCAGGAGCACCATGTCGTCGTTGACGACATCCTGCATGCCGGGATGGTCCCATTCGGCGCGATAGCCCCAGTTCGGCTTGTCATTCCTGAGTGTCGGCCGGATTTGAGGTGGAAATCGCCGCGGATTGAGCGCATTGCCTCCCGGATGGTCGAGCGGCATCGATAGGCAGAACGTCTGGCCGCTCTTCACCTCTGCCATGCCCTGCAGAACCTTGTCCTTTGTGATCTCGTTCAGCCGCCCGAGCTGGTCATCTGGACCATAGTCACCCCAGGTCGAGCCTTCCGGTCGCTTCGTCCAGCGGTTCGTGTGCGTCATGGATCTGGTTTCCTCCGGCAATGTTCTGATTTGCTTTCCTGCCAAGCATACGCTAGCGGCGAATGCCGGCAACAAGCCCGGCGCACCTCGATGCCAACGACACGCCGTTCGACAGCGATCAGGCCGTGACGACAGGAGCGCCCTTGCCCCGATCCGACAGCTCGCCCACCGGCCCACAAGATGGCTCCATCGCACGGAGCGGTGACAAGCTTGGCTATCTGACGGCCGCCCTTCAGAGGGCGGTTGTCGCCCCGATAAAGGCGTTCAGGATCACGTATCTGCCTCTGCTGATGGTCTATTTCGCCTATGGAGCGCTCGGTCTGGTCGCCGTCGCCCAAGGCTTCTGGGAGAAGAAGGGCCTTTCTCTCTCACCGACCGATCTGGCGCAGCTCGGCGTTTGGCTGGCCCTCCCCTGGGCAATAAAAATGGTCTTTGGCGAGCTCGTCGATACCGTGGCAATTCTCGGCTCGCGTCGACGGATCTACGTCTTTCTAGGAGCGTCTCTGGTCGCCGCCAGCCTGGTGATGATGGCGGGAGCCGCAGGCGGCTGGCTGACGTTCGCGAGCAAGAACGTGATCTACATTGCCGCCTCGCTCCTTTCGGTTCTGGGCGTCGTTCTTCAGGACGTCGTCGCCGACGCCATGTCGACCGAAGTCGTGCCACGGACCGACGCTGACGGAGCCCCGCGGGACCAGGCGGCGATCGACTATGATCTCGGCATGGTGCAGGCGCTCGGTCGTCTCGCCCTCTATCTGGGCATCCTGCTCACGGCCCGCTTGGCCGGTTGGCTGGCTCAGACGTTCGCCTACGAGACGGTGTTCCTGATCGGCCTCGCTATACCTCTGGTATCGGTGACCGGCGCCGTTCTGGTCAGGCTTGAGCCGGCGGAAAGCCGCCCGACCGACTGGCGCATTCTCGGCGGCGGGCTCGTCTTCGGAACCTTTGTCGTCGGCGTCGGCGTGTTTGGCGTCCCGTTCGGTCAGGAGATCATCTTCGTTGTCTCGGTGGCCGTCATCGTGGCGATGCTGGAGCGCGTGACACGCGATGTCGGGCCGGACGTGCGGCGCAGGATTGCATACGCGGCACTGCTCATCTTCGCTTTCCGTTCGGTTCCGGGTGTCGGTGCGGGCTACTCGTGGTTCACGATCGACAAGCTTGGCTTCGATGAGGAGTTCTTCGGGCGGCTGAATGAGATCGGGGCCTTTCTCGGACTCGCCGCGGCCTGGCTTCTATCGGACGCCATTACGCGCCAGCCGGTTGCACGCGTCCTTCTCTGGCTTACCTTCGCCGGTCTGGTGCTCGCAATTCCGAACTTCATGCTGGTGATGGGCACCTATGAATGGACAGAGCGCGTGTTCGGCATCGGCGCGCGAGGCATTGCGCTCATCGACGCCGCTGCCCAGTCTCCGCTCGTCCAGGTGAGTATGATCCCGCTTCTGACACTCACGGCGATCTATGCTCCGCCAGCCCAGCGAGCCACTTGGTTTGCCCTTATGGCCTCGTTCATGAACCTGGCCCTCGTGGCCGGTCAGCTCCAGACCAAGTACCTCAATCAGATTTTTCAGGTGAACCGGGGCCAATACGACAATCTACCCGAGCTCCTCGCCGTCGTCGTCGCCATCGGGTTCATCGTTCCAATTGCTGCCATATTGCTGATCGGACGCCGTGTGAGATAACTGCGACGAGACGGCAACGCCAACACCAGCGGCCGCCGGACGACCAATGCCGCTCGCACGCCCAGGGAGCCTCTAACCACATGCGCCTTCCGCCACCGCTCGCCCAAATCTTGCTCTCGGCGCTCGTCCTCCACCCATGGCTCGCAACTGCCACGCGCGCCGAGCCCCCCCAACACCTCGCTGTCGATGTCACCAACGCCTCCGAGCCCGTGCTTTGTGCCGAGAAGGACAACGTCACCCTGTCGTTCTCGTCGCCCGAGACGCGCAGCTTCCGCATAGAAGCGGTCCACCCCGCCTATATCGGGACGCTCGCGCGGGACAGCTTCGAGGCCGATTGGACAGCCTGCGACATGTCGAAAGACACCGCGCATGCGAGCGATGTCAAAACCCCGACCCGACGCACGCTTTACGAGGAGCCGGCATTGTGGGTCGTGGGGTGGAAGATGCCGACGTTCTGGCGCCCCGCGACGGCGACCGTCCGCATCGGTGACAGGGTCGAAGCGGGTCTCCACCTCGTGCAGGTATGGATGATCCGCCCGATGGGGGGCGAGGAGGTCCTCGTTTTCTATCCCCAGGACGGCTACTGGCGCGTGCGCCCCATGGCTCCGGAAGGCCGTGCGCCGACGGCCTTCGGCACCTCGTTCCTGATCGGCCCGGTCGAGACCGACATCCGCCCGATCGTCAAGCTGAAGGAGGTTGCGTTCGACCCTGAAGCGCGAAGGTTCACACTGTCCTTCGCCAACGGAGGCACCGCCACCATGACGATGACGGAAGTCACAACCAGTCGGCACGTGCTCGATGTCACCCTGAACGGTCCGATCTCCGACCGGCCCTTCGCCGCGCTACGCTCGATGTATGTGACCGAATTCAACAACGACGTGGCACATATCGCATCGCGCCCCCGAAACCCCACCGGGTGGAGCGAGAGCCCGGTCATGGCCTTCAAGGGCGGCGCGATTACGGCTCTTTGGGCCGGGCGGACCACGGTTTCCCGTCACAACTCTTCGTCGCCTGACATGGTCGTCTCGCACTTTGCGCGCTGACTGCTGCTTGGCCTGACGTCAAGCCGGCCCGAGCACCGCTAGGCTTGCGACTTCACCCATCCCTGCGCGACGGCCGCCTCGTGGCGACATCGCTCTGGGCCGCCGAGGACATGCCGGTCCAGGCTGATCCGCTTGAACCAGAGCTCGAGCCCCATCAGTTCGGTGAAACCCATGCCGCCGTGCATTTCGGTCGCCTTCGTTTGCACGTGACGCCCGACCTCCGCCAGATGCGCTTTCGCGTGACAGGCCGCCAAATGAGCTTCTTCCGGGATCGCATCGTGCGCATGCGCCGCAAACCACACGAGAGCACGGCACGGCTCGAGCTCTGTCGCCATCTCGGCAGCCATGTGCTTAACGGCCTGAAAACTCGCGACCACACGTCCGAATTGCACGCGCTCCATGGCATAGGCGACTGCCTTGTCCAGCATCGCTTGCGCAGCACCGAGCGTATCGGCCGCGAGCATGACGCGGCCCGCATTGCGGACGCCTTGCACGGTAGCAGCCGGATCGTTCGAGGCATCGAGAATGGCAACGCTCGCGCCAGCAAAAGACACATCCGCAAGCGGGCGTGTACGATCGAGCGTCGGCTTCAGGGCACACGTCACCCCCTTGCCGCTCACCTCTGCCAGCGCCGCTCGTCCATCGGGGAGAATGACGAGCACATGCGTCGCGCCGGCAGCATCGAGCACGCTGTCGACCCGTCCCGTCAGCTTGCCGTCGTCAAGGCTCACATTGGCCACGCCTGTCTGTCCGGTGTCAGCAGCAAACGCGACGGCAACGCGCATCTCGCCGGCAGCCATCCGTGGCAGCCAATCGGCTTTCTGACCGGCATCGGCCATCGACTGGACAGCCAGCGGCGCCATCACACACGGCCCTGCGAACGCGACCGGAGCCGCATGGTAGCCCAAGGCCTCCGCCGCCACGGCTGCATCGAGAACACCCAGACCCGACCCGCCATACTCTTCGGGGACGATGAGACCGGTAAGGCCAAGCTCGGCCAACGCCCCCCAGTGCGAATCGGAAAGCCCAGGCCCGTCCTTCACCGTGGCCTTCAGCGTGTCCAGTGTAAGCTCGCGCGAAAGATAGCCTCGCAGGCTGTCATCGAGGAGCCGCTGCTCGTCCGTCAGTGCGAACTCCATGGCATCATCCCTTCGTCGTTCCGGTAGCGGCAGTCTTGGGCTCGCGCGGCATGCCGAGACCTCGCTCGGAGATGATGTTCTTCTGGATTTGGCTTGACCCGCCACCGATGATGAGTCCGAGGTCGTACATGTGGTCGGCATGCCAAGCCGTGGCGGCATCGTCCTGGCCGCCCTCGCTGTCATCGTGAGGATCGAAGGCTAGTCCGGCGGCCCCATAGACGTCGACGGCCAGCCCCGAAAGCCGATAGCCCATCTCCGTACCGTAGAGCTTCACGACGAGCCGTCCGAGACCTGCGTCGTCACCCTTCGCAGCCTGCGTAAGAAGTCGCATCTGATGATACTTGGAGGCCATCACTTCCCCCTGCAGGCGGACGAGCCGGTCCCGCCACTCCGGTTTATCGATCAATCGCTCGCCATCGATCCGCGTCGTCTCCATCAGCTCGCGGATGCGATGAACACGGTGAATGAACTTGTTCGCATCACCGAGCATCATGCGTTCATGCTTGAGCGTGATGTTTGCGACGGTCCATCCATCGCCGCGCCCCATCACGATCTGGTGGGCTGGAACGCGGACATCCGTGAAGAACACCTCGTTGAAGGTCGACTTGCCCGTCATCGTCTTGAGCGGCCGCACCTCGATGCCTGGCGTCTTCATCGAAAGGAGCAGATACGAAAGGCCTTGGTGCTTGGGCCTATCGGGCTCTGTGCGGCAGAGCAGGAACATCCAATCGGCATAATGGGCCGACGACGTCCAGATCTTCTGCCCATTGACGACGAACACATTCCCATCCAGAACCGCTTTTGTCTGCACATTCGCGAGATCCGAGCCCGCACCCGGTTCAGAATATCCCTGGCACCAGATCGTTTCGCCGAGAATGGTTGGCCGGATCCACCGCGTGCGCTGCTCTTCGGTACCCACCTCCAGCAACGTTGGCACCAGCATCGAGATGCCCTGGCTCATGATGCCCGAGGCTACGCCGGCCCTGGAGAACTCCTCGGCGATGATGGCGGCCTCCATCACGTCGGGCTCGGCGCCGAAACCACCATAAGTCTTCGGGATTGTCCGGGCTGCATAGCCGTTCTCGACCAGCAAGCGCTGCCAGGCGAGGATCTTTGCATCAGGCTTGCGGCGCACCCCAACTGCACTTGGCGAAGCTGCTCGATTGGCTGATATGAAGGCGCGCACCTCTTGTTGCAGCGCGCGGTACTTTTCCGAGTAGCTGAGATCCATGCCCGTCTCCGGCTGCGAGGGGAGGAAACCCCTCTCAGCCAGGATAGGCATCGCCAGCCACCGATCACAAGTCGGGTTCTCGACGCGTAGCGTATGCCCCGCGCTGCCGGCAGGCTCAGTACTTTTGGCTCGCTCCGAAGCTGTTGCTGTCCGTCGCCCGCTGCACTTTCCGCGCCGTCGACCACTGCTCCATATTCGTAGCCGCCGCTGCCGCCTCGCTGGCCTTCAGCTCCTTGGCGAGCGGTTCGTGAGAACCGCCCTTGTCAAAAACGCTCTGCTGCTTGCGCAAGTACGCTGCGTTCGACCTGAATCTGGCCCGTGCCTCATCCAATCGGCCGGCGTCACGGAGTTTCACCGCTTCCTGGCGCGCTGCCCGGGAAACGAGTGTCGTGACGTCGCGCATGACGCTCGGATTGACGCTCTTCTGCGAAGCGACCTCGTCAGTGTCGAAGCGGACGAGTGCACTGCCCCGGGCCCTGATCCGCGCACCGTTTGCGGGTTCGGTATAGACGGCCTCGACCTCGGCTACGGTTGCCTCACCCGCCGACGTGGCGGGATCGATGGCAATCTCGCTGATCAGGACTTGCTCGACTCCGCCGTAGAGCGCCCCCACTCGGTAGACGATCCGGTCACCTTCAATGCGCGCTTCTCGACCGAGTGCTCTGAGCGGTCTGATGCCGTCTTTGACCTTGATGATGATCTCCGCCTCCTGGCCGGCCGTGGCGGCAACATCGTCGAACTCCCTCGCAAGAAAGGCCGCGAGATCTGCGCTCTCCTGCACGAACACGTGCCCTCCATCGCCACTGCGCGCCAAACCGGCCATCAGGTCTTCGTTGTAGCCAGTCCCGAGCCCGATCGTTGAGACGGTGATGCCCTCGCTCGCCAGTTCGTGACCCAGTCGCTCGAAATCGCTGGGCTTCGAAGGTCCGACATTGGCGAGCCCGTCGGAAATGAGGACAATGCGATTGACGCGATCCTTCGCCTTGAACTTCCGCACCTCGTTCGCAGCTGCCAAGAGCGCCGCATGAATGGCAGTCGATCCTCTTGGAGACAGTCGCTCGATGCGCGCCTTGACGTCCGCACTGTCCAGCACCTTCGTCGCCGGCACGTCGACCTCGATGCGATCGTCGTAGCTCACGACGGAAAGAATATCATCCGCGCCGAGGCGATCGACCGCCATCTTGGCGGCCCGTCGCGCATTCGCCATGCGGCCCTGAGAGCTCATCGAGCCCGATCGGTCGATGACCAACGCCACATTCATGAGCGCACGCCTCGCCTCTGCCCGTCGGGCCGGCGTAACTGAGATGCGCAAGTAGCCCTTATGCGTTTTGCCGAGCGGCAGCACGGAGCGGTCGAGCTCCGCCTTGATCTCGACAGGAGCCGCCGGAGAGGCAAAGGCGGCTCCGCCCATGCCGATCATAACTGCAAGTCCCCTGGCAACGTCGACGATGAGGTTCCGGGCAAAGTCACTCAATTGTGTGCGCATATTCCATTATCCCATTGTGCAATCTGAGAGCCGATGCACCGGGACGGAACGTCCTCCGTAGGCGTGGCGAAAGCGTGGAGTTTCCGCGACACCCACGTGACCGGATTGAGGTCGAAACCGTACGCCTAGGGCCAGCGCTTGAACGGCATGAAGGCGAGCGCCGCGTTGTAGAAGCGGGCGTCAGCGGTGACTTCCGCACCGAGCCAGTCGGGATGGCTTATGGCTTGATCTGCTGACGCGAGTTCGGCCTCGGCGATCACCAGCCCTTCGTTGTCCCCGTGAAAGACATCGATCTCCCAATCGATTCCGTCGAACGACACGACGTAACGTTCCTTCTCAATGACACTCCCGACAGCCAGGGGAAGCATGGCCTCGGCATCCTCGCGCGGGATGGAATACTCGAATTCCGTACGGCGCATGCCGGCTTCGGACGATTTGACGGTGAACTTTGCTTCCTCGCCGGTTGAAATCCGGACGCGAACATTTGCTGGTCCATCGGCCGCGAGGTAGAACTGGCGAAGTCTCTCGGGTCCACGGGCTGACGTTCGCCATCTGTCGCTTTTCACGACAAATTTTCGCTCGATCTCGTAGGCCACACTCCGCCTCCTGCACCTGATCGATAGCATAGCCCAAGAAATCAGACAGGTATGCGACAGCTCCAACGGCCGCAGGCTTGCCGCGCGCTCGTCTACCGGGCAGCAATGAGGCTCCGGACGGACTACGCCACGACCGAATTCCCGCCTTCGGGACTTGACGGCCGTGGCCGTGTCGGGCAACTCGATTGGCGGGCGTCAGCAATGCGCCCCGGCCGGTCCCGTAGCTCAGCCGGATAGAGCACCAGATTCCTAATCTGGGGGTCGCAGGTTCGAATCCTGCCGGGATCGCCACTAAAATCAAAAGGTTGTAAATATCCGCTTGTCTGCTGATGCGCCCACTGCCTCAGAGGCGTGCGTTGCGGGCGTTCTGTGGCGTAGCTGCTGGTCTGCAATGCACAGGACACGGGCCTTGGCGCAGGTTCTGCCGACCGCCGACCGGGGGCTCATGGACCCCAGCTGGAACCGCCTCGGCCATGCGGCTTCGCCCCAAGGAAGGGGGAGGTGGCAAACTGAAGCCCTTGGCCTTAGGAAGTGCAGGATCCGGAGCAATGGTTTTTCCCATGCGAAGCGGAATGTTGGCACGACGCGGGATATCGAGCAGCGCGGCGCAGCGACTGCTGGCGATTTTCATGGCGGTGATGACTTATCTATTAGGCTTCAACGTCGGTGCTGCAGAGCTGCATGGCCATCGGGGCGCGCGCGGCCTTCTGCCGGAGAACACGATCATCGGCTTCGAGAAGGCCCTCGAGATCGGCGTCGACTGCCTGGAACTCGACATCGGCATGAGCCGGGACGACAAGCTCGTCATCGCGCACGACCGAATGCTCAACCCCGACATCGTGCGACGCGACGGTGACTGGATTACCGCCCGGACACCGATCCGGGAGCTTACCGCGAACGAGATCGCGATGCTCGATGTCGGGCGGATCAATCCCGCAACGCGATATGCGAAGACGTTCAGCAGACAGCGGCCTGTAGATGGTACCCGGATGCCGCTTTTGAGCGATCTGCTGGCCTTGCCGGCATTGCAGAAGCGGCCCGGAGTGTGCCTCAACGTCGAGACGAAGACCGCACCGAACGCGCCGAGCGACACGGTGACCCCCGGTGTCCTCGCTGATGCGCTGGTGCAGGCGGTCACCGCGGCGGGCCTGCGTCCACGGCTGCGCGTCCAAAGCTTCGATTGGCGATCACTCGTGCACCTGCGCAAAGCGGCGCCGGATGTCGTCCTGAGTTTCCTCACGGCCGAACAGCCCTGGCTCGACAACGTCGATCGCAAGGGGCTCCGCCCCTCACCCTGGCTGGCTGGCGGAGAACTAGCAATGCACGGAGGCTCCCTGCCGAAGCTCATCGCGTCGCTCGGCGGTTCATGGTGGTCGCCCTACCACAAGGACGTGGATGCTGCCGCCATCAAGGAGGCTCACAGCCTGGGTCTCAAGGTCGTGGTCTGGACCGTGAATGCCGTCGAAGACATTCGCCGCTTGCTGGAAATGGGCGTGGACGGCATCATCACCGACTACCCGGATAGAGCCCGTAGCGTCATGTAGATTACATGCGCTGCCCATAGACGGAACCGGGTCCGCCGGCAGGACAGCCTGCCGGCGTCAGGATTCGGGCTCTGATAAGAGCGATGTGGGAGGCACAATTATGAAATCCATCCGGGTACGAGCGCTCGCCAGTGCATTGACGGCACTGACGGTGATCGCGACGGCTTCCGGGCAGGCGCTGGCCGTCACCGAGATCCAGTGGTGGCACGCAATGGGCGGGGAACTCGGCGAGAAGGTCAACGCCATCGCCAAGGGCTTCAATGACTCCCAGAAGGACTTCAAGGTCGTCCCGATATACAAGGGCAATTACTCCGAGACGATGACAGGGGCCATCGCCGCATTTCGCGCGAAGAAGCCGCCGCACATCGTTCAGGTCTTCGAGGTCGGCACGGCATCGCTGATGGCCGCGAAGGGCGCCATCTACCCCGTCTACAAGCTCATGGCCGACAACAAGATCCCCTTCAATCCGAAGGACTACCTTGCAACCGTTACGGGCTATTACGCGGACAGCAGTGGCAACATGTTGTCGATGCCGTTCAACAGCTCGACGCCTGTGCTCTACTACAACAAGGATCTCTTCAAGAAAGCAGGGCTCGATCCGCAGAAGCCACCCGTGACCTGGCCTGAGCTTGAGGCTGCAGCGAAGAAGCTCCTGTCGTCCGGGGTCAAGTGCGGCTTCACGACGGGCTGGCAGTCCTGGGTGCACATCGAGAACATGTCCGCCTGGCACAACGTCCCCATCGGCACGAAATCCAACGGCTTCGACGGTCTGGATACCCAGCTGGTCTTCAACCAGGACCCGATCCTGCACCACATCGGCAAGATGGCCGAATGGCAAAAGTCGAAAATCTTCGACTATGGTGGCCGCCGCTCCGACAGCGCTCCGAAGTTTTATACGCAGGAGTGCGCGATGTACATGAACTCCTCGGCCGCGTATGCCGGCATCAAAGCGAATGCGAAGACGTTCGCCTTTGGCGTTGGAAAGCTCCCCTACTGGCCTGACGTGAAAGGCGCTCCGCAGAACTCGATCATCGGCGGCGCGACACTTTGGGTTCTCAATGGGCAACCGGCTGGCGACTACAAGGGCGTGGGCGAATTCTTCAAGTATCTGTCGCGTGCCGAGGTTCAGGCCGATTGGCATCAAGCAACCGGCTATCTTCCAATCACCTATGCTGCCTTCGAAGCCACCAAGAAGGCCGGCTTCTACGACAAGAACCCGGGAACCGACGTAGCCATCAAGCAGATGACCGGCAAGGAGCCGACGTCAAACTCGCGCGGCCTGCGTTTCGGCAACTTCGTGCAGATCCGCGACGTGATCAACGAGGAGCTTGAGACCGTCTGGGCGGGCAAGAAGACTGCCAAGGCAGCGCTCGACGAGGCTGTCAAGCGTGGCAACGCGCTGCTGCGCAAGTTCGAGGCCGCCAACAAGTAGCCACGCGGTTTCGATCGAAAAGCCCCGGAGCCAGATGGGTAGTGCAAGCCACCACCCGCCTGCTCCGGATAAGCTGCCATTCCGCGTGAGGCGCAGGCATGATCAAGCGCGCAACCTTCAACGGGTTCTGGCTGCCAATGCTGCTGCTCACGCCGCAGCTCGTCATTACGCTCGTCTTCTTCATCTGGCCGGCCAGTCAGGCCATCTATCAGTCTGTCCTGCTCGAGGACGCGTTCGGATTGTCGAGCCGCTTCGTCTGGCTCGACAATTTTAAGGCATTGCTGACAGGCGGAGACTACCTCGAGTCGATCAAGCTCACCGCTGGCTTCAGTCTGGCCGTGGCTTTTCTCGCAATGAGTGTCTCGCTTCTGCTGGCCGTCATGGCCGATCGCGTCGTCCGCCAGGCAACCACCTACAAGTCACTGCTTGTATGGCCCTATGCCGTTGCCCCTGTCGTCGCCGGTGCAATGTGGTGGTTTCTCTTTAATCCTCGGATCGGAGTCGTCGCCTATTTCATTCAGGCGCTTGGCTACGACTGGAACCACACGATCAATGGTCGCGACGCGCAGATCCTCATCGTGATTGCGGCCGTGTGGAAACAGATCAGCTATAATTTCCTGTTCTTTCTCGCTGGCCTGCAGGCGATCCCGCGTTCTCTGATAGAGGCAGCGGCGATCGACGGCGCCAGCCCCTTCAAGAGATTTTGGACCATAGTTTTCCCGCTCCTTTCGCCGACCGGTTTCTTTCTTCTTGTCGTCAATATAGTCTATGCTTTCTTCGACACGTTCGGCATCGTGCACGCGACGACGCGCGGTGGCCCGGCACGCGCCACAGAGATCCTCGTCTACAAGCTCTTCAACGACGGCTTTATCGGGCTGGACCTGGGCGGCTCGGCGGCCCAATCCGTTGTGCTCATGGCGATCGTCATTACCCTCACCGTCATCCAGTTCCGCTACATCGAGCGCAAGGTGGAATACTGATGGTCGAGAACCGTCCGCTGCTCACTGCGCTTTCCCATCTGGTGCTCATCCTTGGGGTCGGCGTTCTGGTGTTTCCCATCTGGGTAACCTTCGTCGCCTCCACCCATGCAGCACCGGACCTCATGACGGCGCCCATTCCACTGTGGCCCGGTAGTCATCTCTGGGACAACTACAGCCGTGTCCTCGCGAAGGGGCTCGACAACCCCACGGCCGGCGGCACTCCGGTCGCGCTGATGCTGAAGAACAGCTTCGTCATGGCGCTCGGAATTGCTATCGGCAAGATCGTCGTGTCCTTCTTGGCGGCGTTTGCCATCGTCTATTTCCGCTTTCCATTTCGCATGGCCGCCTTCTGGATGATCTTCGTAACGCTGATGTTGCCCGTCGAGGTGCGCATACTGCCGACCTACAAGGTCGTTTCCGATTTGGGACTGCTCAATTCTTATCTCGGGCTGACGCTTCCGATAATCGCCTCGGCAACAGCCACATTTCTGTTTCGCCAATTCTTTCTCACCGTTCCGGACGAGCTGGCAGAGGCTGCTCGTATCGATGGCGCTGGCCCATTGCGCTTCATGAAGGACATCCTGCTTCCGCTCTCGCGCACGAACATTGCAGCATTGTTCGTCATCATGTTCACGTTCGGGTGGAACCAGTATCTTTGGCCGCTGCTCATGACGACCGATGCGCGCTATTTGACGGTGACGATGGGCATACAGCAGCTCATCAACGTAGCCGATACGGATCCGCAATGGCCGCTGGTAATGGCAGCCGTCATTCTCGCCATGTTGCCGCCCGTGATCGTTGTCCTGGTGATGCAGCGCCAGTTCGTCAAGGGTCTGGTCGAGACTGAGAAGTAAGAGGATCGCGATGGCCGGCTTGAGCATCAGGGGCGTGAAGAAGGTTTACGCGAGTGGCGTCGAAGCGATCTCGCATATCGATCTCGACGTCTCCGATGGGGAGTTCATCGTCCTCGTTGGCCCCTCGGGCTGTGGAAAATCGACGCTCTTGCGCATGATCGCGGGCCTGGAGCGCATCACCGAGGGCGAGATCGAGATCGGCGGCCGGCGCGTCAATGATCTGGAGCCGGCCGAGCGCGACATTGCCATGGTGTTCCAGAACTACGCGCTCTATCCACACATGACCGTCTACGACAACATTGCCTACGGTCTGCGTAATCGTGGCACGCCGAAGCAGGAGATCGATGCGCGCGTGCGTGAGGCGGCGGGCCTGCTTGAAATCGAACAACTGCTCGATCGCCGACCGCGACAGCTCTCGGGTGGTCAGCGTCAGCGGGTCGCGATGGGCCGCGCGATCGTGCGCAAGCCCGCGGCCTTCCTGTTCGACGAGCCGCTGTCCAATCTCGATGCTAAGCTGCGCGTGCAAATGCGCGTGGAAATTCGCAAGTTGCAGCGCGACTTTGCAACCACGAGCATCTACGTGACGCACGATCAGGTCGAGGCGATGACGATGGCTGACCGCCTCGTCGTCATGAACTCTGGCCGCGCTGAACAGATCGGTACACCGCGCGACGTCTATCAGCGTCCGGCGTCGGTCTTCGTGGCAAGCTTCATCGGCTCCCCTGCGATGAACTTCATCGACGGCGAAACGACCACTGACGGTCGGTCTGTAACGCTTGCTGGCAAGACGCTCCCATTGCCCGTGGGTGCGGCCTTGCCGGCACGCACAGCAGTCAAGGTTGGGATCAGGCCCGAGGACATCGGCATTGCTCGAGCGCCTGCCCAATTCGAGATGAGAATCGACCTCGTAGAGCACCTGGGCAGCGACACGCTCGTGCACGGCAGCATAACCGAGAATGCCCGGACCTCGATCGCGTTGCGCCAGCACGGCGATGTAGATTTTGCCGTCGGCTCGAGAATTCCCATCGCGTTCCCGGCCGATAGGCTGCATATCTTTGATGCTGCTTCGACAAGGCGATTGCCGGTCTGAGCAACGTCACAGCGCCTATCTCTGGCTGCAGCGGCGTTGTCAGTCGATCCCGGCTGATCCGAGCATCAAGCTTGCGCCATAGCACTCCCAGCGGCTCAGCCACCTTTCAGGGCACTGCCAAGGATCGTTGCCGAGACATACCATGGCGCATGCTTCTCTGATGCTGGCGTTATGATCGCGCTTTCGACACGACCGCCCTTCGCAAGGAGTGTTTGGCATTCCTTGATGCTCCCGCGACACCAGCCTAATCGCCAGGGGTGTATCGTGCGATCTGCGCGCGCACCTCTGTCGAAAGTCCCGGTTCGAGACCAGGCTCATCGAGCAAGGCCTTCCAGGCGACGATCGCCTCGGCCGCGCGTCCGGCCTGTGCGCGCTGGAGGCCCAGGAAGAAGCGGGCGGTCGGGTCCGTGCCATCTAGGGCCGTCGCCTTGCGAAATTCCGCATGGGCCTCCGGCGTAACCTTCCCGTCGGCCGCCCGGACGAGCGCCGCTCCCAGCGAGGCGACAAGAGCATGATCGGAGGGCCTGAGCTCAACGGCTTTGCGATATGCGGCAACCGCCTTGTCATATCGCTCCGTGCTGACATACGACCAGCCGAGCATGCGCCAACCTTCGACGTCGTCCGGGTTCTGCTCGAGGCGCCGCGCGAGACGCTCGATCATATCGTCGACGGACGGCAACGACGCAGTGTCGTCCGGCATGCGCGACATCTGCCGGCTCTTCCGGAAGTCGAGTGCCCCTCCTCCCGCGCTCATTCTTGCCAGGGCCTCGACCGGATCGATCTCGGCAGCCATTGGCGCCACTTCTGAGAGGGTGCGGGCAGGGCTCAGAAAGTAAGAGACCCCGAGCGCCAGGACGACGGCTGCAGCGGCGAGACTGGCAATAAGCGGCTGTCGCGGAGGTATCCAGCGAGCGAAATTGCGCGTCGCGGCCTGTCTATCGCCAAGCACCGCACTCAGCAGCTCGGCTCGGAGTTCGTCAGCCTCTGCCGCGCTGATCTCTCCCCTCTGGTGTCTCAGGGAGATGCTCCTCAATTGCTCGCTGGCTTCTCCAACCCGAAATGCAGACATGACGACATCTTCCTCTTCAACGGGCGCTATCAACGGCAATTCACGGGGACGGGCGTGCACTTGCTCTGGTCGTCGGCGAAGAAATCGTAGCGGAAGCCGGCCATGAACAGTACCTCGGTGTTGTCCTCTGTCGTCGCTCCATTCTTGGTCGACGTCCAACGCACACCAGTCTCGAGCTCGAAGCTTAGATCGCGGGTCCAGTAGTAGTTGAGGAGCAGCGATGGCAATGCCGAGTACTCGGTAAGATCGCTCTTGTCGCCGACTCGGTAGCCAAGGCGTAATCGCGGGCTCACGCTCAGAACATCGCGCAGCAGAGGATAGCGCGCCGTCAGGTCGAGAACGTAAAGGTTCGAGTCCGCTCGATCCGACATGCGGACACCGGCGATATAGAGGTCGCCTTTTTCGATCATGCTGCTCCCGATCAGCTGCGCCGAGTAGTAGTATTCGTTGCCCGTTCCGGGATATCCGGTCACGCCACCCGAGGTTATGGTACCTTCAACATTGGTCACCGTAGCGTCGACATTGATCTGAAGGCGCTCATTGAGCGGCTTTGAGTAGCCGACCGTCGCCGACTTGTAGGTGGCTGTGCGGTCGATTGCGAGCTGGTCGACCTCGGCTTTCGATTTGATCTTGAGAAGATCGTAGAGCGTCAGGAACGGCTGTCCCTGTAGCGCCGTCCATGCCGACAGATAAGGTGACTTCCGGTAGTCGACACCGCCATGGATAACGGACTTGTCGGCGAACCGATACGTGCCGCTGGCGATAGCTGCGTTCAGCTGATTGAAGTGCGTGTCATAATCGAGAGTGAGAAAGCCGCTTTTGATCGCATCAATGTAGCGGATCTCCGTACCTACCGCCTGACGATCCAGATAATCCCCCGTTCGCTGCTCGATGGCAAAGACGCTAGTGTGCAGGCCGCCAGCGATCGGGCCGAGGTCGATACTCGCTCCATAGAAATACTTGTCGTCCTTGAAGAAGTCGTCGCTCCGGCGCGCGACGGGCGAGCCCGCTACGACGTTCAGGCGCGCCCATGGCGTGCTATGCCAGCTCACAAGCCCGCCGTCGAACCTACCAAGAACGCCTGATGTATACCTGGTCTGGCGCCCTAGTCGCGCCTGCAAGCCCCACGGCATGTACGTTGTGTCGAGATACAGGGAGGCCACTGAAAACAGGTCGCGTCCGTCGTCAGAAAACCCATGCTCGTGAGATCCGGTGAAGCGGAACTTCGACTTGAGCGCCTCGTTGTTCCAGGCCGCGATCAGGTCGAAGCTCGAGAGGACCTCGTTCTGATGGACTCGATGGTCGTCCAGATCCTTAATGATCTCAGGCGGCAGGGAGGGATCTCGCACCACCCGATAACTATCGTCCCTGATATAGAACTGGGACGCGCTGCCCGACATGCTCCAACTTGGACGCATGGGTCCGCGCGGCCTCTCGTCGAAGCGTCTCGCAGGCACGGCATCAGCGCTGGAATTACCGGGGGGAGTTCCGATCTTCCCTCTTACTCCCGAAAGTCTCTGCACGACACGGTCATGGGCCTCGCCGCTTGGGTATCGCAGAAGGAAATCCTCGTATTCGACCTGCGCATCGACATGGCGGCCAGCCTTCTCATACGCGAGCCCCAACATTTCGTGTGCTTCGGCGCTCGCCTTGTTCTCTGCGTGGCGGAGCACACCTTTGAGGATGTTGATCGCATGCGCGTGCTTCCCCTTGCGTAGCGCGGCCCTGCTTTCGTCGAGCTTGCCCTCCAGCTCCCTTACGGCCGCTGCATCGGCACGCGTGGATCCGCGCCCGGCCGGGACGCCGGACGACACCCGCTTTGCGTCGGGTCGGGGGGCATGAGACACGTCGGTTTGCCAGTTGCTCAGAGGGAATACGGGGCGACATGCCTTGCGACCCTTCTCGGTTGCAATGGCGATGACAACGCTGTCGAAATCCGGACCTTGCCCGACGGAAAAACTGACACCCCTCGTGAAGCGAATTCGCAGTATGGGACCGTTCGGAACGCTTGTTTCAAGCTCGATGGCAGCGATTGCTGTCGCGCCAGGTGCTGGTGGCCGAACGGCTTCGCGCTTTAGGAGAGACAGGGAGCGGGCCTGGGAGGGATCGATCGCCCGCACAGCGATCTGCAGATCATCGCCGCGGTGCAATGGAAAGTGCGACACGTACTGGACGCGGAAATTGAAGTCGACACGTACGATCTGACACTTCCCGTTCGTCACGAGCTGGGTCCCCGACAACCCCCTGTCAAGCACCGGTTCAGCCGAAGCCACCCCGCCGCAGATCGACAAGGCGAGACTTAAGGGTGCCAACCATTTTGATCCATGGCCCTTTGCTTTCGGTGCAAGAGGCCAACAGGACTGCTCGGGCTTCGGAGTAAATTCCAGTGGCATTACCTGTCCCAGCTTCTCGTCGTATGGCAGGTCTCGCACGGCGCCGATGTCCGCGGGTGATCGTTCGGCTTGCCGCGGGCGTAGACGCCGTTGTGGCAGGACACACAGTTGGCCACGATCCCGGTATGGCTCATGCGGGCTCCTGCAAAGGTCGATGTACTGCGGTGGCAGGTTTCACAGGCCATGCTTGTTGGCAGATGATTCGTCGGCTTACCGCGCGCCGTCTGCCCGTTGTGGCAAGAGGCACAGTTCCCCGTGATGCCGGTGTGATCCATGCGACCACCGGCAAACGTCGTCGTTGACCTGTGGCACGTCTCGCACGGCGCCGTCGTTACGATGTGCGACGTAGGCTTGCCGCGGGCCGTCTGGCTGTTGTGGCAGGAGGCGCAGTTCCCCATGATGCCGGTGTGGTCCATGCGACCACCGGCGAACGTCGTTGTCGACTTGTGACACGTCTCGCACGGCGCCGTCGTCACAATGTGATTGGCCGGCTTGCCCTTTGCCGTTTGTCCGTTGTGGCAGGACGCGCATGTGCCGGTGATACCCGCATGATCGAAGCGCGCGCCGGCAAACATGAAGGTGCTTCGATGGCATGTCTCACACGGCGCATTGGTTGCTACGTGCGTCGCGGGCTTACCACGCGCGAACATGCCGTTGTGGCAGCCTGCGCAGGCCCCCCTCGTCTGACTGTGGTCGTATCGCACCTGCTGCCAGGTCGACACAGCGTGGCATGCTTCGCAGACATTGCTCGTGGGAGGGTGCCGGACCGATTTTCCACTGGCGCTGACTCCATCATGACATCCGCCACACCGGCGGGGCGTACCCTTGAAGCGGCCGCCCGTGTGGCACGCCTCGCAATCAACCGCGAAATGTGCTCCCATTAGCGAAAAGCCGGTGCTTGCATGATCGAATGATTGATTGGCGCCCTGGCCAAATCCTCGGCCAGCAGCAAGCAGGCTGCCAAAGGCAACCATCCCCATGACGAATAGTATCGACAGGCGCCATTTCATCTGCTCGATCTCGTCCCCCGTCTCCACAAGAACGAAGTGTGGAGCAGATCGCTGATTGACGGCGAGGCGCTGACGGCACCGCGGTCTGTGGCCTGCGATCGCTTCCGGGCCCCCGCCCACGAAAGCGCCGTCTCCGCTTATCGACGCGCTACCTTATTCTCGCTTCGCACAATTTGCTGATAACGGTCATTCCCGGAGCAGCCTATTCCATAGCCAACAACGCTGTCCGTCTCTCGATATTCCCGCGTGCCCGCTTCGCGGTTCCTCGTGTCTTCGCGTGCGAAGCAGCCGCACTCGGAAAAGCGGCCTATCGCCTGCGAACTGACATCTTGAATGATGCTGTCGTGTGGCATCGATCACACGCCTGACCGAAGGCGCCGCCGTGAGCATCATCCTTCAAATGACAGCCGTGACATGTCTTCGGTAGACCAATATTCCCAGCGTTTTGACCTTTGTGGCAGCTATGGCAACCAGTCGCCCGATGGCTTCCAGTCAGCGGAAAGGTCGTCTGTCGGTCGTGATCGAAGCGCGATCGGCGCCAGCTCACGGGGCTATGGCAATCCGCACATGCCGTCCCGAGACGGCCTCGATGGAAGGCATCGGTGTGACAGGCGACGCACGCTGTAGGCGTTTCCCTGTAGGCCTTGGTTTTGTGGCAACTCGAGCATTTGACACTTGCGTGCCGGGCAACGAGCGGGAATCGCGTCAAATCATGATCAAACGCAACTTGGCCGCGCCATTTCGTCTCGCTATGGCAACGCTCGCATCGCTTGCCGAGCTGGCCTTTGTGGGGATCGTCCTTCGCGTGACAGGCGTGGCACTCCCTCGACACCGCTCTCTTCAGGTCGCCGTTGGCGTGGCAGGCGTCGCATTTGACCTTCGCATGCGCGCCATTGAGCGGAAAGCGCGTTGCGACTTCATGCCGGAATTGAATGTCCCTCCATGACGAGTCGGCATGACACGTCTCGCATTTGGCGCCGCGCTTGCCGCCGTGCGGATCGTCGATGCCGTGGCATGCGACACAGGTTTTTCCCATGTTCCTGTAGACTTCGCCGGCATGACATGCAGAGCAACCAACCTTGATGTGTGCGCCGTGCAGCGAGAAGTGCGTCTTGGCATGATCGAACTTCTTGATCGGGCGCCACGCTTCCTCGTTGTGACAAGACGAGCAGTTCGCGCCGAGGCGCCCCTTGTGAGGCTCGTCGTTCTTGTGGCACGTCCCGCAATCACGCGGAGCATTGCGGTATTTGCTTTTGTCCGCATGACAGCTTGCGCAATCAACCGCCGCGTGCGCCCCATTCAGCGGGAACTCCGTCCTGGCGTGATTGAACAGTAGAGCGTCGAGCCCGACAATGTCGGCTTCGGCTCCCTGATGCTCCGAATGGCACTGGCGGCATTCGCTCGACTGGGCATCTCGGGACCGGCCATGAAAGCCCGTTCCGGCCTTGCGGTCGGCAGCGACTGGCTTGTGACATGAGAGGCAGAGCTCCGTCTGGCCCGTCTTGCTGAAAGGAGAGTGGCACGCGTCGCACCTCTTTTCGAGCTTCTCATGCCCTTTCGCCAAGTGCCCCGGCATGACGAGGCGCTCGAAGACGCTTTGTGCGTGTCCAAGTCGGCACCCGATGACCATGGCCGACGCGACCGCCGAAAAAAGCAGAAGGCTTAGCGCGAGAAAACGGAATGCTGCAGACGCGATCAATAGAGGTGAACTCCGACCACGTGGGCGAGTACGCTGAGTATCAGAAGGACGAAGAGTGGCATGTGTAGAACGTGCCAAAGCGCGAACAAGCGATCATAGACTGTGAAACGGGAAAGCTGGCTGACAGCTTCGATATAGGCATTGAATAGCTTGCCAATAGCCCGCTGCCGGCGTCTGACATCCCGCCCCGACCACCCTCTATCCCGTTGCGCCTCAATGAGCGCCCGCCGCGACGCCGAAAGGAACCTCGACCGGACACGACCTCGTACCAGAGAAAGGCGGATGAGGCGCCATATGCCCTCTGAAAGGCCTCTCGGCGGCGCGCTAGTCATCTCGGCAACGCTTGCAAGCGCCTGCATCGGCTGCTCGTCGGCGCCCCACCACTCGCGCAGCGCCTCGCGCGTTGCGACGAGGTCCTCCATGAGAGCGTTCACCTCGATCCGGCGCCCATCCAGTCGCCGGTAGATCTTGCCGTGAAGATAGCGACCGATGAGGCCGCTCGCAGCCACCGTGAGCATGACGAAGAGAGCGACGTTGCTGTTGAGCGAGCCAAGCCGGAAATTGCAATGGAACAGAATGAGCAGCGGCCCCATGATGCCGAGAAACATGTGAATGGAAAACCACATCCGTATCGGGCCGATGAACGCCAGCCGTTGCGAGCGCTTTCTCAGCGGATAGACGAGCAGAAGCAGCATGGCCGACGCGCCGACAATGCCGAGCCAATAGCCGGTGCCATCCGCTGCGGCAATGTGATCCTCGCCACTGGCCTGCCAGCCGAGAAAGACCACCAGGCTGACGCCACCCGCAAAGAGTGTCCGCAAGAGTGTGGCCCCCAAGGCGCGAAGGCGCTTGCCGGTGGATCTTGGCTTGCCGATCTCTCGCGTGTTGGTCGCGCCTGGGACGCCATC
>JAWKWD010000016.1:0-121424 GCA_041397805.1 Hyphomicrobiaceae bacterium
GTCAGCGTCTTCGGTGCCGCGGGAGGTTCGTTCGCGATAGGAGCGCTGGTGTCGCGATTCGGCTTCGGTGTGGGTAAAGGCGGCACTGCCACCGCGCCGGCAGCCGACTTTGCCGTCGTCGGCTGGGAAGGCGGCTGGGCGCGGATCTGGCCGGCGGTCAAGAGCGCAAGTGCGCCGGCCAAGAGCAGCATTCTTCCGGTCATTTGCTTGCCCCCGATCCGATGGTGCCACACCCGCGCCGCTCGTCGGCAGGGCATCGTGTGGCATCGGCCTATGGCGCCATGAGGGCCGCCGGTCGGGTGCGGCGGTACGGCGTCCAGTCCCCGAGGCCTTTCGGTCGCTCGTTGACCGATGTCTTTAACAGGCAGGAGCTTGTCGCTCAAGGCGAGCCTTGCGGGCGTGGGGATCAGCGCATAGTGTTGCGGTCGGATCAAGGCGGGTCGCGAATCGCATCGAGAAGCCCGCCCGGCCATGTGCCTCTCACGCGCCCTGTGCGATGCCGTCCGGCGCGGCAGCAGGCAGCTCGAGGCGGCGGCTGGCCGCCCGTCACGGAGGACAACGCGCATGTTCAAGGGCTCGTTCACGGCACTGATCACGCCGATGAAGAATGGCAAGGTCGACGAGCCGGCGTTCGAGCGCCTCGTCGAATGGCAGATCTCGGAGGGGACGCATGGTCTCGTTCCGGTCGGCACGACAGGCGAAACGCCGACGCTCAGCCACGAAGAGCACAAGCGAGTCGTCGAGCTGTGTATCAAGGTGGCGAGGAAGCGGGTACCGATCATCGCCGGTGCTGGCTCGAACTCGACCGAGGAAGCGATCGACCTCACGCGGTTCGCCAAGGAAGCGGGCGCGGACGCAGCCCTGCATTCCACGGGCTATTACAACAAGCCCACGCAGGAAGGCCTCTACCTGCATTTCAAGGCGATCAGCGACGCGGTGGATCTGCCGATCATCGCGTATAACGTGCCGCCACGGACGGTTGCCGACATTCTGCCGGCGACGCTGGCACGTATCGCGACGCTGAAGAACGTGGTCGGCGTCAAGGACGCTTCGGCCAAGCTCGACCGTATGTCGCTGCACCGGATCATGATCAAGAAGCCGTTCTCCTATCTTTCCGGTGAGGACGGCACAGCGCTCGGCTTCAATGCGCACGGCGGCAACGGCTGCATCTCGGTCACGTCGAACGTGGCGCCAAGGCTGTGCTCGGAATTCCAGAACGCCTGCCTGTCGGGCAACTGGACGCGGGCGCTCGAGCTGCAGGATATCCTGATCCCGTTGCACGATGCCTTGTTCGTCGAGACGAGCCCCGGTCCGGTGAAGTACGCGGCGTGGCGTCTCGGCTTGATCGAGAGCCCCGAGTGCCGCCTGCCGCTCGCGCCGGTGACGGAATCAACCAAGGCGACCGTCGATGCCGCGCTGATGAGCGCGGGGCTGCTCAAGGCGAAGGCGGCCGAGTAGCAGCTCTGCTCGATGCAATTCTAAAGGGCGGTGCGGCGGATGCCGTACCGCCCTTCGTTTTTGGGGGCGCGCTCAGGTCGTCTGCGGCTCGGCGGCGATCAGCGGCCGGCAGCGAGTTTCGCGAATGGCGAGGGTGCAGCCGAGACCGACGACGAGGCCAGCAACGAGGACGGCGAAGGCGACGCGATAGTCGTCTCCCGCGTAGATGCGAGCGCCCTCGACCAGCTTGCCCGACCAGGCGCGATCGAGGAGCCAGCCGATGAGTGGCTGGTAGATGGCGCCGGTGCCGGTGACCGTAGCGTTGACAACACCGATCGCGGTTCCGGCCAACGCCGGTGAATTGACCTCGCGTACGGTCGCAAAGCACATGATCTGGGCCGAGCCGCCGAAGCCCGTCAGGAACGTCAACGCAGCGACGAGCTGGGCCGGAAGCTGGGGGCCGTAGACAAGCATGAGGAAGCTCGGAAGGCAGATGGCGTAGCCGATCAGGAACGGCGCGCGGCGGCGACCCATATGCCCCGAGAGCCAGCCGAAGAACGGCGCGCCGCAGCCCCAGCCGGCGATCAGCAGCGACGTGATGAAGGCGGCGGCCGCCGGCTCCAGCCCGTGGGCGGCTCCCATGAACGGGACGCCCCAGAGACCGCCGAACCCGAGCAGCGTGCCGTTGACTCCGAGGCCCGCGAGCGAGATCAGCCACGTTTGGGGGTTGCGCAGCACTTGGCCGAGGCCTGCGATGACTTGGCCGAGGCCGCCCGCCCCGCGCGTCCGGTCTCTTACGAACAGCATCGCCATGATTGCTAGAACCAGGCCGCCGACGGACATGAGGGCGACCGTCGGCCGCCAGCCGTTGGCCTCGACGAGGAGGCGGACGGGGGCTTGGCCGAGCACACCACCGGCCATGCCTGCTGCCATGGCCAGGCCGCCCAGGAGTGCAAAGCGGGTCGGCTCGAACCATTGGCCGGCGACGGCGAGGGCACCCACCAGGCTGAAGGCGGCAGAAGCGCCGATCAGAAAGCGGCCGAGGCTCACGCCGCCGAAGGTCGGGCTCCACGCCGCGAGAAGGCAGCTTGCGCCACACACGAGGGCCGAAATGGCGAGCAAGCGGCGGGGACCGAAGCGGTCGATCATGAGGCCGACCGGGATCTGCATGCCGGCGTAGCCATAGAAATAGAAGGCCGACAGACTGCCGACGGCCGTGGCACCGACCGAGAAGTCCCGCATCAGCTCTTCGACCATGACGCTCGGACTGACCCGCAGAACCCATGCGTAGAAGAAGAACAGGGCGCCGGTCGCCCAGCCGAGCAGATGAATGTTCATGGAGAGCCTTGGGGGATCGGAGAATGGGGCCGACGAAAGCCGCGGCAAGCTAGCAGATGATGCGGCAAAGGCCAGTCATGGCTGCCATGCACGGCTTGCGACCTGAGCGGCAAGCTCGGAGAGACACGGTGCTTGCTCTCGTCCGGGGCGTCGTGGAAGCATGGTGCGCCCGCCACTGGAGGATCCCATGCTGAAACTCTACTTTTCGCCGTCGACGAGCTCGCTCGCAACCCACATCGCCTTGAACGAGGTTGGCGCCCAGTTCGAGCTCGTACCGACGTTGCTTGCCAACGAGGAGCAGAAGAAGCCCGGGTATCTGACGATCAATCCCGATGGAAAGGTTCCAGCGCTGATTACCGAGGGCGGCAATCCGCTGACCGAGGTCGCGGCGACGCTCTACTACATCGCGCGCAAGTTTCCCTCGGCCGGTTTGTGGCCAGAGGGCGATCTTGAGGCCGAAGCGCAGGTCATCTCGTGGATGTCGTTTGCTGCCTCGACGATGCACGGCTCGAGGTCGAAGGGGCCCGAGGCGATCGCCGCGGCTTTCGCCGTCGCCGAGAAGAAGCTCGCCGGCCGGGAGTGGGCGATCGGCCGCTACTCGATCGCCGATATCCACATCTTCCGAGTGTACTGGCGATTCCGGCCGAGCATCGATGCACCCAAGGGCACTTACCCGGCGCTCGAGGCGCATCACGACAGGATGCTCGCGCGTCCCGCGGTCAAGAAGGCGATGGAGGCCGAGAAGAAGTACGGTTGACGATTGGCGGCGCTCTCCGGCCGTCAGATGCGCCAGGCTAGCCGAACATGCGATCGCCCTGCTGGTCGATGATCTGGCGCGCCTTCATCAGGGCGAACTCGGCTGCCTCGTCGATGGTGCCGAAGCGGTCGGCGCGCACGAAGCGATGCTGCTTCAACGCGCCGCCGATCTCCTTCGAGATCACTCCGGCAACCTGGTACTGGCCGGCCTCGGCGTAAGGCATGGCCTCGATGCGATAGCCGTTGTGCTCGGACTGCCGCACCGGTTTGGCGGGAGTGCCGCCCTGGCTGCCGCCGCCACCGAAAAGCCTTCTCAGAAACGACATCGGGCACCTCTGCCGCAGCTTTGCCTGGACTGAAGCTCGCTTATTAGCATCCGCGCGGGGTTTGCACGACGCCGGTGATCACGGCGAGAGGTGGAGGACCACCTCTCGGCGGTGCGGGCGCGTCCTGTGCTCGAACAGGAAAAGTCCCTGCCAAGAGCCGAGCAGCATGCGGCCCTCGGCGACGGGGATCGAGAGCGACACGGCCGTCAAGGCCGCCTTGATGTGGGCCGGCATATCGTCGGGGCCTTCGGTGGTGTGCACGATCCAGCTCATGCTCGGGTCATCAGAGGGCGGGACGAGGCGCTTGAAGAACTGATCGAGGTCGCGGCGCACGTCCGGGTCGGCATTCTCCTGGATCAGCAGCGAGCAGGAGGTGTGGCGGACGAAGACCGTGAGGAGGCCCGTCTCTTGGCTCGTCTCCGAGCAAGCACGCTGGACGAAGGTTGCGGCTTGCCGTGTAAATTCCGTGAGTCCCGGTCCATTGGTCGGAATCGTCATGGTGGTCTGCGGCATAGGGTTTCCGGGGGGTCTGTTTGCGTGAGAGAGCGTCTGCATTCGCATGTCGTAGCAAACGCGTTCAGGACCAAGATGCAGTCTCGCGCAGATGTGATCGGCGAGGCGTTGACCGGCCGCAGGGCGCGCGACTAGGGCTCGGTGGTCACAGTTCCGGGAGTGCAATGCGATGGCAAACGCGCAAGAGTACCACGCGCACGTCTATTTCGACGCGGCGACGGTCGAGAAGGCGCGGCGTATCTGCGAGGCGTGCCGAGACACGTTCGGCATCGTGATGGGACGGATGCACGAGAAGCCCGTGGGGCCGCACCCGGACTGGAGCTGCCAGCTGCTCGTGCCGCACGAGAAGTTCGGCGGGGTCATGCGGTGGCTGATGCTGAACCGGGAGGGCCTCGTTGTGCTGGTTCACCCGGAGACGGGCGATGAGCTCATGGACCATACCGAGCACGCCGTCTGGATGGGTGCGATCCGCCCTCTCGACGTTTCGATTTTCAAGAAGGCCTGATATGGCGACAACCGCCACATCTCGCCCCCTTGCTGACTCCTCCGGGCAGATGGGCTAGCCGGGAGCCGGGCCTCCCGAGCCTGGCGATCCAGAAGGGCGTTTGAGCACGGTTCTCTTTGTGCACTTGCCGACGAGCAGCGGATCGCCGAGCCTTGGACTGGACAATGCAATGGCCAGCCCGAGGATACCTATGCCCGCGACCTACTCCAATCATCGTGCACAACTGAAGGCGATCCTGATCGGGTGGGGCATGCCCGAGGACAACGCTGAGATCACGTCGGAGGTGCTGGCATGGTCGGACCTGCACGGCGTCGACAGTCACGGCATCTCGATGATCCCGGGCTACGACACGTTGCGCCGCAATGGCCGAGTGCGCATGGATGCCCGACCGCGGATCGTCTCGGAGACGCCGGTATCGGCCGTGGTCGACGGTGGCGGCGGTCTCGGTCACGTACCGGCACACTTCGCCATGTCGACGGCAATCGCCAAAGCCAAGACCGTCGGCATGGCGGCAACCGTCGTGCGTGCCTCGGCGCACTTCGGGGCGGCCGGGTTCTACACGCTGATGGCAGCGAAGGCAGGTCTCGTCGGCATGGCCTGCACGTCTGCTTCCGGCATTCAGGTGGCGCCGACGTTCGGCAAGCAAGCGAGGCTCGGGACCGATCCCTGGTCGTTCGCCGCGCCGAGTGCCGATGGGGTGCCGTTCCTGCTGGATATGGCGACGACGACGGTCGCTGCAGGTCGAATACGTAACAAGGCGAACGAGGGCCTGCCGACCCCTGACGGCTGGGTACTGGACAGCGAGGGACGGCCGTCCAACGACCCCCTGGTGGCGAAGCAGAAGGGCGGCTTCCTCACGTCACTCGGCGGCTCGCCTGAGAACTCGAGCTATAAGGGGTATGGGCTCGCAGTGATGGTGAATATCCTCGGCTCATGCCTTTCCGGCGCGACCTTGATTACCGATCCCGAGCATACGAAAAAGCCGGTCGGCATGGACATCGGCCATTTCTTCATGGCCATCGACCCGGTGATTTTCCGAGGAGAAGGCGCCTTCGAGGCGGACGTGGCATCGTTCCTTGGCGTGCTGCGCGCGACCACGCCTGTCGATCCGGCGCAGCCCGTGATGGTGGCCGGCGACCCGCAGTGGAAGAACGCAGAAGCACGCATGCGGGACGGGATTCCCGTCGGCCCGGGGCTGCTCGCACAGGTTCGGCAGATCGCGCAGGCGGCCGCGGCGCCGTGGCTGTTGGATTGAGGCGCCGATGCAGTCAGCGCAGCAAGGCCAGCAGCAAGAGCCCGACCACCGCGAGCACCGGAATAGCGAACTTCATCGTCTGCCAGAGCGAGCCACCGAACGACCAGGCGCCATAGACGCGAGGTGATGGCGGCTGACGATCCAAGGCTGGCGGGGGCAAAGTGTTGGCGCTGCCGAACGCTTTCCATCGGGCCATGAGGGGCTCGCGGATGTCGGCAGGGCTAACGCCGAACCATTCGTGATGGATCAGCATCTGCATGTCCGGGCCCTTGGTGCGGAAGATTTCCTTCCAGGCGGGCCCTCGCTTGAAAGCACTGTCCACATAGACATGCGCCTCGTAGAAGTCCTTGTGCATCACGACGGCCGTCAGCTCCTCGAAACGACTGGTGCCATGCTCGCCAACGAGCTCGAGCGGGCCCGCACTGACAACCTCGCGCCAAGGGATGAAGACATAGACCGAAGCAAGGCGGCAGGAGAGGCCATCGGGCGTCAAGGCCAGTGCGGGCGGCTCGGGTGCCCAGCGCCTGAAGACCGCGTAGGCGATGCCGGCCATGCCGATGACGACGAGTACCCAGCCGACAATGCCTATGGGGACATGGCGTGGAGTTCGGCGGTAGGCCAAAAGGTCGCCGGGGGACTGGAGATAGACCCCCACAAGAATGATGACGATGACCCCCACTGCGAGCCCACGCATGACTGGCGATCGCGCCTCGGCCGTTTGCTGGACGAGGACCGAGGCCGTTACAGCCAAGGTAAAGACGGCGAGTACCATCAAGGTGGCCAGCAGCACGCTCGTGCCAGCGGGGCGAGGCTCCGTGAAGAGCACTAGGGCCAGACCCGCCGCGCAGAGGAGAAGGGCCAGCGGAACCTTCTCCATGAGCCAACGCTCGCGGCAGTACACAACGGGCTGCCAGACGTCGTCGACGACCTGATGCATAGGTTGCGGTTCTCGGCTCGGGAGCACCCTATTCGATGAACGTATTGTGGCCGGTCAACCCGGGCGGTGTCGAGATCCCTCTTTCCGAAGGCCAACTTGGGAACTGTGCTCCTGCGCACACTCGAGAACTGGCAGCGCTTCCGCGGAGCCAGGCCTTGCGGGGCAGAAGCGACGGAGTGGCGGCAACGGCGTCGATGGCTTGTTGGTGACGGAGGCTATGGGAGCGGCACCAAACGGTGTGCCGGGCTCGTCAAGCGCTGCTGTCGAGAACATCCAATCGGCGAACGATGGCGAGCGCTGCGATCACCTGCCCATTTGCACCGACGATGGGATCGAGGTGTGCCGAATAGAGCTCATCGGTTCGCCGCCTTGGATGTGGTGCAACGCAACTCGTCGCGTGCCCTGCGAAGCACCGGTCGAACACTGGCTTGGTCACCCGCTCGAAGAAGTGCTCGCATGTTCGGGCCCAAAGCGGGACGTCGATGAACTCGTTCGGCCGGATGCCGTGAAACTCGGCATTCTGGCGATTGGCGAAGCGATAGCGGTAGTCCCTGTCGATGATGACGATGCGATCAGGCGAGGCGTCGAACTGGGCGAAGCGGTCGTCATCCGGCCAGGACGTTCCAGCCGAAACGAGGGGAAGCCGACCGGGAGGACCGCTGGCTCGCTCCAGGGCGCTCGACAGCAATTCGAGATGTCGCATCGACGTCTCGGCAATGAAGTCGATCAGCTCGGGATCGCTGGCAGCTTTCGGCAGTGCCTCGAGAAGAGCCCTCAATTGGAGAATTGCGATCTTCGATGTATCTGACGGCAGGGAAAGAAGAAGTCGGAAGACTTGGGCACGTTCGGTTCGAAGTCTCAGCAAGTCGTCCGTGGTCATGGCAGTGGAGTGTGCCGCTATAGCTGAATCAAGGAATTTGTAGGTTTTCAGCAGTAAACTGAATTCACTCTCCGCCATCAGGCCCACTCCTTCGCTCCCAGCCATCTATTCCCACAAATGGGACCAGAAGGGGAAGCGGTCCATCGTCTCGTTGGTCAACGGAGGGCTAGGCGCACTCCCGGAAGGGGGGCGCCAGGACGGCTGGCGAAGGCGCTGAGTTGCTGCCGTGGGCGCGGGCTGGAGCACGGAAAACTCCAGAAAAGAGAAGGGCCGTATTGCTGCGGCCCCTCCACTCGGCTGTCGTGATTGTCGTGGATCAGTTGTCGAGGAAACTCCGTAGCTTCCGGGACCGGCTCGGGTGCTTCAGCTTGCGGAGCGCCTTGGCCTCGATCTGGCGGATGCGCTCGCGAGTAACCGAGAACTGCTGGCCGACCTCTTCCAGCGTGTGGTCGGTATTCATGCCGATGCCGAAGCGCATGCGAAGGACGCGCTCCTCTCGCGGTGTGAGAGACGCCAAGACGCGCGTCGTCGTCTCGCGCAGGTTCGACTGGATCGCCGCATCGATCGGGAGCACGGCGTTGCGATCCTCGATGAAGTCGCCGAGGTGCGAATCCTCCTCGTCGCCGATCGGTGTCTCGAGCGAGATTGGCTCCTTGGCGATCTTCAAGACCTTGCGGACCTTTTCGATCGGCATGGCGAGCTTCTCGGCAAGCTCCTCCGGGGTCGGCTCGCGGCCGATCTCGTGCAACATCTGGCGCGACGTACGCACGATCTTGTTGATCGTCTCGATCATGTGCACCGGGATGCGGATGGTGCGCGCCTGATCGGCGATCGAGCGGGTGATCGCCTGCCGGATCCACCACGTGGCGTAGGTCGAGAACTTGTAGCCGCGACGGTACTCGAACTTGTCGACGGCTTTCATCAGACCGATGTTGCCCTCCTGGATGAGGTCCAGGAACTGCAGACCGCGGTTCGTGTACTTCTTGGCGATGGAGATGACGAGCCGGAGATTGGCTTCCACCATCTCCTTCTTCGCCTGGCGGGCCTCGCGCTCGCCCTTCTGCACCGCCTTGACGATGCGACGGAACTCAGGGATCTCGAGACCGGTCTCGGCGGCGAGATTGTGGATGTTCTCGCGCAGCTGCTCGATCTGGCCGCGCTCCGCCTTGATGAAGCGCTCCCAGGCCTTCTGGCCGCACGTGGCACGCCGATCGAGCCAGGTCTGGTCGAGCTCGTTGCCATAGTACTCGGTGATGAAGTCCGCCCGCGAGACGCCGTAGGTGTCGGCAAGACGCATCAGGCGGCCTTCCAGCGAGACGAGGCGCTTGTTGATGGCGTAGAGCTGCTCGACGAGGCTCTCGATACGATTGTTGTTGAGGGAGAGGCTCTTGACGTCCTTGATGATCTCGTCGCGGAGCTTCTCGTAGGCCTTCTGCTCCTTGCGGTTGCCCTGCTCGCCGGCGACCTGCTGCTCGAGCTTCTTGTCGTGCTGCTTCCTCAGTTTCTTGTAGGTGCCTGCGATGTTGTCGAAGGTCTCGAGAACCTGAGGCTTCAGCTCGGCCTCCATGGCGGCGAGCGAAAGCGCGTTCTCGTACTCGTCGTCGTCATCGAGCTCGCCTTCGGGCGGCTGGCCCTCGCCATCCGCGGCTTCGGCGGGTGCTGCGACGCCATCGGTCGGGGCTGCAATGGGCGCAGCCTTCGCCTCGGGGCCTTCGTAGGTGGCCTCGAGATCGATGATGTCACGCAGCAGAATCTTGCCTTCGTTGAGCTCGTCGCGCCAAATGATGATCGCCTGGAAGGTGAGAGGGCTTTCGCACAGGCCGGCAATCATGGCCTCGCGGCCGGCCTCGATGCGCTTCGCGATGGCGATCTCGCCCTCGCGCGACAAAAGCTCCACCGAGCCCATTTCGCGGAGGTACATGCGCACGGGATCGTCCGTGCGCTCGGTCGGCTCGGCGCGCGTCTCGGACTTGGCCGGAAGGTTGTTGACGATCAGCGATCGGTTGTCGTCCTCCTCGGCCTCCTCCTCGGCAACCGGCTCGTCTGAGTCCTCCTGGTCGACGACTGAGATGCCCATTTCGGACAGCATGGCCATCGTGTCCTCGATCTGGTCGGGCGTGACCTCCTCGGACGGCAACACGGCGTTGAGCTCGTCATGGGTGACGTAGCCCCTCTGCTTGCCGAGCTTCAGGAGCCGCTTGACGGACTGGTCCGTCAGGTCGAGGAGCGGGCTGTCCTTCTCGACCGTATCCGCGGCGTGACCGGCCTGTTCCTCGGTTCTCTGCGCCATGTGTGTCCTCGAGCTCAATTGCGTGTGCCATTCGGCAGGCGGGTGTGATCGGGCTGGGGCGCCGATCGATCATAGGGGCAGCGTGCGCTTCACGTTCGCGCGTGGGTCGGTTCGACAGAGAAGTGAGACATTTGACACGGTCCCTTTCGCGGCGGGCCCGTTGCGAGCGGGCTCGGCTGGCTGACGGACAGGCACCGGCGGCGCGCATCGTCCCTCAGATCGTCTCATCCCCTGCAACTCCGGTGCCGGCCGCCTACCCGACGGCCCGCGCTCCTGTCCCACGTGCACGACGGCTCGGCGGGACCGTGGTCCCTTCCGTTCAACTGACGATGCCATCGGTCGCCGGCTCGATGCCGTCGGTCCGGTTAAGCAGGCTCTGCAACTCGCAGATGCGCGCGAACGCATCCTCGCTGCCTTCCTCATGCCAAGCCTGCTCGGCAACAGTCAGCTCGCGACGCAACTCCTCCCTTCGATGAAGAGCTACGGCGTGGTGCCAACCCGTCTCGACGGCGGCCCGGTCTGCCTCTGGTTCGGCGAACTTGTCGCCGCGATGCGTGATCGCACGCTCAACGAGGGCGAGTGCCGGGGCCAAGCCTAGGTCGCTGAGATGGGTAGAGAGCGTTTGTCTGTCAAGTAAATTCACGTCCATAACTGCAGATAGTAACGCATCGCGCACACGTGCCAGGGCCTGCTCGGTGAAGGTGAGGTCGGCAATGGTCTCTGCCTCGTCCATGATCAACCAGGGGTGGTTCAGAAGGGTTCGCACAATCAAGGCCTCGCGTTGCGGCACCGGGGCTGCCCGGGAAACGAGCTCGTTCGAGGCGACGGGTGGTTCGGGCCCGCGTTGGCGTCGGTCTTGATTGCCGCGACGGGCCCGTTCGCGCTGGCGCCAGTCAAGTCGGGCGTTGTCCCGGCGGCGACCAATGGCGGCGCTGCCGCGACGGCCTTCAGCTCCGGTAACCGCCCGGACCTCTCGGCGGCTGCGCTCCCAGAGCGTCTGCTTCAGCTCGCTTTCGTAGTGAGACTTGACCGTCGGATCGGCGATGCGCGCGACGAGGGCCTTGAGGCGGATTTCGAATGCGGCTCGTTCGTCAGGCGTGAAGCTGCGGCCGTCGGCAAGCTCCTCCTTCTCCATGAGAACGTCGAAGAGGGGACGGACATGGCGGTCCAGGACCGCTTCGAACGCCGCAGGGCCACGAGTCCGGATCAGGTCGTCCGGGTCGAGACCGTCGGGGAGAAACGCGAAGCGGACGGTGAAGCCGGGCCTCAGGTGGGGAAGGGCGGTTTCGACCGCCCGGAAAGCGGCCCGGCGGCCGGCACTGTCGCCGTCGAAGCAGAGTATGGGCTCCGGCGTCATCCGCCACAGGAGCTGGATCTGCTCTTCCGTCAAAGCGGTGCCGAGAGGGGCCACGCACTCGTGGAACTCCGCCTCGGCAAGGGCGATGACGTCCATATAGCCTTCGACGGCGATCGCGCGCCCCCGCTCGAAGGCCGCCGGCCGGGCGCGATGGGCATTAAACAGGATGGCGCCTTTGTGGAAGAGCGGCGTTTCGGGCGAATTCAGGTATTTGGCGGGTGCGTTCGGGTCCAAGGCACGGCCACCGAAGGCGATGGTCCGGCCCTTGGCGTCGGCGATCGGAAACATGACGCGGTGACGGAAGCGATCGTAGGAGACTGGAATATCAGGTCCGGCGATGAGCATGCCGGAAAGCGCCATCTCCTCGGCGGTGAAGCCCTTGGCCGCGAGGGCCTCCTTCAATGCGTTGCGGCTGTTGGGGGCATAGCCGAGGCGGAAGCGCGCGATTGTCTCACGGCGCAGGCCCCGCTTCTCCAGATAGCGCCGGGCTTCGTCGCCGCCCGGAGCGGCCAGATTGGCCTCGAAGATTTCTGCAGCGGCCTCCGTCAGAGCCATCAAGCGGGAATGCATGTCCGCCTGCTCGCGGGCCTCGCGGCTGCGAGGCTCGGTCCGCGGCATCTGGAGGCCGGCTTCACCGGCAAGGCGCTCGACGGCTTCGGCGAAGCTGAGCCCTTCGGTCTCCATCACGAACTTGAAGATGTCGCCATGCGAGCCAGATGCGAAACAGTGATAGAAACCCTTCTGGTCATTGACGAAGAAGGATGGTGTCTTCTCAGTCTTGAAGGGTGAAAGGCCCTTCCACTCTCGCCCGGCCTTCCTGAGCTGCACCTTGCGTGCGACGACCTGACTGACAGGCAGCCGGGCGCGGATCTCATCCAGGAATTGAGGCGTGAAGCGCATGCCCCGTGTTCTAGGTGATTCGAGGGTGCGGGTGCCAAGGAGCGGGAATGCTGGATGGCGATGTCACCGACATCCACAAGGCCGGCCTGGAGATGCGAGACGCTGGTCAGATCGCGCGCTCGCGCGCTTCGCGATGGAAACCACGGCTGCGGCCGGTGATCCGGTCTAGCGCAGATGTCCCCACAACGAGGGTTGCGAGAGCCTTTGCTGTTGCCTTCGTGGGAGACGGATGCGTGCGGATAGAGCGAGCGAGGGCGGCAAGCGCGGCGCGGAAGGCCCCAATTTCGAGATGCGCGTCAGCAGCGCCCAAAAGGGCGCCGCTCAGAGCCTTGGCGACGCGATCTCGTTCATCCGGCGACAGGTCGGAGCGGTCTGCGAGGCGGCCCAGGATTCGGGCGAGGCCTTCGCGCGTGCGCAGCCTGTTCCTGATGGCTGCCGCTGTGAGGGAAAACCCTGGTGGCTCCTCGAGGCGCCGCGCGCGGCACACCACATCCGAGGTAAACAGCCAAGGCCCGGCCAGCGCGAGGCGCGCCAGGAGGTCCAAGTCCTCGTACATCCGGAGCGAGCTATCGAAGCCGCGCTCGGCGTCAATCCAGTCGCGGCGGCAAACAATCGCATCGAGCGAAAGGCCGCTCAGGACAAGCGGTAAGGGGCGCTCGACGCGTTCGGCTCGATCGGCGGGGAAGGCCAGTTGGCGCAGTGCGAGCAGGCGCTCCTCGTAGCCAGGGCCTACGAGGACAAGATCGGCAACGTGGACGCCCGCGTCGGTTTCGCCGAGATCGCGTATGGCGGTCTCGAGTCGATGGGGGAGCCAGACGTCGTCGGAGTCGAGGAAGGCGATATAGTCACCTGTCGCCCGCCGGATGCCGGTGTTGCGCGCAGCGCTGACGCCGGCGTTGGGCTGCTGAATGACGACGATTCGACCGGCGAAGGATGCGAGTACCGAGGGTGTATCGTCGGTCGAGCCGTCATCGACGACAATGATCTCATGAGCCGGGGATGTCTGGGCGAGGACGCTTGTGACAGCGTCGCCAATGCAGTGTGCGCGATTGAAGACCGGGATGATGACGGAGATGCGCACGACGCTCAGCCCTGCTCGATCGGTGCGGGACCCGGCATCGGCCAGCCCAGCGTGGCGAAGGCTTTGCGGACGACGGCGGCAATGCGCCCGTCATCATCGATGCGTGCGAGTATAAAGCGGAGGCTTGCGAGCCCGAGTATCACGGCAAGCAATCCGCCCGTCATGGCCTGTAGGAGTGCGGAATGGCGGGCTGCGATCAGCGTTATGACGCCGGCCATGGCAAAGACGAGGAGCATGAGCATCGCGCCGCGCTCCAGGACGAAGCCGAAAGTGAGGTAGGCGAGGGTCACCTGCAGGGTGAGGAAGAACAGACAAGCGACGGCGAATGCGGCTCCTGTGGCGGCGAGGCCGAGATGAGGCAAGCCGAGCCAGACCAGGAGCAACAGCAGCAGGCTCCAGGCCAGCTCGACCAGGAAGAATTGCATCGCGCGGCCGCGTGCCATGGCGAGGAATGCTATCGGCCAGCCGGCTATCTTCATAAGGTTTCCGAAGGCCTGCAGCTCGACGATCTCGACCGTGGGCGAGAACGCTCGTGAATAGAGCAGCGGCACGAGCACAGGCGCGCCCGCGAGAATGACGATCATGGCGACGCCGCCGATGGCAAGGCCGAGGCGCACTTGATCGTTGATGAGCTGGGTGGCGGCAGGCTGGTTGCCAACGAGCGCGGTCAGGCGAGGAAAGTAGTCGGCGGACATCGCATTCAGGAGGAAGCCGACGTAGATCACCGACATGGTCCAGGCGGCGTGAAAATGTCCGGCGGCCTCGATGCCCAGCTCGCGGATGACGAGGGCGCGGATCGCGAGCGGCACGAGGGCGAGCATGAGGAAGCTCAGCATGTAGGGCACACCGTGCGCGATGGCGCGGGCCCAATCGACAATCAGCATTCTTGCGGACAGTGCGGGTGCCTTGGCCGGTGAAAGACTGGCAGTACGGCGGAGGGCCAGGACAGCAGCTATGGCGGGCTGTGCAAGTACCAGCAGCACAATTCCGCCGAGGCCCAGGCTCCAGACAGCGGACAGTCCAAGCACGGTGCCCAGGGCGCTCGCCTGCAGGTTGATCCGGGCGATGTCGGTGACGCGACCGAGGCCCTGCAGCTGCGCGATCTGGAGGCCGGCGACCAGGGATAGGGCGACTGCGATGCCGACGAGGCCGATCTCATCGGCGTATGCGGCGTTTCCGAGCATCCAGGCGGCAAGATTGTGCCGGAGAAACCAGATGGCGATGACGCTGACGAGGCCGTGCAGGGCTGCGACGAGTGCAAGCATGCGCCGGACGCGAGCGAAGGCGGCGGCGTCCTCGCGTGAGAGGGCGATCTGGCGGGTGCCGCTGGTGTCGCTGCCGAGGGCGGCGATCGTGGTTCCGGCACTTGCAATGCCGGCGAGCACGCCGAGCAAGCCGAGGCCTGCGGGGCCCACCATGAGAGCCAGAGCCTTGACGCGCAGGATGGAGACCAGTGTCGTCGCAGCCGTGGTCGAGCCGAGAAGAACGGTCGATCGGACGAGGCTCTTGAACGACATCGTAGGTCCTCCCCGGGGCGCGGTCAGGCGCGCGGCACGAGGAGGTAATTGCAGTTGGTGGCGTATCGTCTGTATGTGTCGGCGACCCGGTATGCATAGCTCTCGGCGAGGGCCATGACGGCGTCGAGATTGGCGTCATCGACCTCGACGAAAATCTTCGGCCGGGTGCGGGCGAGCGTCTTTTCCAGGCCGCGCAGCACGCGGAGCTCCATGGCTTCGGTGTCGATCTTGATCATGGCGATCGCGGGCACGTCGGCGAGGGCCTCGTCGCCGGTCGTAACGAGGCAACCTGGGCCGTTGCCGACATTGTCGACAGCGAGACGTGTGCTACCGAGGTCCATGTGCTTCGGTGCGACGAGGCCCGCCTTGCCAAGTTTATCGGAAAGTCCGGCCAAGCGGTGGTCGAGGCGATGGGCGACGCCGTTCAGCGCGCAATTGACCGCGAGCAGCTCGGCTGCAGCAGGATTGGGCTCGAAGGCGATGACTTTCTCGACGCCGAGGAATTTCAGCGCATAGACGCTGTGATTGCCGACGTTGGCGCCGATATCGACGAAGATGCCGCCGTGCACATGACGTCCGATGAGGGCCAACTCCTCCGGCTCGTAGAACTGGCCCTTCAGATGATGTTTCTGGATGTAGTCCCACTCGTTCAGGACGAAGAAGGAGACGTCCTCGTCGTGGGCGCGGAAACGGGCAACGATGCCCCGCGAGAGGGTCGCGCCGCCGCTGTTCTTGCGAATGACGTCATACCCGAGCGAGCCTGCGATCCCCTTGACGGCTGTCTTGAGCACGGTCGTCCCCAAATGATGATGGGCCAGTCCACGCTGCTCTGGGCGCGTCAGGCTGGCGGACGTTATCGGTCGGGCACCGATGCTACGCTCGATTGGCGAATCAAGTGTTACGCCGGGGGCGGTTCGAGCCAGGGGAGGATGCCATGTCGGCGGAAGCGATGAAGCGGGTCTATCTGGCGGGGCCGGAGGTCTTCCTGCCGAACGCGCTGGAAGTGGGGCGGTCAAAGGTGGAGATGGCGCGGGCCGCCGGCTTCGAGGGTCTGTTTCCGCTGGATCAGCAACTCGGGTTGGAGGGTATGCCCAAGCTCGAGCAGGCCCGGAGGATTTCGCTCGCGAACGAGGCGCTGATGCGGTCGGCGGACTTCCTGATCGCCAATCTCACGCCTTTTCGCGGCGTATCGATGGATTCCGGCACTGCCTTCGAGGTCGGTTTCATGCGCGCGCTCGGGCGACCGGTGCTCGGCTACACCAACGTGCCCGGCGACTACCGGCAGCGTGCCGAGGCCTTTCGGCGGCGCGGGATTCCGGCTGGCGACAGTGATGCCGCTGGGCTGGAGATCGAGGACTTCGGCATGGCCGAGAACCTGATGATCGCCGTCGCCATCTTGGAAAGCGGCGGCTGTGTCGTCGAAGGGCAGGCTGCAGAGGGCCGCGAGATGGCTGACCTCGCGGCTTTCGAGCGATGCCTCGAGCAGGCGCGGCGTCTGCTGCTCGACTGAGCCCCGCTCCGCCGACGGCTTCACCAGGAGGAGAAGGGGGTCTCGGGGACGGGGGTGAGGGGGGGCTTCCTCTCTTTATAGGCGACCAGGTTGTCGACCGTCAGGTTGCCCATTTTCGACCGCGTATGGATCGAGGCCGAGCCGACGTGGGGCAGCACGGTCAGGTTCGGCACGTCGAAGAGATCGGTGTCGATGTTGGGCTCGCCGAGGAATACATCGAGGCCCGCGGAGAGAATGGTGCCGTCCCGAAGCGCAGCCTTCAGTGCGGCCTCGTCGACCACGGAGCCGCGCGCCATATTGATGAAGACGCCGCGCGGGCCCAGCGCTTTCAGCACGTCCGCGTTAACGAGGTTCTGCGTTGCCGGTCCGCCGGGCAGGATGGCGATCAGCGTATCGACGGCCTCGGCCATTTCCACGAGGTTGTCGAAGAAGGGGTAGGGGACGTCGGGCTGCCGTGTGCGGCCGAAGTAGGAGATCGGCAGGCCGAAGGCCTCGAGGCGGCGGCCGATGGCCTTGCCGATGCGGCCGTAGCCGATGAGGCCGATGCTGCGGTCTCTGAGGCTCGGTGTGTAGGGGTAGTCGAGGCCCGTCGCCGCCCAATGCCCAGCCCGCATCCAGGCTTCGGCCTTCGACAATTCGCGGACCGTCATGAGCAAAAGCCCGACGGTGGTGTCGGCAACTTCCTCGGTCAGGACGTCGGGCGTGTTGGTTATGACCACGCCACGCCGCCTGGCCTCCGGGATGTCGATCGAATCGTAGCCGACGCCGTAGTTGCCGATGATCCTCAGGGCAGGAAGGCGGGCCATCATGGCGGCATCGGTCCGGACGCCGGTGTGGGCTCCGGTACACACCGCCTCGATGCGGGAGCCGTGCTCGGCGAGGAAGGTGTCGACATCCGCTATTTCGTGGAGCCAGTGCACCTCGAAGGCGTCCTCCATCCGCCCCACCATCAGGGGCATCATGGGGCCGGTCGAAAGGAGGGCCGGTTTGCTCATGCCGTCGTTCCTCTGCACAAAGTTTTCGGATCGGAAGGGGCCAAGCGGCCCCTGCGGCTGGGTTTCCGCTGCATTAAATCACATTCATTGGCGCGTCGATGGATGGGGCTGGGTGACAGAGTTACGATCGGGCCATCGGTGGCGGGTGATCGCTCGGCCAGGTCCGCGCGAGCGCGAGTTCTTGCGCGGGAATGAGGCGAAAGGGTCCTTCCGTAAGGGAGGGCCCTTTTTGCGTGTTGCGGTGCCGAGGACTGCGTGCTTCAGGTCGGCGGCGACCGTCATGGCAGGGTGCCGGGGCGGCCAATCGGGCAATAGCTGCGCGGGCAATCGGGATGGCAGGAGGCGCATTCGACGTCGCAATCATCGGCGGTGGGCACAATGGACTCTCGTGCGCTGCCTACCTGGCGCGGGCAGGGGCGCAGGTGGTCGTGCTCGAACGCAACGAGGTGACGGGGGGCGCTGCGCTCACGGAGGAGTTTCATCCCGGGTACCGCAATTCGGTGGCGGCGTACACGGTGAGCCTGCTCAATCCGAAGGTGATCCGGGAGCTGGAGCTCGCGCGGCACGGGCTGCGGGTCGTGGAGCGGCCCGCGGCGAATTTCTGGCCGGTCGATGCGGAGCGCTCTCTCCTCATGCCGTACGGCCTGGCAGGTCGCCAGCGCGCCGTCGCGGCGTTTTCGAAACGTGATGCCGAAAAGCTTGCCGACTACGACCGGGCGCTCGAGACGGCGGCCGCCGTGCTCCGCGACCTGGTGCTCAGAACGCCGCCAAACGCGGGCGGCGGGATCTTCGAGCTAATGCGCTCCGGTTTGCTCGGCCGGCGCCTGCTTCGCCTCGGTCTCGAGGAGCAGCGGCTGCTTGTCGATCTTTTCACGAAGAGTGCGAGTGACTTCCTGGACGGATGGTTCGAGAACGAGGTGGTGAAGGGCGCGCTCGCCTTCGACGGTATCGTTGGAGCTTATGCCGCCCCATCGACACCCGGTACGGCGTATGTCCTGCTGCACCACTGCTTCGGCGAGGTGAATGGCAAGCCCGGTGTGTGGGGGCATGCCGTCGGAGGAATGGGGGCGGTCAGCGAGGCCTTGCGCCGCTCTGCCGAAGCGGCAGGCGCCTCTGTTCGCACGTCATCCGGCGTGCGGCGCGTTCTCGTCGCGGAGGGCAGAGCGACTGGTGTGGAGCTCGAGACGGGCGAGCGTATTGCGGCGCGGGTTGTTGCAGCCAACGTCGGCCCCAAGATGCTGTTTCGGGATCTGCTCGACGCCTCCGCCGTCGAGCCTGCGATCCGCAGGCGCTTTCTTGGCATTCGCACGGGCTCGGGGACGTTCCGAATGAACGTGGCGCTCGCGGAGTTGCCCGATTTCAGGTGCCGGCCGGGCCGCGAGATGCAGGACCACCACGGTTCGGGCATCGTCATCGGGCCGACGCTCACGTACCTGGAGCGTGCCTATCTCGACGCACGCGCGGAGGGCTGGTCGCGGAAGCCTGTGGTCGAGATGTTGATCCCATCGACGCTCGACGGCGGCCTGGCCCCGTCGGGCCGGCACGTCGCCAGTCTCTTCGTGCAGCATGTGTCGCCGCATCTGCCGGCGCCTCGTACATGGGCCGATGGTGCCGAGAAGGAGAGTTTCGCCGACATCGTTATCGACACAGTGACCGAGCATGCGCCGAACTTCCGGGCGTCGATCATCGGGCGGCAAGTGCTTTCGCCGCTCGATCTGGAGCAGCGCTTCGGCTTGGTCGACGGCGATATTTTTCACGGCCAGCTGGGGCTCGACCAACTGTTCTCTGCGCGGCCCGTGCTCGGCTACGCGAACTATCGCCTACCGGTGCAGGGGCTCTACCTATGCGGATCGGGTGCGCATCCGGGGGGTGGCGTGACAGGCGTCCCTGGGCACAATGCGGCGCGAGAGATCGCGCGCGATTTACGCCTCAAGCGGCGCTGATCGATAGCGGTCGGGCGCCCATTTCGCGGCGACGCCCAGCGACCCGGTCGTGCCGCGCGACGGCAGGTCCGGAACCTCGCGTCAATGCGCCTGTTGTTCCTTCGAGAGCTTCTCATTCGAAAGGTCGCGGAGGATTTCAACAATGAGGATGGTCGGAGTGCTTGCCGGGGGAGCGGCGATTGCTCTTGCTTGCATGAGCGGAAAGCCGAGTTCGTCACTTGCGGAAGGTAATTATCCGGGCACGCTTCAGGTCGTCGGCGCTCTTCACTGTCGCGCCGCGCTGGACAATTCTCAGCCTCGGCTCGAGCGCACCATGCTCAATTGTCAGTACCGGCAGAACAATCACTCGCAGAAGCCGGTGCAGTTGAGCGGTGTTCTGGTGGGCTCGGGCCTGTGGCAGGTCGATCCCGGTGTCGTGCGTTTGATGTGGAACGTGCTCGCTCCGACGGACTCAGTTCGGCCCACCGATATCGCGGGTGATTACGACATCGCGCCGTCCTACGCCTATAAGCTCGCGGAAAAGCGAGACAACATCCTGTATGGCGGCCTCGGCGACACGTTCGCACTCGAACTCGCGTCGGGCACACTGAAGGTGCCTGCATCGACCCGCTTGACGCTGAGGCTCACCGGTGGGACGGGAAGCGCTCCTTCAAAAGGCTGAGCTGAGGGTTCAGGCGAAGCGCGCCTCTACGCGCCCAATTGGGCCGAAGTCAGCCACGACATGATCCCCGGGCGTGATCTCGAGCGGTGTCATGCAGGTTCCCGTGGTGACGATCTCGCCTGCCTCGAGCGTCAAGCCGTTCGATGAGAGCTCGTTGACGAGCCAGGTGAGCGCGAGACGTGGGTCGTCGAGCACGTTCGAGCCGATGCCGTCACGCTCGAGACGTCCGACGACGCTGCCGTGCACGGGATGGCGCGCAAGGTCGATCTTGCGCCAATCGGTGGTGGTCGGTTGCCCCAGGATGAAGTCGTGAGCACAGGCGCTGTCGGCAATCAGCTGAGCCTCTCCCGCCGTGGCGAAATCGGCAAATCGGCTGTCGGGGACCTCGATCGCGGGACAGAGGGCGTCCATCGATGCAAGCACCTCGTCGGCAGCATAGGGCGAGGTGCGAGGGAGCAAGGCTTTTCCACATCGGAAGGCGAACTCCGGCTCGGCAACGCGCATGCGGTTTGCCGCGAGCGCGAGGACGGCTCCGGAGCCGTGTGTGCGCTCTCCGGGCAAGCGGCCGGCAAGTGGTCCGCCGACGCCGATATGGGACTGGCCGGCTTTAGACGTTGCAGCGATTTTCCAACCTGTGGGTCTGCGCGAGCTGCGGGTCGCGACGCGGGCTTGCACAGCGTAGCCTTCCAAGCGCGTCGCAGGCCGGCATTGGTCGGGAAGCGTGTCGATCGTCGTGCCGTCACGCCAGGCGGTCCAGAGCATCTCGGCCGCGGTGTCGGTCTGCTCGAAGGTCATTCGGCGGCATCCTTGCGCGATTGACGTGCAGGTTCGATCGCGGGCACCTCGCAGCCCGTCGGACAACAGCGGCCAGGCTGTTTCGTGACGCGGTTTCCCTCGTCGAGCACGCCACGGTCGAGCAATTCCTCGACCATGGCGGCCTTGTCGCCGACCGGATAGTTGCGCCAGATCTCGCGCTTCATGGCTTCGGGGCTGCCGCCGCCGTGCAACGAGATGACGCTCATCCAGCTACCGGTATAGGAAGCCGTCAGGTCCTCCATCAAACGGGCCACCTCGGTACGCCGGGCCGCAGGGATGTCGGGACGGCCTGCAAGCACTGCGGCGAGCGACGCTGCGGTTTCGGGGTTGTGATCCTCGTCGGGTCCCGGCAGCGCGACGACGAGACCGCCAGAGACGTAGTGGGCGAGGCGGTGCATGTCGTAGATCTGGGTCGCGAGCAGAAGCTTGCCGACGTTCGAGAACACGGTATCAGGCATGACGGATCCAGCCGGGTCCTTGGTCGCGTAGACCGAGCCCGCCACGCCGCAGGCAAAGAAACCTTCGACGATCTTGATCAGCTCGACCATGGCGTCACGGACATGGGCGTGGCGCTCGGGATCGAGGCCGTTGGCCTGGGTCATGAGGGCGCCGGCGCCGATCAGCAGATCGCCGAAGCCGGCGCGCGCTCCGATGCACGAGTGGCGATGATGCGTGGCATAGCTGGTGGTCATGAAGCTCGCTTCTTCCACCTCACCGTCGATGAAGATGCGCTCGTGGGGAACGAACACGTCGTCGAACTGGACCACACCGGTCGATTGACCGTATCGGGCCGAGTATTTCGCTGCGGCCTCCCCGGGGCGTCCGGCGGGGCGCGCGATGATGGTCACTCCGGGGGCGTCGATCGGCACGGCGCAGGCGACTGCGAAATCGCGATCCTCGCTCGTCATCGTGCGGCAGGGGAGGACGAGCAACTCGTGCATGTAGGGCGCGCCGGTGACGATGGCCTTGGTGCCGCGGATCACGATACCGTCCGGACGGCGTTCCTTGACGTGGACATAGACGTCCCGGTTGGTCTGAGCGCCTGGCCGCTTCGAGCGATCGCCCTTGGCATCGGTCATGGCGATACCGTGGGACCAGTCGTGATCCTGGCTCTGATGCAGGTAGGCGAGAAAGCGCTGGTGGCGGTCGGTACCGCGCTCAGCATCGAGGCGGTAGGTCGCCTGGTAGAGTGCGTTCAAGGCGTCGTGCGACAGATAGCGCTGGGCGCATCCCGACGTGCGGCAGACGAGTCGGACCGCCTCGAGCTTGTAGAGGAGGTCGGTCGACGTCTCGTCGATATGAAGCATGCGGTTGACCGTCTTGCCCGACGTATGTTGCCGCGCGGTCATCAGCGCTTGGTGCTCCGTCGCGACGGCAAAGTCGTAGGCCACGCCGGTTGCGGCCACACCCGGCGCGAGCAGCGGCTCGTCGGCGACGCTCGCGACGCGTTGGCCATTGACGAAGACGCGGGGCTTGAGTTGTCGCAAGCTCTCGCGATAGGCGTCGGCTGACATCAACATGAGGGGCCTCTGCGGCTCGTGGGCGGGGATTCGGCACGAGGTTATCCATGGTGATTTGCAGGATCAATCAGCCCTTGCAGCCTGACTCGTAAACCGTTGTGCCGGGCCAGCAGGCGAGGGTGGCGCCGCGTCTCGCAATTTTCGCATTTCGGGGTAAACTCGGTGGGCGGTGCAATCGCCGTCGCGTGCGTGGTTCGCGCGAGTGCGGCCATCGTTGCCGATGTCGGACGTTCCGTCAGGGCATGATGCGTCGCAAGGGGCTGTTACACGAACGAGAGGAGTGCGACATGGCCGAAGTCGACTATACGACCGACATCAAGAAGTATGCGCCGAATGTCGAGCAGAAAGCTGTCGATGGGATCGTGCGGTTCCTCGGCATCGCCTTGAAGAGCCGGGATGCTTCGCATGTTTCGTGCTCATCGAAGGACGAGCTGGAGCGGGTACGCGAGAGCTTCCTCAAGCGGAAGCTGAAGATGACCGAGGACGACGGCGCTCTCGACCAGCGGATCCACGCCGTCTGCGAGCAAATGAAGGCCGTCAATGCGAAGCATCGCGTAACGTTCTACTATCTGCTGGCAGAGAAGGCCGGAAAGCTCGGGGACCTCTGAGCCGAGGTCTGTCCCAGCCAGACGCAAGAAGCCCCGGTCTCGGGCCGGGGCTTCGCCTTTTGAAGCGTGCGCTACCGGTCGCCGCGCCTAGCCTTTGCCCATGACAGTATTCGGCAGCCAGAGCGCCAGGTCGGGAAAGACCATCAGCAGCAGGATGAGACCCATCATGGCGACGACGAAGGGGAGAGCGCCCCAGATGACGTCGGCGACGGGGCCTCTTTCGCGCATGCCCTGGACGACGTAGAGGTTGAGGCCGACCGGCGGCGTGATCAGTGCCGCTTCGATCAGGATGGTGAGTACGATCCCCCACCAGATAGGGTCCCAGCCCATGTTGGTGACGATCGGGAAAATGAAGGGCGTGGTCAGGATCATCATGGAGATCGTCTCCATGAAACAGCCGAGCACGAGGTAGAACACGACGATCACAAGCATCGTGCTCACCTTGCCCAGGCCCATCGCCTCCATGCCCTTGGCGATGGCGTCGGTGATGCCGATGGCCGCCAGAACGAAGTTGAGGAACTGGGCGGCAATGATGATCATCATGATCATCGCCGTGGTGCGCATGGTACCTTCGGCAACCGCGCGGAGCATGCGCAGCGATAGCTTTCCTTCCCACCACGCGAGGATGATCGCCGCAGTGACGCCGAGCGAGGCGGCTTCGGTCGGGGTGGCGACGCCGAGATAGATGGCGCCGACGACCACCAGGAAGATGAACAGCGGCGGCAAAAGGCTCGGGAGGACGCGGATGCGCTGGGACCAGCTCGTCTCGACTGCGGTACCGCCCGCCCGGACGTTCAGCAGACAGGTGACGAGAACGATGGCCATGAAGAGAGCGGCGAGCAGGGCGCCGGGCACAAATCCCGCAAGATAGAGCCGAGGTACGCTCGAGTTCGTGAGCAGGCCATAGATGATGAAGTTGATGGAGGGCGGGATGAGGATGCCGAGCGTGCCGCCAGCCGCGAGCGTCCCAAGGAACAAGCGTTCGTTATAGCCGCGCTTCCCGATCTCGGGGATGGCGACGGTGCCGATGGTGGCGGCGGTCGCGACGCTCGAGCCGGATGTCGCCGCGAACATAGCGCATGCGCCGATGTTGGCGTGCATCAGGCCACCCGGCAACCAGGACAGCCATTGTGCGATCGCATTATAGACCCGCTCGGCGATGCCGGCGCGGAGCAGGATCTCGCCGAGCATGACGAACAAGGGCACGGCGATCAGGATGTACTCGCTCGAGGAGTTCCAGAGGATCTCACCCATGGCCCGCTGCAGCGGCATGAACGAGAAGAATTGGTCGAGCGCGATGCCGAGCACCCCCATCACGGCGGCGACGGGGATACTAAGGGCGAGCAGGAAGAGAAGCAGCAGAAGCGCTGTGGCGAGCATTGTTGTCTCAGGTCCCCGTCAGTGGTGCGGCCGCTCGATACCGTAGCCCTTGAGCTCGTTTTCGATTTCCTCATCCTGCGTGGCGACGCCGGCTGTCGCGGCGGCGGTGGCATAGTCGCCTTTCACGAGGGCGAAGAGTGTGCGCAAGAACGCGGTGACGAGCGCGATGGCGAAGAGCGCAAGGCCGGCGAGCCAAGGGACCTGGGCCCACGCCAACGGGATGCGGAGATTGGTGTTCGATCGGTTGTACTCGACGAGATTGGTCCATGTGACGTCATACGCGCGGTAGACCATCGCGAAGACGAAGACACCGAGCAGGGTCATGGCGAGAAGGTCGAGCCATCCTCGGATCTTGAGGGGAAGGCGACCGTAGACCGCATCGATGCGGATGTGACCGCGGGTACAGAGCACGTAGGCGAGCGACCAGCTGGTGCCGACCGCGAAAAGGTAGCCTGATATCTCGTCGGAGCCGGAGAATATGAAAGAGCGGAAGGCCTCTTGCCAGTGTGCGAAGATGGCAGAGAGCGACATGGCGCCGATCGAAGCAGCGAGCGATTCCGCGAAGCCGATCAGGGATGGGATCAGCTTCCGCACGGTGACCTCGGCGGTCACGATGCCCGCTGCGAGAAACAGCATGATGCCGCCGCACCACACGGCGATTCTCGCGATCCCCGAGATCGCGCTCCAGATTCGATCCATCGTCGTGTCCCGTCCCCGGCCCAGCCGAGCCTGCGACCGCCTTCTGACTGCTACCCGGTCAGGCGCAGATCGATGAGGTCCCCGTAATGTTCGGCGGCCCGGCATCCCCCTCGAGGCCGGGCCGCCGTTTCAGCTCCGTTGTCAGTCGGCTTTCGCCGTCAGCCCGTACTTCTTGCCGATTTCCTCGGTCCACTTGGCTGCGCATTCCTTGCCGCAACGAGCCGCCCACTTCTTCAGGACGTAATCGTTGAGGGCCTTGTCACGCGCCTTGAAGTCGGCCTCAGAAGGCTTGTTGAGCTTCAGCTTTCCGGGAGGGCCAGCGGGGCACTTGCCGGTGCCCGTGGTGCAGAAGACGCCATCCTCGGTCTCGAGCTGAGTCGATTTCCACGAGCGATCCTCGAGGTCCTTGGCGGCCTTCTTGATCAGGGCCTGCGTGTCGGGAGACAGCTTGTTCCAGGCGGTCAGGTTGACGACGAGGAAACCAGCCGTGAAGCCGACAGGCAGTCGGAAGAGCGAGGTCGTCACCTCAGGCCACTTCGCCTTGTAGGCCGGCATGGTGCCCGTGATCGCGCAATCGACGACGCCCTTCTCGAGGGCTGGCACCACCTCGGAGAAGGCGATGGTCACGCCGGTTGCGCCGAGCGCCGCGGCGAGATCGGACTGCGACGTGCCTTGGACGCGGATCTTCTTGCCTTTCAGATCGTCGACGCTCTTCACGTCGCTGCGGCAGTAGAAGTCCTGCTCGGGCCACGTGTGCGTGCCGAGGATCATCGCATTGTGCTTCTCCTTCATGACCTTCTGCATTTCGGGCAGCCAGATCTCGGAGATGTCACGGGCCATCTTGTAGTCGCGGGCGACACCTGCGATGTCGAGGGCCTCGATGATCGCGCCGCCGTCCTCGACGTAGATCGGAAGGGCGAACACCATATCGAACACGCCCTGCTTCAGCAGGCGCAGCAGCTCGGTGCCTTTCAGGTTCAGCTCGTTCAGGGCCTTGATGTTGCCCTTCAGCTTGCCGTCCGAGAGCTTCGGCAGCTCCTCGGTGAAGAACGGCTTTTCGAGCTGCTGGTAATTGGTCAGAAAGCTCCAGGTGCCGACGACGTTGAACGTCTTCGAATCGATCTTCTGAGCACTGGCGCTGCCAGCAAAAGTGACCGCTGCGGCAAACAGACTTGCCGCAAGGATACGACGCATTGACTACCCTCCCATTGAAGTCAGTCGTTAACGGGGTCCCCGGCGGGACCTTGTGCTACATTGAGCCGAAAATTGATGAAACTGCAAGCAGGCATCCCGCTTGCCTGAAGATCGAACATTGTGAAGTTCGTCTGGTTTTCCGGCGGCTTGGTATGGCGTCGGTGGTCAGGGCGTGCGAAAAAATGCGCCGGCGGCCCCAGCTTCGAGGGCGTGGATAACCATGACGCATACGGCAACCGGAGCGCTGCACAAGCAGCATCTCATCGATCCGGAAATCTGCATCCGCTGCGGGACATGTGAAGCGACGTGTACGGTCGGTGCGGTGACGCACGACGACCAAAATTACGTCGTCGATGCCGAAAAGTGCAATGCCTGCCTCGACTGTATCGCGCCATGTCCGACCGGCTCGATCGATAATTGGCGCATTGTTTCCAGTCCCTATTCCGTCGACGAGCAGCTCTCGTGGCTGGAACTTCCAGCGCAGGCCGACCTCGGTGCAGCTGCCGACAACGTCGAGGAGGCAAGCGATCATGAGGCGGGTGCCCTGATCGAGGCTGCGCATGCAGGCGCGGGGGGACGGGTGGCGGCTCCTGCCTCTGCGAGGCGACCGGTCGTCAATCTCTACGGCCGCTCAAACCCTGCCATTGCGACAGTGCAGGGCAACTTCCGCATCACGGCCGCGTCAGCAGAAAGCGATGTGCGGCACATTGTTCTGGGTTTCGGCGAGACGGCGTTCCCGGTGCTGGAGGGCCAGTCGATCGGCGTGTTGCCACCCGTCTCCGATCCGGACGGACGGCCCTACCCGATGCGGCTCTATTCCGTGGCCTCGGCACGAGACGGTGAGAAGCGGAATGCAAACAATATCGCGCTGACGGTAAAGAGGGTGGAGAGCGGTCTCGTATCCGAGTGGCTGTGCAATTTGAAGGTCGGCGCGCGGATCGCAGTTGTGGGACCCTTCGGGTCGACGTTCCTGATGCCGGACGATCCCAAGGCGAACATCCTCATGATCTGCACGGGCACGGGGTCGGCTCCGTTCCGCGCGTTCACCGAGCGTCGCCGTCGCGCAGCACCGACGGGCGAAGGACGCCTCATCATGTTCTTTGGCGCGAGAACGCCGGAGGAACTGCCGTACTTCGGGCCCCTGCAGAAGGTGCCTTCGAGCCTGCTCGAGCAGCACCTCGTCTATTCGCGGCTCTCCGGGGTAGGGAAGGAGTACGTGCAGGATCGCATGCGGGCGCAAGCAGCACGTCTGGCGCCGCTTCTGTCGGACAGCGCTACGCACATTTACATTTGCGGTCTGAAGGGAATGGAGGAGGGGGTCGATGCGGCCCTCGCGGAGATCGCGCAGGGCGCCAATCTCGACTGGGCGAGTGTTAAGCCGCGGATGCGGAGCGAGGGCCGTTACCACGTCGAGACGTACTGAGGCGGGCTTCACTCGGTTGGCGCTATGAGTTCGACCTCGACGCGTCTATTCTGTTGTCGTCCGAATTCGGTCGTGTTGTCGGCGACAGGATCGGCGGGTCCGAGAGCTGCCACCTGCAGACGGTGGGGGGCTATGCCGCTCCGGATCAGCTGATCCCGGACGGCGTGTGCGCGGGATTGCGACAGCCTGAGATTAAGCGAAGTCGAGCCGCGGGAGTCTGCGTATCCCCTGACCATCAAGCGAGCGGCAGGGCAATCGTTAGCCATCCGGGTCAGGCGATCGAGTTCGAAGCGGCTGCTCGCGGCGATCTCGAATTGGCGGGCGGCAAAGCGAATTGTTGCGTGAACGTTTCCGCCGTCGGCGACGGCGGAACAGACATCCTCGCGACGAGGCTGGAGTTTTGCCTCAGGTGTCGGGAGGCTCGCCGAAGACGAGCGCGGCTCGGGTGCAGCGGTTGCTTGAATCTCGGCCGCTGCCTGCACGTTCCGATGGAGGGCGCCCAGGTCTGCGGTCAATGCGGCGACACTGTTGTGGATCTCCGCAATCGCGGTCTCGTTGCGCGCCGAGCGGGCCACCAGCACGGATACCTGCTGCGTGTATGCCTGCAGCCGTTCTTCCAAGCCGGCTAGTCGGGCCTCGAGGCGCTGCATTGCCTGATCGTCTGCCGTTGAAGCCGGGAAAAGGGCGAAAGAGGCGAGTGCCGGTGCCCACGATCCGCGGAGAGAATTCACCGTAATGGTCGCGAGGAGACCGATTGCTGCGAGACCCAGTAGCAGCCGGTAAGGCTGGCGGCGGGTGAGACGTCCGGGAGCCGGCAGGAGTGACACTGCAGGTGCCTGTTCGGCTGTGGGGAGCGGCTTCAGAAACCACAGGAGAGCCAGAAGCTGGATCGCGGCGAGCCCCAGCAGGGCGGTGGCGTAGCTTTCGGGTGGGTAGTGGCCAAGATCGTCTTTGGGCCAGAGGGCCACAACGCGCCCTACCAGGCTTTGAACGGCAAAAGCGGCCGCGAAATGCAGGAGGTTCAAGGCGCCGTTGGCGCGGCCGATGCTCTCCTTCGGATAGCGGTGGGCGTTGATGGTGTAACTCAGCACGGTACCTGCGCCGAAAGCGCCGATGACGCACCACAAAAGGAGTGGCGAGACGGGCCAGCGGAGTGCCACACCGACTTCTGCCGCGACGAAGAGCAGTGCAGCCGTGCCGAGGGTCGCTTCGGGCTTCACCTCGATGCGCGCCAGCGCGTTCACGACGATGCCCAAGCCGACCGCTGCGCAGCTGAGCGCTGCGGCGACGATCAGGAGTTGCCGGGCGATGTCAGCCTGGCTGAGCTGGGCTACATCGCGCAGCCACGGGCCGGACCATAGTCCCTGGAGAGCCCAGGCCCCACCAATGGCAAGGGCGGAAAGGGGCGCAAGCCGCCAGAAGCCGGGATCACGGTAGATCTCCCAGAGACCGGCCGGCTGACCTGTTTTCGCGACGGTCTCGCCCGGAGGACTTGGCTCGTGCCGGGGCGCAAGCAGCCAGATCAGCGCCACCGAGATTGCGCAGGCCATGGCGGAGATGACGAAGAGCAATCGCCAGGGATGCGATGCGAGAAATGCCTCCGTCGGAAGCGACGAGGCGAGTGCCCCAGTGGCTCCAATCCCCATGAAGACGCCATTGTAAAGGCCGATCTGCGATCGGGGCACGGCCATAACCATAGCCTTGAGACCGGCGACCAAGGCGGTGGCAACGCCCAGTCCGATCAATGCGCGAGCGGCGAAGAGGGTCGTGAAATCCTGCGCGGTTGCGAACAGCAGTGCGCCCAAGCCAGCCAGCGAGAGACAGCCGATCTGCACGAGCCTGGGTCCGTAGCGATCCAGCAGCCAGCCGCCCGGCAATTGCGCCAGCGCAGCCATTAGGAAATAGGCAGAGGTCATCAAACCGAGCTGGGACGCGTCGAGGCCAATCTCTCGTGCGAGCCGTTCGGACAGGACGGCGTTCACGGTGCGAAAATAGTAGGAGAGGAAATAGCCAGTGACGAAGGGAGCCAAGACGAATGTCAGAATGGAGATGGTGGAGGTCGTGGGCGCAACGTCTGTCAAATAGCGCCCGTTGGGGCGCGAATATATCTTCAACATCATATGCTCTCGCTTTGAATATCAAGCGTCGGTGCAGTCTTAGGCCGAATAGACGTCAATCAATGGACTGTGCTTAACACGGAGTGGCTGCGAGGTCGACTTCGAAAGAGGGACAGCCGCCGGCTTGCGCGGCGCTTGACCCGGTCACGCGATCAGCGCACGAGACGGCGTTTTGCGACGCAGTGGAGCACGCCATGTCCCTTCGCCTGCCGACCATCGACGACATTCGCGCCGCGCAAGAGCGGCTGAAGCCGCATCTCGTCGTCACGCCATTGCTCGAGCATCCGGCGCTCAACGAGCGGGCCGGCGGGCGCGTATTGTTGAAATGCGAGAACCTGCAGCGGGTCGGGGCTTTCAAGTTCCGCGGTGCCTACAATAAAATTTCACAAGTGGATCGCGTTGCCTTTCCGGGGGGCGTGGTCGCGTGCTCGTCAGGCAACCATGCGCAAGGGGTGGCTGCGGCGGCAACCCTGCTCGGGATGCGGTCGGCGATCGTCATGCCAGCCGATGCGCCGGCCATGAAGGTGGCGCGGACGAAGGCGTTCGGCGGGGAAGTGATCCCCTATGATCGGGTGCGAGAGGATCGCGAGGCCATCGCGGCACGGCTTTGTGCTGAGCGCGGCGCTGCGATGGTGCATCCATTCGACGACTGGCAGGTGATGGCCGGGCAGGGCACTGTCGGCCTCGACATTGTTGCGCAAGCCGCGTCTCTCGGGGCGCGTCCGGATTCGGTTCTCGTCGCCTGCTCGGGCGGAGGGCTTGCCGGGGGAATCGGGCTTGCGGTCAAAGCCTCGCTCCTGGAGGTGGAGGTGATGACTGTGGAGCCCGAGGGCTTCGACGACATGGCGCGTTCTCTCGCGTCCGGCACGCGCGAGCGCAATGCCAGTCTCTCGGGCTCGATCTGCGATGCGCTGCTTGCAGAGACGCCAGGCGAGACGACGTTCGCCGTGGGGCGGCGGGTCTTGAGCGGTGGTGTGGCCGTCAGCGACGAGGAGGTGCGCGCGGCGATCCGCTTCGCGTTTGCGGACCTGAAGCTCGTTATCGAGCCGGGCGGCGCGGTGACGCTGGCGGCCGTGCTTGCGGGCCGGGTCGCAACGAAAGGGCGCACGACGGTTGCTGTCGTCTCTGGCGGGAACATCGATGCCGGGCTGCTGTGCTCGATCCTGGGGTCGCAATAGCGCCATGAGAGGCGCCGGGGCGGACACGGAGCGTTCGGAAGGGCAAGTGGACGGGGCGGGACCGGTGGTGCTCGCGGGTGGCTACGCGCTGCGGCTCGCTACGTTCTTCTCGGCGCTCTTCGTGGTGGCGGGAACAAAACTTCCGTACTTGCCGATCTGGCTCGACTGGCGAGGGCTCGCAAAGCCCGAAATCGCAATGGTGACGGCTGCGCCTCTCTTCCTGCGGATCGTGGCCGGTCCGATGATCGCCATGGTCGCGGATCGTTGGGGGGAGCGGCGGCAGGCGGCAATACTCTTGTCGGCGCTTGCGCTGGGCGCCGTGTTGCTGCTCGGGCTCGCGCAAGGGTTCTGGTCGATCCTGGCAGTTGTGCTGATCGGGGCGCTAGCCGCAATGGGACTGATGCCCATCGCGGAGACGCTCGCCATGAGCGGCGTGCGCCGCGGTGGGCTCGACTACGGCCGCATGCGGCTGTGGGGTTCGGTCAGTTTCATTGCGATCGGGTTCGCCGCCGGGCCCGCGATCACGGCGTTCGGGGCTCAGTCGGTGCTGTGGCTGCTCATTGCGGGAAGCGTCGTGACATTGGGTGCGGCTCTGTTGCTGCCGCCGGACCCCGATGCGGGAGAGGTCCGCGTGAAGCGACGGGGGCTGGCTTTGACCGGGCGTTCACTGCTGGTGCCGCACTTCCTGCTCTTTCTGGCGGCGGCCGGCGTGGCGCAGTCGTCGCATGCGGTTTTCTATACGTTCGGCGTAATCGAGTGGCAACGGCAGGGACTTTCCACGACGTGGTGCGCCGTGCTCTGGGCGGTGGGGGTCGTCGCTGAGATCGGGCTCTTCGCGTTCTCGCGCGTCGTCGCAGAGCGCATCGGGGCGATTGGCCTATTGATGGCGGGGGCTGTGGCCGGGCTGGTTCGGTGGACGATGATGGCGTTCGATCCGCCCCTTGCGGTGCTGCTGCCCTTGCAGTCCTTGCACGGGCTCACGTTCGGCGCAGCACACCTGGGGGCACTGCATTTCATGAGCAAGAACGTGGCGCCGACGGAAGCCGCGACGGCGCAGGCGCTCTATGCGAGCGTGACTTCCGGCATCGGGCTCGGGCTTGCAACGCTCGCCGCTGGGCCGCTCTACGCGGCGCTGGGCGGCAGGGCCTATCTGGCGATGGCGGCACTTGGATCGATCGGGGCGGTGGCGACGCTGGGATTATGGCGGCTCGAGGCGGGGAAGCGGCAGTTTTGAAGCGACGCGTCAGCCCCAGAGGGCGGCGGGCGGGGGATGCATCAAACCGTCGGTATATGTAATGTGAGGCCTGCGATCCCGGGCCAGCAGGAGCGGTCCATCGAGATCCAGCCAGTCGGCCCAGGCGGCAAGCAGCCATGCCGGTGCCATCGCGAGGGATGTCGCCAGCATGCAACCGACCATCACACGGAGACCGAGACGGCGTGCCTCTCGCGCCATAGCGAGCGCTTCACCGATGCCGCCGGTCTTGTCCAGCTTGATATTGACGGCGTCGTAGCGGCCAAGGAGCTCGGCGAGGCCGACAGAGGTGTGTGCGCTTTCATCGGCGCAGATCGGAACAAGACGTTCGATGGTCGCGAGGGCACCGTCAGAGCCGGCCGGCAGGGGCTGCTCGATCAGTTCGAGCCGCGCCTCGTGCGCGGCATGAATGAGAGGCACGAGGTCGCTCTCCCGCCACGCCTCGTTGGCATCGGCGACAAGCCGGGCGTCCGGGCGCGCTTTTCGAACGAGGGCAAGGCGGCTCGCGTCCTCGGGCCCCCCGCCGAGCTTCAGCTTCAGGAGCGGCATGGCGGATGCTTCGGCCGCCTTCCGGGCCATCGCGTCTGGCGTATCGAGGCTCAGCGTGAAGCAGGTGAGCCGAGGGGTCGTGACCGACGTGACGCCGAACAGGTCGGCAGGGGTGCGCTGTTGCGCTTTGCTTTCCGCGTCGACGAGCGCGCAATCGAGCGCGTTGCGCGCGGCGCCCGGCGACATCTCGCGGGCAAGACAGGCCCGATCGAGAGGGTATGAAGCCGCGAATGCGCGAATGGCCGCGATGACGCCATCGACAGTCTCGCCATAGCGCGCGTAGGGCACGCATTCGCCGCGCCCGACACTGCCGTCGAGTTCAACGGTGGCGACGACGACAACGGCTTCCCGGCGCGCGCCGCGGGAGATGGTGAAAGTGCCCGCGACGGGGAATGGCTCGGCTTCGACGTTGAGAAGCTTGGCGGGCATGAGGGGCCTCTGCCTCGAGTTGGATGCGCGTCGAGCGCTGGAGCGCGTGCGGCGCCGACCGTGGGCTCAGACGAGTTGGCCGCTGGCGTGAGCGAGGAAAAGGAAGGCTCGGCCTGCGTCGGAGACGACGTGGCTTTGGGAGAGGCGTCCGCTGGGATCGCGCTGCTCGGCTTCGCGCAGTGCGCGTTGGAAGTTGTGCTGGTAGCGGTCGACAGCCTGACGGAACCCTGCATCCGATGCGTAACGGTGCTGGGCTTCGTCGAATAGATTTCTGCCTTCGGGCGTGTAGATGCTGCGCACCATAACGCCGCGCTGGCCAGCGCGAAATCGCGACCAGATGGCTGACGCGGTGGTCTGGTCGAGGGCTCGCGCGTAGCCAGGGAGGTTCAGTTCGCCGGCGGCACCGTCCTCCTGCGAAGCCCGCGCGAGAAGATCGCCAAGCTTCCAGCCATCGCGCGAGGCATCGGCCGCGGAGGGCGAATGAGCGGGTTGTCCGCGCTGCGCTTGCTGTGCTGACAACTCGTTCGCCAGGTTCTGCGTAATCGAGGAAAGGGCGCGGCCGGTCGCCTGCGGAGGGGCGCCGGCAGGGCCGGGCGCGGGCGGCGCGATATCGGCGCGTTGGGCCTCGCGCCGGGAGAGCGTGGAGAGTTGCTCGAGTGCGCGGAGCTGCTGCTGAAGGGAGTGGCGCATCGATTCGGCGGATGCGCGCGTGGCCTCGGGAAGCCGGTCGAGCTCGGCTTTCAGGCGATTCTGCTCGGCGTCGAGATCGGCGAGCGTGCGCTGCGCGCGCTGGCGCATGTCATCGTAGCTCGAGGAGACTCGCGACTGCAGCGTTCCGATCTCGTCGCTGACCTCGCGCGAGATCGATTTGAACCGTTCGCGCAGATCGGCCACCGCCCGTTCGGTTTCGCCGCCCGCCTCGCTGCGGAGGCGCTCGAACTCGCTCAGAGCGCGGCGGGACTGCTCCTCGAAGCCGCGGGTCATCTGCTCGCCAGCAGAGATGGCGCGCGTCTCCAGTTTGTTCACCGTGCCCTCGAGGCTCGCCGGGTAGGTGCGCATGACCTGGTCGATCTCCTGCGACTTGCCGGCGATCTGCTCGAGGGTGCGCGTCAACTCGGCCTGGCGGTGCTGGAGGCTCTGATCGATGCGCAGGTTGGCCGACTCGAGGGCGCCGGCGGCGCGCATCATGGTCTGCCCCTGCTGATCGAAGCGGTTGGTGACGCTGGCGATCTGGCTGACGAAATTGTCCGACAGGTTGCGCAACAGCTCGGCCTGCCCGGCGAGCCCCTCGATCGCCTGGACCGACTGGCGGGTGACGTTTTCGCTGGCACGGCGGATGGCGTGGACGCCGTGCATGATCTGCTCGTCGAGCTGACCCGCCTGCTGGCCAAGCACCTGCGCGATGTCCTTGGCGTGGGTCTCGAGCGCGGTGGAGAGGGCGCGAGCCTTGTCGGCGACCGTGCTGTCGATAGCGACGGTCGAACGCACCAGGCTCTCGTCGAGGAGCTTGAGGCGCTGTGAGAACGACTCGTCGAGCGAGCGGGTGCGTTCGGAGAATGCGTCGTCGAGGGCCTTGGTGCGTTGCAGAAGCTGCTGGTCCAGGCCCTGCTGACGCGCTTCCATAGTGGCGTCGAGCGCGCGCGTATACTCCTCGAGGACGGCCTGCAGCCCTTCGGTTCTTGTCGTGAGGGCGGCCTCGATCGAGGAAGCCGTGGTGTCGAGCAGGCCTTTCAGCTGCTCGGTCCGGTGGGCCAGGGCCGCGTCCAGGCCTCCGGCGAAGCCGCCGAGCGCAGCCTGCATGCCCTCGGTATGTCCGTTGAGCGCAGTCTCGATGTCTGCCTTGCCGGACTGCAGAGCGGTTGCGATCTCGCCCGTCCGGGTTTCGAGGAGGCCGCGGATCTCGCTCGTGCCCTCGCTCAGCACGCCTTGCAACTCTTGCGTTCGGGACCCGACCGCGGTGGCGAGGTTCGTCGCGTTCGCCGACAGCGAGTGCTCTAGCGCGACGAGGTTCTGGCCCGCCTGCTCGATGAAGCGCGCCAGCTTGACCTGCTGGTCCGACAGCTTGTCAACGAGTGCCGGGATGTCGCCACCAAGCTCCTTCAAGGAGTAGCTGACGCGCTCGCTCGTGTTCAGGAGCGCATTTCTCTCGCCTGCAAGCTCCTCGAGCAGACCGCGGATCCGATTCTCGTTCTGCGTGTAGGAGCGCTCGAGGCTCGCCACCTCGTTATGGACGAGCGCTTCGAGCTCGCCAGCGCGGCCCAGCGCGCGGGAGACTGCCTCGTTCATGTGGTTGACTTGGCGGCGCACGGCCTGGCCCACCGAGGCGATCTGCTGCTCGGCCATGCGGTCGGGCTCGGCGAGCCGGATGGCGACCTCGGTCATGGCGGAGGACATCAAGCGCAGCTCCTGAGCCCGCCAGACGAGCAGGGCGATGAACCAGAAGAGCGCGATCGGCAAGATGATGGTAGCCGCAAGCGTGATCGCTGTCGGCCGGGTCAGCATCTCGAGAAAGGTTGGTGCGCGCTGCAACTCCGGCGCGAGCATCGCCCAGCCGAGGAGAATGCTGACCAGCCCCCAGGCCACGCTCGCAATGGCGGCGATCTGCATGGGGCGCTGGGAGGGCTTGGCATGCAGCGCGAAGATCAGCCCACCGATCGAGGGGAGGTCGTCGTTGGCGGCCACCCGGGGCTGTCCGGCAGGACGGCGCTTGGCGGCGCGGCGACCGGGTGTCTCCGGAGTGTCCTCCGTGACGAGCGTCGGTGGGGGCGAGGGCTGTGCCGTGGCTGAGGATCGCGCCGGCTGCGGTGCGGGGGCGGCAGGCCCGGTATTGGGCGGTCCCTTGGCGTCGGGCGGCGGGGGAGGTGAGGCCGGCTGCGGTGCACGCGGAGGCGTCTGCCCGGGTTTTGATTTGCCCGCCGGGGCTGCGGGAAGGGGAGGGGGGGCACTCTCTTGCTGCGGAAGCTTGGGTGGAGCCGCAGATGCAGGCGCCGAGGCAGACGTCCCCTCGACAGACTCGCTGCGCTTCTGCGTTTCCTGCGGCATGCCGCTAAACCCCCGCCGACGCTTGCGCGTCGCCCCTCAAGCCCGCGGGACTTTCATTGGCCGTTGCTGCGTTGGCCTGTGGCCAGGCCTTGCGCTCCCCCGGCCCGCCCATCGAGTCCCCATTCAAGGCCGGCCCATATCGTCTTTTACGACAGATTTTGTGGCGAAAGGAAGATCCCCTCGCTGTTCATACAGGGGTAAATGCGGCTCATACAGGGGTAAATGCGGCGGAACGTATCCTCGGATTTGTAGGGCGGCCTTTACGCGCATTTATGAACTCCATGCCATGTTCGGTGATGCGTTGGACGAGGGTGCGGCCTTGCGGTCCAGCTGCCGGGAAAGGAGGGAGCCGATGGCCATGAGCGCAGTCGTTTCGAGGCTACCGCGCGTCACGGACGCCGAAGGTTCGCCGGTGGATCATGCGCACCTCGCCCGGTACACCATGGGTAACAGACCCTTGGAGCTAGAGGTTCTCAATTTGTTCGCGGATCAGGCTCCCGAGTACCTGGCCCAGTTGCGCGTTGCCCGGGACGAGAAGGCATGGCGGGATGCCGCGCATACACTCAAGGGCTCGGCACGCGCGGTGGGCGCCTTCAGGGTGGGTGATCTGGCGATGCGTGCAGAGGCGTTGAGCGGGTCGCCCGATCCTGTCGCGCGGGCACAAGTGATCGAATCACTCGAGGCGGCGCTAGAGGAAGCGCGCGCCTACATCGCCGGTCTGGAGGGAGCCGTCTGAGCAGTTCTCCGCCGGGGGCTTCGTTCAAAGGGCTGGCCGAGCCAATCGCCGAGGCGAAAACGAAGGGTGCGCCAGGATATCGTCGGCGACACGTAGTGCCATCGCTTGAAAATGGCCGTTCCCGCCGTTAAATCGTCACCTCGCGGCCGCCCCTCAGGCGCGTGGGGGGCCAGCGCGCTGCCACGCTGCTCGTTGGCGCTGGCGCCCAGCCATCGACGCCGGAAAGGTCGCCCTCGCTACATGGCAAAGATCACATTCATCCAACCGGACGGTAACAAGCAGGTCGTCGAGGCCGAGAAGGGTCTCACGGTCATGGAGGCCGCGAAGAAAGCGCTCGTGCCGGGCATCGAGGCCGAGTGCGGCGGTGCTTGTGCCTGCGCGACGTGCCACGTCTATGTCGATCCGGCCTGGACCGGAAAGGTCGGCAAGCCAAGCGAGATGGAAGCCGACATGCTCGACTTCGCCTTCGATGTTCGCGACGAAAGTCGCCTCTCCTGCCAGATCAAGGTCAGCGAAGATCTCGACGGGCTGGTGCTCCGAGTGCCGGCGAAGCAGTTCTAGGCTCCGTCGCCTCCTCTTGTTGCCACTCCGGTAGCGTTGCGCGTGGCAGCCGCCTCGCGGAGCAAGCGTGTGCGCGTCTTGCAGGGCGCGTGCGGCTGGCCCATGCTCGTCGTGACGGCCGACCGGGAGAGCGCCAATGCAACTAGCGGACAAGATCGCCATCGTCACAGGAGCGGGGCAAGGTATCGGACGGGCCACGGCGCTGACTTTCGCGCGCGAGGGGGCCCACGTCGTTTGCGCCGACATCAATGCAGATACGGCCAAGGCCACAGCCGACGCGGTTGCGGCCGCCGGGCGGCGCAGCCTGGCCATTGCCGCCGACCTCGGGGATCTGGCGCAGATCGACCGCATGGTGCGTGAAGCCCTCGCCGCGTTCGGGCATATCGACGTTCTCGTAAACAATGCCGGCGTGACGCGGCGCGCCTACATCATGGATCTCACCGAGCAGGATTGGGACCGCATTCACCGGGTGAACGCGAAGGGCGTATTCTTCTGTCTGCAGCGCGTGGCGCAAGAGATGATCCCGCGACGGTCGGGTGTGATCGTCAATATCGCGTCGGTCGCGGGCAAGGGGTTTCATGGCACTTCGAATGCTGTCTACGCTGCCTCGAAAGGCGCCGTGATCAGCATGACCTACACGGCGGCGCAGCAGCTTGCTCCGCACAACATCAACGTCAACGCCGTGTGCCCCGGCATCGTGAAGACCGCCATCGTCGAGGATCTGTTCCGGACACGATCCGCAAAGGAGGGCGTTCCGGTCGAGGAGATCGAGAGGCAGGCCGTTGCCGAGGTGCCTTTGAAGCGGCCGAACGAGCCCGAGGACATCGCGGACGCGGTGTTGTTCCTCGCCTCGCGCGCGGCTCGCAACATCACCGGTCAGACGCTGAATGTAGACGGTGGTCTGATCCCGAACTAGCTGTGCCGGCCTTGCCGGGAACGAACGGAGAGAAGCGATGCGAACTGTGAAGCAAATGCTGGAAGAGGCGAACGACGCGGTGCCCCGGATCACGCCCGAGGAAGCGCGGTCGCTGGCACAGCGGTCGGACGTGCTTTTTCTGGACGTGCGTGAGCCGACCGAGGTCGCAACCACGGGCAAGGTGCCCGGCGCTCTCGCCATTCCGCGCGGGCTTGTCGAGTTCCGGGCCGATCCCGACTCGCCGCTCCACGACGCACAGTTCGACCGCGCGAAGACGATCATCGCCTATTGCGCCTCTGGCGGGCGGTCGGCCCTGGTGGGCAAGACTCTAAAGGACATGGGCTACGAGAACGTGCGCAACCTCGGCGGTTTCAAGGGATGGGTCGACGCGGGCGGAGACGTCGAGAAGAGCTGAGACGAGGGGAAGGGCAGGACGGAGGTTTCGTCCTGCCGCCGGGATCGGGTCGAGTCTACGTGCAACAGGGTCGGGCGTGCCGGTCCGACCCGAACGGAGGCGCGGGTCGCCTACCTGTCGAGCCACACGTCGACGAGGTCTTGTGACAGGTAGTGCGTCGGCGTGAAGTGCCAGCCCTGCACGACCTTGGGCATTACGACGATGCGGTTGGTCCACAGGAAGGGGACGGTGTAGGCCGTCGTCAGCACCAGCGTGTCGAGTTCGCGGGCGAGGATGGTCCGCCTGGCCGGATCGAGCTCGCGCCGCTGACGGTCGTAGAGGTCGTCAATGCGCGTGTCATTGTGGCCGGAATAGCCGAGGTTGGTCGATTTGTTGGTCAGGAACTTGACGAAGTTCTGGGTCGGATCGTCGAGGTAGTCGGAGATGAACTCCATGCCGACGTCGAAATTGCCCTTCGCGAGTTGGTCGAAATAGAGCTTCGATTCGAGTTGCTCGTGGGTCGCCGTGACACCGATGCGGCGCCACTGATCGAGAATGTAGATGCCGCCGGCCGTGTAGCTCGCGATGCCGGCACGGTTGAGGAACTTGAACGAGAGGTTGGCGTGGCCTGCTTCCTTGAGGAGGCGCCGCGCCTCGGCGCGCGCCGCCTCGGGATCCTTCCAGAAGCCGGGGATCTTGTGCAGCGCTTCGACGGGAAGCGCCATGAGCGATCCCGGCCGGTTGACGCCGCCCGCATAGCGCTGGGACGAGACCTTGCCGAGCTGCTCGCCGCCGTTCCAGCGGTCGATGGCGTGGCTCAAAGCCTGACGCACGCGGATGTCGTCGAAGGGCTTGCGGCGCGTGTTGAAGATGAGCGTGTTCCCGGCGATCAGAGGGGTCTCGTAGACAGCGACCTTGTCGCCCATCTTGGCTACGAGCTGGTCGCGCTCGGGAGGCGTGCGAAAGCGAAACTCGGCGTCGAACTGTCCGCCGATCAAGCCTGGCACGACGGCGGGCGATTTCACGAAGAAGGCCTTGAAGCCGTCGAGATAGGGCCGGTCTTTGCGGAAGTAGCCGTCAAAGCGCTTGCCGATCCAGTGCGAGCCGCGCACGTGCTCGACGAACTGGAACGCCCCTGAGCCCATGATTTCCTTGGCGGGGTAATCGCCGCCCTGCTTGAGCCGAGCCGCGCTGTAGATGCAGTTGAAGGGCGAGGCCAGCAGCTCGAGCACGCCCGCGATCTTGTTCTTCATCTTGAACGTGATCGTGTGCGCGTCCGGCGTTTCGATCTCGCCGAAGTCCTCGTAGTAGGATTTTCGCGCCGATACGACGCCCTCGGGCGGCCGGATGATGCGTTCGTAGCTCGCTTTCACGTCGGCGGAGGTCAGCGGCGAGCCGTCGTGAAACTTGACGCCCTTGTGCAGCTTGAACGTGTAGCTCGAGCCGTCTGCTGCTCCTGTCCAGCTTTCGGCGAGGTCTCCGGTCACCTTCGGGTAATTCGCGGCATCGATCTTGAGCAGGAGCGAGTAGTGGGGCCGTACCGGATGCACCATGCCGAATGTGATTTCGGCGTGGCAGTCGTAGCTCGGCGGACTGGAGACGACCGCGAAGGTCAGTGTTCCGCCCCGCTTCGGCGTTGCCGCTTGGGCGAGGAACGGGAACGACAGCAGTGGCAGGAACGTCAGCACGCCCAACGCGCGTGGACGAGGCGCGAATATCATCGTGATGCCTCCGGATCGAATATGACGACAGACCATGCTTGCAAGAGTGCCGCGCGGCGACAAGTCGCAATTCGAAAGATGCGCGTTGATGGACGTGGTGCGCCTCGCAGCCGCTGGAACCGCTGGCCCGTCTTGTGTCGTGGAGCGGACTGAGCCATTAGGTCTCCGAGATGATTGCGGGGCCGGGCGTCGGCCCCTCGTGGGCGAGGACGCTTGGCATGGCTGAGACGACGGGCGCGGCGGCGCCGATCGAGACCGACTGCGTAATAATCGGCGCGGGGCCGTGCGGTCTCTTCGCCGTGTTCGAGCTCGGCTTGCTCGATATCCGGGCTCATCTGATCGACATTCTCGACCGGCCGGGCGGGCAATGCGCCGAGCTATATCCCGAGAAGCCGATCTACGACATTCCGGCGCTGCCGGTGGTGACCGGCCAAGGCCTGGTCGAGGCTCTCATGGAGCAGATCAAGCCGTTCGAGCCGACATTCCATTTCGGCGAGCGGGTCGATGCGCTGGAGCGGCTCGGCGACGGCCGGTTCCAGCTGAGGACAGACCGGGACAAGTCGTTCATCGCCAAGGTGGTGGTGATTGCTGCCGGGGGGGGCTCGTTCACGCCGAAGCGGCCGCCGCTCGAAGGGATCGAGAGTTTCGAGGGGAGAAGCGTCTTCTACTCGGTGCGGCGCATGGCGGATTTCGAGGGCCGGGACATCCTGATCGTCGGGGGTGGCGACAGTGCCCTGGACTGGACGCTCAATCTGCAGCCGATCGCGAAGTCCCTCACACTGATGCACCGGCGCGACGAGTTTCGGGGCGCTCCACACTCGGTCGAGAAGATGCGCCAGCTCGTCGAGCAGGGCGCCATGCGCCTGGTGATCGGCCAGATGATCGGCCTCAACGGGGCTGACGGCGTGCTCGAGGGCGTCAAGGTGCGCAGCAAGGCTGGGGAAGAGGTGATCAAGGCCGACCGCCTGATGCCGTTCTTCGGCCTCACCATGAAGCTTGGCCCGGTGGCGGACTGGGGCCTAAATCTTCACGAGAACCTGGTTCCCGTCGACACGGAGAAGTTCGAGACGAGCGAGGCGGGCATCTTCGCCATCGGCGACATCAACCACTACCCGGGCAAGCTGAAGCTCATTCTATCGGGCTTCCACGAGGCGGCACTGATGGCGCAGGCGGCAAACCGCATCATCTATCCCGACAAGAAAGTCATCTTCCAGTACACGACCTCGTCGTCGAGCCTGCAGAAGAAGCTCGGCGTGCGCTGACGCTCGGGTTACGGCGTCCGCTAGCTGCTGCGCCTCGACCGAGAGCAAAGGGCGGAACCACACAGGGCAGTATCGGGAAGTTCCGGGGGGCTGGCGCTCATGGCTGATAGCGCCAGAACTCCAGGCCTTCCTCGGACTGCGGCCGAAAGGCCTGGGTGCGTGTGTCGGGAGGACGAACACCTCTCTGAAGCAACGTGGCGATGTCGTTCAGGAGCTCGGGCTGCTCCACGTACTCGTCGTGACCGAAGCAGAAATAGCAGGTGGTGATCGCAGAGATGTCGATCGTGTCGACGCCTGTGGCGACGACGGGTTTCCCGTTCACGACGTCGCCGGCGCGGGCCTCGTTCTTGTGCACCTTGCGGGAGGCTTCCATGGCGACATCGCTCGACGAAGCGTAAAGCGTGAAACCTGTCGCCACCGGTTTGATCTGGGAGGCGAGCGTCCTGAACTCTCTCGTCCCGATGTCAGGAGCGGCGAGGATCACCTGGCTGACGGTGGCCCCGCCCGTCGTCTCGCCGGTCATCTGGCTCAGGGCGTTGAGCAGCGGCACGTTCCCCATGCTGTGCGCAACGAGGTGTACGTGTTTCACCCCGGTCTTCTGGATTACGAGCTCGAGAAAGCGCTTCAGGTGTCCGACTGCGAGGCGCGCGCTCTCCTGGTCGTAGGCGTAGTCCTTGAGTGCGCCGGCGGACGGCCAACTATAGAGAAAGGCCGTGCCGAACGGCACGATGACACCATCGTCGGGGCGGGCCGTCCCGAGATCGTAGGCCATTTGTGCCGTACGATAGAGGCCGTAGTCGAAGTCGACCCGGTAGCCGTGGACGTAGACGAACGCATGGTCCTTGTAGTCGCCGGCCTGTAGGCGGTGCCGGGCGACGGCGGCAAGGAATGAGCCTTCGTCGGAATAGACCTCGAAGAGACCGGGTACGATGACGAAGTGGCGCGCGGGGTCGCCCTCCGGTGGGACCCGCAACACATAGCGGTCCCACCAGGTGGGCCTCAGAATAGCTCCCGATTCGCGCTGGACCTTGCGAGGGACAGTGACCACTGCACTGCCGAGTGCCAGCTCGCCGGAGTCCTGCCACGAGAACGCGATGCGCTGCGGCAGGTCCTCGCGCGAGCGATTGGTGCCGAAGAATACGCGCACTGGCGTACAGGTGTTGCTCGTCACACAGGCGAGGGGTGTTGGCGTGGGAGCGGCGGCGGCTCTCGGCAGGGGAGATGGCTCCATCGCAGGCGGGGCCGAAGCGTCAGGTACCGATTTCGGCTCGGGTGGGGCCGCGGCGGTCTCTGGCGCAGATTTCGCAACGGGCGGGGGAGGGGCTGCCGCGTCGGGTGGGCGTGCCGAGCGTGTGTAGGACCGACGGCCCGCCTTTTTCTTTTTACCGCGGCTGCCGCCGGCACCGCCTCCAGCCACAGGGGCGGGCTGCCAAGTGCGGAGCGCATCCTCGGCCGTTTGGCGGCCGAGGATCTCAACCACGGCCTTGCCGCGAGGGATCCGCACGTATTCGAGGCGAATGCTCGATGGAAAATGACCCTCGGGCGTGGGGTTGATCTCGCGCGTGCGCTCACCGGTCAAGAGATTGATGCGCCTGTTCTCGGCATGTCTGGCGTGGTCACGGTAGTCGACGATGACGTCGGTCAACGTGATCCGCCCGGATGCTGCCCGGACGCGGAGCGCGCGGAACGCTCCCTTGGCTTCGGAGAGGTCGATGGTGATGTTCCCGGCCGAGAGATCAACGGCCACGCGTTTCAGCAAGACAAGGTTGTCCTGGGCATGGAGGACGGTCGGGACCAGGAGGCCAATGAGAACGAGTATCGCGCCCGCGAGGCGATTGAGCATGGCTATCCCCCTCCTCGTGTCTCGATGGCGCAGGCACGTTTCCTTACCGTCCCGTGCGCCGACGCAATCACATCCCGTGACGGCATGCCTCCGCTAAGCTAGCAGCTTCCGCTGGTCTGTAGGATGACAGGCCCGGCGTTAATGCGCCGCATGTGGATAGAGGAGTGCTCAGTCGTCTGAGGACGAAGCCCCCTTGCGGGTGTGCCGGCGGTCTTCCTCGATGACTTTCGAGAGATCAGCGTCGAAGTCGATCCGTTCGGCGCCTGCGAGTGCGACAAACCGGCGTCCGCGAGCGCGCCCGATAAGCGTGAGGCCGGTCTGGCGTGCAAGCTCGACGCCCCACGCAGTGAAACCTGAGCGCGAGACGAGCACGGGAATGCGCATTTTGACCGTCTTCAATACCATCTCGGACGTAAGCCGGCCGGTCGTATAGAAGATCTTGTTGTCGGGCGGGATTCGATTGAGGAGCATGTAGCCCGCAACCTTGTCTACGGCGTTGTGACGACCGACGTCTTCCATATAGAGGAGCGGGCGATCCTCCTCGCACAGCACCGAGCCGTGGATGGCACCGGCCTTCAGGTAGAGGGAAGGGGTGGTGTTGATCTTGTGGGTGAGCGTGTAAAGCCAGGATGTCCGCATCCGCGCGCTCTTCGACAGCTCGATGCCCTCGATCTCCTGCATCAAGTCGCCGAAGACGGTTCCTTGTGCGCAGCCTGACGTCTGGACGCGCTTCTTGAGCTTCTCCTCGTAGTTCGTCTCGACGGCGGTGCGAACGACGACCGTCGCGATGTCGTCGTCGTATTCGACCGAGGTGATCTCGTCCTCTTGCTTCAGCATGCCCTGGTTGAACAGGTAACCGACGGCGAGCAGCTCTGGATGATCGCCGATGGTCATCATCGTCACGATCTCGCGCGCGTTGAGGAACAGGGTCAGGGGCCGCTCTGCGACTACGTCGGTGTGAACCGCGTTGCCCTCGTGGTCGATGCCGTCGACGGTCGCGAAAAGGCGGGTGTTCTCCAGGTCAGGACGGATCAGCAACTCTTTCACGGTCGTTGGCTCCTCTGCTCCGATCCGGGGCCGGTCCGGCGGGCGACCTTGGCGAAAGCGAAATGCCCCAGAGGGCGGTGACTTCGCTGCCATCATCTGCCATAAAGCCCACACACACTAAACCCGAGCTCTGCGGTCTAGTATTCCGCGTCTCACAGACTTGCAACGAAAGGCAGGCCAAATGGCCGTCACCCAGGCCCAAGTTCTCGAAGCCCTGAAACGCGTCAAAGGGCCGGATCTTACCGGAAACATCGTCGAGCTTGGCCTCGTTTCTGAGGTTCTGCTGCGTGACGGGAAGGCCTACTTCTCGATCACGGTTCCGGCCGAGCGCGCCGAGGAGCTCGAGCCTCTGCGTCAGGCTGCCGAGAAGGTGGTGGGCGACATTCCGGGAGTGGCGGGTGCGACGGCTGTGCTCACGGCCGAAGCGGCGGGTGGCAGCGCAGCAGGAAGATCGAGCCCAGGTGCGGGGCGTCCGGAGAGCCGGCGCGTGCAGGAGGCGCGGCAGCGTATGGGCGGCGCACCGGGCGGCGCGGGCGGGCACGGCACGGGTGCGCACGCCGGTGCGGGGGCACGCTCGTCGGCGGTGCCCGGCATCAAGCACATGATCGCGGTGGCTTCCGGCAAGGGTGGAGTCGGCAAGTCGACGACGGCGGTCAATCTGGCGCTCGCCTTCCAGGCGAACGGTCTCAGGGCCGGGATTCTCGATGCGGACGTCTACGGTCCATCGCAACCGAAACTTCTCGGCCTCAAGGGGCAGCCGAAGCTCGGTCCAGGCAACAAGCTCGAGCCGCTCGTCGGGTATGGGCTCAAGTGCATGTCGATGGGCTTCATGGTGGAGGAAGCGACGCCGGTCATCTGGCGCGGGCCGATGGTCGTGCAGGCGCTCGGCCAGATGCTCCGCGAAGTGGCCTGGGGGGAGCTCGATGTCCTCGTGATCGACATGCCGCCGGGAACGGGCGATGTGCAGCTGACCATGGTGCAGCAGGTGCCGCTGTCCGGTGCGATCATCGTTTCGACGCCGCAGGACCTGGCGCTGATCGATGCACGCAAGGGGCTCAACATGTTCCGACGCACGGACGTGCCGGTGATCGGCATCATCGAGAACATGAGCTACTTCGTCTGCTCGAAGTGCGGCGAGCGGCACGAGATCTTCGGTCACGGCGGGGCCGAGGAGGAGGCCAAGGCTCTCGGCGTACCGTTCCTGGGCGCGGTCCCGTTGCATGTGGACATCCGGCGTCGCTCGGATGCGGGTGAACCGGTCGTCGCAACTGAGCCAGGAAGTGTGCACGCGCAGGTGTTCGCGGAAATCGCCGCGAAGGCCTGGGCGGAGGTGCTTGCCTCTGAGGGGCGGCGTCCCGAACCTCCCAAGCTCGAGCTGGTGGATGGCGGGTCGTCGCTCGACGTCGGATTTGCCGATGCCCGCTACCGGCTCTCCGCGGAGATGCTGCGCGTCATGAGTCCGTCGGCCGAAGTTCAGGGGCATTCACCCGACGAACGCGTCACGGTCGGCGGTAAGCGCAACGTCAAGATCACCGGCCTCTCGCCGGTCGGCAACTATGCCGTCAGGATCAACTTCGACGACGGGCACGATACCGGGCTCTTCACGTGGGATTATCTCGGCCGGCTCGGTCGGGAGAAGGATGAGCGATGGGCGCGCTACCTGGCCGAAATCGCCGAGAAGGGTCTAAGCCGCGGCTAAGGCCGCAACAACGCCGTGGCGGGGCGAAGCAGGACGCTGAACGCGATCACGCGGCGCTCAGGAAACGTGCCGGGCAAGCATGACGATGGGCGTTCCTCCCCAGACGAGCTCGGCGACCGGGGCAAAGCCGTTGCGCGCGTAGAAGCTGCGGTTGCGCGAATCGCGGCCCGTTACAAGGTGCGCTCCCGGCAGGCGAGCGACGCTCACGTCCGCAAGGAAGGCCGCGATGAGCCGGCCGCCGACGCCCTGATTGCGTGCAGCGGGGGCGAGGTTGATGTGGAGGTGGGCGGGGTAGGCGGGGGTCAGGCTCGCGAGGTGGCGATAGAAGCCGAGATCGGCGAAGCGTGGATCGGACGCGGGGTCGACGTGGGCGCCGACGATGTATCCGAGCAGGCTGCCGTTGGCCGCGACGGCGACGTGCGCAAGGTCGGGCCACGTGGCCAGGAAGCGCCCGAGCCAGCGCTCGCGGAATGCCAGACGGGCCGCATCATCCGGAAAGGACTTGGTCAGGCTCGCCTCGAAGAAGATCGGATCGAGTTCGGCGGTTCGGTCGGGCCAGGAGGCTAGAGCATTCAGGCGCATGATGGCGACGCTGCCCGTGTCCTGACTGAAAGACGCTGCCGGTGTGGTGATCATGCCCGTTCCCTCCGTTGCGGCTCTCGCGTCAAGCTAATGGGGGCTCGGTGGCGAGCCAAGGATGCATGCCTGCTGACAGCCCGCTCCTTGTCGGCGAGGATGGTCGTGAAAGAGGCAAGGAGGAGTGAGCTATGGCCGAGACCGTCACCTTCACCCCCGGTGGCTATCGCTACCTTCCGTTCCGCTTCCAGTATTCGAGCGGTGTGGCGGCCGAGCCAGGGTTCGCAATCGAGCGGATGACGTTGCGGCGTCCGCTTCCTCTCGCGCAAGGGTTTGCCGCTGTCGAAGCCTACCTCGCGCGCGCCGGCCGGCCGGCGACGGCCTTTTGCGCGTGCGAGCTCCGATCGCCGGCACAATTCACAGAGGCCGGGTTCATAGCCTTCAACGAGCACTATTGCCAGACGCTCGCCCGGTGGGGGATCTACGATCCCGACACGCGGATCAACCCGGTTGCGCGCTCGAACGTTTGTCCGGAGATCGAACCGCCTTCCGAGCCGATGCTCTACGCATTTTCCTATACTGCGCCCGTCAGTGGCAACGAGAGCGGCACGTTCGTGATTGCAGGGAGCGGTGAGGCCCCTGGGGGCAAAGGGGATTACGGGGCGCACATCGTTCGCCGCGGTGAGACCTCTGCGGATGCCATTGCAGACAAAGCGCGTGCCGTGCTTGGCGAGATGGAGCGGCGCATGGGGCTGCTCGGTTTCGCGTGGGAAGCCACTACTGCTGCTCACGTCTATACGGTACACGACATCCATGAGTTCCTCGGCCCGGAGATCGTGCGGCGGGGCGCCGCCCGGAACGGCACGACCTGGTTCTATGCCCGTCCACCGGTGATAGAGCTCGAGTTCGAGATGGATACGCGATCGGTGCTGCTGGAGCGGGTCTTTTGACGCCGATCGGCAGTCGAAAGAAGGCCGCTTTCCCGCTGCTGCGGCTCAAGGCATGGTGCGGCTCAGGCCATTGAAGATCGACATGCCCTGCATGGGTGCCGGCGCTGCCGGCTCCGTAGACGGTGTTTGATCGACGTGCCGGCGATAGGGCTTCCGCGGCCTTGGCAACGACGCGCGCGCCTCTGGGCGCGACGCGGCGGATGATGACGGCACCATGCGCGGCTTCGAAGGGGAGAGCGTGGTCTTGGCCGGGTCCGAGTCTAGTCTGGGATTGCGTAACGGTAGCGGCGGATGCGCTTCTGGTCGGGACGGTTGCTCGAGGATGGGCGGTGGACCGCCCAAGGCCGTCCGACCTGGGGCATGGGCTGCGGGTGCTATGGTGGGTGCCGTGTGGCTGGGTCTCGCAGCCGGCAGGGCGCGGGCAGGCACTTTGGTCGCGGGTATTGGCGACGACGCGCGACGGGTATCGGCGGGCTGCGGCGCGGGATCGGCTTTGATGGCGTCCGCATTGCTGCCGACCGCGGGGGAGGCGTGCGAGGCCGGCGGGTGAGTACTACCCAATCCTGCGGTGGCCATGCGCTCGGCTAACAGTTGTGCGGCGGTCGGGGGGGCGTCGGAGGGCGCTACCGAGGAGTGGCGATCAGATCGCAGGGGCGCTCGCGCATCGAGCACGGATGTCACCGGCGTGACAGGCGCATCTGATCGCGGCGGTGGACCTGACGCTCGTTGGGCGGCATCTCGCCAAGCTCCGCGGAGCGAGAACGGAGCAGCCGTCGAGCGAGGTCGTTCCGAGCTCCATCCAGCATCGAGGTTGGGTTTTACGGCTCGGTGATAGCGCGCATACCAATGGTGGGCGACGGCGGCGGCGCCCGCGATGGCAACGATGGCGATCACGAAGGGTGCAAAAGACCGGCGTCGCTGTTTTGGGCGGCGAACCCCCGGAGGGGGTGGCAGCGGCGCTACCGATGCCCGTCGGAACGGATCGACGGTCCGCTCCCTGCCATGATGGCCGGAGGCGTGATCGACCGGTTCATGATCGTCGTCCGGCGTCATGGGCTCGCGTGATCTCGTTTGGGCAACCGGCTGGTCGGACGCGCTCACTCGAATCCGGCGAGAGGCGACTTGCCTTGCTGGACTACAAATCAGTTGTGAGTGTTTACCATAATTGCAAATTATGTGTTGCGAGTGGCAGAAATGCCGAGCCCTGACTTTGGGGGGCTGCCCAAGTGTGCAGCAGACTGACGGGACATTGATGTTGCCGAGGGGCCCCTTTCGGCCTTACTCTTTCGACTGAAGCAAAAAAATCGGTCGCAGAGCCGATGTTCGCCGACTGTCGAATGGGAGGGCTGATGGAAACGGTGCAGACCGCGCAGGTCGAGGCACAGCGCTATTCCGGCGAAAACGCGGCGATCGAACTGATCGGCGTTCACAAGTGGTACGGTGAGTTCCACGTTCTCCGGGATATCAACCTCCGGGTCGGGCAAGGCGAGAAAATCGTCATTTGCGGACCGTCGGGGTCGGGCAAGTCCACGCTTATCCGGTGCATCAATCGGCTCGAGGAGCACCAGAAGGGCCAAATCATCGTCGATGGGACTGAGCTCACAAGCGATCTCAGGAACATCGACAAGATCCGCTCCGAAGTGGGCATGGTGTTCCAGTCGTTCAACCTGTTCCCGCACCTGACGGTGATGGACAACCTCTGTCTGGCGCCGACGTGGGTGAAGAAGATGCCACGGGGCGAGGCCGAGCAGATCGCGATGCAGTACCTCACCCGGGTGCGGATCCCGGACCAGGCGCAAAAATATCCCGGGCAACTTTCAGGTGGACAGCAGCAGCGCGTGGCCATTGCCCGCTCGCTGTGCATGAGCCCGCGAATAATGCTTTTTGACGAACCGACCTCGGCCCTCGATCCGGAGATGATCAAGGAGGTGCTCGACGTCATGATCGAGCTGGCGGGATCCGGGATGACGATGATCTGTGTCACGCACGAGATGGGCTTTGCCCGCTCGGTGGCGGATCGCGTGATCTTCATGGATCGGGGCGAGATCGTCGAGCAGGGGCCGCCCTCGACGTTCTTCACCGATCCGCGCGAGGAGCGCACGAAGCTGTTCCTGTCGCAGATCCTCAATCACTGAGATTTCAGTATGGGGCGATCCGATGCTGCGACGGCAAACGAATGTGTTGTTATAGTGGCGTAGCGCGACGGCCAACCGGCGCGCCGCGCTACCAGCCGGGCGAAACAGAGGGTCGTCCGGCCGTTCTGGTCAAAAGGGAGAGCAGGCGACATGAAGAAGGTTATCGGGATAGGGCTCGCGGGCGCGATTGGGCTGTTCGGCCTGACGGCCGGCGCGCTGGCCCAGCAGAAGATGCTCGATACGGTCAAAGGCCGTGGAAACCTCATTTGCGGCGTTTCGCCGGGTGCTCCAGGCTTCGCGTTCCCGGATGACAAGGGCAACTGGAAGGGCCTCGATGTCGACTATTGCCGGGCCGTCGCTTCGGCGATTTTCGGTGATCCGACCAAGGTGTCGTTCAAGCCACTGACTGCAAAGGAGCGGTTCACGGCGCTGCAGTCGGGAGAGGTGGACGTACTGTCGCGTGTGACGACGTGGACGATGAGCCGCGACACGTCGATGGGGCTCGTGTTCGCTGGCATCACCTACTACGACGGCCAGGGCTTGATGGTGCCGAAGAAGCTCGGCGTGAAATCCGCCAAGGAACTCAACGGCGCTTCGGTCTGCGTTGCGACTGGCACGACCACCGAGCTCAACCTCGCCGACTATTTCCGCCAGAACAACATGACGTACAAGCCCGTCGTGTTCGAGAAGGCCGAGGAAGTGAACGCGGCCTATGATTCCGGCCGCTGCGACGTCTATACGACCGATCAGTCGGGGCTCTATTCGCAGCGCCTGCGCCTTAAAAACCCGAACGATCACGTCGTGCTGCCCGAGATCATCTCGAAAGAGCCGCTCGGGCCGGCTGTTCGCCAGGGTGACTTCCAGTGGTTCTCGCTGGCCAAGTGGGTCTACTTCGCTCTGCTCAACGCGGAAGAGCTCGGCGTCGGCCAAAAGAACGTGGACGAGATGCTGCAGTCGAAGAATCCCGAAGTGCGCCGACTGCTCGGCGTCGAGGGAGAGTTCGGCAAGGCGATCGGCCTCGACAACGACTGGGTCGTGAAGATCCTGAAGGGTGTCGGGAACTACGGTGAGATCTACGCGCGCAATGTCGGGCCTGACACGCCGCTGAAGATTGCGCGTGGTGTCAACAATCTGTGGTCCAAGGGCGGGTTGCAGTACGGCCCTCCCATTCGCTGACGATCGGGGGGCACCGGTTGGCTCTTCTGCCGGTGCCCTTCAGCCCCCAACCTGGCGGAGCGACGAGCGGGAGCGACATCCATGGCGATTGCGCAAGGCGGTCGGCAACACGACGCCGAGGATACCTCGATCCGTGGGTGGCTCCATCGGCGTGAAGGGCGACAGATGGTCGGCCAGGCCATCATCGTGGTGGTGCTCGGCGCGCTCGTGTGGATCGGTGCCTCCAATGCGATCTACAACCTGCAAAAGCAGAACATCGCATCTGGCTTTGGCTTCTGGGACAACACCGCCGGCTTCGACATCTCGCAAACCCTGATCCCCTACAGTGCGACAGCCACATACGGGCGTGCGTTCTGGGTGGGGTTGCTGAACACGCTCCTCGTCTCGGCAATCGGCATCGTGTTTGCGACGCTCGTCGGCTTCGTGATGGGCATAGCCCGATTGTCGAGCAACTGGCTCATCGCGCGCCTCGCAACGGTCTATGTCGAGATCGCGCGCAATATTCCCCTGCTCCTGCAACTTTTCGTCTGGTACTTCGCGCTGATCCCGCAATTGCCGTTGCCACGGCAGAGCTGGCATCTGCCAGCTGGAGCCGTGCTCAATAACCGCGGGCTCTCGCTACCATCGCCGATTTGGCAACCGGGAGCCGGAGCGGTGGTGACGGCGTTGGTGATCGGCGTGGTCGGCTCGATCGCGTTGCGGATCTGGGCAGCGCGTCGCTGGCGCGAGACGGGGCAGCAATTTCCGGTGTTCTGGGCCAGCGTTGGTTTGATTATTGGACTTCCGCTGCTTGCTGCAGCCGCCAAGGGATTTCCGGTCACGTTCGAATATCCGGAGCTCAAGGGATTCAACTTCAGCGGCGGTATCGTGGTGCTGCCGGAGTTCATCGCGCTGCTGGCCGGGCTCGTCTTCTACACGGGGGCCTTCATCGCGGAAATCGTCCGCTCGGGCATTCAAGGGGTGAGCAGCGGGCAGAAGGAGGCGGCGCGGGCACTCGGCCTCACCAACACGCAGATGCTCAAGCTGGTCGTCATCCCGCAGGCGATGCGGATCATCATCCCGCCGCTGACCTCGAACTACCTGAACCTGACGAAGAACTCCTCCTTGGGAGTGGCGATTGCCTATCCGGACCTCGTGAGCGTCTTCGCGGGCACGGTGCTCAATCAAACAGGCCAGGCGATCGAGGTGATCTCGATCACCATGTTGGTCTACCTCACGCTCTCGCTCGCGACGTCGGCCTTCATGAACTGGTTCAACGCGCGCATGAAGCTGGTGGAGAGGTAGTCTCATGACCACCGACACGATGACGGCGCGCACGCGCTCTCCCGAAATGGCGCCTCCTCGCAGCGAGGTGGGCATTGTTGGCTGGCTATCGAAGAACCTTTTCTCCTCGTGGGGCAACTCCGTCCTGACGTTGCTCGGCCTCTGGATCGCTTGGAAGGTGCTCGCGGCCGTTCTCGACTGGGCGGTTTTCTCCGCCGTGTGGACAGGTGCGGACGGTAGTGCGTGCCGCGTCGAGGGCGCGGGTGCCTGCTGGCCGTTCGTTGCGGCGAAGTTCGGCCAGTTCATGTACGGGCGCTATCCGGACGCAGAGCGCTGGCGCGTGCTGCTGACGTATGCGCTCACCGCGAGCACGCTCGGGGCGCTCATGATTCCGGCAGTTCCCGGCAAGAAGTGGGTCGGACTGTTCGGCGTCTTCGTGCTGCCTTGGATCGCTTGGGCGCTTCTCTATGGTGGGGTGCTCGGGCTCAGGGCCATCCCGACGGAATACTGGGGCGGCCTGATGGTGACGCTCGTGGTGGCGACGGTGGGCATCGCCGGCTCGTTCCCGGTGGGCGTCATCCTGGCTCTCGGTCGGCGCTCGCAGATGCCGATCGCGCGCTGGGTGTCGATCTTCTTCATCGAGGTTGTGCGGGCGGTGCCGCTGATCACCATCCTGTTCATGTCGTCCGTGATGCTCCCCCTGTTCCTTCCCGACGGGGTGACGTTCGACAAGCTGCTGCGCGCGCTCATCGGCGTGATGCTGTTCTCGGGGGCCTACATGGCCGAGACGATCCGTGGCGGTTTGCAGGCGATCTCGCGGGGGCAATACGAGGCGGCTGACAGCCTTGGCCTGACGTTCGGACAGAAGATGGGTCTCATCATTCTGCCGCAGGCGCTGAAGCTCGTCATTCCGGGGATCGTGAACAGCTTCGTCGGGCTCGCGAAAGATACGAGCCTCGTGCTGATCATCGGTATTTTCGATCTTCTCGGTATCGTGCAGGCGGGGCTCACGGACGCGAAGTGGTTCGCGCCGAATACCGCCATGACAGGCTATGCCTTTGCGGCGCTGATTTTCTGGATCATCTGCTTCTCGATCTCTCGCTATTCGGCGTGGCTCGAGCGGCGGCTTTCGGTGGGCGATCGTCGCTGAGCCGAGCTTCGTGTCGTTGCGGTCACGCTTAGAGACCGCACGCCTCGAAGCCGGCGTTAAGGTCCTTTGCCGCGCGGATTGCCGAATGCGGAAAGCCAACCTAGTGTCATCGCCGCTCTCGCCCGGAGGACGCCGATGACCGCGACCAACACCCAGCTCATTCTTGCCAAACGCCCGCCACCGGGGCCGCTGACTGCGGACTGCTTTGCGCTTCGCGAAGTGCCGCTGGCCGAGCCGGGCGACGGCGAGATCAGGGTGAAGATCGCCTACATCTCGCTCGATCCGGCAATGCGTGGCTGGGTCAACGACACGAAGTCTTACATGCCGCCGGTCGGGATCGGTGAGGTCATGCGGGCCTACGCGGCGGGCTACGTCGATGCCTCGCGGCATCCGGACTTCATGGTGGGCGACGCGGTGCAAAGCGTGCTCGGTGTGCAGCAGTACGCGGTGGTCAAGGGGCGTGGACGGGTGGTCAAGGTCGATACGTCGAAAGCGCCGCTCGAGCGCTGGGTCGGCGGGCTCGGCATGCCTGGCTGGACCGCGTATTTCGGATTGCTGGAGGTCGGGCAGCCGAAGGCGGGCGAAACGGTCGTGGTGTCCGCGGCCGCCGGCGCGGTCGGCTCGGTGGTCGGGCAGATCGCGAAGATCAAAGGCTGCCGTGCGGTCGGCATAGCAGGCGGGCCAGAGAAGTGCGCCTTCGTGAAGGACGTGCTGGGCTTCGACGATTGCATCGACTATCGAAGCGGTGACTTGGCGGCGCGATTGCGCGCGGCGTGCCCGGATGGGATCGATGTGAATTTCGAGAATGTCGGCGGAGACATCCTCGATACGGTTCTGCCGCAGATGAACACTTTCGGCAGGGTCGCGCTTTGCGGTCTTATCTCCGGCTACAACGCGACCGAAGCCGTTGCAGGACCGAAGAGCTTCCGCGCGATCCTGACGCAACGGCTGCGCGTCCAAGGTCTCATCGTCACCGATTGGGCGCCGCGCATCCCTGAGGCGATTGCTGATCTCGGTGCGTGGCATGCCGAGGGAAAGCTCAAGATCCGCGAAGATGTCCGCGAAGGCGGGATTGGCGCGTTCGTCGAGACCTTGAACCTCCTTTATTCGGGCGGCAACAGCGGCAAGCTCGTGCTCAAGGTCTGAGGCGGAGAGCGGGACGGCGAGGGAGAAGGGCATGCTGCGGAAAGGAGTGACGCTCTACTACCTGCGTCACGGCGAGACGGACTGGAACGCGGCGCTGCGCTACCAGGGCCAGACCGACATTCCGCTAAACGCGAGAGGTCGGGGGCAGGCGGCACGCAACGGACGGCGCCTCAAGGGTCTGCTGGGCGCGCGCGCGGAGACGCTCGACTACGTGGCGAGCCCGCTTTCGCGTGCCAGCGAGACGATGCGGATTGCCCGGGGGGAGATGGGCCTCGATCCCGATGCCTTCAGGTGCGATGATCGCTTGAAAGAGCAGCACTACGGGGATTGGGAAGGGAAGCTGTGGCACGACCTGCCGACGCTGGACCCGGAAGGTTTTGCCGCGCACAACATCGACAAGTGGGGTTGGTGCCCGCGCGGTGGGGAAAGCTACCGGATGCTATCGGAGCGCCTCGCGGGCTGGCTTGCGGATGTGGAACGCGACGCGGTCGTGGCATCCCACGGAGCGGTGAGCCGGGTGCTGAGGGGGCTGGTCCTCGGGCTCGACGGGCCATCGGTGACGACGCTCGAGATCCCGCAGGACAAGGTGCTCGTTCTTGAAGCGGGACATATGCGTTGGGAATGAGCGCTGGTTGACGTGCCCAGCGCTCGATGAGCCTCGTCTCCGGGTGCGGGAGCTCAACAGCAGCCGCCGCCAGGTGCGCAGGCGCCGGCGGAACTCGCCACAGCCGCCGAGCCGAAGGGCAAGCTGGTGCCGCAGCCGGCAAAGATGCCGTAGTGGCGCGAAAAGTCGCCGATGAAATCGAAATGCGGCGCGAAGCGGGTGTCGTGCAGCATGCGCCAGGTGTTGCCGCAGACGGGGAAGACCTTGCCAGCCTCGATGACATGATGCCCGTCGAGGGTGAAGGCGTGCTCGGCGCCTTCGATCGTGCCCTTGTAGACGACGGCCTGGCCGTAGTCCTCGCAGTGCGTCTCGAGGCCGTCCAGCTTGAAGAGGCGGTAGGTCGCCGAAAAGAACCGGGCACGGCCGAGCTTGGCCTTCAGCTCCGGGTCGGTCACCTCGAGCTCGCGGTCGGTGACGAGGCGTGGATCGGCGAAGCCCGCCTGTTTGGCGAGGTTGTGGAAGTCGTTCCAATAGAGCGCGCCGCCGAGGCACTCGCCGTAGAGGACGGGGTCGGCCTTGACGTCTTCCGAGAGCCGGCGGTCGGCATAGACGTCGGCGAAATAGAGCTCGCCGCCGGGCTTCAGGAGTTCGAAGGCGCCCTTAAGGACAGCGATCTTGTCGACGGAGAGGTTGATCACGCAGTTCGAGACGATGACGTCGAAGGAGCCCGGCTCGAGCCCAAGCTCGCCCAGTTTCTCGATGTAGCCGTCGCGAAACTCCGTGTTCGGGCAGCAATAGCCGAACGACTTCGCGTGCCAGTCCACGTGGGCGCGAGCGACGGCAAGCTGGGCAGGCGTCATGTCCACGCCGACGACGCGGCCCTTCGGTCCGACCATCTGGGCCAGCATGTAAACGTCCTGACCGGCGCCGCAGCCGAGGTCGAGGATGCGGGTGCCTTCGAGCACGTCCGGCGCGACGAGGCCGCAGCCATAGTACTTCGCCTTCACTTCGGGATGCACCTTTGCGAGCAGGTCGCGCACCGCGGGTGGCATGGCACCCGGCGTGCAGCAGGCACTGGTCTTCAGGTCGGCCGACGTCTGCAGCGTCTCGCCGTAGTAGGTCTTTACGATGTCGAGCGTCATGGCTGCTCTCCTAGGATTGGCGCGCCCCCCGACGCGACGTCGAGGCTGGTCGGAAGATCGAACGACAGCTCTATCTTAGCCGATGACAGGAGTAAGACACGACGCGGCGTCAATCGGTCGTCAGTACCTCGGCCAGCTCCTTGAAGTCGGCGACGATCAGGTCGGGCTGGTTGGGGGACTGACCGTAGGGGCGCTTGCGGCGATCAACGAAGGCTGCGCGGAAGCCGTGGGATTTGGCGCCGATGCAGTCGAACGCGTGATTGGCAACGAAGAGGCAGCCCGAGCGCTCGATGTCGGGCCAGCGCTCCGAGATCAGCCGCTCGGCGGTGGCGTAAGTCTTCCAGTGCGGTTTGAAGTAGCCAGCCTCCTGCACGGAGATGGTCATATCCATCGGGAAGCCGATGTGGGGCTTGGCCGCCTCCAGCATGTCGCGGTCGCCATTCGAGAGGATGACCAGCTTGTAGCGCGTTCGGAGCTTCTCGAGGGCGGCGACGACGTCGGGGAAAGGCTTGAGGCTCTCGATCTGCGAGACCAGCCACGCGACTTCGGCCTGAGTGTGGGCAATGCGGGCCCGGTCGAGGACCTGCGAGACGGCGCGGTGGCCGATCTGGCGGTAGGGTGTGTGGCCGCGATCGAGGAGCGCATCGATCATCGAGTCCTCGTAGTGGGTGCGCCGCCACCACGTGACGAACTGATTGGGATCGCCGGTCCAGCCCTTCTGCTTCAGGAACGGTGTGGCAGCGGCGACCAGGCCCCCTTGCATGTCGACGATCGTGCCATACTGGTCGAAGACGAGGGCGCGGGTCTCGCGCTTGAGGATTTCGGTGATCGAGGCCATGCGGCGCACGTGTCCCTGCCGTTGTTTCGCATGCCTTGTGGAAGAGGATGCGACATCTTGCAAGGCTCAACGTAGCCATGAGGACGCGGAGGCCGCGTCCTCGTCAGGCGCGTCTGACCTGGGAGGCTATTTCGTGGCAGGCGATGTCGTCGTACCGCTCCCGGCTCCGGTCGAATCCGTAGCGCCCGGCGGCGACGCAAGGCTCTCTCCGGCCGACGATCTGCCCGAGGTGCCCGAGCCGCCACCCGTCGCGGAGGATACGGACGGCGGATTGATGACCATGACGACCGGTTCGCCGTCGGACGTCTTGGCGTGCACCATGTAGCTCGCATCGACGATCGATACGTCCTGGAAACCGGCCTTCTTCAGAGCGTCGGTCAGCTTAGACTGCGACATGGCGTGGATGTTCGCAGTGCCAGCCGGAGTCTGCATGGCGGAGCCGGTCTGGCTGCCAGTCGACGGCGATGCCGCCTTCTGGTCCGTCGTGGTCTGGGCTGCCGCGACCGACGCACTGGCACCGAAGGCGAGAGCAGCGAGGGCAGGCAAGATGATCCTGTTCATTGGACTTTACTCCTTTGCGCGTCCCGTCCAGCTGTCTGGTCAACGGCAGCCCGTGCCGCAAGTTCCGGAACTCGTCCTTCATCGGCCTTGCTGCGCGGCCGCGTCCGGCTCTAGGGTGGCCCCCCAATCGAGCAATCGCGCGAGGCCTGCCGATGACGACGCCGCCGAAGCCTTTCCGTATCGGTCTCTTGTTGTTTCCCGAGATCACACAGCTCGACATGACCGGGCCGTACGAAGTGTTCACCAAGCTTCCCGGGGCTGAAGTGCATCTGGTGTGGAAGTCGCTCGAGCCGGTCCGGGCGAACGGTGGCATGGAGATCGTGCCGACGACCACATTCGAGAGCTGCCCCGACCTGGACCTCGTGTGCGTGCCGGGCGGCGGCGGCATGAACGCGCTTCTCAACGACTCCGAGACGCTGGCGTTCCTGAAGCGGCAGGCAGGTGTCGTGCGCTACGTGACGAGCGTGTGCACTGGCGCACTGGTGCTGGGGGCAGCCGGGTTGCTGCAAGGCAAGCGCGCTGCGACGCATTGGATGAGCCGGGACATGCTCAAGGCGTTCGGCGCGACGCCGGTCGCCGAGCGGGTGGTGGTCGACGGCAATACGATAACGGGCGGAGGCGTAACGGCCGGGATCGACTTCGCGCTGACGGTGGCGGCAGAGGTGTTCGGCGAGGACGTCGCCAAGGCTATCCAGCTCGGCATCGAGTACGATCCCAAGCCTCCGTTCAATGCGGGCTCGCCCGAGGGCGCAGGCAAGGCGGTGGTCGAGAAGGCCGAGGCTGCTGCAGCGACGCGACAGGCGGAAAGGCTCGCAGCTGTCGAGGAGGCCGCCCGCCGGCTCGGATAGATCAGGCAGCCCGGTCGCATGTGCGAGCGAGCACCTCGCCGAGGATCCTGCCGCGTGTCGCGCCATCCAGGGCACGCGGCTTCGCCATCTCGGCCGCGATAAGGACGGCATTGCGGCTGGCGCCCAGGTTGGCCTTGCCGAGGCCCGCGATGTCGTAGGCCGTGCCGTGGGCCGGAGTACAAACCGGGAAGGCATAGCCGCCGATCAGGGTGACGCCCGCCTCGAAACCCATCAGCTTCATGGCGATCTGGCCCTGGTCGTGGAACATTGTCTGTACCGCGTCGAAGTCGCCGCGTTTGGCGCGGACGAAGACCGTGTCCGAAGGGAAGGGGCCCTCGCAGGCGATGCCCAGCGCCCTGGCGTCCGCAACGGCCGGCTCGATGACGTCGATCTCCTCCCGGCCAAAGTTGCCGCCGTCGCCGGCGTGTGGGTTGAGGGCCGCGACCGCGATGCGCGGCTTCGGGAAACCGGCCTCGCGCATGCAAAGATCGGTCAGGCGGATGGCCTCGACGATGCGGGCTTTCGACAGGTGCGCGGATACGTCCTTCAGTGGGATGTGGCTGGTGACGCGGGCGTTCCAGAGCTTGCCCAGGATGTTGAACTCGCGGCCGGGGTGCTTGGCGCCGGTCTCCTCGTTGACGATGGCAATCTCGTCGTCGTATCTGCCGGCGCCAAGTTTCATGGCGTGCTTGTTGAAGGGCGTGAACGTGGCGGCATCCGCGGCGCCGGCGTGGGCGAGACGCAGGACGGAGCGGAAGTTGGTCATCGCGAAGCGGCCGCCTTCGGCCGAGGCGACACCGCGCTCGACGCGGGAAGGATCGAGATGTCCGAGATCGACGAACACCGGATTTTCGTCGAATTCCAGGGCGTTGCCCTGCGTCCAATGGTTCATGTCGCAGCTAATGCCCGCGACGCGCTCGCCTTCGGCCATGATACGGCGGTCGCCAATGACGATCAGGTCGCAGGCCTTGCGGACGGCTTTGTCTGCAACCAGCTTGGCGGTCAGCTCGGGGCTGATGCCGCAGGGGTCACCCATGGCAAGGGCGACGACAGGGCGCGGTGTGGCAGGGGGCATGGGAGTGACCTTTCGGCTCAGTCGCGATCCTCACGCCGAATGTAGCGGCGGTCCTGGTAGTCGGACATGGGCTCGCCGTGAATGACTGCGACGTGGCGGCGCTCGCGCGTATAGACCCAAGCCTGCTCGATGGCGCCGCCTTCGACCTCGATGTCGATCGCCTGGCGGCGGTATCCGTTCGGCAGATGGGTGGATTCGAGCTCGTCGAGCGCGGGCATCATGCGTGCGGGCACTTCCCAGAGCTCGCCAGTGACGCGGTGGCCGGTGCCGGGCTCGGGGAAAAGATAGGGCGTGAACGATGCATTGCCGACGACGAGGGGCATGGCCGCAACGGTGCGGGCCATGCCGATGAGCCGCGCACCTTGCATGAGGTGATGGTTGGGGAACCCGCGCTTGAGGGTTCCATAGACGAAGACGCGCTCGGTCGCTTCACTCACCTGATCTCGCTCCGGTGTTCAACCGATGTCGTTCGAGCGGAGATAGGCGAGCACCTTGTCGAGCGGCTCGACGTCGCCGAACTTGGCGTCGATGTCGAAAAGGTTCCATTCCACGGCCCCGATGATGCGGTCGCCGACCGCCTCGCGCACAACGATGGGGCGGAAACCGTCGGCAATAGCATCCTCGACGGTATTGCGGACGCAGGCACAGGCCGTAACGCCCGTGACGATGACCGTATCGACGCCGGCTGCGCGCAACATGCCAGAGAGATAGGTCCCGTGAAAGGCGCTGGCGCGTTTCTTTACGATGACGTGCTCCCCGGGCTCCGGGGCGATGCGGTCGTCGATGGCGGCCTCGTAGCTGCCGCTCTTGAGAATCTCGACCGGGATCTTGTACTGCCAGAGGCCCATGTCGGAGTTGGGGCCCTCGGTGACATCGTAGGCGGTGGTGGTGTAGACGACCGGGAGCTTGCGGGCGCGGAAGGCTTTCAGAAGCTCCTGCGTCGCGGGAATGATGGTGTCCATGCCCTCGCAGGAGAATGCGTTGCCAGGGCGGGTCCAGGCGTTGGCGAGGTCGATGTTGATGAGGGCGGGGCGCTTGCCGTAGCCGATGCGCCGCTGAAAGCCGCGGTTCTGGTAAAGCGCGCTATCGGCGGCAAAGACCTTGTCGAGCGCCGCCTTCAGTTCGTCCCTGGGATCCATACGAGCACCTCTGCATTGAAGCCCGGGAGCTTAAGGGGGCATCAGAAACCCGACAACCACCGAGTTCGTGGCGTCGTGTTCAATCCAAAGGCATCGCTGCGCAAAACGCGGGCTCACTTGTCACTCGACGGCTACAGCACCGAGGGCTCGCGTGGTGTATTGGGAGCTTGTTGATCCTGGGATCGGAGGCCGAGATGAACCTGTTGGCAAGAGTGTGCGTGATCGTCGCGGCTGTCCTGCTGGCCAATGCGGGGCCTGCGCCGAAAGCCGCGAAGAGGTGCGTCCTGGCCGGGGGCTCGGCCAACATGATCACGCGAGATCTGGCGGTGTTCATGGCGAAGGCGGCGCTTTCGAACTCGATCAAGGGGATGGGTGCAAAGCCGGCCGGCCCCATCAAGCTGAAGTGCCAGGAAGGCCTCCCGGTCTACTGCCTGGCGCGGCAAAGGGCCTGCAAGTAGCAAGACAGCGAAAAAATGGGCTGGGCTCTGTGGTGCTCTGCCATCGGGCGGGCAATGGCAGTCCAGCTCTGACAGCGAACGTGACGCGCGTCTGCAATCGCTCGCGGCTTCGTGATGAACGGTATTCTATTTCCTTCTTACAATACGACCCGATGTGTTTTATAAACCATTCATGCCCGGGGTGCCCCGGCGCGTGAGTTCTTTATCCGCTGACTGGAGACGATTATGACCCGATTGAGCCTGATCGCCGCTGTTGGCGGCGCATTGCTGTCGACCGCCGGGGTGGCTGGCGCGGCCTCTGCCCAAGGATACGGTTACGGGCATGGCCATGGCTACGGCCACCACGAGTACAAGCCGAAGGCCCACGTGTGCTACGAGAAGGTGTCGACGCCGGACGTCTACGGCACGGTCAAGAGGCCGGTCGTCAAGGTGCCGGGGCGCTACGAGACCAAGCACGTTCCGGCGGTCTATGCCGAGCGCGAGGTGAAAGTGCTGGTCAAGCCTGCCACATACGAGCCGAAGGTGGAGCCCGCCGTCTATGAGACGCGCGAGCGGAAGGTGCTGGTCGAGCCGGAGCGCAAAATCGTCAACGTGACGTCGGCTGTCTACAAAACGGAGTACGTCTCGGTAAAGGTGCACGACGGCTACGGCCACGAGCGCTACGAGACGAAGGCGCACCAGAAGCTGATCGAGCCCGCGAAGAAAGATGTCTCCGTGGTGCCGGCGGTCTACAAGACCGAGGCCTACAAGGTGCTCGTGAAACCAGAGCGCCACTACAAGGTTTTCCACCCTGCCGAGTACGAGACCAAGGTCGAGAAGTACATCGCGAAGCCGGCCTACGCGCACAAGATCTTCCACAAGCCGGTGATCGAGTACGTCGAGGAAAAGGTGATCGTGAAACACGGGCACACCTTCGTGCGGCCGATCTGGAAGAAATACGGCGAGGCGTGCTGAGGCACCTTGCCTCGTTCCAGCGCAAAACGGGAGGTGCCGGTTTGCCGGCGCCTCCTTCGCGTGACGTCTCGACATGGCGCGCGAGCGCGCCGACCCGACGGCGTCGCGCGCCGCCCTAGATGGCCCGCGGGGCTTCCGGCAGGTTCGGCACGATCGACAAGCCGCCGATGGGCGGCGTCGGCATGCGCAAGAACGGATAACTCTCCCAATCGTCGCAGAATGTGCGGTAGTCCTCGGTGATCTCCTCACCTTTGGCAATGTCGCGCTTGGCGACCGACCAGCCGAAGACGTCGGCGTTCGGGTAGACGCCGTAGCTGTTCGGGGTGTCGGAGTGGTTGGTGAAGATGGCGTGGTCCGCGCAGTGGATCCAGCATCCTTTCCAGAGGTAGGCGTAGGTGGTGATGTGGCCTTTGGCGATTGGCGGAAGGACTTCGACCTCGGCCGGAGTTAGGACCTTGTCGAAGCCTTCGACGAACTTCCACCACACGGTTCCGGCCTGTATCGGCTCGGCAGCGTAAAGCCCAAACCCTGCAATTGGGCTGGGCGCAACGTACGTCGGTACCAGGAGCATCGAATTGACCCTCACGAAGACGACACGAGCTGAAGACCGCCCCGTCATTCACGGCGGCATCTCATAAGAGGGCGCTCAATTGCCGTCTATTTGTTTTATTTGGTACGCAGCGTTTTTTTCGGCGAGGGGCTGGGCTGAGGCTATCGGGCCTCGCGATCGCCGAAGACGGCGGTGGGGTCCTTCACCACTTTTCGCACGTCGCCTTGGCGAAGCGTGAGGCCGCGGCGGTCGAAGTGCTCGAGGATCTGGATGCCGACATTGCGGCCAGAGCCGGCGCGATCGCGAAACTCGGCGGCGGTGAATGTCTTTTCCGCGTTGTTCGCTGCAAGGTCGCCAGCCATCTGTCCCAACTCGAGGAGAGCGGGTTTGAGGAAGAAGCGATCGCTCGCGACCTCGACCACTGCGCCGAGGCGCGCCATGGTCTTCAACAGCTTCCGGACTGCGGCAATGGGCTGGCCTGTCGCTTCCGAAAGCTCGCGTACCTGCGGCGGACGAAATCGGTGGTCGCCGCCGATGGCCGCTTCAATCCGCTCCCAGAGGCGCTGGTCATTGGCACCGAGGCTCGAGGTATGGCTAGCGAGGCGGACGAGGGCACCTTGCGTGACGACCTCGCCCCCCGGCACCAGGAAGGCTAGCAATGCCTTCATCTGGGGGCGCGGAAGACGGGGCTCGATTCCGAGCCTGAGGTTGTCCTCTGGCATGCCCGGGCGCTCCGGCGATGCGGCGTGAAACGCCGCGAGGCGTTCGGCGACGCGGCGGCCGAGGCTGTCGATCGTGTCCTGCCGCGTTGCCCAGCGTCGTCCGGCGGCTTCGGCAACCACGGGCTCGACCTCTGCGATCAGCGTCTCTGTCTCAGGCTCGGAAAGACCTCGGCCTACGGCAAATGCCGTGAGATCGACGATGCCCGGCGGCAAGTCCAGCAGGGCGTCGAGGGCGAGGGCCGTATCCGGCTCGGCCATGGCCGTGAGTGCCGCCAGGCGTGCTGGCGTTCGGCGGAAGCGCTGGGGCGCTGCGGGATCGATCAGGGCGCCGCCACCGATGGTGCGTTCGCCGCCTGCGTCGCGTGCGACGAACCTGTCTCCCGAACGGACGGGCAGGGGGGACTGGGTGACCACCTGGATGAGGCATGAGTGGCCGGGCGCCAGTGTCTCGCCTTCGAGGAGGACCAGGCGGGCTTCGATGGAGGAGGTTCCGATGTGCAGATGGACCGGCGTCCAGGTGCGCATGGCGCGTGGCTCGCTGTCGAGAAGTCTGAAAGTCGCGTCGAAGCGCTGGGTGGTGGATTGCTGGTCCGTCGAAACGAGCCAGTCGCCGCGGGCGACGGACTGACGATCGAGGCCGGCGAGGTTGATGGCGACGCGGTCTCCCGCCAAACCGTGGTCGGCGGGCTGGCCGAGAGCGTGGATCGTGCGGACTCGGCCGTTGTTGCCGCCCGGGAGTGCGACCACGGTTTCGCCGACGGCGACTTTGCCCGAGACCACGACACCCGTTACGACGGTGCCGGCACCGGCCACGGTGAACGAGCGATCGATGGCCATGCGAAAGGCGCCGTGGCTGGCGCGCGCCGGGCGGCTCTGCGCTTCCTCGATCAGACGTTGGCGCAAATCAGCGATGCCGGCGCCGGTGGCAGCCGAGACACGCAGGATGTCGGCGCCGGCGAGGGCTGTTCCGGCAAGCGTTGCCCGCATCTCCGCCTCGACCTCTTCCAGTCGGGATTCGTCGACGAGGTCCGCCTTGTTGATGGCGACGAGGCCCTCGGTGAGACCGAGGAGATCGAGGATTTGCAGGTGCTCCCGGGTTTGCGGCATGACGCCGTCGTCGGCTGCCACGACGAGGACGACGAAATCGATAGAAGCGGCGCCAGCCAGCATCGTGTGGACGAACCGCTCGTGGCCCGGCACATCGACGAACCCCAACGTGCCGCCCCCGGAGAGCGGCACGTACGCGAAGCCCAGCTCGATGGTAATGCCGCGGGCCTTCTCCTCCTTCAGCCTGTCGCAGTCGATGCCGGTCAGGGCCTTCACGAGAAGTGTTTTGCCGTGGTCGATATGACCCGCGGTTCCGACGATCATGGAACGTGCCGTCAGGCGGGTTGCAGGACGTGGATGACGCGGCTCGCCAGCATGTCCTTCACTTTGGCGGCGTAGGCTTTCATGTGCGGCGCGGCGCCATGCGCCTTGAGGTCGTCCATGGTGGCCCACTTCTCGATGACGACGAACGTGTCGGCCCCGAAGGCGGTCTGTACGGCGCCCATGCCTTCGGCGTCGATCGTGGGGCCGTACTCGATACAACCTTTCTCGGCGTGGACGGCCGGCATGTTGGCGCGGAACTCCTTCAGCACAGCCTCGCGCATGCCGGGCTTCGCTGTGATGATGGCGACGACGTGGATCATGGAAACATCTCCTCTTTCGGTGGTCAGTGCCAGCGGGCGGCAGGACATCCAGCCGAACGCTAGCACCGGCCGGCGGGGGCTGGCTATGGGGCCAAGATGCGTCGGGCCGCGAGCGCCGCTCGAGGTGAGTATGCTGGCGGGCTTCTGGCCGTGGCCGGCTCCTGCTGCTGTCGCTCACTGGCGGAGCTAGAAGCGCAGGAGCTGCTTCAGCATGAAGAAGAAATCGACATGCAGCAGGCCCTCGAGAAGCTTCACGAGCAGCATTCCCGCCAGGGCCGCGCTGGCCAGCACGGCGGCGCGCTTGACGGTAGCGCCGTAGCTTCGTGACGAGCGGATCTCGAATGTCTGGTCGGGTATCTGCGTCTCGGCGAGAACCCCGTCTGCGCCGAGCGTTCGAGCGGAAATTGCAAGGTGAAGTGCGCACTTCCCGGCTTGAAGCGGCGTCACGCTGAAGCGCCAGACGGCGGCCTCGCTGACGAGGCGGTCGGCGCCGTTTGCGGCACCGTTCTGGTCCCACTGCGTTTCGGGTGACGCTGCGTCGATGATGAAGCGGCCCGAGAGTGGTCTCAAGCGAACGGCGATAGCCCGCGCGACGACGCTTTCTGGGCGCAACGCAAACGAGCGCGAGGGGACGGTGCTACCCGCTATGGGCGGGCGCTCGATCCACACCTCGACGACCTGAGCACGTCCCTGCCGGAGCCGCCGGGGAATGGAGTGCGTGATCTGTGTCTCGTCGATTGCGGGTCTGGCGCCGTTCGAGGCGGCGTAGCCTGGGCCGGATTGGGCCGGTACCAAGGCGGGTGGCGCATATCCGGTAGGCTGCTGGGGCTCGCGATAGGGTTCGATCGGAAGCGTAGGGCGGGCCCAGCGCGCGGAAGGATGTGCGTCGCCATCCGGCAGCCGGGCAGACGCCGGGCCTGGGGGTGGTGGTGACTGGGCCGGCGGCAACGGAGGCGTTTGCCAAGTCTGCGGCGGCTGCGGGTGTTGCCGGGCGGTGGATGGCGGCGACGGAGGCCGCATCGGCGGGGGTGTCCAGCCGGTGGGCGCGGCCTGGTTCGCTGGCGGCTGCTCCTGCCAGTGCTGCGGCGTGGGGCCTGGCAGCGGTCGATCGGCGCCATTGATTTTCGGAGGGAGGCTCCGCGGCTCGCGCTCCTGGCGGAGAGCGGCCGGTTCGGACGGGCCGACGGGGTGCCACTCAGCGGTGTCTTCGTAGGATGCCGCCGGGACCGGGGCTTGCGCTTGCGGGGCCTCTCTCGCGCGCTCCGGCGATGGGGTGCGGGGCGCGGAAGACGTGTCGGCTGGGGATTGCGATGCTGCCGCCGGCTCGGAGATTTGAGGAGGCTCGGGCGGCTCTGGCTCGTGCAGTTCAGGCTCGTGCTGTTCTGGCTCGTGCCGTTCTGGCTCGTGCAGGGCAGCGCGCGGCGTTTGTGGAGGCGTTTGGGCGATCGCCTCGGCATTCGGGATCGTCGACCGAACGACGGGTGGCTGCTCGTCTCTGGGCTGTGGTTGCGTGCTTCGCGGCGGCGAGCCCGGTGGGGATGGGGGCGCCTGTGTCGTGGTCACCGGCGGCCGTGGCGGAGCCGTCTCGGTGTCGACAGGGCCGGGGCCAGCGGCTTTCGTTTCGGCGCCCTGGTTACGCGTCTCGACGCGCTCGCGGGCACGCGCGAGGATGTCCTCGGCGCGGGAGGTGGTGGCGAAGTGCGGCTCCGGGTGGCCGGCCGCATCGGCTGTGTCGGGAGGAGGGGCGGAATAGGGCGCCGGCTGCGCCGCCGGGCGCGGCTGCGGGGGCTGATGGGGGTGACCTGCGCCTCGTGAGGCCGCCTCGCGCAAGGCCTGGATGGCGGCTTCAAAGGTCAGCCCCTGGGCTTTGAGGAAGTTTGCCGCCATCGAGCGTCCGTCGCCCACCAGAGCCGCGAGCACGATGGCCCCGTCGATGCTGGAGCGGCGGCCCTGCTGGGCGGCGAGCGTCGCGTACTTCAGTACTTGCGTGAGTGCCGGCGAGATGGCCGGTGCCCCGGGCGTTCCGGGAGGGACGCGGTCGTTCAACGAGCCGAGGTAGCCGGCGACGTCGTGGCGGAGGCGGCCGAGGTCTATTTCGCAGGCCTGGAGAACATGAGCGGCGTCGGCGTCCTCGCTCAAGGCGAGCAGCAGGTGCTCGAGCAGGACCTGGGCCTCGGACTGGCTCGCAGCATATTCGCGCGCCCGGAGCAGCGTCGTCTGGAGTCCAGGCGACATCGGCACTCTGCCGCCATCATCAGCCATCGCCTGCGCCATCCCCCCCAGGATCCCTTCTCGTGACAGGTCTCGCCATCCACCCCTGGCTAAGACTGCTTCGCGGCGAAACTTTAGCCGATTGCGCGGCTCGCTGCATCTTCCGGGTTGCCTCGACGGCGAGATTTTGCCCGCAAGGCCCGCACCGAGAGCTTGCGCCAGCAGACGGCAGAGGCGATTGACTCGATCCGGGTCGGCGGGCCTCAATTGACAGCGCGTCGGACGGGCGCGTCAGGGCGCCGCGGGGAAAAAGGAACAGGGCTCATGACCAGCATTGCCGCCATTACGGGTGCCGCTTCGGGAATCGGGCGCGGCACGGCCCGTCTGCTGCTCGACCAGGGTTGGACCGTGGTCGCCATGGACGTGTCGGAGCAGGGCCTCTCGAAGCTGCGCGAGGAGTTCGGCATCTACGGGCCACGGCTCGATACGGTGTTGGCGGATGTCACGTCGGAAGCCTCGCTGGCCAAGGCGTTCGACGAGATCACCAAGCGGCACGGGCATTTGAACGGCTTCGTCGCGTCGGCCGGTCTGTTGCGCACCGGCCCGCTCGATTCGATGCCCGCCAACGAGTGGGACGATCTTTTCGCTGTCAACGTGCGCGGCGTCTGGCTCTCGACCAAGCACGCCATGCCGTTGCTGAAGGCGGCGGCCGCCAAGGGCGATGCTGCCCGCGTCGTCTTCCTCGCCTCGATCTCGGGGCTGCGTCATAAGATCGACAGCGGCGCCTATGCCGCGACCAAGGCGGCGGTGATCGCGCTGACCAAAGTCTGGGCCGTGGAGAGCGCCGCCTCGGGCGTGCTGGTCAACGCGGTGGCCCCTGCAACCACCGAGACCCCGATGGTCGCGCCGCACTTGAACCCCGGCTCCAACACCCGCTACCGCACCAGCGGCACCTCCCCCATCGGCCGCATCGCGCAGCCCGTCGACATCGCCAACGTCATCCATTTCCTGATGTCACCCGCGGCGGCGTATGTAAATGGCACGGTGATTCCGGTGGATGCGGGGACGATTGCAGCGTTCGTTCCGGCGGGGGTGAAGGTGTAACTTATCCCCAGCGTGCCGCTCGGTGGTAGGGTTCCAGCTAGGCTGGGGGAGGTGGGTATGGCGCCCGTTGTCTCGCTCCAGGGTGACAAAAGACGGGGAGCTCGAGGGGCGTCCCCTCGAGCGGGTTGAAGGGCGGCAGCCCTTCCCGCGCTGCGGCCTCTCATGCCTCGACCTGCGGAGCCAGCGGCGCGATGGGTCCGGGTGACCCCGGCCTGCGCCGGGGCAGGCGAGCACTGGAGGCCGCCAGAGACAAGCTCATGGCGCCGGCCTGGGACGCAGATCGGCTTTCCCCTCAATTCGCGCCTTCGTACCGCTTCACACGCACCTCGCCGGTGATGGCGTGGCCGATCATGCCTTCCTCGCGGCACACGCGCGAGATGACCGGCGCGATGTCGCGGCTCGCACGCCGGGTGAGGCGCTCGTAGGTGACGATCTTGGTGAACTTGTGCACCGAGAGGCCGCCCGTGTAGCGGGCCGAGCGCCCGGTGGGGAGCGTGTGGTTGGTGCCGACGCCCTTGTCGCCATAGGCCACGGTCGAGGGCTCGCCGATGAACAGCGAGCCGTAGCTCGAAAGGCGCTCGAGATAATAGTCGTCGCGGCCGGTCTGGATCTCGAGATGCTCGGGGGCATATTCGTCGGAGACGGCGATCGCCTCGTCGTCCGAGGACACCACGATCACCTCGCCGAGGTCGGCCCAGGCCTTGCCGGCGTTCTCGCGGGTCGGCAAGTCCGGGAGCAGGCGCTCGACCTCCTTGATGACCGCTTCGCCGAGCTTCCTCGATGTTGTGACGAGCCACGCCGGGCTGTCGGGCCCGTGCTCGGCCTGGCCCAGGAGATCTGTCGCGACGATGGTTGGGTCCGCCGTGTCGTCGGCGATGATCAGGATCTCGGTCGGTCCGGCGAGCAGGTCGATGCCGGCGATGCCGAAGAGCTGGCGCTTGGCCTCGGCGACATAGGGATTGCCGGGGCCAGTGATGAGATCGGCCTTGGTCATGCCGACGAGGCCCATTGCCATCGCCGCGAGCGCCTGCGCGCCGCCGAGGGTGTAGATCTCGTCGGCGCCGGACTTGTGCAGGGCATACAGCGTCTGGGGATAGATGCCGTCAGCGCCGCGCGGTGGGGCGCAGCCGGTGATGTGCTTCACGCCCGCGACCTTGGCCGTGCCGACGCTCATGATGGCGGCCGAGATGAGCGGGTATTTGCCGCCCGGAATGTAGCAGCCGACATTCTCGATCGGGATCAGTTTCTGGCCGAGTACGGCGCCGGGATAGAGCTCCACCTCGAAGGCCTGGATGCTCTCCTTCTGGCGCCTGGCGAAATCGGACACGTTCTTGTGGCAGATGTCGAAGTCTTCCTTGAAGACTTTCGAGAGCTGCTTCGATTTCTCGGCAATCTCGGACTCGGTGACGCGAAAGTCGCCCTCCCACTTGTCGAGGTCACGAGCATAGCGGCGGATGGCGTCGTCCTTGTTCTCGGCGATGTCGGCCAGCATGCGGCGCACCGTGTCCTCGACCTCGGCGCGGCGCTTCTGCATGGGGACGGACGACTTCTTCAGATATTCGCGCGCCACGGGTGGCTCCTTCGGCTGGAGGATATCGAGGCGGGACCGTAGGGTCGCCCCCGGATGGGGTCAAGAATGGCACCGCGGCGACATTGGAAAGCGCGCCGCTCCGGTGTAGGAAGTCGGCCCAGGGCAGGGGGACTGACGGGTCGCTCCTGATCCCGCATCGAGGATGGAGATGTCCGCCACGCCGCCCACTGTCGTCGTCGACTACGACGGACTAGACCTCGAGCTCTATTTCGTAACCGAGGTCCTGAAGCTGCGATCGCTGCATTATGGGCTTTTCCCGGCCGCCCCATCGAGACCAATCACGATCGACGCCATCCGCGAGGCGCAGGCCCGCTACACCGAGCGCCTGCTCACGCACGTGCCGGAAGGCGTCCACACAGTTCTCGATGTCGGCGCCGGGATCGGCGACAACGCGCGCGCCTTCGCGTCACGCGGTTATCGCGTGACAGCCATCTCGCCCGACAAGAACCACCAGAAGTATTTCGACGCCGAGCCGAACCCGGCGATCACGTTTCATCGTTCGAAATACGAGCATCTCGATCTCGACGAGCGGTTCGACCTGCTTCTTTTCAGCGAGTCGATCAACTATTTCGACCGCGAGACGGGGCTACGCCAGAGCCGCCGGTTCGTGGCGCCGGGCGGGCACATGCTCGTCGCAGCGATGTTTCATCGCGACGACTGGATGCCGTACCCGGACGGTTTCGCAATCGAAAGCCTGCCGTTCGTCGACATGGCGCGCGGGCATGGCTTCGAGCTGGATCTTGCCGAGGACATCACCGAGGCAACTGCGCCGACCATGGAAGCAGTGCACTATGGCCTCAGCCAGCAAGTGAGGCCGCTCATCGCCATGGGTGAGCACTTCGTCAGCGTCTCTTCGCCCTGGAAAGCGCGGGCGATCCGCCTCGCTTTCGGCAAGCAAATCCGGGAGCTCGAAAAGCTGCTTGCGTACTACGAGCACCGGACCAATCCCGAGACCTTTCGCAAGGTTTTCCGGTATGTAATCCTGCGGTTCCGCCAGACGCAGTCTCCGTCCTGACCGCAAACCTGTGGGTGACACGCACAAGACGTCGAACAGAGCCGAGGCACGCCACGAGCGGTCTCGCGTTCATGAAACCGCCGCAAACGTGGGTGGATTTGGACCGCATGTCTGATCCAGCCGCAACGAGCGCCGCCGATGCCCGGTTCTGGGACCGAGCGGCCCGCAAATATGCCGCCGATCCGATCAAGGACATGGCCGGCTACGAGCGCACGCTTGAGCGTAGCGCGAGTTACCTCTCGCCATCCGATACCGTGCTCGAGATCGGCTGCGGCACAGGCACGACGGCGCTGAGGCTCGCTCCGCGCGTAAGGCGTGTTGTGGCGACCGATATCTCGCCCGAGATGATCGCGATCGCCCGAGAGCGGGTGGCGGACGCCGGTTGTCGCAACATAGAGCTGAGGGTGGCGCCGGCCGACGGGACCGCTGTCGAGACGGCATCGATGGATGCCGTCATGGCATTCAATGTCCTGCATCTCACAGCCGACCGGCCGGGTATGATCCGGGAGATATGGCGTGCTCTGAAGCCCGGTGGCCTTCTCATCTCGAAGACGGCCTGCCTTGCAGAAATGACGACTGTCATCCGGCTCGCGGTGCCCTTGATGCGGGCCATCGGGAAAGCGCCTTCCGTCGTGGCGTTCTTCGATGGCGCCGCGCTCACGAAGGACGTGGAGGCCGGCGGTTTCGAGATCGTGGAGACGGCGCGCCACGGCTCGGGTCGCAAGGATCCCCGCCTGTTCCTCGTCGCCCGGAAGCCGGCTGCACCCTAGGGCGCCTCCGCCCTGTCGAGATGCGCCGCGAGCCTGGCCCCGCATTCGGCGCCGTGCGAGAAGGGCAGGCCGTGGCGGGCGTGCGGGACCATCGCGAGATCGGCGTGCGGCACGGCTTCGAGAAGATCTACTCCCATACGAGCCGTCACGAAGGGGCTGCGGTCCGGCATGAGAATGAGCAGCGGCGCCTTGATTTTGGAGAGCTCTCCGCCGAGGTCGGTCCGAGCCAGCAGCTCGCCCAATCCGACGGTGACGTGAGCCGGGGAGCGGTCCTGCACGGACTGGTACCATTGGCGCTGTGCGGCCGTCAGGCCATGGTCGTGGAAGCGCTTGGCCATCAGGTCGCGGCTCCAGGCCTTTGCACCGTCCTTGGCGAAAGCCTCGCGCCAGCCGGGAACGCCAGCGATCTTCTCGCCACGAAACGCGGCGTTCGAGACTGTCACCGACGCGACGCGGCCGGGGTGGCGAATGGCGGCGAGAAGCGCAGCCGTGCCGCCGAACGATTCGCCGACGAGATGAACAGGCCCGGGGTCTGCGACGTCCATCATCTCAAGCAGGTCTGAGAGTGCGCCTTCCAACGTCCAGGCATGGTCGACCGGGGGGACGGACGACCGGCCGTAGCCGCGGGTATCGAAGCGGACCACCTGATGACGAGTGACCACGGCCGGCAACCAGTCCGTCCAGACGTGCCGGTCGGTTCCGATGCCATGATGGAAAACGATCGGGCGACGCCCTTGGGCCCAGGGCGCGACGAGGTCGATCTTTTCATAGGCCAGGCCTGAGGCGGATAGGGCAGTGCTTTGCATCGGTTGTTCTCTCGAGTTGCGGGTCCGGGCAGCTTTGGCGCTCGGCAGAACATGGCACCTATGGGGCCGCTTTGGCGAGACCGCTCGCGGGGGCGACGGATGCCGGCTCCGTATTCCTTCGGGGGCTCTCTACAACGCGAAAACGTATTGCCGTTCCGTGCGCTTGCCCTTGATCGAAAGTTTGTCTAGCAAGGATCTTAGAAGGCTGAATGACCCGGAGAGCGCGCAGGGCGCGTCAGCTCCGGGCAAGGCTTGGGAGGAGCACCGACGTGCAACATGGACCCACCGGGGGCATGGTCGCTGAAGAGCGCAAGGATGCGCAGGCTACCGTTGCGGCGCAAGCGCCCGTCCTCGAGATCGAAGATCTCCATGTCCACTTCGTGACGTCGCACGGCACCGTCCGTGCCGTGGAAGGCGTGACCTACTCGGTTTATCCGGGCGAGATGGTCGCAATTGTCGGCGAATCCGGCTCCGGCAAGTCGGTCTCGGCGCTGGCCGTCATGCGCCTGTTGCCGCCCCAGTCCTCGCGCATCGTGAACGGTTCGATCCGGTTCGAGGGGCGGTCGTTGCTCGACCTCGATGACGAGTCCATGCGCCAGGTGCGCGGTCGCTCGATCTCGATGATTTTCCAGGAGCCGATGACGTCGCTCAATCCGGTGTTGAGCATCGGGCTTCAGATCAAGGAGCCGCTTCTCATCCACATGGGGATGACGGACGAGCAGGCGACCGAGCGCGCGATCGAGCTTTTGACTTTGGTCGGCATCACGGATCCGGCCAGCCGGCTCGCGCAATATCCGCATCAGCTTTCGGGTGGCATGCGCCAGCGCGTGATGATCGCGATCGGTCTTGCCTGCAACCCGAAGCTTCTCATTGCGGACGAGCCGACGACGGCGCTCGACGTCACGATCCAGGCGCAGATCCTCGAGTTGATGAAGGACTTGTCCCGGCGCCTCGGCATCGCTGTGATCATCATCACGCACAATCTGGGCATCGTGGCGCGGTACGCGGACCGCGTGAACGTCATGTACGCGGCCCGGATCATCGAGAGCGGCACCGCCGAGCGAGTCTTCTCGCGGCCGTTGCATCCGTACGCGCGCGGACTGCTTTCTGCCGTTCCGAGACTCGACCGCGGCCGTGCCAGCAAACTCGCGACGATCGAGGGATCGCCGCCAAACCTGCTCAATCCGCCCGAGGGTTGCCGCTTCCGGCCCCGCTGCAAATTTGCTGTCGAAGTGTGCAACGAGGTCCCGGCCTTCCGGGAGATCGAGGAGGCCCACTTCGCTGCCTGCCACCGCACGCCCGAGATCGAGACGCTCGACGCCGGTGGGGGCGTCGACGCGGAGGCCGAGGTCGGGGGCGATGTCGCGGGTGCCTCGGACATGCTGGCGATCAAGAATGCGAGCAAATTCTTCCCCGTGGGCGGTGGTTTCTTCGGCGGGGAAGCCAAGCTCGTGCGCGCCGTCAACGACGTCACGCTGACGGTCAAGAAGGGCGAGACGCTGGGCCTCGTTGGCGAATCGGGCTGCGGAAAGTCGACGCTCGGCCGGTTGGTGCTCCGCCTCGAGGAGCCGACGGGCGGCGAGATCCTGTTCGATGGCGTCGATCTCGCGCACCTCAAACGGCGCGACATGATCGCGATCCGCAAGAAGATGCAGGTGATCTTCCAGGACCCCTACTCGTCATTGAACCCGCGCATGACGGTCGGGCAGATCATCGGCGAGCCGATGCACGTGCACGGGATCCTGCCGAAAGACAAGATCGACGACCGCGTGGCCGAGCTGCTGCAGACCGTTGGGCTTTTTCCCTACATGGCGTTGCGCTATCCGCACGAGCTTTCGGGCGGGCAGCGCCAGCGTGTCGGCATCGCGCGGGCGCTGGCGGTCAACCCCGAGGTGATCGTATGCGACGAGGCCGTCTCGGCGCTCGATGTCTCGATCCAGGGGCAGGTGATCAACCTGCTCGAGAATCTGCAGCAGAGCCTGGGACTCACTTACCTCTTCATCGCGCACGATCTTGCCGTCGTTCGGCACATCTCGACGCGCGTTGCCGTCATGTACCTCGGTCGCATCGTCGAGTTGGCGGAATCGGCGGAGCTATTCGCCAATCCGCGGCATCCCTATACACAGGCACTTCTGGCGGCGGCTCCGATTCCGGATCCCGTGATCGAGAGAACGCGGCCACGGAAGATCATCACGGGCGAGCTGCCGAGCCCGCTCAATCCGCCGTCGGGATGCGTGTTCCATCCACGCTGCCCGCTCGCTACCGAAGACTGCAAGAAGGCCGTGCCGGAGCAGCGCGAGCTGGCTCCCGGTCACATCGTAGCTTGCATTCATGCTTGAGGGCCCCGGAAGGGGCCCGAACCTTGTGACCAGGAGGAAAGATGTCCATAGGGCGTTCGATGGTGGCTACGGGTGCGCTTCTCGCGTTCGCCGTGGCTCAGCCTGCTGCGGCGCAGACGCCGAAGCGCGGCGGCATTCTGCAGCTTGCGGTCGTTGCCGAGCCGCCGACGACTGATTGTCACGCGACAGGCACGTTCGCGATGGTGCATCCGGTGGCACCCCAGTACTCGACGCTCCTGAAGTTCGTCGGCGACCACGCGCACCAGAAGATCGTCGGCGATCTCGCCGAGAGCTGGGAGGTGGCCAAGGATGGCATGACGTACACCTTCAAGCTTCGGAAGGGCGTCAAATTCCATGACGGTTCCGACTTCTCGTCGGCCGATATCAAGGCGACGTACGATCGGATCATCAATCCGCCGCAGGGCGTGCTTTCGTACCGTAAGGCGCTGCACCAGGACATCGGGTCGATCGAGACCCCGGACGCGAACACCGTCGTCTTCAAGATGAAGAAGGTGAACGCGTCGATGCTCCTGCACTTCGCCTCGCCGTTCAACTGTGTCTATAGCGCGAAGGAGCTCGCGAAGGACCCCAACTATCCAGAGAAGAAGGTGATGGGTACCGGGGCCTTCCAGTTCGTCGAGTACGTGAAGGGGTCACACTGGAGCGCCAAGCGGTTCGACAAGTATTTCCTGAAGGATCGTCCCTACCTCGATGGCTACAAGGCGTTCTTCGTGAAAGGACCGGCCGTGGTCGCGGGCATGCGGGGCGGGCAGTTCGACGCCGAGTTCCGCGGTCGCACGCCTGCCGAGCGTGACCAGCTGGTCTCGACGATGAAGGACCAGGTGACGGTGCAGGAGGGGCCCTGGATCACCAACATCCTGCTCACGTTCAATACAGCTCACAAACCCTTTGACGACGTTCGCGTGCGACAGGCCCTTACATTGGCCATCGATCGCTGGGGCGGCTCTGCGAGCCTCGGAAAAGTGACGCTGATCAAGGGCGTCGGCGGCGTGTTCCGGCCAGGCTCGCCATTTGCGCTGCCCGATTCCGAGCTCGAGAAGCTGCCGGGCTTCTGGCGTGACATCAACAAGAGCCGGGAGGAGGCCAAGCGCCTTCTGAAGGAAGCAGGCGTCACCAAGCTGAAGGTGAAGCTCCTGAACCGCACCGTCGCGCAACCGTTCACGCCGGCCGGCATCTATGCGATCGATCAATGGCGGCGGATCGGCGTCGAGACGGAGCACGTGCAGGTCGAAACAAAGCTCTGGTACGACGGCATGAGCAACGGCAACTTCGATGTCGCGGTGCAGAACGTGTCCGACTTCGTCGATGACCCGAATGCCCAGTTCAACACACTGCTCTCGAAGCATGTCTCGTCGATCGCCTACTCGCAGCACGGTGACAAGAAGATCGACGAGATGTACGAGCAGCAAGCTCGAACGCTGGACCCTGCCGCGCGGCTCAAGATCGTCCATGATCTCGAGCGTTACACGCTGACGCAGGCCTACAATGTGCCTTTGCTCTGGTACCAACGCATCGTCGTGAACAACAAGAAGGTGAAAGGCTGGGAGCTGCCACCTTCGCATTTCGGCGGGCAGACGCTCGTCGACGTGTGGCTTGATCAATAAAGAGACCTGGCGAGGGGGCCTGCATCTGGGAGGGTGCGGTCCGCTCGAGAGCTCTGAGCCTGAGAGAGGGAGTGAGAGTGAGAATGATTCGATCGAGTCTTGCCGCAGGTGTCGGCGCGCTGGTGCTCCTGGGGAGCGGGGCAGCAGTTGCGCAGACGCCCAAAAAGGGCGGCATCCTGAACTTCGCCGTCGTCGCCGAACCGCCGACCATCGACTGTCATGCGGTGACGACGTTCGCGTTCGCGCATCCGGGCCGCCCGCACTACTCGACGTTGCTCAAGTGGGAAGGCGACGTCAAGGATCAGAAGATCGCTGGCGATCTCGCCAGTTCGTGGGAGGTCTCGAAGGACGGGCTAACCTACACGTTCAAGCTGTTTCCGAACGTCAAATTCCATGATGGCGCACCGATGACGTCGGAAGACGTCAAGGCGAGCTACGAGCGGATCGTCAATCCGCCGACAGGTGTCATCTCGGTACGGCGCGCGCTCTTCCAGTCGATCAAGGAGATCGAGACACCGGATGCAACGACCGTCGTCTTCAAGCTGAAGACGCCGAATGCGTCGATGCTGACCAACTTCGCCTCACCGTGGAACTGCATCTATCGCGCGGCGAAGCTGAAAGAGGATCCGAAGTTTCCCGAGAAGACCGTCTTGGGCACCGGCGCCTACAAGTTCGTCGAGTACGTGAAGGGCTCGCACTGGAAGGGCGAGCGTTTCGATGGCTACTTCCGGAAGGACCGGCCGTATCTCGATGGCTACAAGGCGATCTTCGTCAAGTCCAACGCGGTCGTGAACGGAATTGTCGGTGGCCAGTTCGATGGCGAGTTCCGCGGCAGGACGCCGAAGGAGCGCGATCAGATCGTGAACGGGCTCAAGGACAACGCCCTGGTCACCGAGGGGCCGTGGGTGACGAACCTGCTGTTCACGTTCAACGTGACCAAGAAGCCCTTCGACGATGTGCGGGTACGCCGGGCGCTCACCATGGCGGTCGATCGTCACGGCGGGTCGCAGGCGCTGTCCAAGATCTCGATGCTCAAGTTCGTCGGCGGCCTGTTGCGGCCCGGTTACGAGCTTGCGCGGTCGGATGAGGAGCTGGCTCAATTCCCTGGTTTCTCGAAAGATATCGCGAAGTCGCGTGCGGAAGCCAAGAAGCTGCTTGCAGAAGCGGGCGTTCCGAACCTGAAAGTCAGGCTCGTCAACCGCAACGTTGCAGAGCCCTATACGCCGGGCGGCATCTTCCTCATCGACCAGTGGCGGCGGATCGGCGTCGACGTCGAGCACACCCAGCTCGAGACGAAGCTCTATTTCGACGCGATGAAGGCCGGCAATTTCGATGTGCTGATGGAGTTCATCTCGGACTTCGCCGACGATCCGTCGTCGCAGTTCGACAAATTCCTCACCAAGGAGAAGTCGTCGCGTGCCGCCTCCGGTCATCAGGACAAGGAGCTGGACCGGCTGTTCGACCTGCAGGCCGCGGCCGTGGATGCAGCCGAGCGCAAGAAGTACGTACGCGATTTCGAGGCGCGGGCGCTCAACGAGGTCTACTCGGCACCCTTGCTCTGGTGGCAGCGTATCATCGTGCGCCACAAGAAGATCAAGGGATGGGAGCACCACAACAACCACTTCACGGCGACGGATCTCGTCAACGTGTGGCTCGACCAGTAACATGAGCTCGGGGGAGGCCTGGGGGCCTCCCTCTTCCCACAGCGGACATGCGAAAGTGCCATGATCGGCTATCTCGTCAGGCGGTTGTTGATGGTCATCCCGACGCTCGTTGGCGTCGCGGTTGCCGTGTTCTTCCTCATTCGCGTCATGCCCGGTGATCCGGTGGTCGTGAAGCTCAGGGCCGACGGTGCGGCGGTCACGGAGGAAACGATCGAGGCTGAGCGCAAGCGGCTCGGGCTCGACAAGCCGCTCGCGGTCCAGTTCAAGGACTACATGGTCGGGTTGACTCGTTTCGACCTCGGCAAGTCGCTGTGGACCGGACAGTCGGTTGCGGACGAGATCGCGCTGCGCTTTCCGGTTTCGCTGCAGGTTGCGATCATGGCGACGCTGATCGCAGTTTCGATCGCTATTCCACTCGGGACATTGTCGGCGGTCTACAAGGACAGCTGGCTCGACAACGTGATCCGCGTGCTTGCGGTCTCGGGATTGGCCATTCCGGGTTTCTGGCTCGGGATGCTGATCATTCTCGGGCTGCTCTACTTCTTCAATTGGTTGCCGAAGATCGGGTACGTCTCGATCTTCGAGGATCCGATCACCAACCTGTCCGCGCTGTTCTGGCCCGCGCTGTCGGTCGGCTATCGCTATGCGGCGGTGGTGACGCGGATGATGCGCTCGGCGCTGCTCGAGGTGATGCGCGAGGACTACATCCGGACGGCGCGTGCCAAAGGCGTATTCGAGCGTCTCGTCACGCGGCGGCACGGCTTGCGCAATGCGTTGCTTCCCGTGGTCACTGTGGTGGGGCTCGAGTTCGCCTTCCTAATCGGTGGGCTCGTGGTGACCGAGCAGGTGTTCAACCTGAACGGCATCGGGAAGCTCTTCGTGGACGCGACGGCTCGCGGCGATTTCACCCTGATCCAGGGTCTGGTTCTGTTGATCGCGACCATCTTCGTCCTCGTCAATCTCCTGGTCGACCTGCTTTACGCAGCCCTCGACCCCCGCATCCGCCTGTCGTGAGAGGTGGCCTGCCATGGCCGACATCACAGCTACCGACGCCTTCACGGACAAGATTCCCAAGCGCTCGAATCCGGTCGTGCAGTTCATTCGCGCCCAGCCCCTGGGGTTCGCGGGATTCGTGATCGTGCTCCTCTACTTCGTGCTTGCGGTGGGTGCGGCGTGGATTTCGCCCTACCACCCTGAAGCCGTCGATTTCGGCGCGATGCTGACTGCGCCGAGCGGGGAGCATCTGTTCGGTACCGATCAGTATGGCCGGGATGTCTTCTCGCGCCTGGTCTACGGATCGCGCACGGCGCTCGCGGTCGGTATTCTGTCGGCTCTCTTCGGCAGCTCGCTCGGGGCCCTCATCGGTGCGACCTCGGGCTATTTCGGCGGGTGGATCGACAATGCGATCCAGCGTGTGGTCGACATCATGCTGTCGTTCCCGATCATCGTGCTGGCGATGGTGGTGGTGGCCGTGCTCGGGCGGAATCAGCTGTTCGGGATCGATCTCAATCTGATCGCCGCCATCGCGCTGCCCATGGTGCCGCGCATGGCTCGGATCGCGAGGTCGTCGACATTGTCGCTCGCCCAGATGCCCTTCATCGATGCAGCCCGTGCGGGAGGCTACAGCCATCCGCGTATCATCCTTCGGCACATCGTGCCGAATATCGTTGCCCCGTACCTGATCATGACGACGGCCTTCATCGCGCAGGCGATTCTGCTCGAGGCGTCGCTGTCGTTCCTGGGCCTGGGTGTGACCGAGCCGACACCAGCCTGGGGGCTGATGCTTTCTGGCTCTTCGGCCGACTTCTATCAGGCTGCGCCGTGGATGATCCTGTTCCCGGGCCTCGCGATCACTTTCGCGGTGTTCGCCTTCAACCTCCTCGGCGACAGTCTGCGCGACTGGCTCGATCCGAAGATGAAGGTCTAGGCGGGCCTTCGGGCGCCGCCGCAAGGGATGGTTCGACGCGCTGCTGTCGCATGAAGTGTCTCATGCGTCTTGGGCAGGGCGGCGAAACCGGGCAAGAAGCGTGTGCCATAGCCGCTGACGGTTGGTGGTGGCAGCCGCGACCGATGGATTGTTGCCAATGAAGGTCAGGTAGTTGAGATCTGCGAACGTCCGGTCGGCCAGCCGATAGGCCACGAAGGCCGTGGCGAGGCACGCCACGAAGTAACCGACGCCCTGATACTCCTCTCCGAGACGCAGGGTGACGAGGGTGGCGCCGGCCATGGTCAGCAGGAACATAAACTGCACGCGAAGATACGTGCGCCGGCGATCGAAGAAGAGCAACATCGCCGAGCAGGCGATGAATATGAAGTGGAAGACGGCGCCCAAGGCTCCGTAGCGCAGGATCGAGACCTGACGGAACTGCAGCCCCAGGGCATCTATCAGAACCGGGGCCAGCAGAACGAGCACCGCGGACACCCCGATCTGGGCGATGGTGACGAGGGCTAGGTTCTCCAGTGTGTGGACGTGCATGTGGCGGCGTGCGGCCTCGATCTGCCCGTATGTTCCGTGGCCTCCGATCGTGGCGTAGTAGCGCTGGTAACGTTCGAAGAAGTGCGTCTCGAGCCGCAGGACGAAGGCGGCGAGCGCGGGGATGATGCCGAGCGAGGCGATGAACATGGCGCTGTCATAGAGTGGCGCGTGGCGAAGCCCGATGCGCAGAACCTCTCCCCAGCTCGAGAACCAGAGCAGCCATTTGTCGATCCAGACGCCGGTCGCGCCGACGAGTGCGCCGAGGGCGAGGCGCCAATACTCGGCCAGCCCGGCGGCGAGGGTGCGCAGGCCGGCGGCCGGGTCCGGGGCGGGATGGGGGAAGGCCGCAAGGACTCGGGCAACGAGTCCGAAGAACACAGCCGACAGGCCGACGAGAAAGCCCCAGACCATGGCCATGGGGCCCCCGCCCAGGATTGCGGCGGCAATGGCCATGAGCATCGAGAGCACGAGGCCGAGCAGGAAGGAGAGCGTTACGCCCGCGTAGTCACGCACGGCTCCGCAGAACGCGAGGACGACCCAGATCAACCCGACCAGCATGGAGGCAGCCGCGAGCGGGGCCGCGACAACCGCAGGCGGCTGGAAGTAGGCGATGAGGAACAACGTGCCGGTGGCTACGACGACAAGGGAGGCAGCAAGTGCGGCCAGCAGCAAGGGACGTACCTCCGCCGGCCGCTTGAGCCACAGGGCATCGGCGACCAGGCGGGTGGCGACAATTGTCACGGGCGACGCCAGGACAAGGGAAATCGCGAATGCATAGATGATGACGACACGAAACTCGGCGAGTCGGGCGAGGCCCAGGAGACGCTCGGTCGTGGTGCCGATTGCCGCCAGGGCGAGGATGGTGAAGAGCCAGGGGCCGGCGGCTATGACCGCCGCGTGGCCGCCGGCTGCGAGAACCGTGGTGAGGGTGTCGCGTTCGGCGAGCTTGCGCAACTCGAAGCCGATTCCGGCCATTAGGGCTCCCTTCAGGCTGCGCTCTGCCGGGTGAGACGGGTCGGAGCAGCGATATGGTGGCGATAAAGGGTGGTGTAGGCATCGGCGGCGCGTTCGGACGTGTAGATGCGCCGGACGCGCTCGCGCAGTGTTGCCCCGTACTGGCGCCGCAGATCCGGGTCGAGGAGAAGGCGAGCGATCGCGTCTGCAATCTCCGCCGGGGCCACAAGACCGGTGACGAGGCCGCCGGGTCCGAGCGGAGGACTTTCGTCAGGGCGGCCGTCGAGGATCTCGCGGCAGGAGCCGACATTGGTGGCGACGAAGGGAATGCCCGACGCGCCCGCCTCGAGAATGACGAGCGGCTGGCTTTCACTCAGCGATGTCAGGGCCATGACGTGGATGCGCGGCAGGTGCTCGACGATATCCACGGTGCCCGTGAAGGTGACGGTGTCCTCGAGGCCGAGTCCCGACACGAGTGCCCGGCATTCCTCGAAATACTCGGGGTCCTCGTCGGTCGGGCCCAGGACGAGGGCACAGACGCCCGGCACGCGATCACGAAGGATCGCTGCCGCCGAGATGAAGGTCTTGACGTCCTTGATCGGCACGACGCGGCCGATCAAGGCAACGGTCGGACGAGCGTGATCGCCGGCGGGGCTCACACCGGCAAATCGCTTCAGATCAATGCCGTTGGCGATGACCCGCAGCTTGTCGGTCTCGGCGCCGAGCAGGCGCTGGGCGCGCTGGTTGTCCTCGTAGAGGGTGATGACCTCGGTGCAGCATTCGTAGCAGGTCCGGGCGTAAGCCTCGAAGGCACGCACCCACATGTCTCGAAGATCGAACCGGGGGTCGGAGATAGCGTGGCCCTTGTCGACGGTATCGGCCACCCAGTCGGCCATCAGCAGCTCGATGCGGCGCTCGTTCGTGTAGATGCCGTGCTCGGTGAGAAGCGACGGCCGCCCGCTCTCGATGGCTGCGCGAGCGGCCAGGACGCCTGCATAGCCGGTCGAGATGGTGTGATAGATCTTGGCAGGCGGCAATGTGAACTCGAGTGTGGCGAGGAGGCCGCCGAGGAGCGCGCGCCACGCCCAAAAATAATGCAGGAACGAGCCGTAGGGCATCTCGCGCTCGTAGCTGTGGCGGGCGATGTCCCAGGCAACGGGGGAATTGAAAAGAACGGGCAGCGAGAGGTGGGGGCGTGTGTGGGCAATAGCCTCTGTCGCGCGAAGGAGTTGCTCGCGGCCGCCGACGGACATCAGATCGCTCAGGGCGTCGGTCAGCGCATCCATGCCAGGGGGGAGCTGTAGTGTCTTGACCGGCTCGGCGCCGAAGTCCTGCAAGTAGAGGTGATGCAGGGCCGTAACATTGGGCGGGAGGGCATAGCGCGGTGGTTGAGAGGTGGGCTTCGGCCAAAGCACGACGACCTGGAAGCTGGTCTGCCCCTGGGTGCGGAGCAGCCAATCGATCCAGCCAGAGACGCCCCCCGGAACATACGGATAGCAGCCCTCGACGATGAGGCAGACGTCCGTCTCGCGATTGCGCTGGGCGAGGTCGGTGGGGGTCATGGGGTGGCCTCGCGCAATGGCGTGCGAACGACTGCAAAGCGCTTCAAGCGTGCCCGGGGAAACCGCACCGTGAGCCTTGCCGCGGTGCGCTGCACGCGCAGCTCGGCAAAGCACCGGCGCTCGATCAGAAGCGCCTCGAGGCGTCGGACCAGAATTGCTGCCCGGGCACGATCCTCGATGCTCTCGAAGCACAGTGGGCCTTCTGACAGGGCGTTGACGACGACGTCGCCGAGGCGGCGGACGAGTGCCTGGGCGGCCTGGCGCTCGGCTTCCTCGAGCAGGCCCGATCCGAGCAGCGCGGCAATATCGTCGAGCAGCGACAGCGCCTCCATTGGGTCTAAGGGAGCGCGGCTCGCTTCCTCGAAACGCTGGCGCAGCAAGCGCCTCACCTTGGGATTGACGTGGGCCGCGACGGCGGCTGCCTGCACGCGGACGACGGGCTCGGGGCTCGCGAGCGCAATCTTGAGGGTGGCGAGGTAGGCGGGATGGAACTGTCGCGCGATCTGGCCGAGGATGGCTTGCTGCTCGGCGAGTGCGCCGTGTGCCATCGTGCCGGGGAACGAGAGGGGTGGAGGCGCGGCGGCGTCCAACGTGCGGCCCACCTCGACGTCCTCGCAGAGCCGCTCTTCGGGCGATACCGATGTCGAGTTGGTAATCCGGGTGTACCAGTCCTCGACCAGCGGACTCGGCTGGTTGTGCCCGGCGGAGACGCGCCACAGCGTTGCCGCGCCTAGGAACCCGACCGGCCCGACAATGGCTCCGCCGAGGAGCCCTAGAACCAGCAGGGTCACATCGCCTCGCTGGTGATTGGTCCAGGCGATCAGCGCGACCGTCGCGGTGAGCATCAGGATATGCAAGGTCAGAAGCAGGACGAGGGGATGGTGCAGGTATCGCAGAATTGCTGCGACCCCCAACGCTTCGAGGACGGCGAGGCCGACGAGCAAGGCGGGCTGAGGCAGGCGGTTTCCATTCCGACCGGCGGGCAACGCGCCTGTCGGGACAGGCATTGACGCGAGGCCTCTTCGAGTCGGCTGCTCGGCGCCCATGTCTTCAAGCCTTCCTGCCAGGACGTGTCAAAGCCGGGACGAGGCGATCACCCCGCCGGCGGGCGCGACGCCAGCGTGGCTCGCGGGAGCGATCGATCGCCGGCGCGTCCGGCGAGGGGGGCCGGTTGTCGGTCCTCACCTCTTCGCGTCGCATCGGCTCGCGCTGATGGCGGGCGGCGATCAGCCCAGCGATTGCGGCGAGCCGGTCGAGTGTCGAGGTGTCGAGATGACTCGGGTCGCAGCTTTCGAGAACGACTGCACCGATGACGCTGCGGCCCGCACCGAAAACCGGCACGGCTGCCAGACCCTGGGCGGCGAGCATGTCTTCCGAAGACGGGTCGAGGATGTTGAGCGCCAGGCCACGTTGCACCACCGCTTCGTAGAGCTTGCTTTGCGGCGTGAGCGGCCCGACGGAGGAGGCATCCGCGGGGCCGTGGCGGAATACCGTTCGCAGGTGGCCATCCTCGAGCAGGTGCACGGAGAGCCGGGCATCGCCGAAAGCTCGACCGATGGCCTCGTGGAGTGCGCTCACCGCTTCGGGGTAGGAGGCATGCTGGGTGCGCCCCAGAGCGGCGAGCAGCCCCTGGGCGTCGGTCTCGTAGCGTGTGGCGATGGCCAGCTCGAGTTGCTCGCAGCGCGCTCGGAGTTGGCGTGCATGGTCGGCGAGCATTTGCCGCTGGCCCGCAAGCTCGGTCACGGATCTGCCGAGAGCCTGCTTGCGCTCGATCTGACGCAGCCTGAGTTGACCGAGGATCACGGCGGTCGCGATCCAAAGCACAGGCTGCGACCAGATCCGAAGCAGGTAGTTGAAATGGTTCTCGCCAATGTCCTGCTCCGACCATCCGAGCGTGCTCGACAGCACGATGGCGACCCCTGCGGCGAGGAGGCCGCTGGCGGAGCCATACTGCAGGGTGAGAAGGAGGACGGGGACCCAATAGACGTGCGGCTGGGTGTCGTTCAGTGACGGAAAGCTCGGCACGAACATGTCGAGAAGGCCCGGCAGGACGACCAGGACGACTATCTCGACGAGCGCGGCCAGGGGAGGCAGCACGGGTAGTCCGGTGGGCGCGTCGATGTCCGCTTCCGCAGATGCCGCCTTCGATTGGTTGGTCTCAGGCATTGCGTTCCCTGGATCGAGAATGGCCGACGTCTCGCCCCCGCGGGCCCGTCTTCGCGTTTGCGACGGACATGCAACACCCTCCTAGACGAGGCCGCTCAGTGGGCGCAATGGCGATCGGGGCACATGGTGGGGAGAAACTCCTGCAGAAACTCCTGCTCAGCCGGGCGACGGGAAGGCGACGGAAGGTGCGGTCGGTGACCGGAGCGGCGCGCTGCGGAGGGGGGGCGCTCGGCGCCAGCGGGACCGGCGGGGCGTGGCGCGGTGGCGACCGCGGCGCATGATCTTCCGGCCGGCCTGCGGTTGGCCAAGGTGTCGTCCGGGTTCCTTGCTGCGAGCGTCGACGCTTGGCACAGAAGGGATGATAGACGGCTGAGCCGCGGGAGCGGCTTGCGTCGGGGAAGTCGGTTCTAGCGCCTCGACGGGCGGGTTTGGTGCCGGCGCAGGCGCGAGATCGTCGTTATGGACCTCCGCGGCGATATCGCGAAGGGTTTGCTGTGCCGTCTCCTTGCGCCCGGTCGAAGTCATGAGACGCGCCCAAAGGGTGAGGCGCCAATCGTCGAGCGCCTTCACCTGGACGCGGGAGAGAAGCTGGCGCGCCGGCTCGGGCTTCCCCTGCTCCACCTCGACGGCGGCGGCGAGGAGCAAGTTGTCTTCGATGGAGCCGGGGGCGATGAGCGCGCGAACCTCTCGGAACTCCTCGGTCTGGTCGATGGCGCTCAAGGCTTCGGCCAGTGAGACAAGATCCTCTTGCTGCAGGCGTGCAAGTCCGTAGCCTCGGGCCGCCTTGAGCGCGAGCGAGGGATCTTCGGCATCGAGGGCAGCCCTGAGCGCGCGCTGGGTGAGCTCGCTCTCGCGGAGCCGGGCGTGCTCGAGCCAGCCTGCGAGATAGGTGCGGGCGGCGTCGATCTCATCGCGGTCCAGCATGAGCTCGGCGATCGCCAATGAGATGGAGTCTCCGGGCCGTCCGACCTCGCGAGCGAGGTCGACACCGAGCTCGTGGCGGCCACTCGCCGCGAGGGTGTCGATCATCTGCAACACGAGGGCGTCGTCCTTGCTACCTTTGAACCAACGCGCGGCACGCCGCTTTGCCTCCTCGGCAGCGCCCTCTTCAACAAGGGCGACAAACAACATCAGGCGGTCGCTGTCGACGCGGAGCTGGCGACGGTCGTCGACGGAGCGCAGAAGAGATGCCGCCTCGCTCGTGTTCCCATCCGTGGCGGTGAGATGGGCGAGGCGTATGATGTCGTCGGTTCGGCGGTAGCCTCGGGCACGGCAGTAATTCAATGTTCGCTGCTCGGCGGCAAAGTCGCCGGCACCGCGATAACGGCCGATCAGCTCCCTGCAAATGGGTCTCGAAAAGCGCGCTGCGAGCCGCGATTCGAGCATCCGGATATAGCCCGGCTCGTCTTGTGTGGAGCGGTAGAGCTCGGCGAGATGCCGTTGCAGGTTGGCGTCACGGGGGCGCGCGGCGGCGAGCAGCTCCAAGGTGCGGGTTGCCCGCGCGATGTCGCCCTTTTCCTCATACAGGCTCTGCAACTGGAAGAGTGTGCGCTGCTTGCGGTCGCCGGCGGCGAACCGCTGCTCGAGGATCTCGAGTGCCTGGCTGTCGTGGCCGTCCCGCTCGAGCATGGCGATGCGCTCATTGTCGTCCGGGAGTAGCAGGTAGCCGACGACCATCGAGCCCACGAAGACGAGCGCCATCACGATCAGGTGCGGCGACAGCCGCGAGGGCGACGGTGTTGCGGTGAGCACCGAGGCAAGCTTCTTCGCCGAAATGGTGTGGCGGGCGCTCATGCGGTCTCTCTCAGGGCCGGCGGGCGACTACTCATGACAGGCGAAGTCGATCTGGAGGGGCTCAATGGCGCTTGGTGCTATGCGCACGTGAAACAGGCCCTTGTCGTCGGCCCAACGGGTCTCCTCCGAAAGTCTCGTGCCGGCCCGCGAAGCGGTGACCCGGTAGGCGCGGCGCGGGCTGGTCTGCCATGTCATGTCGCCGCTGCCGAAACCCTCGGCTGTGACGCGAAATCCACACGCTTCGCGGACGAGGCTAGATAGGCGCCAGCGGCTGTCGACGAGGCTCGCGGGAATTTCTGCCTGACGACGCGCCGCTTCCAGGGCCGAGCGGCCCCTCAGGGTAACGACGGATCGCGGGTGGGATGGATCGAGCGCCACATAGAGTGAGCCGGCGTGGCGCGTTGCTCCGAGGACGCCGTCGGAGCGCGGGATGTCAAGCGCCAGCTTCTCAGCGTTGTCGAAACGTACGGTCGAGAGTGCCCCGCGGTTGGCGATCGCCCATGAAAACAGATCGACCTGCACGATGCCGACGGAGAAGAAGTCATCCGCTATGGCGGCGTAGTCGGAAGCCTTGACGGGTATTACCGGATCGTGTCGAGCGCGCTCGAGCATGCGTCGGACAGCGGCCAAGGCCGCGGGCTTCTCGCCCGAGTACATGTGATAGTAGAGATTGAACGGTTTGAGCCGACGCGGTGTCTCGGTGTTGTCCAGCGTTTTGTCGAGCATAGAGAAACCATAGTATGGCCCGGTCCAGTCATTGGTGTAGGTGTTCTCGTTGCTGTTTCCGGCATAGATCTGGCGTTCGGTGCCAGCTGGGCGCCCGATCGGCGGTACGTAAGCCACGGACGGATACTCGGGATCCAGGCGCGAGTCGCCTCCATTCATGTTGCGCACACCGGCCTTGCGCAGTTCCCTGATGGCGGCCGGAAACGGCGTCGTGTCGCCGCTCCAAAGATAGATGGCGGTCGATTTTCCTTTGGGAGCCAGTGCTTCGGACGCGCGCAGGGCGCCAGTCATCTCCAGTTGAAGATCGAAGGGACGTTTGAGGTACGTGCGGGGAAGATCGTCGGAGCCGGCCACGTACTTGTCACCAGCGTCCGCCGGGATTGGCCGGCCTGCAAGTGCAAGCACTCGTCGGGAGAAACGCTCGCGGATCGAGAGTGAGGGTGATTGGGCCTGCTCGATACGTCGCAGCTCTTCGGCGCGGTCGTAATGCTCGAAGAACTGCCAGTCGAAGGGATGGGTATAGGAATGCGAGGCCACCTCCACTTGTGGAAGGGCGAAGAGCCGGCGGGCGACAGCGGCGCTCGACGGCCGCGCTCCGAGGCCCGGCTCGACATCGCCTGCGATCAAGCCGACGGAGACCGGAAGATCCGGGTATGGGACGATGGCCTCCCGCTCGATGACCTCGGCGGAGATGCGTTGCAGCTCGCGATACTGCTGGATATCGGACACGTTGTTCCAGCCGTCGCCGTCGATGTGCGAGAAATAGAGGCGTCGCCCGGCCAAAGTCGTGACGTCGGGGATGGGGTGGCGATCACCGCCGAAGGCGCGGGCGAAGAACGCAAACGGATTGAGGATCCAGCGAAGCCGGTCGGTGTTCGGCTCGTAGAAGATGGTGTAGTCGGGCGCGACGAAACCACCGTTCTGCGAGGTGGCGACGACGATGGAGCGGCGCGGCCCGTTATGTCCCGGTGCCTCCAGCTCGAGATGAGGCGTGGCGTCGCCGCCCGTCGCGACCATGATGGGGTAGCCTGGCAGCGCCTTGTCCAGGGGGCGCTCGAAGCCGATCATCTCGGGATCGAGGTCGGTGACCTTGACGCGCCACGTGAGGTCGACGAAGTCGCCAGGATGCTTCAGGCCCAGGCGTGCGAGCAGGCGGTTGACTTTCGGCAAGGTCGCCTCGGTGCCCGGAGGCGCCGGCTCGCCGAGAACGACGTATTTGAGGTCGCGACCGAGTGCGCGCTCGAGCCAATCGAGTACGAGCTCGGGTTGTTGGAGGGGCTCGACGAACCAAGTAAGTATGCCGCGGTAGCGGGCGAGCGCCTTCTCTGATGGGAGCGGCGCGTTGACGTCCTGGTAGACGACGCGATAGCCGAGATAGTTCAGCGGCATTTCCGCGAACTTGTGAATCCGGGTGAGATGCGGCTTCTTCTCGCGGCGGCTGTCATAAAGCGCGAGAATATCGAGCTTGACCTGACGCCCGGTGAATTCGATCGCGATGGCGAGGGCTCGCTCCGGCTTGGCAAAAGAGCCGAGTAGAACGAGCAGGCAAGCCAACGCGATCGCTCTGGCGAGGCGCGGCGTTGTCCGAAAACGTCGCATGGGTCGTGGCCGTCCGATTGCCGTGGCGCGATGCGCCTCCCGCCTGATTTCCAGGGGGAGCGTACCGAGCGGACGTGCTTAGCACAAAAGTCGGCGGTGGGCGTGGCGTCCCTGCCGCGACGACTGGCCGCGAGAACGGCCCTTGGGCGGCCTCGTCGTAGGGCGTGGGCGGCGGCGCGCGCTTCGCCTATAACGGATCGGCCGACGCCGGCAGGGCGTTCCGCCTCGCACCGAGAGCCTGCTCATGAAGATTGTGATGCTCGCCCGCAATCCGAGCCTCTATTCGCATCGGCGGATCGTCGAGGCGGCACGGACGCGCGGTCACGAGATCGACGTGATCAACACACTGCACGTGCATATGAACATCACCTCGAACCGACCGCTGTTGCGCCACGGGGGCAGGACCGTGCCACGGTACGATGCGGTGATCCCGCGAATTGGAGCTTCGGTAACGGGCTACGGACTGGCGGTGTTGCGCCAGTTCGAGATGCAGGGTGTGTTCCCCCTGAATGAGTCTGTCGCTATCGGCCGCAGCCGGGACAAGCTGAGGGCGCTGCAACTTCTCGCCAGAGCCGGCGTCGGGCTTCCCAACACGGCTTTCGCGCACGGGCCGAAGAAGGCGGAGGAAGTCGTGGCCGAGGTTGGGGGCGCTCCGGTCGTTATCAAGCTTCTCGAGGGGACGCAGGGGATGGGTGTGATCCTTGCCGAGACCACTGCCTCCGCGACTTCGATCATCGAGGCGTTCTCGGCTGCCAATGTGAACATCCTGGTGCAGGAGTATGTGCGTGAGGCGCACGGCACCGATGTGCGTGCTCTCGTCGTGGGAGGCCAAGTCGTGGCATCCATGAAGCGGACCAGTCGCAGAGGGGAATTCCGTTCGAACCTTCACCGGGGTGGCAGAGCCGAGCCGGTTGAAATCACCGATGAGGAGCGTGAGAGCGCGATCAAGTCGGTGGATGCGATGGGGCTCAACGTTGCGGGTGTGGATATGCTCCGCTCGAGCCGGGGCACGCTGGTCCTGGAGGTCAACCCGACACCGGGGATCGAAGGAATGGAAACCGCGACGGGCGTGGACGTCGCCGGTGCCATGATCGACCTGCTCGAGGCGCGGGCGCGACCGGGCGAGACGCAGACGAAAGGAACTGGCTGACGGACGCCGGAGGGAGCGTCAGCCCCGGGCTCGCCTGACCGCCATCCAGGACTTCGTGAGCCCGAGATAGCGCTCGCGGCTGATTTCCGCATCGGGGAAGAGGGCCGCGACCTGCCCACCGTCGAGCATTCGGGCGGATTGGACGGCGCGCATGGCTGCGTCGAGCGTGTCGCGCCGCCCGCCGAAGCCTAGGTTGAAGCGCATCAGCAAGCGGGCGCGGACCTGCTCCGGCAGCCAATGGAAGAGCGGCGCTCGGAAGTGCGGTTCGTACGGGAACCAGAAGTTGGGCGTCTGGACGTAGTAAGCGGGCGCAATCCGGCGGACCTCCGCCGCCATTGCGACCATGTCGCTCCAGTCGCCCACGTGCTCGACGACGGAGTTGGAATGGACGAGGTCGTAGGCATCGTCTGCGATGTGGTCGAGGCGGGTTGCGTTGCCGACAAGGCTACGGATCTTGGGGTGGCCGGAGGCTTTGGCTTCCAGATTGAAGAGATCGATCTCGACTGGCGCCGTGGCGAGGAGGTCTGCGGCAATGCGCCAGTAATAGTCGGTGCCGCCGATGTCGGCGATACGGCAACTTCCTTTGACGGCAACGATCTCGTCGATCATGGCGCGAACGACGGCGAAGCGGCGCTGGCGGAAGCGGAACGAGGCCGATGTGGGGTCGAGGTAGGTCGCCTCCACGGTGTGGCGGGGTGCCGGATCCGCGCCCTTAGCGGCTGCCGCTGCGGTCATGGGGTCGGTCCTCGGATGGATGGCAGGAAGGTGCGGTCCCGGTCTCTGGGCGCTCTCGGCGCATGATAATCGGTGTTCGTGGACAGCTCCCTAACGGCCGAACCGCGCATTTGACGCCCAGGCTTCCGGCGCCGTCGGATCCGTGGAAGACTTACGCCGATAGCAGACCCGGCAAAGCCGGGCGGACGTCGTGAGGAGACTCCAGACATGACCGACAAGCCTGTCGTGCGCTTCGATGTCGAGGATGGCATCGGCGTCATCACCATCGACTATCCGCCGGTCAACGCGCTTGGTCCGGGCGTGTCGGACGGGATCATCGCGGCACTCGAGAAGGGTGAGGCGGACCCGAACGTCAAGGCCATGGTGATGATCGGCGCGGGGCGGACGTTCATTGCCGGCGCCGACATCAGGCAATTCGGCAAGGCGCGCCCCAATCCCACAAAGCGCACCTACGACGTGCTCGATCAGGGCAAGAAGCCGGTGGTCGCGGCGATCCACGGCTATGCGCTGGGCGGGGGGCTCGAGAATGCGCTCGCCTGCCACTACCGGATCGCGGTGCCTTCCGCAAAGGTGGGGCTGCCCGAGGTTCAAATCGGCATCCTCCCCGGGGGCGGGGGTACGCAGCGGCTGCCCCGCATCGTGGGGCCGAAGATTGCGCTCGACATGATCGTATCGGGCCGCCACGTGCCGGCGGAAGAGGCCAAGAAGCTCGGCATCATCGATGCGGTCGTCCCCGGTGCCGACCTCCGAAAGGAGGCCATCGCCTGGGCAAAGGGGATTGCCGACAAGCGCCCGTTGCCGCGGGTTCGTGACCGAAGCGAGAAGTTGACCGAGGTGAAGAGCGATCCAGGCATGTTCGATGCCGCGCGGAAGCAATTCGCGCGTCGCATGCGCGGGCAGCGTGCACCTGAGAAATGCATCCAGGCCATCGAGGCTGCCTGCACGCAGCCGTTCGACGAGGGCATTGCCACCGAGCGCCGCCTCTTCAACGAGCTCGAGAACACGCCCGAGGCGAAGGCCCTCCGCTACGCCTTCTTTGCGGAACGCGAGATCGCACGAATTCCGGGTTTGCCGAAGGACCTCAAGACGCCCGAGATCAAGACCATGGCCGTGGTTGGGGCGGGGACGATGGGCGGCGGGATCGCCATGAGCTTTGCAGACGCCGGCGTGCCGGTGAAGCTGATCGACGCCAATCCGGAGGTGTTGACCAAAGGGCTGGAGCGGATCAAGGCCAACTATGCCACCAGCGTGAAGCGCGGCTCGCTTTCGCAGGAGGAGATGGACAAGCGGATGTCGCTCATCACGCCGGTCGAGAAGATGGAGGACATCGGCGACGCTGACGCCGTGATCGAGGCCGTGTTCGAGCGCATGGACGTCAAGAAGGACGTGTTCAAGCAACTCGACGCGGTGACGAAGCCGGAGGCTTTCCTCTTCACCAATACGTCAGCGCTGGACATCGACCAGATCGCGGCGGTGACCAAGCGGCCCGAAAAAGTTGCGGGAACGCACTATTTCGTGCCGGCCAACGTGATGAAGCTGTTCGAGGTGGTCAACGCCTCAAAGACCGCGCCTGAGACGCTGGCCGCGGCGATGAAACTCGGACGGGATATCAACAAGATCTCGGGTTACGCCGGCAACTGCGACGGCTTCGCTGCCAATCGCAGCCGCATTCCATTCACGATGGAGCAGAACCTGATGGTGGAGGAGGGGGCACTTCCCCACCAGATCGACAAGGTGATGGAGGACTTCGGCTATCCCGTGGGGCCGTTCAAGGTCAACGACATGTCGGGCCTCGACATCTCCTACGATACGCGTAAGCGGCGGAAGGCGGCCGACCCCAGCTATCGGATGCTGCCGATCCCGGACGGTCTGGTCGAGGCGGGGCGTGTCGGCCTCAAGGCGGGCAAGGGCTGGTACCGCTACGAGCCTGGGGATCGCACACCCCATGTCGACCCGGAAGTCGAGGCCCTGATCAAGAAGGTCGCCGCCGAGAACAACATCGAGCAGCGGTCATTCACGGACGAAGAGATCCTACACAGGCTGTTGTTCGGCTCGATCAACGAGTTCTGCAAGATCCTGGAGGAGGGAAAGGCCATCAGGGCCTCCGACCTCGACGTGATGTGGCTGCACGGGTTCGGCTTCCCGCGCTACCGCGGCGGCCTCATGTTCTGGGGTGATACGATCGGTGCGCGCGAGATCTACAACCAGATCGCATCTTGGCATCAGCGCTACGGGAAGCGGTGGGAGCCGTCTGCTCTGCTCCGTGATACCGCCGAGAGGGGCGGTAAGCTCAGCGAGCTGAAGGCCGATAGATTGCGATGAGCCGAAACAACGATCTGGCCTGCCTCGCGTGATGCGGGCCGGATTGCTTCAGGCCTTCGCCTCGTCGAGGACACGGGCGAGCGACGGATCGAGGCGGGAGGCGTTGCGCGCGATGAACCGGGCGAGTGCCTTCTCGGGCTCGGTCATGACCCCGTTGCGACCGATGTGGTCGAGCAGCCAGGCGGCCTTGTCCGGTGTCATGATCGAGGCTGCGGCCTCGGCGGCTTCGCGCGCTTTGATCTGCGCCTCGAGTGCCCGATCGACATCCTGGGAAAGGGAACGAGGGCGGATCGAATCCAACCAGAAATCGCCATCGCGGAGTTTCGACCAGTCGGCGGTGGAGTAGGTTTGCATGACGGCACGAAGCAGCCGAGCGGCGTCAAGGTGCGTCTCCTCGGTTTCCCAGCGAAGTGCGACCTCACGCGGCGGCACCGCGCGGCCGGTGGCACCGAGAAGGTAGTTGCCGATTGCCTTGGCGAAGAGATCCTCGAAGCGCTCGTCGTTCTCGGCTCCCGCGCTCATGTTGGCAATGGCGAACAGGGCCTCCGCTTCCTCGCGGCTGATGGCGAGATGACCTTCGGTGCCGGCGCCCCACAGGATGCGCTCCAGGGCGTGAATGTCGGCGGCGCTGACCCGCCCACCGTGATGCGGGCGGCCGAGCTTGTCGTTGCCGCCACCGTACATGATCATATTCTTGACGTGGCCGAGTGCGAACGCCGAGAAACTGGCGGGGACCTCGCGGGCCTTCTCGATGATGTTGACGAGGAGCTCCACCTCGGCGTCGGTCGATGGATGCTTGTTGCGCGTGATCTCCTCGATCACCCAGGCGGCGGTGTCCTCGGACAGATATCCCTCGGGGGGCTCCTGCCGCATGCAATAGTCGGTCAGTGCTTCCGTAAAGAGATCAGACCAGGCCCGCAGAGGGTTGGTGCGGGTCCGTTCGATCTGGAAAAGGGCGTCGGCCTCTGTGCGCGAGACGAGGCCGTCCTGAAAGATGGCGCGGCGGATGGCGGCGATGTCCGGATCGGCGATGGTGCCCCGGGCCTTTATTTCTTCGGCAATCTGGGTGAGGTCGGTCATGGCATACTCCCGAAGCGTGGTGCCATGAAAGCGGACGCAGGTTAAGAAGCGGTTCACTGTTGGAGTTGTCGGGAGAATCGGGGGGACTTTCGGGTGAAGAGGCGAAGGAGAGCTTGCTTCGTTGATCGTTCATGCTTGTTGCCGTGGGGGTCGGTGGTCTCTTCCACGGCCGCTGCGGAAATTCGGGCGTCGTTGCGCTCTCCCTCGGCTCGACGTCCGGACTGCGGTTCGAAGGGGTGATGCCTCGGCCCGGCGAGTACAAGGACCGTGGCTGCATGATGCGTAGTGCGGGATGACGCGGGGAGACAGCAAAGTACAAGTTGGAATTCAGGGTGTGGGGAAGCCGTGATGGCTAGGCTGAGGCGGCAGTTGGCAGGTGGCGGGGTTCAGCCGAGCTGCTAGGGTCTTGCGGTCGCCAATGCCGCCATTGGAGCCCGCAATGCCTCATTTGCCGCCTGCCCAACCCGGAATGCCTCTCGCCGATGTCGATACGCCAGCGCTTATCGTCGATCTCGATGCTTTCGAGCGGAACCTCCGGAAGATGGCGGATTTCGTCGCCAAGGCCGGAGTGAGGCTCAGGCCACACGCCAAGACCCACAAATCCCCGGTGATCGGCCTCAAGCAGATGCAGCTTGGGGCGGTGGGTCTGTGCTGCCAGAAGGTGTCCGAGGCCGAGGCCATGGTCGAGGGCGGGATTCCCGACGTCTATGTATCGAACGAAGTGGTGGGGACGCGGAAGCTCGACCGGCTAGCGGCCCTTGCTCACCAAGCGCGGGTGATGGTGGCCGTGGACAACGAGCAGGCCGTTGAGGGCCTTGGGCAGGCAGCGCGCAAGGCCGGTGTTACGCTCCGCGCTCTCGTGGAGATCGACGTTGGTGCCAATCGCTGCGGCGTGCCGCCCGGGGCGCCGGCTGTCGCCCTCGCAGAGCGGGTCGAACGGGAGCAGGGTCTGGTGTTCGCGGGCCTCCAGTCCTACCAGGGTCGTGCACAGCACGTGCGCTCGCTCGGTGAGCGCAAGGCCCTCATCGCCCAGGCGATCGAGTGGACGGCGGATACCGTGCGAGGGCTGGAGAAGATCGGGCTCGCGTGTGACGTGGTCGGAGGCGCCGGGACCGGCACATTCGAGATCGAAGGGGCGTCAGGTGTCTACAACGAGCTGCAGGCTGGTTCCTATGTTTTCATGGATGCCGATTATGCCCGCAACCTGAAGGCGGACGGATCGCGCTTCGACACGTTCGAGCACGCGCTCTTCGTCTATGCAACCGTCATGAGCACACCGGTCGCCGACCGTGCCGTCATCGACGCCGGGCTCAAGACGTTTACCTTCGAGAGTGGAATGCCGGAGGTGGCGGGACTTGCGGGCGCGCTCTACGAGCGGCCCTCCGACGAGCACGGCGGGCTCAATCTTGCCGCCTGCAACGAGCGGCCGCGTCTCGGCGACAAGATCCTGCTCATCCCGCCGCACTGCGACCCGACCGTAAACCTGCACGATTGGTACATCGGCGTCCGCGGCATGGGGACGGCATCGGCGCTGGTCGAGAGCATTTGGCCGGTGGCGGCGAGGGGTGCTGTGTTCTAGGTGTGTCCCGAAAATTTCACTGTCGCTACCGTGGGTCTACCTATTGCTGCGGGGTTGGAGCCACCCAATATGCCCAGCGCGTTAAACGCCTCAAGGAGACGAAGATGACGCCCGAGGAACGCCAGTTGATCTCTGGCTTGTTCGACCGCATGCGATCGAATGGACCGGTCGAGAAGGACCGTGACGCCGAGAGCCTGATCAACCAGGCCGTCCGTCAGACGCCCGATTCCGCATACCTGCTGGTCCAGTCCGTGCTGGCGCAGGAGCATTACCTTCAGCAGGCATCCGGACGCATCGAGGAACTCGAAGCCCGCATGCGCGATCTCGAGGACGAACTCGCCCGGCAACAGCAATCCCAGGCTGCTCCGCAGCGCTCGGGGGGGAGCTTCCTCGGCGGGCTATTCGGGGGTGGACAGGCTGCCTCTCAGCCCGCGCCGCGCACGGCGGGCAGCGCTCCCGCGTTTGGCGGGCGGGACAGCTCGCCGCAGTACGGTCAGACTGGCTCGCCGTGGGGGCAGCAGCCGTCTCGCGGTTATGCCCAGCAGGCAGGAAACTCCCCGTGGAGTGGCCAGCAGCCGGCTCAGCAACAGGCTCCGGCGCGTGGCGGCGGTTTCATGGCCTCGGCCCTGACGACCGCGGCTGGTGTGGCCGGCGGCATGTTGGCTGCGAACGCGATCTCGAACATGCTGGGTGGCGGATCGCAGGCGACCGCTGCGCATCATCCGTCGAGCACCGCCACCAACTCTGACGCGGACGCCGAGCGGCAAGCCCAGCTCGATGCGCAGCAGGATGCGGAGCAGGATGCGGAACTGGCCAACGAGCAGTACGCTTCCTACGACGACAGCTCCGATTCCGATTGGGGCGGCGCGGACGACAGCGAGTTCTGAGCCAATCCGGCACTGGACAAACCCGGGGGTGCGTCGCGCGCGACGCACCCCTTTTCGTTTTGCTACCGCCCGACACCGGGACGCACATGCACCTCGACAAGCGCAACGACGACGTTGCCTTTCGGATCGACGAGGGCGATGTCGTCCTCGCGAATGAAGTATCGGTAGCGGGCGAGGTCGGGATAGGTTCGCGTGACCTTGGCGGGAAGTGTGAGCAGGCTGATACCTGCGGGTGGTGGATGTCCCAGCCCCTCGTTCAGGCGCATCGCTTCGGGAGCAGAGAGCCGCGATTTTCCGGAGACGTGCTCCGGCAGGACAGGCGTCTCTCGACCGATCAGCAGGCACTGGTCCTTGGTCAGCGCCAGCAGCGGCTTGCGAAACGTCTGCACATAGTCACCGCAACGGATTTGCCGCGGCTCCGGCTCCAGATGAGTGCTACGCGTTTCCACCTGGGCAGAGGCCGACACAGGGAAGAGTATCCCCGCGGTGACCAGAAGAAGGCTCAAGACTGAGCTTGGCTTCGTGAAGTCTTTCAAATTGTGCATCCTTCGAAACGGCCGTCAGCGCGGCTCGTTCCGAACTGGCGCAGTGCTCGCGTCTCGCGGCGCGGTGCCAGGCGTAGTGCTCGGCTGGTTTCGCTGCCGCCGCGGGGCACCATGATCCGAGCCGATTGCAAGGTGCATCGGTTTGTGCGACTCGCTCGCGCGAGACAGCAGGAAAGGAGCCAGCATGTCGGCTGCGCAGACAGAGGCGCTGGTACGGCGCTACTTTGAAGCGTTCAATAGTGGCGATACGGAAAGCATGCTTGCATGTCTTGCCGAGAACGTGGTGCACGACGTCAATCAGGGCATGCGCAGGTCGGGGAAGGGGGCGTTCCGGGCCTTCTGCGAGCACATGAATAGGTGCTACCGCGAAGAGCTGAAGGATATGGCCATCATGGTCTCAGCGGATGGTGACCGGGCTGCCGCCGAGTTCAATGTCGAGGGCACATATCTGCACACCGATGATGGAATGCCGCCAGCCGTAGGGCAGACCTACGCGCTTCCGGCAGGAACGTTCTTCGCGATCGAGAACGGCCTGATCCGGCGCGTTACGACCTACTACAACCTGACCGATTGGCTGGTGCAGGTGTCGGGCGACGCGGAGCGGTAGGGGGGGGAGCATGACGGTTGAGATCTCGCGGCTGACGGGCGGAGCGCTGAAGGCGGCGCTGGGTGACCTGGCGCGCCTGAGGATCGAGGTCTTCCGGGCTTGGCCCTATCTCTACGATGGCTCCTACGACTACGAGCGGGAGTACTTTTCGAACTTCATCCAGAGCGACAAGGCCATTGTGGTTGCCGCCCGGGACGGCGGACGGATTGTCGGTGCGGCGACGGCCGCGCCGATGGGCGAGCACGCCGAGGAGTTCGCCGAACCGTTCGAGCGAGGGGGCTATGATATCGCGTCGATCTTCTACCTCGGAGAGTCGGTGCTGCTGCCGGCCTATCGGGGCCGTGGCCTCGGGCATGCATTCTTCGACCATCGGGAAGCGCACGCGCGTGCCCTCGGCGGTTTTAGCAAAGCGAGCTTCTGCTCCGTCGTGCGACCGGAAAATCATCCTCTGCGGCCACCGGATTACCGTCCGCTGGACGCCTTCTGGCGCAAGCGCGGGTACGAGAAGGTGCCCGGTCTGATCGGTGAGTTCTCTTGGCTCGATCTCGGCGATACGGAAGAGTCGTCGAAGCCGATGCAGTTCTGGATGAAAGCGTTTTGAGCTCGGCTACTCGGCGGCAAGAGGGGCCTTGAAGGGGACACCTGGGACGACGATGCCGTTCGGGCGGCCCGTCCTGGTCTTGCCCTCGTAGCTTTCCGTCATCCAAGACGGCAGGGGCGGTCCTTCCGGGCATGCGAGCCACAGCCGGAGCAGATGGCGCCGCCGGTCAGGCTCCTCGAAGTCCTCATAGGCGGTTCGACTGTGAAACGTCGAATGATTGCACACGAGCTGGATGTCGCCGGGTGCAAAGGTCATATCAAGGTGGATTTCAGGGCTCTCGGCAAGCCTGTCCAGCAGGTCGAGCGCCTCGTTCTGCTTCGCGGTCAGTGGGGGGACACCCTCCAGCATCTGCCCCTTTCGAATGGCGCTGCGAACGTAATGCGCGATGACACGGCCTTGGTGGGGCATGAACACCGGCACCTTCGCCCAGGGCTCCTTGCCCTCCGGGATCTCGCCCCACCGCGTGCGGTAGAACGGTTGCATCAAGACGGCCAGGAGGTCGGGCCGGCGTCGTCCGATCTCATTGAAGAGCGTTGTCGAGGAAACGACGGAGGAAAGTCCGCCCGCTCGGGCCGTGCGCAGGCACAGGAGGCCAACGATATCGCTCGAGTCGGTGTGGTAGGGCAGACGTGCGTTCGTCTGGTAACCGCGCGTGGCCGGGTCGCGATAATCGAGCCCCAGATTGGTGACATGGCCGAGAACATGGCCTTTCCCGTTCTGCGAGCAGGCATCTCCGAGGTGCGTACCTATACCCCAAAATGCCGTCGCCGCCTCCCGGCTCGACCAGCGTTCGACAGGCAGATCCCGCAGGAGGAAGAGGCCCGGTCCGTCGAGAAGGTATTTTCGAACGTCTGCCAGACGCCGCGACACGGTCGGCAAGGGGAAATCCTGGCGGGTGATGTCGAGGATCTCGCGACCTTGCGCAAGCGCCTCCGCCGTGGCGGCCTCGATTTCGGCCACCTCGGCAGTCGTCCAAGTGTGGCACCACTCGTCTCGATGGCTGTGCAATTCGTGACCGTACCAAGCCTGAGGTCCGGTCACAGGCTCGAATGATCGGTCGGACGAGGAAGGTGCTGCGGGCATCGCCGGCCTCCGGCGCTAGGGGTGACTTCGCGAAGGTGTGAAGTGTGGAGCTTCGACGGTGATGGTGCAAGCGCGCTGGGTGTGTATCAATCAGGCCATGACGGAGGGCCTGCCCTAGAGAGTGCAGGTAGCACGGTTCTCAGACGAGGGAGATTCAGCTCATGGCTCGCATCGATGACATTCCGCAGCCGACACGCGATGCGATCCTTGCGCTCGATATCGATACGCCAGAGAGCGCGCCGTTTGTTCTCGGCAAGCCGCTGGCACAGCGACGGATTGCTTTGATCTCGAGCGCCGCGCTGCACGATCGGCGCGAGCTTCCTTTTCTTCCGGGATCTGCGGAGTTTCGGGAGCTGCCCTCATCGCTGGCCCCGGCCGACATGCGCATGAGCCACGTCTCCATCAACTTCGACAGATCGGGCTTCCAGCGTGACATCAACGTGGTGTTTCCCGTCGACAGGCTCGAGGAGCTGGCTGCGGAGGGGGCGGTCGGCTCGGTCGCGGAAACTCATTTCTCGGTGATGGGCTCGACCGATCCCAAAACGATGCGTGAGACTGCGGATGCTCTTGCCGCGCGCCTTAGGCGTGATCGCGTCGATGCGGCGCTTTTCCTGCCAGTTTGACCATTCTGTACGCGCGCCGTGAGCGCGCTTGCTCATATGATCGAAACGAACGGCATCGCCACGACTGTCATCGGCTTGGTGCGTCCGCATCTCGAGAAGGCACAGCCGCCGAGATCGCTGTTCGTGCCGTTCCAGCTCGGCCGGCCGCTCGGCGAGCCCGGTGATCCCATGTTCCAACGCCGGGTCCTGGCGCACGCCCTGAGCCTTCTGGAGCGCGATGACGGTCGCAGGATTCTGGAAGACTTTCCGGACGATCCTCCGAACTGGAGCGATACTCCCGACTGGCGCGGGCCGATTTCCGGGGCGGCGCCGGGCACAACAGATCGGGGTGTCGGGCCCGATTGGACCGGCTTGTTCGCAGACGAGATGGCGCTGCTCATGCCGCTTTACCGGCGGAGGGTCGCGCAAACGAACGGCCGGACCACAGTCGGCATTTCGCGACAGGCCCTCGAGAGCTGGCCGGCGTTCCTGGGAAGGTTTCTCGCCGGGGCTCAGCCCGAGCTGCCGGCCGGCCTTCCGACGTTGGCGCTGGCTTTGCGATTTCTCTGCGATGACGTGAAGGCGTTTTATGGGGAGGCTGCGCAGGCCGAGGGCCCTCATCCGTCCAGCCGGCAGCTCGATCTGTGGTTCTGGCGCGAGACCGTGGCGGGGGCCCTGCTGCAACATTTGCGCCGTGTGGGCATGGCAAGCGAGAACAGCGCCTTGAAGACCGTCGCTGGCCGGTTTTTTGTTCCGGCGCCCTACGTGTCGGGCTGAGGCCAGGAGGCTCGGGACTTTGTGGGGGGATGTGATGGCGCAGCCCTCTGACGGCTCAACGACGGTTTGACGCCCGTGTCGGGGCGCGCTATCCGGCCGGTCATGTCGAGCATCGAAACACTTTTCGTCACCCGCATCTACCGAGCGGAGCTTGCGTCCCGCGTCGCGGAAAAGCGCCTTCTCGAGGAGTTGAAATCTGCATGTCTCTCGATCGCTGCCGATGACTCGGCGGGTCAGGCCTGGTGCGAGGCGAACGCCTACAAGGGCTATACCTCTTATGCCTCCCTCGACGATCTCGCCTGGCGCTCGCCGGCCTTCGGCGATTTCACCGAGGCCATCGATGATCATGTGACGGAGTTCGCCAAGGCGAGCGAGATGGATCTCGGGAAGCGGCGGCTGGTGATCGACAGCCTATGGATCAACGTGCTGGAACCCGGGGGGCATCACGGCTCGCACATCCATCCGCATTCCGTGGTGAGCGGCACTTATTACGTCGAGGTGCCGAAAGGGGCGAGCGCGATTCGGTTCGAGGATCCTCGGCTTGCGATGATGATGGCCGCGCCATCCCGCCGCGCGAAGGCGGGACGTGAGTCGCACACATTCGTCTCGTTCTCACCCAAGCCCGGGACGCTCCTACTTTGGGAGAGCTGGCTCAGGCACGAGGTTCCGGTCAATACGGCGAAAAGCGAGCGGATCTCGATCAGTTTCAACTACCGGCTGGAGTGATCCGTCCGGGGCTCACGCCCGGGGAACGGGTCTGGTGGTATCGCGTTGTCGGAGCAATCACGACCCTCAGGAGATGTTGATCGTTGAACGAGCGTCCCGTCCTCCTCTGGCTGCGCCAGGATCTCAGGCTTACCGATCATCCGGCCCTTGTCGCCGCGGTCCGCAGTGGCGGTCCGGTGATCCCGGTCTATGTCCTCGACGACGAGACGCCCGGGCAATGGACGATGGGCGGAGCGAGCCGATGGTGGCTTGGCATGTCCCTGCCGCGCCTCGAGGCGAGCTTGTGCAAGGCCGGTTCGGGTCTCGTGATCCGCCGGGGACCAATCGTCGAGCAGCTTGCGGAGCTGGCGCGGGAGGTGAACGCCGAGGGGGTTTATTGCTCGCGGAGCTATGAGCCTTGGGCGGCGAACGTGGAAGCAGTTCTCAAGGAGCGGCTGGAGGCCGATGGCGTTTCGGTGCATCGCTATTCGGGGGCGCTGCTGGTCGAGCCAGAGGCTGTCGCGACACAGGCCGGCGATCCGTTCAGAGTCTATTCCCCTTTTGCGCGGGCCGTCGATGCGCTGCCCGAGATCAGATCGCCGCTCGATCGGCCGAGAAAGATTCCAGCGCCGAATTCATGGCCGCGCAGTCTTTCAATAGAAGATCTCGGGCTCTTGCCGACTAGGCCCGACTGGGCAGGCGGCTTAAGGGAGGCCTGGACGCCAGGAGAGGCGGGAGCGACGTCGCGCCTTGCGGCGTTTCTCGATGGGCCGCTGCAGGACTACAAGGCAATGCGCGACAGGCCGGACGTCGAAGCAACCTCGCGACTGTCGCCGCATCTCCATTTCGGCGAAATTTCCCCGGCGACCTGTTGGCATGCGGTGGGGGCTGCAAGCGGCGGCGGCCGGAAGGCGACGGAAAGTGTGACGAAGTTCCGGCGTGAACTCTTGTGGCGAGAATTCTCGTATCACCTTCTGGTTCACAATCCGGCACTTCCGGAACAGCCGTTCCGGCCGGAATTCGCGCGTTTTCCCTGGCAGCAGAACGATACCGCGCTCGACGCATGGAAGAAGGGCAAGACCGGCTATCCGATCGTCGATGCCGGCATGCGAGAACTCTGGCAGACGGGCTACATGCACAATCGAGTCCGGATGATCGTGGCTTCGTTCCTTGCCAAGGATCTGCTCTTGGCGTGGCAGGCAGGTGCAGCCTGGTTCTGGGATACACTCGTCGATGCGGATCTGGCGAACAATTCGGCGAGCTGGCAGTGGGTGGCGGGCTGTGGTGCCGACGCTGCTCCCTATTTCCGTATATTCAATCCCGTGAAGCAGGGCACGACGTTCGATCCCGACGGGGCGTATGTGCATCGCTTCGTGCCGGAGCTGAGGCGGTTGCCGGCGCCTCACGTGCATGCTCCGTTCGCCGCGCCGGCCCAGGTCCTTGCCGAGGCGGGTGTCGAACTGGGCAGGACCTATCCCCACCCGATCGTGGATCACGGAAAGGCCCGGGGGATCGCGCTCGACGCTTTCGCCAAGATCAAAGGCGGTTAACCTCAAAGCAGAACTCATCGGCTAGGTTTCCGGGCATCGGACTCTCGTCTCTTGTCTTGCGTAGGAGCATGCGATGCGGGCTGGCGCCCTTCTGGCGGCCGTTGCGGCCGGCCTTGTTTCGGTATCGGCCGCTTCCGCGGCGGAGCAACCGGTGACCTCAGAGAGCGCCGTGGAGCATCGCCCGGCCGGAGGGGCGGTGCCTCCAAAGGCAGCCGGGGTTGCTCCCGAAGCGATCGTCAAGGTCGCGGCCAAGTCCGAAATAGAAAAGCCCGCTGCAAAGACCGGGAGTGGCGACGACAAGGCTCGTGCCGCCAGCAGGCGCGCCGCGCCGAGCCTGGTTGTGAAGATCAATCTCTCGTCGCAGAGCATGTCGCTCCACTATGACGGAAAACAGCGCGAGACTTGGGCGATTTCCTCAGGCCGTGAGGGGTATCCCACACCGCGGGGTGTGTTCCGCCCGCAGTGGGCGTCGAAAATGTGGTACTCGAAGAAGTACGACGACGCGCCGATGCCACATTCGGTCTTCTTCACGGGTGGGGTTGCGGTGCACGGCACGCAGGCGATCGGGGCGCTCGGACAACCGGCATCGCACGGTTGCGTGCGGCTGGCACCGGGGAACGCTGCGCGCTTCTACACTCTGGTCCACAAGCACGGCTATGCGCGGACGCGGATCGAGGTTTTCGGTACGCCACCTGCGACGCGCGTGGCAAAGCGTCGGGCGCCGTCGCTTGTCGGAGAGGCCGCCCGATCGACGCGCCGTCCCACGGTGTCCCGAGCATCGCCGAGCATGTCTTCCGGGTATGGCTTCGGTTGGGTCAGCAATGCTCAACCACGACAGCTCAGCCGGCGCGGGAACGGGCTCTACTATCTGCCGCCCGACAGCCCGTATCGGGGCCAGGAGTCGTTCGTCTACAACGGCGTCGTCTACCGCAGGGTCCGTTAAGACCGCCGTTCCCGCAGCGCGTTCTCAAGCCGAAGCAAGCCCGGTTCAGCCCACGACGCTGCGGCCCGTGAGGCGCGTGAACAGGCGGCCGTCGATGGCCAGCTCGGCGACGTTCTGGGCGCGGGACCTGCCGGTCCGCCATTCCTGCCGCTCGATTTCGCGGGCATCGGGGGGCCGGTGCAGCATGCACGGCGTGGCGGCGGCAATGCTGGCGAAGCCTGCTTCGAAACAAAATGTGCGCTGAGCACCCGTGATATGACGAGGCATGCCGTAGGGCCACGCGAAGTGGCGGACTTCGCGACCGACGATGTCCTCGAGGATCAAACGGGATTGCCGGATCTCGACGTCCCAATGGCTCCGCGGAAGTGCGGCCAACATGAAATGAGAATGGGAGTGGCAGCCGATCTCGTGGCCGCGGGCCGCGATTTCACGCAGCTCGTCGCGCGCCAGAGTCGTGTCGGTACCCTGGAAGCCGATGCGGGCGAAGAAGTTGTCAATCTCGTCCTTGCGACACGTGTCGCGAAACGGCAGGGAGTTGACATAGAACGTCGCCTTGACGCCAAGCTCATCAAGCAGGTCCAGGGAGCTATGCCAGCTCCGGTAGTTATCGTCGAACGACAGCGAGCAAAGCTTTGCGTTCGAGGTGTCTGCACGACCAGCGCCGATGGTGGTGAAGCGATACCCGAGGTCGCGAATGGCCGCGGCACACTCGCGAAGTGCCTCTTGCTCGGCGTTGCCGAGATTGTGGAAGTAGACGGCGATGCGGTTCGGCAGAGGGCGGGTCGCGACCCTTGTGTGCAGCGCGCGGGCAGCCTGGATGAAGGGCGATTTCACGGCGGGTGAGAGGCCGCTGCGGACGCGGGGGTGGTCGTTCTCGCCGAACGATCGGTCGAGCGATGAGGTGTCGGAGTTGACGATGGAATCCAAGTTTCGTTGAAAATGCGCCTCGGTGTAGTGCTCCAGATACCGGCGGCGAGCGAGGCGGCGTTGCGTCAGAAGGTGATCAGCGTCCTTGTAGGGCTCGAGGATGGTTTCGATCGCCGCTGTGAGAGCGTCTCCCTCCAGGTGCCGGGCCAAGACATTACCGGCGAAATCGGGGCCGACGATCTCGGCGATGCCGCCGGTGTCGCGGACGATCGGGACCAGGCCGTAGGAAAGGGCTTCGATCAGCACGAGCGGCGCGTGGTCGTGGGTGCTCGGGTAGAGGAACAGGTCTAGATTCTCGAGAAAGGCGTTCTTTGCCTCGTGATGAACGGGACCGGCGACATCGATCGTCTGGGCCAGGCCTTTCTCGGCCACGAGCGAGGTCAACGCCTCGACCGACAGGTAAGGGGTTGAGCCGCCGGCAATTCTCGCCTGGACCGTCCAGCCGTGGCGCACCAGTCGATCCATGGCATCGACGAAATCGAGGACGCCCTTGCGCGGGTCGAGGTTGCCGAGAAATCCGATCCTGAGTGTCGAGCCGGAGCGGGGGCTAGGCTCGCCCGGATCGGGGGCCGCGTTCGGGAGGCGGTGAACGCGAGTGAAGAGTCCGCTCCGCGCTGCGGCTTCGGCAGCACCGGACGTTATGGCGATCAGCTCGGTTCGGCGAAGCAGCGCCCGCATGAGGTGGGCCCTGCGCGATGACCCGTCGATGGCCTGCTCGAGGCCCTCGCCGTGCAAGTGAACCAGTGTGCGCCGGCCGAGGCGGCGTCCCCACCAGGCGACCAGGGCATCGCGGATGGCCGCGTGGGTCCAGGGCGCGAGCGTGACATACACGATCTCGAAGTTGCGCCTCGTCAGCTTCCACCGGGCCAGTCTGCTGTTCAGGCTCGCGAAGCTCCAAAGCTTGCCTAAGGTGCGCCTGTTGACTTCCGTCAGCGTGGCGGCGCTCCCGCTCCAAGTCTGGGAGATGGACAGGTCGCTTCGTTGCTCGAGGCAATCGAGCACGCGTGCCGTCGACATGGTGACGCCGTGAACCGGCGGCGGTAACTGTGCGAGGATGAGCACATGCCGTCGGGGCCGGGTTGCGCTGGTGTTCGGATGCTCAGGGGCTCGAGAGATCATTCTTCCTTAAGGGCGGCTGCTCCGGAAAAGATTGCGGCTTGCTCGACAATGGCGCTCACGGAGCACATCTAATCGCTTGGACTTATGTCGGTTTTCAGAGATCGACGCAACCCTTTGTAGCAGGAGCAGGACTGGTCGCCCAGATGTGACGGTCGCTAAGTGCGAAGGGACGACGCCTCGTTGGGCGATCTGGTCGCGACCGACGCAGATGACCGCCCTTCCGGTGTGCGATGACGCATCTTATGTTGGCTGCGAAAGGAAGGCTTCGGATGCTGGATCTGACATCGGAAAAAGGGAGATACATCTCGGCAGCCTTGGCTCTCGCCGCCGAGACATCTTGGGAGTCCGTGACGCTGGGAGACGTCGCCGCTCGAGCAGGGGCTTCGCTGGTTGGTCTCAAGGCTCATTTCGGCTCGAAGGCGGAGATCCTGTCTGCCTTCGTGGATATGGTCGACGACGAGGTGTTGGCTCGGGCTCCGCAACGTGAAGAAGGGCAATCCAAGCGGGACCTCCTCTTCGAGGTCGTCATGAGCCGCTTCGACGTGCTCGAACCTTGGAAGCCGGCTATCCGCTCGATTGCGCAGAGCGGTCTGCCCGACCCGAGCCAGGTGCAGCATGTTCTGGCTGCGAACCGTTGGATGCTGGAAGCGGCGGGCATTGGATCGGGCGGTCTCGACGGGATGGCGCGCGTGGCGGGGCTGGCGACTGTCTATGGAGCGGTTTTCCGGATCTGGCTCGATGACGACGATCCGGGGATGGCGAGGACGATGGCGGCCCTGGACCGCCGGCTAAGGCGTGGCGAACGCGCCATGCAGCGAGCGGATGACGTGATGAGTGGCGTGCGTCGCGTGGCAAAAGCTCTGTGTGGCGCGGCGGATGGGGTTCGTTCGAGCATGAGCCGGTCCAGCGGTCGAACTGGCGCCAACGCAGATGCCGAGGGCAACGAGGGCTCGGCGCCGACGGCTTGAGGGCGGTGACTGCGCCAGATGAGGGGAGCAACCGAAGTGGCACAGCAAGAGGGCGGCGGTCAGATCGACTTCGAGACTTTCATGGCGGTCGATGTGCGCGTCGGGACGATCGTGGAGGTGGAGCCCTTTCCCGAAGCGCGCAAGCCCGCCTACAAGTTGCGCATTGATTTCGGGGAGGTGCTCGGGATCAAGAAAAGCTCTGCGCAGATCACGAAGCACTATTCGCCCGAAACGCTGCTCGGGCGGCAAGTGGCAGCCGTGGTGAATTTTCCGCCCCGGCAGATCGGCAAGTTCATGTCGGAGGTTCTGACGCTGGGATTTCCGGATCCCGACGGGGAGGTGGTGTTGATCGGACCCGAGCGGCCGGTGCCGAACGGCGGCCGCTTGTATTGAGCGCGTCTACGGCTTCGGTCGTGGGGCTCAAGTGGACCGATCAAGCAAAAGAAAACGGCCAAGCCCGGGAAGGCTTGGCCGTCTCTCGTCGTGTTGCGATGCCGGGATCAGAAGTTGATCCGCGTACCCACGATGACCGTCTGGAAGTCGGATACGCCGCTCGCACCCTTGTTCAGGCTCGCGTTGGTACCGGTGAAGCCAGTCGCGTCGAGCGAGAAGTTCTTGTAGGTCGCGAACAGCTCCATGGCTGCGGCGTCGATGTGCTGCGTGATGCCCACGCCCCACATGTTGACCGTGCTCGAGCTCGCCGTGACGGTGTTCGGATTGTAGCCGTTGGCGTCGGTGGCGCTGGTTCCGGTCAGGAACTGGGTCTGCTCGAGGCCGCCACGCGAGTCGAGGTACTCGCCGAACAGGACGGTCTTGCCGATCCCGAAGAAGTTCTGCGAGATACCGCCCGAGAGGTACCACCAGTTGAGGTCGGGGCCGATGTAAGGAGCACCCGCGACACCGGTGATCTGACGCTGTCCGGCAGCACCACTCAGGAACAGGCCGGTCGGCACGTGCAGGATAGAGGCCGATCCCTTGAGATCCGCCGTCTTGACGTCACACTTGCCGAATGAGGTCACGCCAGCGGTGGTCGTGTCCTGGCACAGCGCGCCGGCCTGGTTGAGAGACTGGCTGGGGCTGTTGAACTCGGTATCCTCCTGATAGCCGATGCCAGCGGCGATACGGATGCCGCCGAACTCGCCGGCATAGCGCAATGCCACATCCCAGTAGTTGTCCTCAGCGACCGCGGCCTGCAGCGTGAAGCCGACGAGGGTCGGCGTCTCATACAGGACGTGGTTGCGGCGACCCGTGTCGAACGCCTCGTTGCCGCGGATAGCAGACGCCCAGTTCAGGCTCGTATTGCTGGCCAGGAGGCCATCGTTGCCCCGCAGCAGGAAGCCACCGTTGTACAGTGCTGCGTCAGGCGTGCCGGCGCTGCTCTTCTGGCCCAGATCGATGAGGATCAGGTTGTCGGTGGCGGTCGAGCCGTGGCCGATCTTGACCATGCCGAGCTGCTTGTGACGCAGCCAGACAGTGGTGTCGCGCAGCAACGGCGCCGTGGCGCCGCCCAGGTCGTCGCCGCCGTTGAGCTGGTTCATTGCGCCGATGGCGTTCTGGTTGACGCCGAACTCGTAGAGGAATCCGGCCGTGATCTGCGGCGTGATCTTCGCCGAGCCAACGAAACGGAAGCGCGAGTAGATGTTCCCGCCGTCGCCGATGTAGGTGTCGGACTGAGTGCCGTCATCCCACCACATGACCTGGTGGCCGACGTGGCCCGATATTGTCAGGCTGACCTTCCGGTTGCCTTTGCGAACCGTCGTCGCCTCGAGCTCCGCAACCCTTTCCTCGAGGTCGGCGCAGCAGTCTCCGCCGAGATCGGCAGCGTTGGCGCCGGCAAACAGGCCGGCGGCAGCGAGGATCGCCACAGCGCTAGCCGACTTGAGCAGTCCCCCATTCATACGTTCATCTCCTGACTAACGCTACCCCAAGCAACTTGGATACTTGAAGCTAGGTCGCAACTAGATGGTCCCACCGCCGAAGGCCGATCAGCCTTTCTGCTTGCGATTGCCTGATACGGCCATCGACCTCGTCCGGTGGTTAAGACTTACGAAAGGGTATCGGCCCTGTTAAGGGAAAAAGCTCTCATTTCCCCAGATCAACCTATGAGTGTTGCGTCCATGCCACGACGATTCGAGTCGTATGCTGTTTCTATTAGATATTTCAGGCGTCTCGGGTCTGTCGCCAAGGAGTGGCTTGAGCCCCGGGAGCAAGGCGGAGAAAGCTTGGTACGCCCACTTTTCCAGTATTGCGGGGGTCATCTGATCAAAGTGCTAGTCGGCGAAGAGCCTCATGCGGGGATCGGGTGAGAAAGTCTTGCATGTCACGTAATTAGCCTGCCGTTTGGGCTAATTGTGACTACTTCGCAACTGGGATGGTGCCTCGGCAGACACACTGATCACCTCCCCGCGGCGGACCATCAGTCGGGCGATGATCAACGACACGGGGGCTTCTTCGAGCTTTCGTGCAGATTGAGCGCCACGGGCGTCGATGGGTGCTTGCGCGTGTTCGTGCCGAGACCAATTGACGGCTGGCCTTTTCGCTTTCTCGGGAGGAGATATTTCAATTGGTGCGGAATTGGGGCGGCGCGTTCCGATATCAAGGGGCGTGCGTCCCACAGAGCGTGGTGCGCATCGTACCCTCCGGGGAGACATCGCGATGGCGAACGGAATGCTGCCACAGAGTGCGCGCGAGAGTGTAGTCGTGCTGCCCGTCCTGGTTGTGGGATCGGGGCTTGCAGGTTTGGCCATGGCTCTCGCGCTCGACGCACAGGGCGTAGCGGTGCGGCTCGTCGGGCCGAATATCGGTGCGCAGGACGCTGCTCGCGATACGCGCTCGACGGCGCTGTTTGGTCGAAGTCTCGACTTTCTGGCCCGAACCCAAGTCTTGGATCGACTTGTTTCCGCGCCGGTGCCTCTTGTCGGCCTTCGCCTGGTCGACGCAACGGGAAGTTTGTTCAGGGCACCAGAGGTGCTGTTCAAGTCTTCGGAGATCAGCGTCGATCAGTTCGGGATGAACATCGAGAACGGACCGCTTTTGCGAGCGCTCGCGGAGCGGGTTCTGGAAGCACCTGGGATTGAGTGGATCGGGGACACCGTCCGCTCCATCGAGACTTGCGAGGCCGGCGCAAGCGTCGCTCTGGCCTCGGGCGAGACATTGGATGCCCGGTTGGTGATCGGGGCCGACGGCGAAAGATCGCTCTGTCGCTTGGCGGCGGGCGTCGGCGAGCGGACGTGGACGTATCCGCAGGTTGCGATTGCGAGCCGGTTCGCCCATCGCAGGCCGCATGGATGCGTCTCTACGGAACTGCATCGGCGCGCTGGTCCGCTCACGACGGTTCCATTGGCGGGCGATTGGTCGAGTCTCGTCTGGGTCGATACCCCCGAGGAAGCCCGGCGAAGGATGGAGCTCGGCGAGCGGGCTTTCGCGGCAGAACTCGAGGCGGAGTTGGGGGGAATCTTGGGTGGGGTAACGGAAGTGGGTGCGCGAGCCAGCTTTCCGCTTTCAGGTGTGACTGCCGAGAGGCTCGGGGCTCGGAGGATCGCGCTCGTGGGTGAGGCGGGTCATCGCCTGCCGCCGATTGGGGCGCAGGGGCTCAATCTGGGTCTGCGGGACGTCGCATGGCTTGCCGATCTCGTCGCCGATGCGATCAGTTTCGACGAGGACCCGGGTGGTGTGAAGCTTCTTGAGGCCTACGATCGCGCGCGACGTGGCGATGTGGCGATGCGGACGGCGGTGGTCGACAGCCTGAACATGTCGCTCTTGGCAGGATTGCTGCCGGTCGACATGGTCCGGGGCGCAGGCCTTGCAGCTCTGAAGACGATCGGTCCTCTACGCCGCTTCTTCATGCGGGAGGGGATGGGCCCCGGGGGCGAGCTTCCGAGATTGATGCAGCCGGTCGCCGAGCGCGACGGCTCGAGTCCGAACTAATCGAGGGGCACGCGGTCGCCTTTTCTGTGTGGAAAGCGGGGCTGCGGCTCCGGGCTCGCTTGACGCTCGGCGTTTCGGTTGCAATTGCATCGCTCGGAAACGTCCCGTGGCTGCGCCTCGGTGGCGCGGGGAATCGCGGGATCGGGGAGTGCCGATTCGTTCATGTCGTCTGTGCTAGTGGATTTGCGCTATCGCCTCGAATACGCGCTGCTGCTGGTGCTGGTCGGCATCGTGCGGCTGATGCCGATCGACGTGGCGGCGTCGGTATCTGCGCGAGCATGGGGGGTGATCGCGCCACGGCTGCGCCGGCATCAGAGGGCGCTGGCCAATCTCGCCATCGCGTTTCCCGAAAAGTCTCCCGGGGAGCGCGAGGCGATCGCGCGTGCCATGTGGGAAAACCTTGGACGCGTCATGGCGGAGACGATGCAGATCGATCGTCTGATCCGGGAGCCGAAGCGTATCCGGATCGCCAACGCGGCCGTGTTCGGGCGCTACAAGGACAAGCTCGGACCGGCGATCGGCTGCTCGCTGCACATGGGAAACTGGGAGCTCGCCATCTGGCCGCTCGTTGTGGCAGGGGCCAACCCGGCGGCCGTCTACCGGACCGTGAAGAACCCATATGTTGATGCCTTCCTTCGTCATCAGAGACGCGATCTTTACCCCGGGGGGCTGCTCGGCAAAGGGAAGGTCGATGGGAGCTGGGAGGAAGGGCAGCGGACGGCACGGCAGATAACGGATTTCGTGCGAAACGGCGGTCGGCTGGGGCTTGTCTGTGATCTCTACGACAAGAGTGGTCTGCCGGTACCGTTCTTCGGGCAGGATGCACGTTCCGTGATGATCCCGGCGATGATTGCGCGCCGCCTCGGGGCCCGCATCTGGCTCGCTCGATGTCTCAGGGTGGGGAAGGAAAGCCGGTTCGTGGTCGACATCAAGGAGCTGAAGGTGCCGCGGACGTCAAACCCGGGCGATGACGTCAGGTCGGTCACGGCGGCCATGCAGCGGGAGTTCGAGGAGTGGATCCGCGAAGCACCCGAGCAATGGATGTGGTCGAACCGCCGATGGTCGTAGCAGGGGATGGCAGCGACAGGCGTCCGAGCCTGAAACATCGGCTGGAATACGCGGCGCTTGTCGCGGTGCTGGCACTGGCGCGTTGCGTTTCCGTCGAGCGGCTTGCCGCGATCGGTGCCGTGCTCATGCGAGCGGTCGGGCCTCGGCTGCGGCAAAATCGTCGGGCGCTCTCCAATCTAGCGATTGCGTTTCCTGAAAAATCCGAGTCCGAGCGGAGCCGGATCGCGCGTGCGATGTGGGCCAATATGGGGCGAACGTTCGCGGAAACGCTCGTTCTCGACCGGTTGCTGGCCGATCCGAACAGGATCCGGATCGTGGATCGCGACGCATGGGCGAGCAGGGCCGAGGAACCCGGTCCGATCGTCGGCTGCACCTTGCATATGGGCAACTGGGAGCTCGCCATCCGGCCGTTCGGGATCTTCGGCCGTCCGCCGACCGGGGTCTACAAGCCGCTCGACAACCCGCTGATCGATGCCTGGCTCAAGGAGACGCGCGGGGCACTCTTTCCGGGCGGGCTGCTGGCCAAGGGCGACCGCGAAGACAGCGACGGAAGCGGACAGCGAACGGCGCGGCGCCTGATCGACCGTGCGAGATCAGGGGGAACGCTCGGCTTCGTGGTCGATCACTTCGACCGCCGGGGCGAGCCATTGCCGTTTCTTGGCCGGACGTCCCGCTTCACGACGGCTCCGGCCGGGATCGCGCGGCATCTCGGAGCGCGCGTTTGGCTCGGGCGCTGCCTGCGGGTCGGCGAGACGAGCCGCTTCGTCTATGAAATCCGAGAGGTTGCCGTCGACCGGACGAAGGACAAGAAGGCCGATGCCACGGCCTTGATGGCCGAGATTTTCGCGGTGTTCGGCGAATGGATCCGAGAGCATCCCGAGCAGTGGATGTGGTGGAACACGCGATTCATGGAAGGAATGGGGAGTGAAGCGGCAGCCGGTCGGCCTGCTCGAGAAGCGCCGGCCTGCTCGGCGCCCGCGGTTTGAGCTGCGGGCCCGCCCGAGGCTTTCGCAGCGCAGCAAAGACGGCTACAAGGCCACAGGATCAATCGAAATTCGCCTGAGCCAAGCCCTATGAACCCGACCCGCACGCCTGCCAAGTTCTACGCACCCCTCGCAACGGGAGCGCCCGAACCATACCGAAGCCTGCCGGTTCGTCTCGAGCGCATGATCCACTTCGTACCGCCGCACAACGAGAAGATCCGCGCCCGGGTGCCGGACCTGATCAAGCAGGTGGACGTCGTGCTCGGTAACCTCGAGGACGCCATTCCGGCGGACCAGAAGGAGAACGCGCGCAAAGGATTCGTGGCGATGGCGCGCGACAACGATTTCGGTGCCACAGGGCTTTGGACTAGGATCAACTGCCTGAACTCGCCCTGGGGCCTGGACGACATCCTGGAGATCGTGCCGGCCGTCGGAAGCAAGCTTGATGTGATGATGCTGCCCAAGGTCGAGGGGCCGTGGGACATTCACTATCTCGATCAGCTGCTTGCGCAACTCGAGGCCAAGCACACGATCGGCAAACCGATTCTGATCCACGCGATCCTCGAGACGGCGGAGGGCGTGCGGAATGTGGAGGCCATCGCCGGTGCATCGCCGCGCATGCATGGAATGAGCCTCGGGCCGGCCGATCTCGCGGCTTCGCGAGGCATGAAAACGACCCGCGTCGGGGGTGGCCACCCGGACTATGCGGTGCTGGCAGACATGGCGGCAGGGGCCGACGCGAAAGCGCCGCGCATGGCCTTTCAGCAGGATCTCTGGCACTACACGGTGCAGAAAATGGTCGATGCCTGCCTGATGTACGGGCTGAAGCCGTTCTACGGGCCGTTCGGTGACTTCTCGGATCTGGCGGCGTGTGCATCGCAGTTCCGCAACGCGTTCCTGCAAGGGTGCCTCGGGGCGTGGTCGCTGCATCCGACGCAGATCGACATTGCCAAGCGGGTGTTCTCACCGGATCCGGCGGAGGTAGCTTTCGCAGCCAAGATCCTCGCTGCCATGCCCGATGGCACGGGCGCTGCGATTGTCGACGGCAAGTTCCAGGACGATGCAACCTGGAAGCAGGCGAAGGTGATCGTCGACCTTGCTAAACTGGTGGCGAGCCGGGACCCAGAGATGGCGAAGATCTACAACCTCGCGTGAGGTTGGTGCGGGTCACCCGGCGCGTGGGCGCCGGCAGCCGCCGACGCTCAGCTCGCGGGGCCGGTCTCCCAGGACCGTTCTCCCTCGTCTCCGACCCTGACGGGTGCGCTATGGCGGAAGGGCTCAGCCCGGCGCAGACGCCCGCGGTTGACCAGGAACCACGCCAGCGACAGCAACTGCGTGGCGAGCACGATGCCGAAGGCCATGCGGTAGCCCGCGGGTGAATAGCCGCCCGAAGCGGTCTGCGGATAGAGGTCGATGATCCAGCCGACAGCGGACTGGACGAGAAAGGCATAGCCGAACATGAGCAGGTTCACAGCCGTGTTCGACCGGCCCGAGAGCGCCGCACCGAAGTAGCCCGCCAGCCAGGGGTAGGCGAGCACGGCGGTGTGACCGGTCATCGCGAAGATTGCCCATGATATGACCGGCGGGACAGGGGCCTCCACGATGATGGCCGTGAGCGAGACGAGATAGACCAGGAGGAAGCCGAGATTGACGTCGAGCAGGCTGACGCCGCGCCGGATCAGTCGGTCGGCCGTCACGCCGCTCAAAAGGACGCCGATGAGGAACGCGATCCCCATGACCATCAGGGCTTCGCCGACACCAACGGGGGTAAACCCAGCGACATCGCGGAACCAGGGACCGGACCACAGCGTCTGCAGCGCGATGTGGGAGCCCGCCGGGATGGCGAGAACAGGCGCCAGTGCCAGGAAGACCGGATCGCGGTAGATGCGGCCGACGTCGGCGATCTGCTGCTTCAGCGTGCTCGATGCGCCGGTGTCGACACGGCGCTCCGGCACAATGAAGAAGATGGCGGCGGCGACGAGCAGGGTCACGACGCCGAGCCAGACGAAGGCGCCACGCCAACCGACGAGCTGAACGAGCCAGACTGTCGGGGTCGAGGCCGAAATGACGCCGATCGCGCCGAGGGACATGACACAGGCGTTGGCGAGCGCGCGTCGCTGCTCGGGCACCCACAAGACGACAGCCTTGAAGCTCGCCATCAGGCCACCCGCAAAGCCGATGCCGATGATGGCGCGGGCGAGGGCCAGGGTCAGGGTATCCTGACCGATCGAGAAAAGCAGCGCGCCGCAGCCGCCGGTCGCCACGAGCGCGGCCTGCACGCGACGCGGTCCGAAGCGATCGAGGAGAATTCCGAGGGGGAGCTGGAACAGCGCGAACGAGAGCAGATAGGCCGAGGTGAGGAGGCCCAGCTCAGCCGCCGTCAGTCCGACGTCGCGCACGAGGTTCGGGGCGACGACCGCATTCACTGCGCGATAGAGATAAGAGAAGAAATACCCGAGCCCGAACGGGCCCAGCGCGGCCAGGATCAAGGCAACCCCCGGGGCCCGAGTCCCGTCGTCCGCCCGCTTCTGCATGACTGGCATCTCTCCCGCTCGCGGCATTCAGATGCAGCCGCTTGCCCGAAGTTCAGGCATAGGCGGCGGCGCTCGTCAATCGGTGCCATGCCTGATAGGCAAAGAGCGGCCAGGAATTCAGTCAGTCAAAGGGAGCTGCCCATGTCCGCGACCTCGTATCGTCCTCTCGGATCGAGCGGCTTGAAGGTTTCGCCCATCTGCCTCGGCACGATGATGTTTGGCGGGCCCTGTGCGGCTGACGAAGCCGGGCGGATCGTGGCACATGCCGCGGATCAAGGGATCAATTTCATCGACACGGCGAACACGTACGAGAAGGGGCGCTCGGAGGAGGTGACGGGGCGCGCGGTTAGCGGTCGGCGAGGACACTGGGTGCTGGCGACGAAGCTTGCGCAACCGATGGGACCGGGACCGAACGACCGGGGCCTGTCGCGCCGCAATGTGATTCAGGCGACCGAGGCTTCGCTTCGGCGGCTCGGCACCGACTGGATCGACATTCAATATATCCACCGCGTCGATCCCACCGTTCCCTGGGTCGAGATCGCGAGGACGTTCGGCGACCTGATCCAGGCGGGCAAGATCCGATATTGGGGACTTTCCAACGTGCGAGCCTGGCACATCCCGGTGGTGGCGCAAGCCTGCCGGGACGCCGGAGCGCCGCCGCCGGTCGTGCTGCAGCCCTGCTACAATCTGATGAGCCGGATGCCGGAGGTCGAGCTGTTTCCAGCGGCGCGGGCCTTCAATCTGGGCATTGCCGCCTATAGCCCGCTCGCGCGGGGGATTTTGTCGGGCAAGTACCAGCCGGGCAGCAATGCGCCTCCTGATACGCGCGCGGGACGCAATGATCGCCGGATGATGCAGACGGAGTGGCGACCGGAATCGCTCGAAATTGCGCAGCGATTGAAAGCGCACGCGGAAGCGAGAGGGCGGACGCTGGTCGATCTCGCGGTGGCCTGGGCGCTCAACAACGCTGCGGTGACCTCAGTCATCGCCGGGCCGCGCACGTTCGAGCAATGGTGCAGCTATCTCGGGGCGCTCGATTACAGCTGGAGCCGTGAGGACGAGGCGCTCGTGGATGCCTTGGTAGCGCCCGGTCATCCCTCGACTGCCGGCTACACGGATCCCGAATATCCGGTGGAAGGCCGCTTTCCGCAGATCGGCTAGGTGAGTCGACACCGGTAAAGGTCCGATTCGTAGGGATTCAGGGATTTCGAGGCTTCTGCCGTGCGCGAGCGGCATGCTCAGGGGCGCCAATCTCGCAAGGTTTGCTTAATCCAATGCGGAACGAATAAAGAACATGCGGTACTTCGTGGCGCGCGAGCAACAAGTGGCCCGTTTCCTTCAGGCATGCACACAGCAATGTTTGCCGACGTTCCACGACTGCACTAAGCCTGACTCACCAGTCGAGTCGTGCGGTTGGTTCATAAGACGAGCCAGTCGGTCACCGGGTCGGAGTTGAGAGGCGCAAGCCGCTCGAACCGGTCGCAGAAGCGCAGGAAGCATAGCCCGGCGCCAAACGCGAGACCCTCCGCACGGAGTTCTCCAGAGTTCGTATCGTTGCTTCAGCGTCAAATTCGCGTCTCTCCGAGGCGGCGTGCGCTTCACGCGCGTGCGTGCGGTCTCGAAGGGACACGGAAGCCAGCGCCGGGCTGCGCGTGCTGCTTCCTGCACGAAAGAAGAACTGGAGAGACCAAGAATGAAGACGACCACAAAGTTCGCCATCGCGGCGGCGGTCACGGCCCTGATGGGTTCGACGGCTTACGCGGCGGATCTTGGCGGCTCTTGCTGCGCCGATCTCGAGGAGCGTATCGCTGAGCTCGAGGCGACGACCGTTCGCAAGGGCAACCGCAAGGTGTCCGTGCAGATCTCGGGCTTCGTCGGCCACAACGTGATGTGGTGGGACGACGGCACCCAGTCCGACACGTACATCGGCGACGGCGGCAACATCTTCTCGCGTTGGCGCCTGCGCGGCTCCGCGAAGATCAGCCCCGAGCTGGAAGCTGGCTTCCTCTATGAGTTCGGCGTCAACCGTCACTCGATCTCTGGCATGAACCAGGGTAACGGCGCGGTGGCCAACGGCTCCGGCCAGGGTGATGACGGGGGCGAGTGCACGGACAGCTGCCTCCGCGACAGCACCGTCTACCTGAAGCACAAGCGCCTCGGTATGGTGAAGGTCGGCCAGGGTTCGTCGGCGACCGACAACCTGGTGCTCATCGACCTCGGCAACCGTTCTGCCGCCGGCACGATGGACATCGGCCTTTACAATGGTGCCTTTGCGCTGCGCAACAGCGCTGGCGTGTTCCTGCCGGGCTCCTGGGGCAACGCGGTCCGCGGCCATACGTCTTTCGATACGTTCCGCACGAACCACGTCCTGTACGAGACGCCGTCGCTGGCCGGCTTCACGGTGCAGGCTGCGGTCGCCGAGGATAACCTCTGGGATATCGCTCTGCGCTACGCCGGTGAGTTCAATGGTGTCCGCATCGCCTTCGGCATCGGCTACCTGAACGACACCGAGTTCAACGCGCCGGTCGGCGGCATCACCACGGGTGCCAACTCGGTCAGCTGCGTCAACAACTGCAACGTGGAAGTCGAAGAGATCAAGGGATCTGCCTCTATCCTGCATGTCCCGACCGGTCTCTTCCTGACGGCCGCCTATGCGAACCGTTCGATGGACGGCAACAACAGCGCCGCCCTTCGCTACAACGGCCCGGATCTGGTCAACTGGCACCTTTCCGGTGGTCTGAACAAGAACTTCTTCGGCATCGGCAACACGGTGCTCTTCGGCGAGTACTCGTCGAGCGAGGGTGGTCTTGAGCAGGCCCGCTTCCTGGCTGGCGCGACCGACTGGACCAACACCAGCTTCGACCAGTGGGGCATCGGTGTGAACCAGTACATCGACGCGGCTGCGATGCAGATCTTCGCGACCTACAAGAACTTCCAGCTCGATGGTCGCCTGAACGGTGTTGCGCAGTCTGCGGACTTCTCGACCTTCATCGTCGGCACCCGCATCGACTTCTAAGTCGATCGCAGGTACCCAGAACTCGGAAAGGCCGCCTTTCGGCGGCCTTTCTCTTGACTGCATAACGCTGGGGTGTGGCTGTCGTGCACCATGGCGCAAAGAACACAGCAGAGGGACAAATGTTATGTGTCCATTTACGGCTGTGGATCATGACTTGAGTTCGCCAGAGTGTGGGGTCATCTAAGGCGTAAATCTGCGTGCGGCGTAGAAGACGCGGGATTCGAGGATCATGGGACGCTTGAAATGGATGCTGGTGGGCGGTGTGATCTGGGCAGTCAGCCCGGCCGCGCTAGCGTTTCAGGAGAGCCAAGGCGGGGTTGCTACCAGGCAACAAGAGCAGCCGGACGCGAAGATTGCTCCGGCGACGCCAGCGCCGCTCGATCTCAAGGACACGGGCGTATCGGTCGCCCCGTCGACGGGCGTCGAGGTGCGCATTCCGGGATTGGGTAAGCTTGGGGTGCTGCCGAAATTCGATTTCGGTCTGGAGCTGCTTTACGGCGTCAACGAGAAGGCCGAGGAGGCCGAGCGACAGGGTCAGAGCCTGCCGGGTGACGACGTGCAGATCCGAGGGTCGTTCAAGCATCGTTTCTGATGCGCGTTTCGACACACGGATATAGCATCGCCTGACTGACGGGGAGCGCTGCGGCGCTCCTTTTGTTTTGGGAGGTGAGGATGGCGAGGATGGGCGCCGGGATGCGGCTCGCCGGCTATGCGGTTCATCTCTTCACTGCCCTTGGAAGCGTCTGCGCGCTGCTCGCGACCCTGGCCGTGCTGGATGGTCGGTTCGAGGCAGCGTTCGCCTGGCTTTTCGTGGCGCTCGTGATCGATGCGGTCGATGGCACGATGGCGAGAGCGGTTCGGGTGGACGTCAACGTGCCTCGCTTCTCCGGCGAGCGGCTCGATCTGGTGATTGATTTCGTGACGTACGTCTTCGTGCCCGTGATCGCGCTCATCCGTGGCGGGTTTCTGGTCGGGACGGCCGGGATGGCGGCAGCGGCGCTGGTACTGCTGAGCTCGCTTTATCATTTTGCCGACAGGAGCAGCAAAGCCGATGATCATTGCTTCGTCGGGTTCCCGGCGGTTTGGAACATCGTCGCGTTTTGCCTGTTCGCCTGGGGCGCCGCGGCTTGGCTCGCGCTGGCGATTTGCGTCGTTCTCAGCCTCCTGGCGTTCGTGCCGATGCACTGGATCCATCCGATGCGCGTCAAGCGGTGCTTCAGGCCAAGCGTCGGCGCTGCCGGGGCAGGGATCGCAGCGGGCCTCTGGGTGCTGGGCACCGGATTCCCGGGCGGTACGGTCGCGCAGATCGTACTCGGGGTCGCGAGCGCCTATTTCGTCGTAATGGCCGTCATCTGGTCGTGGCTGGGCCGGGGGGACGGTCTCGCGTGAACCGGGGGCATCGCAGGCCAGTGGCGCGTTAACCTTCTCGACGACATCCGATGCCGCTTCCTGTCATTTCGGGTTCATGACGCCTGCATGACAGCCCGAGGGGCACGGAGGCGGGGAATGGGGATTTTGCGTAGCGTACCGCGTGTGTGCGCGCTGGTCGGGGTGTGGTGCTGGGGTGGCGCGTGGGCGGAGACGGCATCGCCGACCGGCAACACGCTGCACAAGCTGGTCGCCGGACGGACCATCGTTCTGGAAACGGGCATGGGTGGCATTCCCATCGTCTACCAGGCCGACGGCGGCATGAAGGGCTCGGCCAGCGGCCTGCCGGCGAGCATGCTGGAAGGGCCGCGAGAGGATCGG